>NZ_JARYTG010000003.1:302730-596818 GCF_029911945.1 Winogradskyella sp. SYSU M77433 | reverse complement strand
ATATTCATTGTTTAAGAACTCATGATGTGCTACGCAATTGAAAGACCAAAAACGAACCAAAAAGTCTATTACTGTCGGTAGGTATTTTCAATAGCACTGTCGTGCTTTTGAAACCATAATCAAAATCCTAAATAGCGTCCAAGGCTTCCGCTATTTTTAACGTATTTTGATTATATATACTTACGACAGCGGGTTCCGACGCTGTCGGAATTGGGTTTGAGCTGCTTTCTCTTTATTATTTGTAGTGTCATTCTGAATTTATTTCAGAATCTAAATTTAGTTTGTTTCTTATGTTCATTTTGTATTCGTCCATATTCATTGTTTAAGAACTCATGATGTGCTACGCAGTTCTTGATACAAAACGAACCAAAAATTACTCAAGATATATTTATTTTATTGATTTCGTGAATCTTTGATTTCAAAACGATTTATAGGAAGTTGCAAAGCACCATTCGCTAATAATTGCTTATGTTGTAGTATAATTGGTGATTGCTCTTCAGTCCTAGCTTTGAATTCTTAAGATTGATGGAGCTCATTACTTCTGAAAATCGTTGGTTCCGACCGTGTCGGAATTGGGTTTGAGCTACTTTCTCTTTATTATTTGAAGTGTTATTCTGAATTTATTTCAGAATCTATTGTTTGAATGAAAATAAGATGCTGAAACAAGTTCAGCATGACAGTAGTTGTTTTAGATTGCTTCGTTAGTAACTACAATACAATAAAAAAAATCATTGTACCAGAATCTTACATTATCTATCTTTAGTGCCTTAAAAAACTAACCCATAATTCCTCATGAAAATAATAGGCATAGGCAAAAATTACGTAACGGATGCTTCAGAAATAGACGCTCTAAAAACAGGTGCGCAAACCATATTTACAAAGCCAGAATCTAGCTTAGTCACCAACAACCAAGACATACCGTTTCCTGGTATCACCAATCAACTGGCCTATGAGGTAGAGTTGGTCGCCAAAATAGGCAAGCAAGGTAAGGCCATTGCTTTAGAAGATGCCGATGCTTACATTTCGGAGATTGCTGTTGGTATAGATTTCACAGCAAAAGACGTCCTTAATGCTAGTAGAGAACAAAAAGGCCCTTGGGCTTTGGCCAAAGGTTTTGATGGTGCCTCACCAATGTCGGCATTTAAGCCTATCGCGGAGTTTAAGAACTTAGCGGATATCAACTTTGATCTTAAAATCAACAATGCGCAAACGCAAATCGGTAACACCAGTCTTATGATTTATACCTTTGCAGAAATCATTTCGTACGTCTCTTCATTTATGACCTTAGAACCAGGAGATCTTATCTTTACAGGTACACCAGCAAGTGGTACAGGTTTGGTGGAAAAAGGCGATCACCTACAAGCCGCTATAGAAGGCGAGTTGTTGCTAGATTTTAAGCTGGTGTAGGCTCTCTATTCAAAAGACTACCAAATAAGTATAACGTTAGCCCTTGCACAATCAAGGGCTTTTTTATATATTTAGAATCCCTTAATTAATTAACAGCGACTCTTGCCTGAGGAGCTTTTTTACATAACTAATTAATTCTTTGTTTAAATTTATTGGTGCTACTTTTCTATAAAAGTAGAGTGACTTTTATGATATGTTCCCGAAAATAAACATGTCTCTTAGAGTATACCTAAGCACTTAAAATTTAGCGATGTGATAAAAAAAACGACACTTGTTATACAAATGCCGCTTTAAATGTTTTCACAACGGAATAATCCTTATTGTGAATTGCTTTTATGGTAAACCGTAAAATAAAAATGAAATGATGGGATACTTTTAAAAAAAGTAACGACTACCTAGGCAGTCGTTTAGAATTTTCTGTGGCTTTTAAGCCTTGTTGTGAATTGTCTTTCAGTGACACTAAATTAAGAAAAAAATATAATATGGCAAAATTGGGTTTAGATTTAGGAAGCTCTTCATTAGGTTGGGCAATTAGAGATGGGGAAGAAATTTCTAAAAAAGGAGTGATAACATTTCCCTCAGGAATGGTTAAGGGGCAAGGTGGGTATAGCTCGCCTACGAGAGATAGAAGAGAAGCACGCTCTAAACGAAATCTTATTAGGGCTAGAAAATACAGGAAATGGAAGTTACTTGAAATTCTATGTAAAAATAGTGAATATGTGCCTTTAAATATTTTACAGTTAGAATCTTGGAGCAAGTATAAGAAAGGGCAGGTAAGAATGTTTCCTGAAAATGAAAAATTTTTAAGCTGGTTGTCATGTGATTTTTCTTACCAAGGAGGCAAAAAGTATAAAAATCCATACGAATTGAGAGTAAAGGCACTAGACGAGCCATTAACCAAGCATGAATTTGGAAGGGTTTTATACCATCTCGTCCAAAGAAGAGGGTATAAGGACATTGGGGAATCTGATAAAGAGACCGAAACTCAAATTAAAAGAAGAGGTGAAAGTGGGTTTCAAAAAGCACTTGATAATAACCGAACCATTGCTGAAGCCTTAAAAAACGAATTTTTAGACAAAGGTATTAGAGCACGAAATGAATATCCTTACAGAGAGGAATACCAAAACGAACTTGAATTAATTTGTAAAGCACAAGGGTATAATGTTTCCAGAGATGGCAAATATGGCTATCACGACCAATTTGTACTGAGCCTGTGGAAATCCATTATTTGGCAACGTCCTTTACGTTCCCAGAAAGGAGCCATTGGAAAATGTACGTTAGAACCTTCAAAATTAAGATGTCCTGTCTCTCATCCAATTTTTGAGATTTCAAGAGCTTGGCAATTCATAAATACCATAAAGTATTATGATAAAGATGATGAAAAACAAAGCTTGCCTCAAGATTTAAGGGAATTGCTTTTTAATGATGTTTTTATAAAAAAGGACAATTTTAAGTTTGAAGATATAAGAAGGTATTTAGACAAAAAACTTAAGCAAAAAACAAAATACAATTACCCTTTAAGCAAAAAAACAGGAAAGTACGAAACAAGTGTTTCGGGTATGCCTTTTTGTAATGGGATAATCAAAATATTAGGAGAGTTGGTATATGACTCTCTAATGAATATTGAGAATTACCATATGGGCAATGCACCAAAAATTATAAAAGGTTATTCCATTTTGGATATTTGGCATGCCGTTTTTGATTTTGACGAAGAATACCTAGAAAGTTTTGCAATTGAGAAACTTAACATTGAGAATGTTACTGTTAAGCGCAATAAGAAAGAAGTGTCTTTATCGCCATTAGTTATTCTAAAAAATAAGCTAACTGTAGGTTATGGCGACCTAAGCTTAAAGGCACTGAAGAAAATCATTCCGTTTTTAAAGCAAGGTTATTTGTATAATGACGCGGTTATGTTGGCTAAGTTTCCGGAATTAATGGAGAATGAATGGGAATATCAAAAAGGAACCATCCTAAAACTGGCTAAAAGCAGCCGTGAGTTATATAACTGGCATAAAATGATTGTTGGAATTACCAATAATTTAATTGATGCTTATAAAGGAGAGGTGGAAGACTGGAGGGAAACTGGAGAACCAGTAAGAGCATGGAAAGATTTTGAGTACCTACTCACCGAGGAAGATAAAAGGGACATAATTAATGCTTGTATGGGTTATTTCGGTAAAAATTCTTGGGATAGAAGAGAAGATAAAGAGACCATTATCAATGAAGTAGGGAAGGAATACCAAGAATTTTTCTTCGATTCTAAAAGGGCATATCGAGAAGTGTCTACATTGACTAGTTTGTTCAGTGAAGCACTATCAAAACATGGTATAAACTTAAACGGAGAATTATACCACCATTCCAACAGAAAAAATATATATGGTACTAAAGTAACCGACAAAAATACAGGCAAAGACATACTACCTATACCATTGATAGACAGTATAAAAAACCCAATGTTCAATAAATCCATGAGCATTTTAAGACGTTTGGTTAATGAGCTTATTCTAGAAGGGGAAATAGATGAAGATACTGAAGTGGTGGTTGAAGTGGCAAGAGAACTGAATGATAACAATAAGAGAGCAGCTATTGAACGTTATCAAAATGAACGACGAAAAAAACGGGAAAAAATCAGAGCTTTCCTTGAAGAGTTTAAGACTAAGGAAAACAAATCATTTAATGTTGAAGAGCGTATTCGTGATTTTGAATTGTGGTGTGAACAATCCTTTGAAGAGACTTTTGATGAATCAGGAAAGAAAATTGTCAACAAGAGAAACAGTGAGATTTTAAGCGAAAAAAAAGCTATTAGACGATATGAATTATGGATGGAGCAAAAAGGACAATGTATGTACACTGGAAAAATGATTTCCATTGCTCAATTGTTTTCAAGTGATATTGATGTGGAGCATACTATTCCAAGAAGTCTATTACCAGATAACACAATGGCAAACCTTACAGTTTGCTATGCTAAATACAATAGGGACGATAAAGGAAAATTAATGCCTTTCTTTTGCGAAAATTATGAAGAAGATGTAGCGGGTAAAGGTACTGCCATAAAACCACGCTTAAGGGAATGGGAAAAAACTAGGGATAATTACAAGTCCTTATTCGAAAGCAGGCTAAAGTCCACTGGAAACGAAGATGAGGCCAAAAAGAGCAAGCGTATCCAAGAAAAGCATTACTACAGGATGCATTATGAGTACTGGAAGAATAAAGTAGAGCGATTTACAACTGATGAGGTAAAAGATAGTTGGGCAAGAAGACAATTGGTAGATACGCAAATGGTAAGTAAGTATGCACGAGAGTTTTTAAAGACATATTTTAAAAAAGTAGCGGTACAAAAAGGGGAGGTAACTGCTCAGTTTAGAAAAATATATGGTTTTCAGGAAACCGATAAGATAAAAAGCAGGAATAAGCATACACACCATGCTATTGATGCTGCTGTGCTTACACTCATACCAGTTAACAGTAGCCGAAGGGATGCCTTGTTGGATAAGATGTATAAGATGGAAGAAAGAGAAGGTAAGCAATTTACCACTAAACCTTTCGATTCATTTAACTCGCAAAAATTAATAAATAGCATTGAAAACCAGATACTTATTGTTAATTATGAAAAAGATAAAATCTTGCAACAGACTATAAAAAATGTAAGAAAGCGTGGCAAATTACAGTATGTGAAAGACAAATGTGAAAATTTTGTGACAGATGAAAAAGGGGAAAGAATCATAAAAAAATCACAAGGTGATACTGTTAGAAGTACTTTGTACAAACAAACATTTATAGGGAAGATAAGAGATGTAGAACGTTATCCCGACGGTCAACCAATACGTGAAAACGGAGATTGGAAATACAAAACAGGTGAAGATGAATTTATGTTTACCGAACGTAAACCATTAAAAGATGTGCTGTCTAAAGTGGATGATATTATAGACCCTGTCATTAGGGAAATAATAAGAACTCAAAAAAGTCAAGCAACAGACCCTCAAGGTAATAAAATAAGACATGTTAGGGTAAAATCAAAAGCAGGGCAAGTTGTAAAGCAACGTGTCAATTACCGTTCGGAACATGAGCATAAGAACTATTATTATTCAGCAGCAGGTTCAATTCCTTATGCTGTAATGCTTCAAAAAAACATAAATGATAAGATTGAGCGTAAAATGATTCCGGTGGCTTCTTTTGAGGTTTCCAAGGTGTTTATGGCGCATAAAAAGTTCTCACCAGAGTTGTATATGGAAATGTTTCATCCAAATTTAAGTGGTTACCAAGACACTAAATTATTAAAAGTTGGACAAAAGGTTTTGATGTTGAATGACGACAGTGAGTATGAACAAAGGGAAGATGTGGAGTTTCAAAAGAACAGACTCTATCGTATAACCCAATTTGCAAATGATGGAAAAAGGATTATGCTTCAATATCATTTAGAGGCTCAAGCTATAACAGATGTAAGAAAAAATGTTAATGAACAAAAACACAAAATATTAACAAGTGAAGAGGTGAAAATGGGCATATCTAAAATACTGGAAAACACCACTATAACGAATTTAGCTGATAGAAAGAAAGATTTTGAAAAACGAAAATACAATTTTAACGATAGGTTAAATAAGATCGAGAGTGTTTCTGACAAGTTGATAAAAGAGCAAGTAAAAAAGATGATTAATAATTATCAAACAGAATATTCATCATTTCCAGAAAACATAATTCCATCTTTTTTAAAAATCTCAAATAATAATTGGAACTTTCTTTATGAAAATTATGATTTTGAGGTTTCGATATTAGGTAATTTAATTTGGCTTAGTAAATGATAAAACGCACCCTCTTTTTCGGCAATCCCGCCTATCTCAGTACCAAAAATGAACAATTGGTGGTTAATTTTCCTGAAGCGGATAAAAAAGAGGTGATCCTACCTATTGAAGATTTGGGTTATGTGGTATTGGAAGATCCACAAATTACCATTACCAATGGGTTGCTTATGAAGTTGGTACAAAATAAAACAGCCGTTATTACTTGCGATAAGCAGCATTTGCCTTGTGGTTTTTTGCAGCCTTTAGTGGGACATAGTGAGCAGACCGAACGTATGCGTCATCAGCTTAATGCTAGCGTACCTTTAAAAAAGAATCTGTGGCAACAAACTGTTACGGCCAAGATAGATAACCAAGCTCAACATTTTTTGGCACGAGGGAAAAATGCGCTGCGTTTAAAGCGCTATGCTAAAGATGTTAAAACAGGGGATTGGAACAATCAAGAAGCCTTAGCTGCTGCATATTATTTTCAGAATTTATTTGATATTGATGGGTTTAGTCGTAACCAAAAAGGTGTACCACCCAATAACCTGCTCAATTATGGCTATGCCATTTTACGTGCGGTTACGGCAAGGGCATTGGTGAGTAGTGGCTTGCTGCCATCGGTTGGTATTTTTCACCATAATAAATATAATGCGTTTTGTTTGGCAGATGATGTTATGGAGCCTTATAGGCCCTTTGTAGATGTTTTGGTTTACGATATTGTAGAAACAGGGTGTAATTTAGAGGGTCTTAATACCAATATAAAGTCTGATTTGTTGATGATCCCAGCTATGGATGTGGTCATAGATGGTAAGCAAAGTCCATTAATGAATGCCATGAGCCGTACCACAGCGAGCCTTTACGAATGTTTTGAGGGGAGTCGTAGAAAAATACTATATCCAGAACTTAAATCGTCTCTAGAAACTTTTGCCAATTAATATGAATATCAATTATGGATTCTTATTTAACCCGACTCAACCAATATAGATGTATGTGGGTATTGGTGTTTTTTGATTTGCCTACCGAGACCATTACAGAACGTAAGACAGCTACACGTTTTCGCAAAAATTTGCTCAATGATGGGTTTGGAATGTTTCAATTTAGCATCTACACAAGGTTTTGCCCTAGTAGAGAAAATGCAGCAGTACACATTAAGCGCACTAAGAACGCTCTTCCTAAAAAGGGCAAGGTCTGTATAATGCAAATAACCGACAAACAGTTTGGGATGATGGAACTATTTCATGGCCAAAATGAAGCCGATTTAGAACCCCCAAGCCAACAATTAGAATTGTTTTAAACGAGTGACTGTCCCCTCGAGGGGACTTTAGGGGTGTTTTTGCTAATTTCTATAAGCTTCGTAAAAAACAGGATACCAGCTTTTTATAGAAAGTATCCTGTGAATCATCCATAAAATTAAGGAACTGAAAGCAATTCACAACAAGCTAACGTACCATCAGGTGAAGATCATCCTGTGAATCATCCATAAAATTAAGGAACTGAAAGCAATTCACAACTTAAGAACTACTTTCTTAGATAACCCTTTCCTGTGAATCATCCATAAAATTAAGGAACTGAAAGCAATTCACAACGATGGTTCTAGTTTTGTTATAGAACAAGATCCTGTGAATCATCCATAAAATTAAGGAACTGAAAGCAATTCACAACAAAAAAAAGAATTAGACAGAACTAAAGCACCTGTGAATCATCCATAAAATTAAGGAACTGAAAGCAATTCACAACCTTATGTTTCAGACGATGAAGAACAACAAACCTGTGAATCATCCATAAAATTAAGGAACTGAAAGCAATTCACAACTATGTAACAAGCAATCCATTTGCTAAGGTTCCTGTGAATCATCCATAAAATTAAGGAACTGAAAGCAATTCACAACCCTTTACCATCACAAGTAGTACATGTTGCGCCTGTGAATCATCCATAAAATTAAGGAACTGAAAGCAATTCACAACTGTTGTTTAAAGGTTCAGTTGATGGTAGATCCTGTGAATCATCCATAAAATTAAGGAACTGAAAGCAATTCACAACGTTAGTTCTTTTCGTCCGAAACTACCTTCGCCTGTGAATCATCCATAAAATTAAGGAACTGAAAGCAATTCACAACTAGTTTTCAGCATTAACCAAATAACCATTGCCTGTGAATCATCCATAAAATTAAGGAACTGAAAGCAATTCACAACGACTTAGGTACATAAACCTTCTGTTTAAACCTGTGAATCATCCATAAAATTAAGGAACTGAAAGCAATTCACAACTGGTGGGGTGAAGAAGCTAACCAAAAAAAGCCTGTGAATCATCCATAAAATTAAGGAACTGAAAGCAATTCACAACTGTATACAAGTCTTTGGGCTACGTCTAACACCTGTGAATCATCCATAAAATTAAGGAACTGAAAGCAATTCACAACCCGCTTGGTGTTATTGGTGAATTTAAAAGACCTGTGAATCATCCATAAAATTAAGGAACTGAAAGCAATTCACAACCCAGACATAGCAGATGGTGACTATGCTTATCCTGTGAATCATCCATAAAATTAAGGAACTGAAAGCAATTCACAACGACAGCTCAAAGTTAACTACGAGGTTTTCGCCTGTGAATCATCCATAAAATTAAGGAACTGAAAGCAATTCACAACCTAATATATGATTACCTGCTCTCTATGATACCTGTGAATCATCCATAAAATTAAGGAACTGAAAGCAATTCACAACTGTGTCCTTTTTGACATACCCACTTTACGGCCTGTGAATCATCCATAAAATTAAGGAACTGAAAGCAATTCACAACTGAAACTTACAAATCCGCATTGTTGTAATGCCTGTGAATCATCCATAAAATTAAGGAACTGAAAGCAATTCACAACCCAATCTTTGACAATGCTTTTTTAATGATCCCTGTGAATCATCCATAAAATTAAGGAACTGAAAGCAATTCACAACCATTACATCGTGTCTAAATTCATCTACAAACCTGTGAATCATCCATAAAATTAAGGAACTGAAAGCAATTCACAACATGAATGGCGTACAGTTTGAAGTGCCAGTTCCTGTGAATCATCCATAAAATTAAGGAACTGAAAGCAATTCACAACCTATAATCGACCTTTGGCAAGAAACGGCTTCCTGTGAATCATCCATAAAATTAAGGAACTGAAAGCAATTCACAACGAGTTTCAGGAGGTGTGTTGTATTTAGAGTCCTGTGAATCATCCATAAAATTAAGGAACTGAAAGCAATTCACAACGTTAATGCTATCTTTAGATATTTCGGTTTTCCTGTGAATCATCCATAAAATTAAGGAACTGAAAGCAATTCACAACCAACAGTTGCTATAAACTATTATTCGCACCCCTGTGAATCATCCATAAAATTAAGGAACTGAAAGCAATTCACAACGTACCAGAATAACGGAACCGTTTTCCTTTCCTGTGAATCATCCATAAAATTAAGGAACTGAAAGCAATTCACAACAGAGTTTATGCAGCTTCAACACAACATTCACCTGTGAATCATCCATAAAATTAAGGAACTGAAAGCAATTCACAACACCGATGGTGAAGCTCCTAGCGGTGGAGAACCTGTGAATCATCCATAAAATTAAGGAACTGAAAGCAATTCACAACAGCCACAAGCATAATCCAAAGCTCTGCACCCCTGTGAATCATCCATAAAATTAAGGAACTGAAAGGGATAAAAAAAACATAGCAACATCACATAAATAAAATAGATTCCGTGTTAAGCATAGAATGACAAAGGAATAATTTTAAAACAACAGAAAGATTGCCACGCTCGTTCCTCACTCGCAATGACATTAGCCTTGTCATTCTGAACTAGTTTCAGAATCTCATAGTGTATAAAAAAACAGGTTGACACTCTTTTTTCCACACTTTCAATGACTTTATGGTGTGCTCGCCATGACAGTATCGAGAACAAGCAAAACAACTTAGTATACTATTTGTAGTACTAACTATCCTATACTGAATTTGCTTTAGTAAGTTGACATCTCATTTAAGTACAATGATTTACCAATAAAAATAACTATCTTAGGACATCTTATAAAATAATAAACAGCATGGGAAAATTTGAAATGTACACAGACAAAAGAGGGGAATTCCGCTTCCGATTAAAAGCATCAAATGGGCAAAATATTTTAGCTAGTGAAGGTTATAAAGCTAAAAGCAGTTGTGAAAACGGTATCAAATCAGTAAAAACTAATGCTACAGACGATAGTAAATATGAGCGCCTAGTATCAAAATCTGGCGCCCCTTACTTTAACCTTAAAGCATCTAATGGGCAAGTTATAGGTACAAGTGAAACATACTCATCAAACAGCGCTATGGAAAATGGTATTACATCAGTAAAGAACAATGCACCATCTGCCACAATAGACGATTTAACGTAGTCTTGTTGTATTAAAAAAATAGAAAATAAAATACGTCTTCGACAAGCTCAGACTGACAGTAAGGTGAGATGAGATGCTGAAACAAGTTCAGCATGACAGTCGCTAATTTGAGATTGCTTCACTGTGTTCGTAATGACGTTATGGTGTCTCGCAATGCCGGTTAACCACTCCTTAATGTTAACACAATGCTAAATCTTTGATTTTAAGTGAAATTAAACCACAATTAGGCATCCAAACCGATAGGAATTTCGTAACTATAGTATTAACGAAAAAACAAGACTATGAAATTTCCACAATTCTTTCAGAACAGATGGCAAAAGTCCAAGACTAGACCACAACCAGATGCTACAAAAGCAGATCAAAAAAACGCAACGACTAGAATCTCTAAAGGATTTTCTAAAGAAGAGTTAGCATTTTTATTTATCTAGCCGCTGGCTATCAGTATGTATATAAAGCCTATGTGATGTTTACAGAACGCTCTGTAACAAAATAGCATAATAGGCTACCTATAGTTATAAGAACAGTATTATAACTATGGTCTTTATAGAGATTACACATCAAGCAGCGCAAAACCCTAATCCTAAGTTTAAGGACAAGCTTAGTACACTAAAAGCTTTGTTACAAGAACTAGTGCAACGGGACCTGCCAGATACGGCCATAACTTATATAAATACTCAGCTTGAGGAACTGAATGCTAAAGCTACTACAGATCCTAAGCTGTACAAAACGGTTTGGGCTAAACAGAACTGTATCCTTAAATATTTAGAAAAACATTTAAAGCTTGTACCCCAAGGCTATTATCAAAAGCTTTGGACAGTATTGGGCATGTCTACCTTTGGTTTGCCGTTAGGGGTTGTTTTTGGTACGACCATGGGTAACATGGCCTTTTTAGGTATTGGCTTACCTATAGGCATGGCTATTGGTATGGTTGTGGGTTCTAATATGGATAAAAAAGCAGCTAAGGAAGGGCGTCAGTTAGACTTTAAGGGTAATGTGATGTAGTGTTTGGTGTTTGGTGTTTGGTTGTTGGTGTTTAGTATACAGGGTTTCGTTACTTCGAGTGATTTGTGAGTTTCGAGCAAATTGTATCGAGAAGCCTTCCGTGCTTATCGTCATTGCGAGCGAGGCACGACCGAAGCAATCTTTAACTTGCTACTGTCATGCTGAACTTTATTCAGCATCTCACTTTCATTCATGTAACAGATTCTGAAATAAATTCAGAATGACAAATCATCAAAAGCAATATGGCTCAAATTTAATTCCGACACGGTCGGAACCAACGATTTTAAGAAGTAATGAGCACACATCAATCTTAGGAACTCAAATCTAGGATTGAAGAACAGTCACCTATTTTAATACCATATAAGCAGTTATTAGCGAATGGTGCTTTGCAACTTCCTATAAATCGTTTTGATTTTTTGGTTCGTTTTGTATCAAGACAAAATGAACATTAAAGAAGGACTTTGACAGGCTCAGTGTGACAGCGCGAATAAATAATAGTTTAATAAATAAAGAAGTAAAGTTTTATCGAGATCACCTAAAAGATCTCAAACACATAGCCGAGTAGCCAGTACAGGATAAAAAACACTACAATAGTGCCTATGCAGCCGCATTTGCCACCGCCAATTTTCTTGGCACCCCAAGCGGCACCTATGATACGTAATAGTTTTTCCAAAATAATGTATTAAAAAAAATCACGCCTTTTAAGTCTGTAGTTACAAACTTAAGTAGGTGTGATATAATAAACTTGCTCCCAAGTATAGGAAGCCTGCTAATAGGACAAGGCCTGTTATAAAATAAAATTGTTTCTTTTTTTCTTCTTTTGACTTCGCTTTTCTTAAAGTTCTGTCGTTTACTGCTTGTTGGTTAAGACTTGTTGCATGTGTTGCCATTGTAATACATTTTTAAGATTAACACCGATTTGTTGCTTAGTTGTTGTTGTCTATATATATTAATCTAAAATGTTCTTAGGGGGTAATGGGTCAACTTGTGATTCTAATTTTAATACGTGTTTATGGTTTAACGTTTCTATTAATATGGCTCTCTGGTGTTTAAGCGCATATTCCTTAGATACAAATTTATAATAATCTTTGACAATTCCAACATCAGGGGACTCTTTTCTACCCCATTTTACTGTGGTTCCTATAGCAATCATATGTTATTGTTTTTAAAATTTATATCTATTTTACGCGCTCTACCACATGGTGTTACACCGCTTTTTTATTGATTTTTGTTCGCGCTGTACCTAAAAGCCCATTATAGAATTGTAAAACCTCTTCTTCAGACTTAATCTGTTTTACTACAGTACCATCAATTGCAATAGGGTATTGTAGTATATAAGGCTTTTGGTTAATTAGCCTAAGCCAATCGCCTACCGTATTGTGTTCTGTACCTAGGTGTTGTAATGCTGGTGATACCTCAGGGTTTAAAAGCCCTCCTAAATCTACATTCATCATCGTGGTAATCTCTAGCCATATCATATCCGATAGCGTTTCACTATCAATATCTATACACCGTATTGGGGTGTCCATTGATGCTATGAGGGTCTCACAAGCTTTACCTACGTTAGAGCTTTCAGAATAGATGAGAATGGATTGTTTGTTTTCTTTTGATAAAAAAGCCATAATACGATATTGTTTTTTCCAAAACTACTTCCAATACACCTAACCTGTTAACTCTAAAACTTATAAAGTTGACTCATACAAATTTACCTCTAAGTCTTGTGTAAAGTGTAATTTACTGGTTAATAAAGTGTTATTTGCATATAAATTTAGTGTTAAGGCATTTTTATGATATTCTTAACAGGGATTCGGGTTGAAAAGTGAATCTGTTAAAATTGTAAGATAATTAATACTTCAAATTATGTAATTCTCTGAAAACAAGGGGTTTTTGTGATGATGTGACTTTTGGATCGACTTTTCTATTAAAAATTATTTTATATGTTTGACGCACAGTGGTTTAGCAAAACGATCGATTGCTAAGGATAATAACTAGTGTTATCAGCTACTGTATCATCCCCTTAATTTATTAACTGTCCCAAAACGAGTTTGGAACAACTTAACCAGACATGGTATGGCTACAAAATGCCAGCTATACATGTCACAAAACCATTAAACATGGCAAAGAATAATTCCTTTATTCAATTAGAAGGAACGTTAGACGGATTAACGTTCTACAGAAGCAACGGTGAAAACTTGGTAAAAAAGAAAAGTCAAGTTAATCGTAACCGTATGAGAAATGACCCTGCTTACCAACGTACACGAGAAAACAATCAAGAATTTGCTGGTGCCACACAAAGTGGTAAGGCGTTCAGAGAGTGCTTTCCTAATATTATACGTTTGGTAAGCGAACCTAACATCAGTGGTAAAATTGCAGGTGTTATGCGTAGAATTATTAATAATGGTGCTGGTCTACGTGGTCAGCGAACTATTAACCTTGTTGATAACCGTGAGCCTTTTGTTGGTTTTAATTTCAATAAAGCCAAAATGTTTGATAGTCAGTTTATGGCAGCTTCAGCTTTACCTGCTATCAATGCTAACCGTGACACAGTCACGTGGAGTATACCAGACTTTAATACTAGCAATGCGGTAAAAAAGCCCGAAGGAGCTACGCATTTTAAGTTGGCTTTAGCGGCTGGATATGTAAGCAATTATGAATGGGTTTCTGCTGTTCATGCTTATGAGCCTGTTGAAGATACACCAAATGGTGTAGGAAGTATTACATATAGTGATGCTATTGAGATAGGCGGAATGGTTGGTAGTGCTACAGACATTGTAGTAGACCTTACAGCTTACGCACCGATACCTGTAACAACAGCATTGTATGCTGCAACCGCTATTGTGTTTTATCAAATGGTTAACGGTGAGCTTTACGAACTTGCCCAAGGTCATTGCATGAAAATAGCAACAGTAGGGTAGTAGGTATTTAGTGTTTGGCTTTTGGTCAAAGGCTATTGCTAACTACTTTATTGTATTAAGTTTTATATCCCGTATGGTTTTGCTGTACGGGATTTTTTTTTGCTTTTATAAGTCGAACACATTAGCTATTATAAACCGTCTATTAACCAATGATCTTAGCCGAGGCTAAGCCGAGGTTAAGCCGACGTTGTGCCGAGGGAAACCCAAGGGGCTACAGAGGAGAAGTCAAGATAATTTTGAAGGGCTATTGCTCCTCATCACAAAGAAATAATAAAGAGTAACATTGTATAGACCACATTCTAAGCAATAATTATTATAATTGTAATAGAGATTAAACAAACAAATTAAAGCATATATACAACGATGAAATTACTAGGAATAGGCTCTAGAATTGAACATTCAGAATACGGAAAAGGTGTGGTAACAAACGTAACGTCCAAACACTATTGGGTAACCTTTATAGATCAAGGATTAGAAACCATAGATATTGATAGTGAGTACGAGGTTATAGAAGCCACAGAAGATGATGTCGATACAGTAAGTTTTTACGAAGTAGAACGCAGCCTAAAAGCAATACTAAAGCAATGGTCAGATGTGTCTGAGGTAGTTGCCATAGCCGACAAATGGAAAGGTGGAAAAATTATCATGGAACCAGGTGATCCTAACCTACAAAGTAAAGAATTACCTATTGACACTTTCTTTCATAAAATCACTATGGTGCGCGATCGCTTAAGAGTAATGGAACAGAAAATAAACTCTAGCAATAACCTTGACGAGCAAGAAAAAATAGACTTACAGCAATACATCACCAGAAGTTATGGAAGTCTTACAAGCTTCAATGTGTTATTTAAGCTGAAGAGTCAGCAGTTTGTAGGCCAGAAATCTAAATAGTTTTTATAGCTCTGTTCCTTTGATATCCTCAAGTTCTAATCCAAATATCAAGAACTTGTGAAAGGTAGGGAGTAGTGCTCCTGTGTCTGTAGTTGTCCAATTTTCCCATGTGGCCTCAAGGCCGTCAATAGGAAGGATGTCTACCCACATCTGAAAGCTTTTGGGTTTACCATCCTTATCTAAGTGCCACAAATAAGAATCACCAGGTGTTGATCCACCAGTAGTATAAGTCACTAAGAGTGCCTCCTCATTGGAGTCTGTAGTGACTAGGCGTCTTTCAACACCTTTATCAAACACTTTATAAGGGGCAACCAACCAAAAGGAATCATTATTAAAAAAGTTGATGGCTTTGTCTATATACTTTTGTTGTTCCACACCATTGTATTCCTGTTGCGCTACAAATACTTTAGATTGACTATAGTCCTTAAGGTCTAAGATGACTGTGAAATCATCCCAATAGACTTCACATTTTCCGTCACGCTTATACCATTTGTAATGATGCCTCCCTTTGAAAGTCCACTCTAAATAATCTGTATTCAAATAGGCGTCTTCGTTTAAGGCATCGAGCATTTTTGTAGCAAGTGCATCTGCTTTGGCTCCTTGTTGCCCTGTTGGTAAATCTTCATCATATTTTAAGTACATAAAACCAAACAGTAGGAGAGACGGTAGGGTAAAGAAAATGATAATGCCTCCTATTATTTTTAATGCTTTTTTGAATATGCTTTTTTTTGCCAATGCTATGTTGATTAAGCTTTACAGTACTTCAACTAATAAAGCGGTTATTATTTTAAAATTTTATGATCTCTACATGATGTGATATCAAAACTAAAGCGATACTCTTAGTTATCTGATTTATAGCCTTGAGGACGTTTCCATCTTACAGGTGCTTTTGGTTCTGGTTTCAACTCAAATTCATTGTTTTCTAACAATTTCATAGCTTCCTTTACAGCACGCTCCAATTGTGGATCGATGCCTTGTGTTGTCAACTTTGGGTCTTGTATAACTTCAATATCTGGAGCAACTCCTTCACCTTCAACAGCCCAATTACCATCTACATCATAGAATCCACCACGTGGCGCCACCATGTGTCCACCATCAATAAAATAGGGTGTATCCCAGGTACCTACTAAGCCTCCCCAAGTTCTGGTTCCTATTAAAGGGCCAATATTTTTCATCTTGAACATGTATGGTAATAAGTCACCACCAGAGCCAGCACGTTCGTTTATAAGCATTACTTTTGGTCCCCAAATACCAGCAATTGGTGTGGTCCAAGGTCTGTTGTCGTTAGCCTTACTATTAAAATAGCCAAGCAGTTCACGAGACATCACATCTATCATATAATCTGCTGCGGAACCACCACCATTATTTCTTTCGTCAATAATTACACCTTTCTTATCTTGTTGCGAGAAATAGTATCTGTTGAAAGCTGTAAAACCAGGGCCACCAGTATTTGGAACATAGACATAGGCTAGCTTTCCATTAGATAATTCGTCAACTTTTCTGCGATTGCTTTCCATCCAGTCGATAGTTCTTAAGCCTCGCTCGTTATTTACAGGCTTAACTAAAATAGTTCTAGCATCCGTTTCTGAAGGTTTATTATTTACAGTAATGTTTATTTCTCTCCAAGCGGTTTGCTCTAGTAATTTATATGGATTGGTTTCAGATGTCAATTTTTGACCATTAATTTCAAGAATGTAATCCCCTTCTTTAACGTTGATTCCTGGTTGTGCTAATGGTGATACAATATTAGGGTTCCAGCGTTCGCCTGTATAAATTTTCGCAATTCTGTATGTACCGTTTTCCGCTTTTAGGTCACAGCCCAAAAGACCAACTGGCACACGATCAATATCAGGGAAATCACCACCAGAAACATACGAGTGTCCTACGGCAACTTCACCACTCATAATATCTACAACATAATTAAGGTCGGTTCGGTGACGCACATGATCTATCCAAGGCGCATACCATTTGTAAATATCATCCCAAGGTGCTCCGTGCACATTATCTACATATAAGAAGTCTCTCATAAACCTCCAGCCTTCTTTGAAAATTTGATGCGCTTCAGCTTTAGGATCTATTTTTACTTTTATATCGAGCTTTAAATTGTCTTTTCCTGGTTTTGGTGGTGCGGAAGCATCTGTTAACACCCAGCTCCCTTTTTGAAATAGTAAAATTGAGTTTCTATCTTCGGACGCTACCATTTGAAATACTCCATCTGTAAAATCAGATGCTTCATTTTTTTCCACATCATAGGTGTGTACTTTTAGTCCTGTTGCGTTAGGTATAGCTTCAGCAACAAATACTTTGTTTTTTGGACCTTTCAGTAAGCCTACATAGTTTCTGTCTGGCATGTCTAAAGCCACAGCACGGTCAAAAATGCCATCTTCATCTATGGTTACAGTGATACCATTATCTTTTTTCTCTTCTTCTTTTTTGTCTTTGTCTTTTGAATTTTCTTCCTCTTTTTTAACGTCTTCCATATCATTTTTTGGAAGGTTAGGAGCTTTATCATTTTTGCTCAGTACTACAGCATAAAGACTACGTGTTAAGTTAGCTGCAGGATCGTAATTACTCATATCTAACCAACCTGACTGTAAACCGTAATTGGTACTAGCCAAAGTATATAGGTATTTTCCTGAAGCATCCCAAACCGTTGTAATGGCATCGGCAATTGGATCTGTAATCTGAATCGTTTTTTTGGAATCTACATTGCAAGCAAATATAGCTTTGAAGTGACTTTCTAATTGTTTAGGGAATGCAATCCATTTACTGTCTGGTGACCAAACAGGATTCATAGTACGGTTTGGATGTGCATAACGGTCTGTGGCAACGATACTCGTTTTTTTTGTATCTAGATTCAATATCCAAATATTATAATCTGTATCTGAGTAAGCAATATATTTTCCGTCTGGTGACCAATCAGGTTGAAAATAAAATGTAGGGTTGGGTAGCTTAATGGTTTCAACATTTTCACCATTTTGATCTGCTAACATTAATTGATATTCTCCACTTTCATCAGAAAACCAAGCAATTTTATCTCCTTTTGGAGACCAAATAGGGTTTCTGTCAGCTACACCTGGCGAATTGGTAATGTTTATCCAGCTTCCGTTTTCTTTTGGTACCGTAAATATTTCCCCACGATATTCAAACAAGGCACGCTTACCTGTTGGAGAAAGATTAGGATTAGAAAGTTGTCTGGCAGACACATCTTCCCATTTTGTTCTGTAGAAGTTTAAATCTGCTTTTACATCAATATTTAATTGTTCAGTTTTTTCTGTTGAGGGATTGTATACATGCAAATAACCTCCTTGTTCGTATACGATTTTATCATCACTAGCATCAAGACTTTTGACATCAAACTTTTTATGAAACGTAATTTGCTTTTCTTCTTTTGTTGAAGGGTTGAAAGACCAAATATTCATAGTAAAATCACGTTCAGACATGAAATACACTGAACCATTTAACCAAACAGGATCTAAGTGACGTTCTTTAGTTGGTTGAGACGTTCGTACAAGTGCTTTCGTTTTCAAATCTACAACCCAAATTGGCATAGCTTGTCCACCACGATAGTTCCTCCATTCTGCATCCCAGCCTGTGATAGGAGTGTAGGCAACGTATTTTCCATCTTTGGACATTTCACCATAGGCAGCTCTTGGTATTTCTAGGGCTTCTGGTAAACCTCCGTTGGTGGCAACCGTAAAAAACTTATTGGTCATTGTTGGTTGACTTTCTCTATTAGATCGAAAAAGTACTTTACCATCGGGAGTCCAGCCCTGTACATAATCACCACTTGGGTGGTATGTTAATCGTTTAGGTTCTCCACCTTCAGCAGGCATTACAAACACATCAACATTACCATCATATTCTGCAGTAAAAGCAATTTGTTTACCATCATTAGAAAAGTGAGGGCTAGATTCGTAACCATCATCGCTAGTTAAACGTACGGCTGTTCCTCCTTTTGTTGAAGCTTTCCAAAGGTCGTTTGCATAAACGAAAACAACATCATCACCGTGAAGGGTTGGTTGTCTTAGTAATTGTGTGCCTTGAGAAAAAGAAAATAGCGAAAGGCATAACGCCGTAATGGCAGTGAAATTTTTCATTGTGGTTGATTTAATGAGGTAAGTCTTTTGATGATTGGCGAAGTTAAATATACAAAGAAGTACTGTTGAATTTTGTAAAAGGGTGTTAAAAACCTACGGCAATATCATCTCCTCTTGGATCTGCACCTCCTTCAAGCATGCCGTTGTCTAATACCAAAATGCCATCTACAATACCAATAATAGGCGATTTGGTTTCGTTGATGGTATATCCTAATTCCTGAAGTTCTTTTATTAGGGACCTGCTAAATCTGTTGGGTTCCATTCGGATTTCGTCTGGTAACCATTGGTTATGAAAACGTGGAGCTTCAACAGCTTGCTGCATGGTCATCTCAAACTCATGAACGTTAAGGATAGTTTGAAATACAGAAGTAATTATTGTAGAACCTCCAGGTGTTCCGACGGACATATAAAGTTCACCGTTTTTTTCAACTATAGTTGGTGTCATAGCACTTAACATTCGTTTTTCTGGAGCAATGCTATTCGCTTCTGCTCCAATAAGGCCGTAGTAATTTGGTTCGCCTGGTTTACTACTGAAATCGTCCATTTCGTTATTAAGAAAAAAGCCGAGTTCATCAATATATACTTTTGAACCATAACCTCCATTTAGTGTTGTGGTTACCGCAATAGCATTTCCAAATTGATCAACAATAGAGTAGTGGGTCGTTTGATCACTTTCATAACCTGTAATTTTTCCACGTGCTATAGAATCCACAGGAGTTGGCTTTTCAAACGAAAAATTTGCCATACGTTTTGAGAGGTACCTTTTGCTTGTAAGGGTATCAATTGGCATATCCACAAAGTCTGGATCTCCAAGATAATGACTGCGATCTGCATAAGAACGTTTTTCAGCTTCTACCAAAACTTGAGTATATTTTACACTATTATGACCAAGTTCTTTTAAGTCAAAAGGTTCTACCATGGTCATGATTTGGTTGAGGCAAACACCACCAGAAGAAGGAGGTGACATAGATGTAATAGTTAAATCATCATATTGAAATGAAATAGGATCTCGCCATTTGGCTTCATATTTAGCTAAATCTTCCATCGTAATAATGCTTCCTCTAGCTTGGAGTCTTTTAACCAAAATTTCGGCAATCTTTCCTTTGTAAAACTCATCTCTACCATTATCTGCAATACGTTGAAGGGTTTCAGCTAAAGCACTATTTTTTATGGTGTCGCCTGACTTTAGCTTATTGTTGTAAAGAATTTCTTTTCCGTTTACGGCTCTGATTAAACTATCGTAATGAGCAATACGTAATTCTTGCTTTTCTGTAATTACATAACCGTTTTGAGCAAGTTCTATTACAGGTTTTAAGATGATAGAAGGCTCTAGTTTACCAAATCGCTTTTGAGCTTCAAAAACACCAGCAATAGTTCCAGGAATACCAATAGCCATACTACCAACCGTACTTTTATTTGGGATGATATTTTCATCATCATCTAAGTACATGTTTTTTGTTGCTGCTAAAGGTGCTTTTTCTCTGTAGTCCAACGCTCCTTTTGAACCATCAGCCAGTCTGTAAACTAAAAATCCACCACCACCAAGATTCCCAGCATATGGATAAGTTACAGCAAGTGCCATTTCGGTAGCCATCATAGCATCAAAAGCATTACCACCTTGTTTCAAAATTTCAACACCAATTTTAGAAGCCTCTTCTCTTGCACTAACTACCATGGCATTTTTTGAAGTAACACCTCGTAAGTTTTGCTCTTTAGATTCAACATTGCTTTTACAGTTAACAAGACATAGTGCTGCAATGCAAAAGGAAAGAAAGTGCTTCATAAATTATATTGTTTCTCGATTTCTAGACGTTTGTCTTCACTGAATTTTATTAAATCATCAAAGAAAATTGTGAATTCTTTTTCGAATAAATCATAATATTTCTCAAGTTCATAAGTCGCGTTATTCATTTTAGAACGCCCTTTAGTTCGGTGATTCATCCCATTTAAGATTCCCTGAATACCTTCAATAGAAGCATAGCTTAATAGCCAATTGCTTTCAATCATTATAGGTGTCAGTTTTTTGAAACGTTCGGGTAAAACATCTAAATGTCTCACCAACATTTCGTAAAAATCATTCACATATTCAGCTAAAGGAATGTTGCAATAGTTTTTCCAGTTTTTGGCCAAAAAATGATCGTAAAATATATCAACGATTACACCACTGTAATGCCCATAATTTTCATGAAGGCGCTTCTTACTTTGCTTAACCACCAAATGGCTATCCGTAAATGTGTCAATTTCACGATGTAGCTGTATACCAGCTTGCATAGGTACAGGAAATCGGGTATAATCTTTACCTCTAACGCCATCTCCGGCAAAATTTCCGATGGTTAAAAGTTGGTTGTCGCTAGAGAGATAAATGTGGGCCAAGAAGTTCATAATTCGAATTTACAAATTCATAATAACATTATTTACTATAACCCTTATATTTGTTGAAAATCTAAAAACAAACTATGACTTTAATAAAATCTATATCAGGAATACGTGGCACCATTGGTGGTGCTGTTGAAGATAATTTAACGCCAATTGATGCGGTAAAGTTTGCAGCAGCTTATGGGACTTGGATTAAACAACAACGTGATAAGGAAAACTATAGGGTTGTAGTAGGGAGAGATGCACGTATTTCTGGAGAAATGATTCAGAGTTTAGTAATGAATACCTTGGTTGGTCTAGGAATACATGTTATAGATTTAGGATTATCAACAACACCAACCGTTGAGGTGGCTGTGCCAATGGAACATGCCGATGGTGGCATTATTCTTACCGCAAGTCATAACCCAAAACAATGGAATGCTTTAAAATTATTAAATGCTAAAGGGGAATTTTTGAATGGTGAAGAAGGCAAAAAAATTCTTGATATCGCAGCATCAAATGAGATGATATTTTCTGAAGTTGATGATTTAGGAAAAATCACAAAAAATGATGCCTACATCGATTTACATATCGATGAGGTTTTAGCATTGCCTTTAGTCAACAAAAAAGCAATTGAGGCTGCAAATTTTAAAGTTGTTGTCGATGGAGTAAATTCTACAGGAGGTATTGCTATTCCTTTACTATTAGAACGTTTAGGAGTTGAAGCGGTAAAATTATATTGTGATCCTACAGGCCACTTTCCTCATAATCCAGAACCACTTAAAGAGCATTTAGGTGATTTGGCAAAAGCTGTTGTTAACGAACATGCCGATTTTGGTATTGTGGTAGATCCAGATGTAGATCGTTTAGCTTTTATGGATGAAACAGGAGAAATGTTTGGTGAAGAATATACTTTGGTTGCTTGTGCGGATTATGTTTTGAGTAAAAATCCAGGAAATACGGTCAGTAATATGAGTTCTACAAGAGCTTTAAGAGATGTTACAGAGAAACATGGCGGCATGTATGAAGCTAGTGCTGTAGGAGAAGTGAATGTAGTGGAGTTGATGAAAAAGAATAATGTAGTTATTGGAGGAGAAGGTAATGGAGGTATCATTTATCCTGAATTACATTACGGTCGTGATGCTTTGGTTGGTGTGGCTTTGTTTTTAAGTCTTTTAGCCGAAAAGCAAATGAAAGTTAGTGAGTTAAGAGCTACGTATCCTAATTACTTTATGAGTAAGAAAAAGATTGAATTAATTCCAGGATTAGATGTTGATGGTATTTTGAGCACAATGGAAACAAACTACAGTCACGAAAAATTAACCACAATAGATGGTGTAAAAATTGACTTTGCAAATAGTTGGGTACATCTTAGAAAGAGTAATACAGAACCTATTATTAGAATATATACCGAAGCCCAATCTCAAACTGAAGCAGATGAGTTAGCCGATCGTTTTATTGCTGAAATAAAAGCTGTCGCTAATATTTAGTATCTTTATAATTATAGAATATAATGTCGATGATTTCTGAAAACTTAACAAAAAAAGTCAGTGAATTAGAAGTTTACTTTAACCAATTTAGACGACATATTATTGGTGAAGGGCAGACTTTTGAATCTCCTTTTGGAAAGCAAAAAATCATTTATACAGATTGGACAGCCTCTGGACGTTTATACCGACCAATTGAGGAAAAGTTATGCAATGAGTTTGGACCTTTTGTTGCCAATACACATACCGAAACTACAGTTTCAGGCACTGCAATGACCAAGGCTTACCATAAAGCTAAAAAGATTATAAAAGACCACGTTAACAGCAATGACGATGATGTTTTGATAGTTGCTGGAAATGGAATGACAGGTGTCGTTAACAAGTTTCAGCGTATTTTAGGACTTAAAATTCCAGAGAATTTAAAGAGTTTTACGACAGTTCCAGAGGAAATGCGACCTGTGGTTTTTGTATCGCATATGGAGCACCATTCTAACCAAACCTCATGGTTAGAAACGATGGCCAAAGTAGAGGTCGTACCACCAGATGAAGATGGACTATTCAGTATTGAAAACTTAGAAAAGCTTTTAGAAGATTATAAAGACTATACTATAAAAATTGCGTCCATAGTTGGCGGCTCTAATGTTACAGGACTTCAAACACCTTATCATGATGTAGCTAAATTAATGCATCAAAATGGAGGAGTTTGTTTTGTAGACTTTGCGTGCTCTGCACCTTATGTTGATATTGATATGCATCCTGAAGATGAAGAAGCTTACTTGGATGCTATTTTCTTTTCGCCACATAAATTTTTAGGTGGTCCAGGAACTTCTGGAGTTTTAGTTTTTAATAAAAAACTGTACAAAAATATGGTGCCTGATTGTCCTGGAGGTGGAACCGTAAGTTGGACTAATCCTTGGGGCGAACATAAATATATTGATAGTATTGAAGATCGTGAAGATGGTGGTACGCCAGGATTTCTTCAAACCATAAAAACAGCTCTGTCCATTAAGCTCAAAGAGCAAATGGGAGTAAAAAATATGCTTAAGCGTGAACATGAATTACTGGATATTGTTTTTTCTAAATTAGGTTCGGTTTCTAACATTAACATCTTAGCTGGTCAACATAAAGATAGGTTGGGAGTTGTTTCGTTTTACATAGATGATTTGCATTATAATCTTGGTGTAAAATTATTAAATGACCGTTTTGGTATTCAGACCAGAGGAGGTTGTAGTTGCGCAGGAACTTATGGGCACTTTTTACTTCATGTGGATCAACAAATGTCTCATGAACTTACCGATGAGATTTCGATTGGAGAATTAGTAAGAAAGCCAGGTTGGATAAGGATGTCTATTCATCCAACAACAACTAATGACGAAATTAATTATGTGTGCGACAGTATTATAGAATTAGCTAAAAACCATGAAGCATGGTCACTAGACTATGAGTATTCTAAAAGCAATAATGAATTTATACATAAATCTTTAACTGCTGGAGAAAGCTCAAGTAAAGAGGCTGTAGATTCTTGGTTTAGTTTAGATTAAAAGCTATTACTATTACTGAAATTGAGTAGGAACTTTGTTTCTGTGTTTCCAACGTTTATGTGTCCATAAATAATATTGTGGAGCTTCTAAGATTTGTTCTTCAACCAGTCTGAAAAACATATCTGTAATTTCATAGTCTTTATAATCATTCGGATTTTCTGTAATGGTCTTAAATGAGGTTTCGTAATAACCGCGTTTAATTCGTTTCACACCAAAAAATACTACTGCCATATCCAGTTTTTTGGCTAAGGTTTCAGCACCAGTGTACATTGGTACTTTTATGCCCATAAATTCATTCCAATGAAATGCTTTTGTGGCTTTTGGTGATTGATCGGAAGCAAAACCATTTATGGTGAGTTCTCCACGTTTCTTACATTCACTCAGTATATTGAATGTTTCTTTGGTTGTGATAAGATGTGTATCAAACTTTGCTCTTATGCGTTTTACAAGCTTATCGAAGTGTTTGTTTGCTAATCTTTTATAAATAGCATAACCTTTGTAATTTATATACTTTTGCATTATAAAAATCCACTCCCAACTTCCATAATGTCCACACATTAAAATGATGCTACGTTGTTTCTCTTCGAGATTATTTATAAGTTCAATATTTGTAAACTTATAGCGTTTTCTCAATTCTTTTTCAGAAATAGTCATTGATTTTACAGCTTCTAAAATCATATCACATAAGTGATGGTAAAATTGACTTGTAATCTTAGAAATCTCTTTTTCTGACTTTTCAGGGAAAACCAACCTCAAATTTTCTTTCACAGTAGATTTTCGGTATCCAAAGATTTTATAAAGAAATAGCCACAATACATCGGATAAGCCGTAAAGTAATCTGAATGGCAAAATAGAAATCAACCAAAGAATAGGATAAATAAGAATATAGGCAATAAGTTGCATGAAAGTATGTTAATTTTGCAACAGCAAATATATGCTATATTTGATTTATAAGATTAGAGTTTATGTACAATTTAGATATCGTAACAATTGTCATTATTGCAGCAAATGTTATTATTTCCTTTAAAGGTTTTGAAGATCGCTTGTTTTTTGAAAAATATAAGTTTAATGTTGGTAGTATAAGACGAGGCGAACAAATACGTATGTTTAGTTCAGGTTTTTTACATGCCGATGTTACGCATTTATTGTTCAATATGATAACGCTTTACTTTTTTGCTGACGCCGTAATTTTTGAGCTAGGTAGAGTCAATTTTATGATTATTTATTTTGCCAGTTTAGTGTTTGGAAATTTACTATCTCTATATTTTCATAAAGATGAATATTGGTACAGTGCAATAGGAGCAAGTGGTGCCGTTACAGGAATTTTATATTCAGCAATTTTGTTACAGCCAGAAATGAGTTTGTATATGTTTTTTGTTCCTATACCTATTCCTGGTTATGTGTTTGGTATAGGTTATTTACTGTATTCTATTTATGGTATGAAAAATAGGATTGGTAATATTGGTCATGATGCACACTTTGGAGGTGCAATAGGTGGTTACGCGATAACCTTAGTACTTATGCCTAGCCTTTTCAGAACAGACCTTGGTTATGTTGGATTATTAGCTTTACCTATTGTTATATTATTTGTGCTTTATAAAACGGGCAAATTGAATTAAAAGTTATTGATTAAGTGACTCTATCACTTTTTTATTTAAAGCTTCACCTCTTATATTCTTGTCGATTATTTTACCATCTCTATCTAAAAGATAATTTGTTGGAATAGACCTGATGTTATAAAGTAAAGCTATAGGATCATTATAATATTTTAGATTAGAAACATGAATCCATGGTAAGTTGTCTGTGTTTATAGCTGATAACCAGTCCTCTTTTGGATTAGACTGTGATTCTTTGCCATCTAGAGAAATACTAACGATTTCAAATCCTTCGTTTTGAAAGTTTTTATACATTTTTAAAAGTTCAATATTATCTTTTCGGCAGGGTTTACACCATGATGCCCAAAAATTCAAAACAGTTATTTTTCCTTTGGTTTCTGTAATATTAAAGACATTTCCATCTGATTTTATGGCCTCAAAATTAGGAGCAGTTTTACCTATTTCTAAAGGAGCCAGTCTTTTGTAGCGCGAATACAAATGAGTGATTTTCTTATGAACCTCGATACCTTTTGATGAATTTTTTATGCTGTCAGATAAAGTGTTATATATATTATAATATGACTCAATATCAGAAGTCTCTTTGTTAGATTCTAGGTCAATTAAATTTAAACTAAAGAAGCTATTACTATTATTTGCTATAAAATTTAATGGAAATTGATGTATCTCTTTACTGCGAAATTCTAAAATTCTAAAAATTGAGTCAGCTTTTTTAGTTTCCTGTAGTTCTTTAGCTTTCCTGTATGCATTTTCAATATTTTTAATATTTGCATTTAGTTCATTGATGCTATCTCTGAATTTTACAAAAACAGTATTGGATTTAGACCCATTAATATAGGACTGGTTTATGTTTTCAGTATTTATTTCTATGGAAATATCACTATTTTCAAGCATAAAAATTAATTGTCCGTTATAGCCATCAACGATTAATGAGTTAGCTACAGGTGTGTCAACACTACCATTCATTTTAAAAATTTCATTCATAACAATAGCAGAGTCTATCATTATTTGTTTTCCTTGTTCGTCATTGGCTTTTAAATATACTCTTGTACCGTTGTAAATATTTTCAGCCTTACCAATTATGTTGTATTGTGGAATCTGTTTTTCTTTCTCCTTACAGGACGTAAATAGCAGATTTAAAATCAATAATAAAAATAGTATTCTCATAAATTAAAAGTATTTTACTTATCATATTGAAAATAAGATTTAACAAAGATAAATACTGAAATTAAGAATATGTTAGATTTCTAATTTAGTTTGATGTTAAATTTCATTGTTGCTATTAATGAGGTTAAAAGTAATTTACAATACTTTTGTAGTAAAAGAAAGAAAATGAACAACGATACCATAGTAGCATTAGCAACACCATCTGGTGCAGGAGCCATTTCAATCATTAGGTTGTCTGGCACTGAAGCTATTGTTATCGCAGATAAACAATTTAAATCTGTTGTAGGTAAAAAATTATCTCAACAAAAAACGCACACTATTCATTTAGGACATATTGTTGATGAAGAAAAAACGATAGATGAGGTTTTGGTATCGGTATTTAAAAACCCAAATTCGTATACGGGAGAGGATGTTATAGAAATTTCATGCCACGGTTCTAATTATATTCAACAAGAAATTATCCAATTGTTTTTACGTAAAGGTTGTAGAATGGCAACAGCAGGTGAATTTACGCTCCGCGCTTTTTTGAATGGGAAACTAGACTTGAGTCAAGCAGAGGCAGTTGCAGATTTAATAAGTAGTGATAATGAAGCTTCACACCAAATTGCTATGCAACAAATGCGTGGAGGTTTTTCTTCTGAGATAGCCAAGTTAAGAGCAGAGCTTTTAAATTTTGCGTCTCTAATAGAGTTAGAATTAGACTTTGCTGAAGAAGATGTTGAGTTTGCAGACAGAACTCAATTTAAAGAATTAATAGAGCGCATCACTTTTGTATTAAAGCGTTTAATAGATTCTTTTGCTGTTGGTAACGTTATTAAGAATGGAATTCCTGTAGCTATTGTAGGTGAGCCAAATGTTGGTAAATCTACACTTCTCAATGCGCTGTTAAATGAAGAGCGTGCTATAGTTTCTGAAATTGCTGGTACTACAAGAGATACTATTGAAGACGAAATTTCCATTGGAGGCATCGGTTTTCGATTTATTGATACTGCAGGTATAAGAGAGACTAAGGATGTGGTGGAAAGTATTGGTATAAAAAAGACCTTTGAAAAAATAGAGCAATCCCAAGTTACGATTTATCTCTTTGATGCTAGTAAAGCTATAAACACTCTTGAAGACGTAAGAATAGAGATTGAAAAGATTAGAAATAAATATCCGCAAAAACCTTTGTTGGTCATTGCTAACAAAATAGACCGATTGGATGATATTCAATTGGCGAATATTAATACAACTATTGCAGATGTTTTACTACTTTCTGCTAAAACAGGATTTGGTGTTGAGCAATTAACAAATTCATTATTAAATCTTATAAATACTGGTGCTTTACGAAATAATGAAACTATAGTCACCAATACACGACATTATGATGCTCTTTTAAAGGCTTTTGAAGAGATTCAAAAAGTAAAATATGGTCTAGAAACAGGTCTTTCGGGCGATTTATTAGCCATCGATATAAGACAAGCCTTGTATCATTTTGGTGAAATTACTGGTGAGATTACTAACGATGATCTACTTGGAAACATTTTTGCAAATTTCTGTATCGGGAAATAACTTGCTTTCTTTTATTTGTTAATGTATTGATTTTATTGACTTTACAAGTTTTTATCTTCTCTTTTTTGTTGCTTTTTTGCTCTTTTTTAACTAAATTTGTTGTATATCTGTTGCCTTAAATACGGATTTGTTGCCCAAATCTGTTGGCTAAAAGATTGGCGAAATGATGCACCATATTGCCCCACGTTGCACCATAACGCTACATAAAGCACCATTTATGAGCAGTAATTTATACATCCCAAAAACCTGTAAGCATTGCGGTAATGCTTTTACAGCACGCACAACAGTAACTAAATACTGTGGTGATACTTGCGCTAAAAAAGCTTATAAGGCACGTAAGCGTAAAGAGAAAATACAAGCTACTCTTTCAAACGATATGCAGCAGCAAAAAGAAGCTGTCCAAGTTCCAAACCTCAACACGGTAAATAATAAAGATTTTTTAAGCGTTACTGAAGCCTCACAATTGATTGGTGTTAGTAGATGGACCATTCAAAGAATGATTAAACAAGGGCGTTTAAAAGCAGTCCCTTTTGGAAGAAAACGTATTGTAGCCAGATGGCAAATAGAAAACCTCTTTAATTAGCATCCTATGAAAGTAACATTAAGACAACGCAAAAAGAATGATAAAATAAGTCTGTATTTAGATTACTATCATAAAGGAAAACGCAAAACCGAGTATTTGCGATTATACCTTACACCTAATCCTAAAACTAAAACCGAAAGAGAGGTTAACAAGAAAACCAAGCAATTAGCAGAAACCATTTGCGCACAACGTCAAATAGAAATACAAAATGGTATTTATGGCTTTCAGGATATTGAGAAATTAAAAGGAAGCTTTATTGCTTATGTTACGGCTTTAGCAGAAAAGAAAAATACAAGCTCTGGCAACTATGGGAATTGGAACAGTATGCTAAAACATTTGAAAACCTTTTGTCCTACAGATGTTAGTTTTCAAGATTTGGATAAATCATTTGTAGAGCGTTTCAAAGAGTATTTAGATAAGGATGCTATGGCAAGAGCAGGTAAAAAACTGTCTCAAAACTCTAAATATTCATACTATGGTAAGTTTTGTGCAGCTTTAAAGCAAGCGGTAAAGGATGGTATTTTAAAAGTCAATCCTGCTAATGGTGTAGATTATTTCAAACAAGGAGAACCTCAACGAGAATTTTTAACGCTTGATGAATTACAAAAAGCAGTTAACACAGAATGCGAATTACCATTATTAAAAAATGCTTTTATATTTTCAGCCCTTACCGGATTACGTTGGTCAGATATTGAAAAATTGTTGTGGTCAGAAATCCAACACTCTAAAGAAATGGGTTATTACATACGCTTTAGACAAAAGAAAACTAAAGGTGTTGAAACCTTACCAATATCAGACCAAGCAAGAAATCTATTAGGAGAAAAAGGTAATCCAGATGATAAAGTGTTTGATGGCTTACATTATAGTGCCTGGTCTAACTTAAAGCTACAACAATGGATGATGAAAGCAGGTATTACTAAAAATATAACCTTCCATTGCGCGCGCCATACCTACGCTACCTTACAATTAACATTGGGTACAGACATATATACAGTATCAAAATTATTAGGTCATAAAGAATTACGCACTACACAGATATATGCTAAAGTAATTGACGATAAAAAGAAAGAAGCTGCTAACCGTATTCAACTGGATTTATAATGAAAGGAAGTGTATTTTCAAGTTTGGTTTCTATAACCAATGGCTTACATAGAGATAATAGACAAAAAAAGGATTTTAAATACCTACTGTCTGATTTTAAATTGAATCCAAAAGCCAATAATGCAGTTTTTAAAGTAAACTTTAAAAAGCCTTTAAATGCGAAAAAAGAATACTACCAAAAGCTAATCTTTATTGAAACAGAAAATACAGTAGCATCATTTTCAAAAGAATTTCCCGTAAATGCAACTACACCGGAAAATAAATACAGCTATACCATTCTACTTAATAAATTTGATAAGTACTTAAATGACATTGCAGCTTATATCAATAAAAGAGTAATAACAGCAGATTTCAACAATGATGACAATTATATCATAAACTACTTAAAAGTGTCTGCTATAAGGTTGTATGCTGAACTACAAGAGCAATACGGACAATTTTCCGAAAACACAAAATTCTCTATTTCAGAAATTGCAGAAAAATACTTCAATAATGAAACTTTTGATATTAGCCTAATAGAAAAGAGCACCACTAAAAAAGTGGCTACCAAAACAACATCAAAACATAAAAGCAAACCGAAAACCTCATTTACGTTTAAAGGAAAAGATAAATCAAATCTTTTAAAAGTACTTGAACAGCTTCAAATTAAAATAGATTTATTAGAAAATAGAACGACTACAAAACAGCTGTTAGAGATTCTAACAACAGATGATTTTACTTCTTTAAATTTTAATATTTATTTTGAAGCTAATACAACTGCAATAAGATACATCTTTGATAAACTAAAACCTCAATTTAAAAATTTAAAGTTATCCGTAATTGAAAGGTCTAATAAGTTTTATACTAAAAATGATTTTGAGTTAACTGCTCAAAATTTATCTTCAAGCAAGCAATATACTTTTAAAGAAAAAGAAACTATTGATAATATTTTCAAACAAATGCAATAAAAAACATTGAGAACATTGAGATTTCTCAATGTAATCTCAATACTACCTAAAAATCTTCATTTTTTAAAAATCTACATTTTCAACCTTTGTCCTGTTCTTGAAAACCAAGAATGACATTTGGCCAGATGTCCATTTACTATAAACTAAAATTTTATTAGTTATGGACGAAATATTAGAACGTCTCAAAATTATTGAACAGCACGTTTTAGACAGAAACATTATTGTAAAAAACGTATTGAGCTTCAACGAAGCGTGTAAGTTTTTGGAATTATCACAATCCCATTTATACAAACTCACAAGTACGGGAGCCATTCCACACTATAAACCGAATGGTAAAAAGATTTATTTCCAAAGGGAAGAATTAGACCATTGGTTACTTCGTAACCGTATGGACTCACAAGACGAAATCGAACAGCAAGCTGCCGATTACTTAATTAAGAAAGGTGCGGTGAAGTTATGACTGAAATAATCGATTTACTGTTGACGCTCTCTCAAGAAATAAAGGACATTAAAGCACGTATCGAGTTGTTACGACATACGAGAGCAGAAGTATTAAAAGATGCGTGGATAGACAATCAGGACGTATTGCAGACCTTACATATCAGCAAACGAACTTTACAAACCTTGAGAGATAACGGAACAGTGCCTTATAGCAAAGTAAAGGGTAAGTTTTATTACAAGGTGTCTGATATAGAGCAATTGCTTCAAGACAACTACTACAACCATAATTTTAAAAGAGATGGAAATAAGTAGAGAGGCAATTTTAAACAAAACACATTACGGCATAAAAATTTATGCCTATGTATTAAGACAATATTATCCTGATACAACAGTCCTTTTTGTAAAAGGAAGGGACTGCGGGATAACCCGAAACCCTTTTAATGGTGGTAAAGAAACCTTACGGATTCATATTGATGGTGTAATAGCAACACATAAAGACACAGAGCTAAAGACCTTTAACGGTGATGTATTCGATTTTGCACAATACCATTTCAGAATAACCGATGAAGAAGAATTGTTACTCAAGATTAACCAAGAGTTGCATCTCAATTTAGAAGTCAAGGAAAAAAACGAATTAGATTGGTTGAATAATCCAGACTATACCTGGTATGGGTATTGTAGCTTTTTCAAAGCCCCAGTTCGCAATGTGTTTCCTACGGAAACTATGCGATTACATCAAGTATTTGCATTAATCACAAGTGATAAATACAAAAAGATCACTGAAGATTTAAGAGCAATAACCGATGTGAAAGAAGCACGTAAATTCAAAGCGAATCGCTTTGATTACGTCACTTTTTCAGGAACGTTTGAAAAGCGAAACGATAACAATTTATTACAGCATTCCAATCTATTAACTATTGATTTCGACCATTTGGATAATCTTCAAGAGTTAAAAGCACAATTACTAAACGATGAATATTTTGAAACCGAAATGCTATTTACATCACCATCTGGTGATGGCCTAAAATGGATTATCAGAATAGATGTTTCAGAAGTAACACATTCAGAGTATTTCACGGCTGTAGCCAATTACATTAAGTATACTTATAACATAGTGGTTGACCAGTCAGGTAAAGACGTTTCCAGAGCGTGTTTTTTACCATACGACCCAACAACCTTTTTACATAAAAGACACCAAGCATTATGAAATGAGCTTCTAAAAGTTTTTCAGTTTTGAGAAACTTGAAGGCGAATTGCATATGACCTTTTTAATAAAATATTAAATACATATGACCAAAATATTTAATCCAAAAGAATGGTTGGAAGTTCTAGAAGAACAACCGCAACCAATAAGCAACAACGCAACAACTAATGTTGTTGCTGATAATGACATTGAAACCTACGTTTCAGCAATTGAGCAATCAGGGATAGACATAACAGGAAATTATGCCACTTGGAGAGATTTAGGATTTGCTTTAGCTGAAGAATATGGTGAAACAGGAAGAGACTATTTCCACCGAATAAGCAAAAACTTTATAGGCTATGATTCAAAAGAATGTGACGAACAGTTTAACAAATGCCTTAATGCCAAAGGGGATGGAATTACTATTGCAACATTTTACCATTATACGCATCAAGCAGGTATAAAACCATTAAAGCAACAAAACAACAACGATGTTGCAACAAGTGTTGCAACGGTTGTTGATGCACCAGAACAATCTATGCCAACAATACCTAAAAAGGTATTTGAAACACTACCGCAGTTTTTACAACAAGTTGTAAATCCTGCAAGCAGTCAAGAAGAAAAGGACATTTTATTATTAGGAGCATTAACAGCATTTAGTGCTTGTTTTCCGAAACTCTTTGGTATCTACGACCAACGCAAAGTATTTAGTAATCTATACCTATTTGTAACCGCACCTGCTTCTGCAGGTAAAGGCAGACTCAACCAAATTAAAAATTTGGTAGACCCTGTTCATAAATCAAAACGAGAGCAAGCTAAAGTATTAAAACAACAATTTAATACAGAAATGGCAACGTATAATATGAATAAGGGTAAGGATGAAAATTTAGAAAAACCTAGTAAACCACCTGAAAGGATGTTGTTTATCCCTGCCAATAATAGTGTAACAGGAGTATATCAACTAATATCAGATAATGAGGGTAAAGGATTAATTTTTGAAACCGAAGGAGATACATTAGCGCAAGCCTTTAAAAGCGATTACGGTAACTATAGCGATGGTTTTCGTAAAGCATTTCATCACGAAACAATAAGCTATTACCGTAGAACAGATAGAGAATATGTAGATATTGAAAAACCGTGTTTATCAACGGTATTATCTGGTACACCAAAACAGGTGGCAACATTAGTACCTAATGCAGAAAATGGATTGTTCAGTCGCTTTATGTTCTATTATATGAATATAAAACCCACTTGGAAAAATGTATTTCAAAATAACAACAATGTAAGTTTAGATGATTATTATAACCAACTTGGAGATGAATTTTTGGGCTTATATAAAACACTAAAGAATAACCCAGAGATTGAAATACGTTTATCCGAAACGCAACAGCAACAATTCAATAGATTTTTTGAATCCTTACAAACCAAATATATCAATCTACAACCCGAAGAATACATTGCAACAATTAGGCGTTTAGGCTTAATTGCTTTTAGATTAATGATGTTATTTACAGCATTTCGCATTATGGAGGATGGTGATGTAAATACTATTAAAGAATGTGAGGATATTGATTTTCAAAATGCATTAGCAATCATTTCAATTTTAGTAAAGCATAGTAGTAAAGTGTTTAATGATTTACCAATAGAACAAAAAGCTGTAAAACGTCTAAATCGTAAAGAAAGATTTTTAGAGAGCTTACCAAAACAGTTTAATAGACAAGACTATTTGGAATTAGCAACCAAACAAAATATTCCGCATAAAACGGCAGAAGGGTATATTACCAAGTTTGTTGAAGCAGGTTTATTACATAGAGAAGCCCATAATACCTATACAAATCCCTCAAAATCACAACAGGGAAATTGAGGAAACAAAGGATTTAAAGTAGATTTTTCCTTAAATCCTAAACTTCCTTAAATGTCACATTGAGCACAGTCGAAATGCTGTTAACAACTGTTTATATATATTATATTGGTTAAATTCTAATAGTCTAATTAATGTTATTACTTTAGAATTAAGAGAATATATCCACTCATTCACTAAAATAATATAATTTACTATTAAGGAAATAGCAATATGGATGTTGCTTTTAAAGAAAGATTTGATGAGTGGCAATTGTTTTATGTAATATATAAAAAAAACTTATTTTAATGATTTTATACAAATAATTATTCATTAATTTAACTTATAAAAATTTTTTAATGATAAAAATTCCAATTATTATAGAAACTTTTGCATTTTTGGTGCATGATATTTCTCAACATAACATAACTATTCCAATCATTGCTGGAATTCTTGCTTCAATGCTTCATGTTATTTCTGGGCCAGACCACTTGGCAGCCGTTACGCCATTGGTGATTGAAACTAAAAGAAGAGCATGGAAAATAGGCTTATTTTGGGGACTTGGGCATTTACTGGGTATGTTGCTTATAGGTGTGTTATTTCTATTATTTAAAGATGTTATTCCAGTTGATGCTATTTCTGCTTATAGTGAACAATTGGTGGCTTTAGTGTTAATTGGTGTAGGGCTCTGGGCCTTTTATCGCATTTTTAATAAGAAAAAGAAGCACCTACATCCACATGTGCATAGAGAAAAAGAAACCTATGCTCACATACACGAACATGTACACAATCATAATGAAGGTCATGGGCATACTCATGATAAAATTGTAAAGCAAAATATATTATCTTCTTTGGGAATAGGTTTTTTACACGGATTGGCTGGCGTTTCACATTTTTTACTATTGCTGCCTGTATTGGGTTTTGAAGATAATTCTGAAGGCTTTCAATACATTTTAGGCTTTGCTATCGGAACGGTTTTAGCAATGTCTGCTTATGCTTTAATTCTTGGAAAGTTAACATCGTATTCAAAGCATCAACATAATGATAGCTTTTTTAAGGGTATTCGGTTCGCAGGTGGATTGTTTGCTATTGTAATTGGAATATATTGGTTGTATTTAAGTTTATAAATTACAAATTATTATTCTGTGATTTCCAGTATCCGCAATAAATAATTGATTGTTTTGCGTAGTTATGGAAAAAGGCCAATAAATAGCACTTTGTGTTCCTGTTAAATTGCCTTTGTATTCACTACTGGTTTGAAAATCTGGGCGACCAATAAGCCAATCGGCTGATGCGTTATTAGATTTAGGAATACTATCAAAGCCTAATACGCGACTGTTTCCAGTATCATTCACCAAAATACCATCCTTATAGAAACAAGCATCGTAAGTCCAATTTAGTGTATTTGCTTCGGGAGATAATCTAAATTGATTTTGCCCACAAGCATCAAAATTATCCTGTCCAATAATGATATTTGCTGGCTTACTAAAAGCATTATTTTTATCGTTCCAAACTAAAATCCTGTAAAATTGGGTATCTGCAATGGCCAAAACCCCATTTTCACTTATTTTAATTGAATACGGCCAAATAGGGTCGTTGTTTTCATAATCTCTTGTATTAAAATTGGGCTTACCAATAACTTTATTAGCCGCCGCAAAATTTACTGTTGGAATGTCATTAAAAAACAAAACTCGCCTGTTTCCAGTATCAGCAATCCAAAGACTTTTTCCATCCGAAAACACACCGTAAGGCCAATTTAATGTGTTGGCTTTGGGATTAGCTGCTTGTCCTTCTACATTAGGTTGATTGGTTTCAAAGTTAGGTTGCCCCAAAACAACATCTGCGGGTTGCGCATTTTTTGTTGGTAAAGTGTGCCAAATTAATGCACGATGATTCCAAGCATCAGCAACTATTAATTTTTCACCATTACTCCATAAACCAGAAGGGTAATGCAATGTTTTTGAACTCACTGAAGCATTGGAATTTCTACCAGAATCTTTAATAAGTTCCTGACCTAAAATCACATCGGGTTCGGCAAATTCTGTTGTTGGAATCGTATTCCAAATAAACACTCTATTTTGTCCTGTGTCAGAAACAAACAGCATATTATTAGCTACAAACACACCTCTTGGTGCTAAAAAGGGTTTATGCTTTGAGCCTTTAAATGTGTATGCTTTAGCAACTTTATTACCTAAAGTAGAATAATCCATAGATTAACAAATTCTGGGCAATTGCTCGCCAGGTAACATACTAACCACACGTTTTCCACCAATGGCACTTTCTAAAATGACTTGTTTTGGATGTGCTTCAACAACAGTTCCAATGACTTTCGCATTTTTTCCGTTTTCATCTTTTTGAAGTGTTTGAAGAAAATCATCTTCAATAGAAGCATCTACAAATGCTATAAATAGCCCTTCATTGGCAACATAAAGTGGGTCTAAACCTAATAGCTCGCAGGCACTGGCCACGTGATCATCTATAGGCAAATCCTTTTGGAAAATGTCTATTCCAATATTTGTCGATAATGCAATTTCTTTTAATACCGTAGCTACACCTCCACGTGTTGGATCTGTTAAAAGGTGAACGTCTTTTCCGAACTTTTCGATGAGGTGAATGATAGTGTGATTAAGATTAGTGGTATCGCTTTCAATAGTTGAATCAAATTCCAAGCCTTCACGAACTGACATGATAGCCATACCATGAGTTGCAATATTGCCACTAACAATTATCTTATCACCTATTTTAATATTCTCTTTACTAATGTTTGCGTTAGGATGAATAGCACCTATTCCAGATGTATTAATAAACACTTTATCACCTTTACCTTTTTCTACAACTTTAGTATCTCCCGTAACAACTTTTACATTAGCTTTTTCACAAGCTTGTTTAATAGCAACTAAAATTTCCCAAAATTCAGTCATTTTTAAACCTTCTTCAAGAATAAAACTTAATGATAGATACTTTGGTATTGCTCCACACATAGCTATATCATTAACAGTACCATTAACAGCCAATTCACCAATATTACCTCCAGGAAAAAAAATAGGGGATACTAAAAAGCTGTCTGTTGAGAATGCCATTTTTCCATTCAATTCTAAAAAAGCACCATCATGTCTTTTATCTAAAACATCATTGCTTAATAGGTCAAAAACACCACTATCTAATAATTTATTGGTTAAAGAACCTCCACTGCCGTGACCCAATGTAATTACATCAAAATCTAACTTTGGCATTGGGCATTGCAATTGCATTCGTATTTTTTTTGAATCCGACATTGATAATTATTTAAGATGTATTAAGCTTCTATTAAACCTGAAAAATGGTAGTAGGCGGCACAAGCTCCTTCGCTACTTACCATCGGTGCTCCAAGAGGGAACGAAGGTTTGCATTTTTTTCCAAACTGGGCACATTCGAAAGGCTTTTTTATCCCTTTCATAATTTGACCCGAAATACAATCTGGGTGTTCCGGTGCTTCCTCAATGGTTATACTAAACTTTTTATTGGCATCAAAGGCAGCATACTCTTTTCTAACGGCATATCCACTTTCTGGAATTTCTCCTATACCACGCCACATTTGGTTTTTAATTTCAAAAACTTTAAAAATCATTTTTTGTGCTTCCGTATTTCCTTCTTCTCTAACAATTCTTGAATATTGGTTCTCAACTTTGGCCTTATTAGCTTCTAACTGTCTAATTACCATTAAGATACCTTGTAGCACATCCAAAGGTTCGAAACCTGTTACCACAATAGGCACTTTATAATGTTCTGACAATGGATGATATTCAGAATTTCCCATAATGGTACATACGTGACCAGCTGCCAAAAAACCATCTATTTTACTTTCCTCGTCATCTATGACTGCTTTAATGGCAGGTGGCACTAGTACGTGTGATGCGAGAATAGCGTAGTTTTTCAAGCCTTTTCTATGCGCGTGAATAACCGATAAGGCATTGGCAGGCGCTGTTGTTTCAAACCCAACGGCAAAAAACACAACTTCTTTATCTGGATTGTCTTCTGCAATTTTTACTGCTTCTAATGGCGAGTATAGAATACGGATATCTCCACCTTTTGCCTTGGCTTCCAAAAGGTTTATTTTAGAACCTGGGACACGTAGCATATCGCCAAAAGAACAAAGAATAACATTTTCGTTTAATGCTAAATGAATGGCTTTATCAATTAAATTGAGAGGTGTTACACATACAGGACAACCTGGTCCGTGAATCATTGTGACCTCTTTTGGTAACATATCTATGATTCCGTTTTTTACTAAACTATGGGTTTGTCCGCCACAAACTTCCATTATAGACCAAGGTTGTGTTACGGTTTTCTTTATTTCTTCGAGATACTGCTTTGCTAATTCAGGGTCTCTGTATTCGCTTAAATATTTCATTGTTCATCTTTTTCAGGAAGATAATCTTCTACATCTTCAAGTTCTCCTAATTCTCCAATTTCTTCTAAATATTTGAAGGTTTTTTTTGCTTCTTCCTCATTAACTTTACTAATGGCCACACCTACGTGTACCAACACATAATCATCGATTTTTGCATCTGGCAACATTTCTAAACTGGCTTCTTTTGTAATACCACCAAAGGAAACTTTTGCCATTCGGACCAAACCATTATGTTGTAATTCTATACTTTTTATTTTTCCAGGAATTGCTAAACACATTGTTCTAATTTTTTATATGTTGATGATACATTAATTGCCCAAAAGAGATATTCTCATCGTTAGCAGACAATTTACAATTTAATTTTAAATTAATATTTTCTTTTTTTGTCATTTGATTGAGCATAAAAACCAATAGTGAATTTTGAAATACACCTCCACTGCAAGCAACGGTTTTGATTTCATTGGTTTTAGCAACATTTAATATACATTTTGCCAATGTGTATATAAAACTATATGCCAACCGCTCTTTACAAAATCCTTCATTATAGGCTTTTACAATTGATTGAACAATATGATTCGATGGGATTTTGCCATAATTCTTTTTATACAAAAAATCAATATAATAACTTTTGGAATAGCTTTTTGCACAGGTTTCAAGTTGCATAGCAGCTTCTGCTTCAAACGTATTTAGGTCAACTAAATCCAACGCTGAAGCTACCGCATCAAACAATCTACCTACTGATGATGTTTTAAGAGTGTTCGTTTTTATCATACTTGAATAAATATTCCACTCGGTTTCAGAAAACTTATCTTTTATAAAACTTCTATGTTCAGAATCTAAAAGGCTAAACAGGGCTAAACGTGGTTCTTTTGCCATTTTATCATTGGCTAACCAATCGTAGTATTCAAAATGCGTTAAACGCTCTATCTTATTGCCTTGATAAGTGAAAAATTCACCTCCCCAAATATGGTTATCATCACCTAAACCTGTACCATCCCAAACAATGCCCAGTATTTTTTCTTCGGAAGCAAATAAGTTGTTTTCGCCTAAAACACTTGCAAAATGGGCCTTATGATGTTGTATTTCTTGAATATCAGCATTCCATTCTAAAGCTAATTCCTTGCCCAAAATGCTACTTTGATACTGTGTATGTTTATCAATTAAAATGGTTTTAGGCTTTGTTTCAAACAATGCAACATAGTCTTCTATGGTAGCTTGATAACGTTTTAAAACCTCATAATTATCTAAATTTCCAAAGTACTGACTCACATACGTTTGTGCGTTTGGAACAAACGTGAAAGTGCTTTTTAAATGGCCTCCCATTGCTAAAATGGGCTTTTTAGAGTTGATTGTAGTGTTAATATAATTTGGAGCCAATCCTCTTGAACGCCTTAAAATAAGTTGACTACTTTCTGCAAAGGTTACTACTGAATCGTCTTGAGGAAACTGGATGTCAAGATTATGATGCAGAAAATAATCGGCAACTTCATTTAACTGCTTATGTGCATCATTATCGTTAGAAATAATAGGTGAGCCGTGGATATTTCCACTTGTGGCAACAATAGGGATTCCTAATTTTTTAATGATTAACTCCAATAATGCCGAAGATGGAAGCATAACACCTGTTTGACGGAATTTGGGGGCAATGGTATCGACAGAAATTCGAGTGTGTTTGGTGTTTTGAAGAATAACAATAGGTGCTACTCTGGATTTTAAGGCATTTGCTTCATAATTAGAAACATTAAAATCTTTTTTTATAGACTCCATAGAAGGGTAGAGCACCGCAAAAGGCTTATTAGGTCTTTTTTTTCGTTTTCGTAATTTTTTAATGGCTTCAGGGTTTGAGGCATCGCAACATAATACATAACCATTTGTGTTCTTTATGGCGAGTATATTTCCTTCGATTAAACGTTTAGCAGATTTTTCAATACATTCTAATTGATTGATAGCAATGGTTTCTCCCAAATTGGTTACTAATTGTAATTGAATACCGCACGACTTACAAGAATTGGTTTGAGAATGAAAACGTCTGTTTGTTGGATTGGTATATTCTTCAAGACAAGTGGAACACATATCAAATTCAGTTAATGAGGTGTGTGCTCTTTCAAAAGGGAATTTTTGGGTTATGGCATAGCGTGGGCCACAATGCACACAAGTGGTAAATGCATAGTTATAACGCCTGTTTCCTGAATCTGAAATTTCTGCTTTACAGTTTTCGCAGATAGCAAAATCTGGTGTTAAGGGTAGATTGATTTGCGCACTTGTTTTTGTGATAACAATTGAAAAATCATCAAACTTTATTAGTGGAACTTCGTCTGTACTATGCGCTGTAATTACAGCAATTTCTGGTTTATTTAGTAGAATCTGTTCTAAAAATTGTGTTGCTTTCTCTTCGGAAGTATTGCAATAAATAATGACCCCTTCTTCATTATTTGAAACAGACCCGTTAAGCTGATGTTCTTTGGCTAGATTAAAAACAAAAGGGCGAAAACCTACTCCTTGAACTCGCCCTTTAATTTGTATTTTAAATGTTTTACTCACCAAATTACGCACATTATGCCTGTTGCTTTTGTTTTACTTTTTCAATCAACCAATTGCACCAAGCATCAATACCTTCTTCTGTTAAAGATGAAATTTGTATGACCTCTAACTCGTGATTGACTTCTCGTGCATCTTTGGTTACTGCTTCTACTGAAAATGGTAAATAGGGTAATAAATCGGCTTTGGAAACCAACATCATATCGCTCGTTAGAAACATACGCGGGTATTTTTTTGGCTTATCGTCTCCTTCAGTAGTTGCCATTAAGGTAACGCGATAGTCTTCGCCTAAATCAAAAGATGCCGGACAAACTAAATTACCCACATTTTCAATAAACAGTAAATCGATATTTTCTAAATCGAACCTGTCCAATACCTGATGCACCATTTGAGCTTCTAAATGACAAATGCCTCCAGTTACAATTTGTAAAGCAAAAATTCCTGTTTCACGAATACGATCAGCGTCACGTTCAGTTTCCAAATCGCCCACCATAACAGCCATAGTGAATTTGTCTTTTAGCTTTTCGGCTGTTTTTTGCATCAATGTCGTTTTTCCACTACCAGCGGAAGAGGTAATATTAACTAACAGCGTTTTGGTTTTTGCCATTTCTTTTTTAATGATATCTGCTACAAAATCATTTGCTTTAAGCAAATTGATATTGGTGTTCTCGCACTGTACTGTTCCGCGAGCTGCTTTTGTTGATTTTTCTATGCTCATTATTTTTTAGTCTTCAAATTCTACTTTATGTATTAACATTTCTTCGCCCTGTATTATGTTTTTACTGGGGCGCGCACAGTTTTCGCATAAAAACCGATAGTTTTCTACTTTGGTAATATGGTTACAAGTTTCACACTGAATTTTTATATCGGTAGATTCTATATGTAATGCCACATTATGATATTTTGAACCGCAATAGTTGTAAGCCCCATAGGCATTATGCAATAAACGAGGTTCTATGTTGGACAGCACCCCAACTTTTAAATGAATGGATTTCATTTTATTGAGTTTCTCTTCTTCAAATTCCATTTCCAAGGTGCGCATAATACTATTTACAATAGAGGTTTCGTGCATATTATAATAGTGTTTTTAATGATTGTAGTTTGGTTTCGTGAAATGCTACTTTTTCAAGCATATCAGCATCATTTACCAAAGTTTTTATTTCGTTTAATTTGGCGTTCATTTCTTCTAATCTTTTCATTTCATGACCTGTTTCATTGTGCAATAACCAATACAATTCCAATTGGTTAATTAACGTCGAAGCACGCTCAAAGGGATATTGTTCTGCAGTTCGTATTTGCAATGCCTCTTCAAATAAGCCAAACGATTTTTCGAGATTGTTGTGTAATTTCGCCTCTGGAAAATTTATTAATGCGGTAGCGTAATTGTGGGATACCATTGCATATTCATAAGGATATTCGTCTTTAGTGTAAAACGCTAATGCTTCTTTAAAAGACGAAGCACAAAAGGCTGTCCACATTGGTTTTTCATCTGGCGATACTGGAATTTCAGAATAAATCAAAGCCATTTTATGATGGATGTCTGCAAATTTCTGTGGGTGCGTGTCGCGCTTAAAGACTTTTAATGTGTCTTGAAACGCATTAATTGCTGGTTTATAATATTGGGGTTGTCCATTTTTACTCCAAGTATAGAGTAGGGTGGCTTTCCGTAGTCCAGCCTCACCAAGAAATTCGTGAATATTTTCTTCTTTAAAGTATTGTATGGCTTTATTGATGTAATCTTTGGATGCGACAAAATCTTGCTGGTAATTTGCAATTTCTGAAGCATCAATTAATAATAATCCAGCATTAACCTTTAAATGGTGTTTTTCATAAAACGTTATACCATTTTGAAATAGGTTTTGAATGGTTATTAACTTTTCATTGTCAAAAGGCATTTCCAGCTGCTGCATCATTACGGTTGCCAATTGTACGTTTAGTGCGTTTTTGGCTTCTTCTGAAATTGCACTGTTCTCTAATGAATGAATTAAGGCTTCTGCCTTTGAAAATTGCTGAACATCTATGAGCAAATTGATGTACTGTTTTGCCGTAAATATTTTTAATTCGTCATTTTCGGAAGTCTCTACAGCATCTTCATATTTTTGTGCTAATTGCTCCAAAGTAACACGATTGGCATAATTTCCGTAGTGGTTTATAATGCACTGGTTGTGTTTCATTATGGAAGCATCTTCATATTCCTCCTCGCTTATTTCGTATCCAAATTGGATGTTTGTTGCGGTGAGCAAATTGTTGTAGAGTGAACTTCCTTCTGAAGTATATTCAAAAACTTTTTGATGGTTCCCTAAACTATAAAAAACAAAGGCTAATAAATTGTTATCTGTATAGTTTTCTGAAGCAATTATATAGGGTGGCTCTGTATCGTGCCAATCTAAAGGTTTTGAAATTATGTTGTTGTCAACAATAATCCATTTTGACGATGGTTGCACATCGTCAGCATTGGTAACAATAGAGACTAACTCATCTAAACGGTCTACCGATGCTATTGCATTCTTGACGTCTTGCCAATGACTAATTGTTGTTAAAATTGTAAGCATCTTTATCTACTTTTTGCGTTCCACGAACATCTTTTGCGGCGGTGTTTTTCATATTTAAAGCAGCTATTTCTGCCAATCTTTCAGAACGAAAATCTCCAATTTCTCTAATGAGTATATGATTTGGGTCTTTGGTATCAATAAAAATTAACGATACCTGCCAACATCCGTTAACATATTCTATTTTACTTTGCACTTCTGCATCCAATAGCCATTTGTCGTCTTTAGATTTCGTCACACCTTAATTTTTAATAGGTTCGTTTTTTCTATAACCTCATAGTCTAATTCTCTGTCATAAATCTCCAAATCGTTATCAATTAAAATTTCACGAATAGCCAATGTTTTATCGCCTTTTAAATTACGATCTTTTAACAAAAACTGCGCTGGTTTTTCATTCATTTTTACAAACCACTGACTTGAAACAGGAGTAATCAACAACCTTTTTTGTTCCCTATTATAAACAGCATATGCGTAATGTATATTGCCAAATACTTTTTTAACTAACTCATTATCAATATAGATATGTGAAGATTTTAATGATATCATCAATTAACCGAAATTTGCAAATCCTCTAAAATGTGTTGCACTACTTTATCGCCTGCCTCTTGTACTTCTTTGCTTAATTCCACCTCTAATCGCGTGTTTTCAACAGCAATTAAATACACCTGAATATCATCTGGATATCCGTCTTGTAGAATTTTTTTAGCGTATGACAACGCTTGATCCCATTTCATTCCGTGTAAAAATACCAAAGGGTCATCTTGTGGAGCTCGCATCACTTCTTCAGCAGGTACTTTAAATAAAGTTCCTACGGGTTCGTTAGAATTAATGACAGCATCTACTAAAATAATTTTTTGATGTCCTTTTAAACCGAAGAGTACTTCAAAAGCAGCCGTACCCATATCAAGGATACTTATAATGTCATTATCTCCAATAATTTTTTTGAGCTCCTCAATTACATATATCCCAATAGCATCATCACTTCGTACTGGATTACCAAAACCCATTATAGCTGTTTTCATATCGATTTGCCTAATTTAAATTAAAAAAACTTTCTTGAGATTGAGTCCTCAAGAAAGTTTTTTTAATAATTTGATTTTTAATAATCTATAGTTTGAATTTCGAAAGCTCAACACCGCTTTGTTCGTCATGTGCGTGAACGGTACATACCAAACAGGAGTCAAATGAACGAGCTACCATACCAACTTCTACTGGGTCTTGAGGGTCCTCAATATCAGTACCTTCAAGTGCTGCTTCAATTGGTCCTGGATTGCCATTGGCATCGTTTGGTCCAACATTCCAAGTAGTTGGAGCCATTACTTGATAGTTTTCTATAACGCCATTTTTAATTTCAATCCAATGTGCCAAAGCACCTCGAGCCGCCTCGGTTGCACCAAAGCCTTTGCCGTCTTTTTCTACTGGTTTGATATAAAATTCTCCGTCTAAATCTATTTCAGACAACCATTGATCTATAAGCTTGTATAGTCTTGGTGCTTCGTGAACACGTGCTAGCACACGTGTAAATACACTTGCACCACCCAATTTACGATAGGCATCGATAAAGAATGGGTCTTTTATTTGATGGTCTAAATTATTTGGATTTCCATTCATAATACAACGTGCCATAGGACCAGCTTCAACAGAGTGACCGTCATAACGTGGTGCTTTTGCCCAACTATATTGTCCATCAAAATCAGAATCGTGTAATGTTTGCGATTTTGCTGGAGTTGGTAGCGGTTCGTCCCAAGGATGCAAACCATCTTCCTGATTGTTATACCAGGAATGCTTTACATGTTCACTTACTTTTAAGTGGTCAAATTCGTGCCAGTTCTCCCCATCAAAAAATCCACTTGAACTGATTAAAGCTTTGTTTCTTCCTTCAATGGTTGGGTTGTTATATAAATCTTTATGTAAATAGGTTCCAAAGGCGAGGAATTTTCCAACTCCTTTACCAAAAGTGTCTAAACCAAATTCCAATCCAGCTCTTATTAAAAGTCCCAAGTCACTATTCTTATGTGATTCGCTTTCTTCCATCCAAGCCAACATATCGTCCCAAGATTTTATTTCGAGGTAACGTTCTATAGTACAACCTAACCACACTGGCTCTAACCAGTCGTTTTTAAATTGTGTCATAATAGCATGCGCTCTGGTAATATCTTTAAGTGTTGGTGCACACATTACACCTCCCGGAACCATATAACTGGAATGAGGCCATTGTCCGCCAAATAAAGCATAAACTTGAACTGGTAATCCACTGGCTGTTAAGCCTATTTGAAATGTTTCGCCTACATAAGCCGCCCAACGTTTTACTACCTCTTTATAAAGCGGTTTGTCTGCAAACTTTTTATTTGCCATATCTGTGGCAAAAATGGCATAAAACCAACGCGGAATACTTTGAATAGTTTCTGTGGCTTGACCAATAGCTCTCAATAAAAGAGCATTTGGAGATAGTTTTGTTCCCCAAGCAGTATCGAGTGCAGAAGAAGCACAATATAAATGTGAACCTCCACAAATACCACAGATGCGAGGCGTAACAATTAAACCTGATTGTGGGTCTTTACCTGCCATAATTTTCTCGAAACCTCTAAACATGGCTGCTTGAGTATGTGCACGGGTTACTTTTCCGTTATCTATGTAAACTTTCACGTCTAAATCGCCTTCAACACGACCTACCGGTGATATATTTAATTCTTTTACTGACATCTTTAGTTGTTTTAATTATTTAGAGGTTTCCATTACTCGTTTATTCGTAGGCATTACTTTTTGGAAGCCAGCTTCTAAATAGTATGCAACTTTATTTCTCCCTGTAGGAACTTCTTTAGGGAATACACCCATATATTTCATTGTATTAAACACACTTCCCTTCTTTAAATCGTGATGCGGAAAGCCAGGTTCCGTACATCCTAAACAAGGATGATTAGATCGTGTTTTACTCGATTGTCTATTCCATAGTATATTATTACAACTTGCTCTTGTCATTGGACCTCTACAGCCAACTTCGTAGAATAAGCAACCACCGCGCTTACCAAAATTACCGTCAACTTTTTGAGCAAAATTTGTAACGTTCGTACATCCATCCTGTACAAAGTCGGTAAAGAATGTTTTTGGTCGGTGGTAATCATCAATAACAACATCGCCAATACGTCCAACGGCTATTGCTACTAAAATTTGTGTTATCCAGTCTGGATGTGCGGGGCAACCAGGAATATTTATTACAGGCAAACCTCCTTTAGAAACATAATCAGCACCTAAAAAGCCTCCTTTGTTTTTTTTGTGGAATTGTAAACCAGTTGATTCACTTGGGTTTGGTGGTACAGCAGGAATTCCTCCCCAAGTAGCACAATCTCCTATGGCAACAACATAACCAGCTACTTCAGAAAGTTCTTTAATCCAATCTTTCATTGGACGATCTGCAAAATAGTTCATTGTTCCAGTGCCATTAGGTCCTTCAATGAGCGAACCTTCATAAACCAAAATATCCATTTGGGTTTTTCCAGCAATTATATCCTTTAACAAATCCTGTACTTGGTCGCCAATTTGCAATCCTGTTGTAGGATGCCAAAGAATATTAAGACCAAAATCTGTTATGAGTTCTACAACGGTTGGTTCTTCCGCGTTAAGAAAAGACATGGTGTTACCACTACATGCACCTCCTTGTAACCATAAAACGTTTGCCATATATGATTGGTATTTAGTTAGTATAAAGTGTCCAAGATAATATAAAATTTTAATTCTAACAAATCAAAAATGAGAATTAGTTAATAAAAGAGTTAATTTATTAAGTATTTATTATTTTGGAGTTAAAAAGAATTCTTTATTGTATACTTATTTTTTATTTATTGAATTTTTATTGAATTGTAAACTAATTTTAACAATACAAAACTATGAAGTAATAATAAATATCATTTGCCAAAGATTTATAAGACGATAAAAACGAAAAAGACAATACGGAAATCCTTAAAATGACTGAAGAAAAAATCAGTAAGACTGAAAAGAATAATAAATAATGTCAAGAATAAACGCACTTTCAAATTTCAGAAAAGATAACAATATTTTCTTTTTAGACTTGGAGTTACAAACCTTTCGCAATTATGCAAAGTTTGTCGAAGACCATTTTGATAGTTCCTTGACTAATCACGAAAAGGAATATACTGAAATAATGAAGAAAATTGAAGCTGAACCTAAAAAGTATGCGGATGAATATTTAAATCGTTTACAAGATACATTGGTTGAAAAGGTTATCGAGATTGATAGGGATTTTGTACAAAGTTTTAGGGCTTCAATGATTACACAATTGTTTTCTTTGATAGAACGGACTATTCAAGACGTGTGTAATTCTTATTGTTTAATGCATAATAAAGAGTTTGGTTTGGATGATTTACGTGGTAATAGTGAATTTGAAAAAGCAAAGTTGTTTTTAACAAGAGCTGCTAAAGTTGATATTAAAGAATTAGAACCTCATTGGTCATATATAAATAATTTAAGGAGAGTGAGAAATTGTATTGTACACAATAACAGTACAGTATTTGGTGATGAAATTAGAAAATATAATACTCTAAAATCCTTTTCTAAAGGAAGATATATTTTATTGGAGAAAGATAGGGATATTGTTTATTACAACTTGATATTTGACAACAAGAATTTTATTAATGAAATCATTGAAAATATATTAGGTCTATTTGAAAAACTTGAAAAGTACAATGTCTATTTATAACCTATAATCACTCATATATGTAAATACAAAAACACCTCATTATTTATGCAAGAACACTTAAAGACGAACATACTCAATTTTAAATGGCCAAGTAGTACACCTGTCATATATCTATCGTTAGAAGATATAGAAGGTAGCCATCCAATCCATAGATCAAAGTTTTCAAAGCAGGTAAAAGAGGCGTTTCCAGATACAGATTTATCAAGTTTAGAACATATTTTCACCACATTTACCCAAGAAATACCCAATGCCCCAAGTATCAAAATAAATTTAATAAAGGATAAAGAACTACGCATATACAAACAATTCCTTAAACACCAATTAAAAACCTACTTTTTAGAAAAGGGTTACATCGTGGTCAAAAACTTTGTACGTGATGTACAGGTTTGGATGCCTTCAAAAAAAGGAAATACAGCAGACTATAATTTATACTATAAATTCTCATTCAAAATACTGTTTGCAACACTAACAGACTTACCAGAACTTGTGGTATCGTATGATGGTACGTCAAAAGTCCTCACAAAATCAGTTAAGGATATTGAGGAAACAGAGTACATTAAGCGTTGTGTGTATGGTCAAAAAACGTTTAATTATCAAATGAACCTCGATACAGAGGACAAAGAAGAGTTTTACAATAGCATAGAATTTGGTAAAGCCTTTCCAATATTCAATTTACAATTGGCAAGAGCCTTAAACATCCCTATTGAAGAACCAGACAGGCCAAAGAACAGATACCAAAAGTATGTAGCACTCATCACTACTTTTGCTAAAAACTACTTGTTTACAGAAGAATTTAAAGCCTTGTTTCCTTTTAAGCAAGATGCCTTTATAGATGTTCCTGGCAATCGCATCAATCACATTAACCCCAACTTGGGCTTATTAGAATTTGGTAAAGACCAATATGGTAACAAAAGAACCCATTTAGTGCCTAAAAAGGCAATGAACATTCTAAACCCTTACAGACGCCCAAGCAATCAAAATATCAAGATATTTTTCATTTGCCATACCTCACATAAAGATTATGTGTTGTCTTTCTATCAAAATTTAAAAGAAGGTGTAAATACTGAAAAGAAATATTATAAAGGATTGGAAGCCTATGTAAATATTAAGGCAACAGCTTCAAAAGAACATTTTATTGAGTTCACTAATGAAAATGACCCAATACCCGAAATAGTTGAACAGCTTGAAAGTTTAACTTTTGACCACGAAAATGTAAAGTATGCAGCATTTTATATAAGTCCTTTCGATAAGTTTACACCAGATCCTGACGATAGGGAAATTTACATCCGGATTAAAGAACTGTTTTTAAATGAAGGCATTGTAACCCAAGTGGTCGATTACGAAAAGATGATTACAAACATCCAAGACCAATACAATTTTCAGTTTTCATTACAAAATATGGCATTAGCTATTCACGCCAAATTAGGTGGCGCACCTTGGAAGCTGGCAGTAACCGATAAAAAAGAATTGGTAATTGGTGTAGGAGCATTTACCAATCAAGGCGAAAACAGAAGGTATATAGCAAGTGCATTTAGTTTTCAAAATAATGGATTGTTTAGAAATTTTGAATATTTCAACCAAAACGAAACAGAACTATTAGCAGGCAGCATATTAAAGGCAATTAGAGATTTTACATCAGTAGCTCAAGCAGATAAAGTAGTTATTCATTTTTATAAAGAAATGAGTTACGAAGAACTACAGCCAATTATTGATGGGATGAATAAACTAAAATTAGGAGTGCCTTTATATATTTTGAATATCAATAAAACTGAAGCAGAAGATATGATTGCTTACGATGTAAATTGGGGAGATAAATTGATGCCTGTAAGCGGTACATACATTCGTATAGGAGTAAATAAATTTTTGCTCTTTAATAATGCACGCTATCCAAGCGACCGTTTTTATTCAGATACAGATGGGTTTCCATTCCCAATTAAAATAAAAATAAGCAGTTCGGATGATGATGCTTTTGAGGATGTTGAGGTAATTGAAGAATTGTTAACCCAAGTCTATCAGTTTAGCAGATTGTATTGGAAATCATTACGCCAACAAAATGTGCCAATTACCATAAAATATCCTGAAATGGTAGCCCAAATAGCACCTCGTTTTAATAATGGCATCCCTGAAGATGCTAAAGATAAATTATGGTTTTTATAACAGGTTATGGAAGAGATTAGGACTTACACAGAAGAATTAGTAACTAAAGCTAAAAAGTACTTATTAAAAGAGTATAAATTAGAAGCTTTAAATCTTTCGGATTTCCAAGCTATTAATTTCTATTTAATAGATGAAGCAGTAAACAAAGAAAGTAACTTATTTATAGAGTCGTTTGATAAAGAGTTACCAGCACTATCACAGTTTCCGGCTGTGCTTTCAGTTGCTATTTCCCTATTCTTCAAAAACTTCTGTGATGATGTAACGTCTTTTAAACCTGGTGTAATATTACAACATCCTTCAGGAGAGCGTTATGTATATGTAGGTTACAATGGAAAACACCATACAGTTAAAAATAGAGCGTCAATTAAATACCCAAGTTCGAAACAATTAAGTAAGTATGCTATTGTTGAGGCCAAATTGTCAAATAGAAAAGTAAAAACTCGTCTAACGGCCTATAGAAAACTTTACGATTTAGTATTTGATATAAAAAACGTGCCTTCACAATTTAAGTATAAGTCTGCGATAATAATGTCTAAAAAAGAGTTTGATGAGGAAATTAAATCTCAAAAATATATGGACTTGGACATTAAAAAAGCCATACCAATGAGATGGATTTCAAGAAAAGGAACAGAAAGTTGGAATCATATACCTATTGAGCCAATGATATATTGTGTTCCTGATTTTGAAACATTGGAAGAATATATACTGGACAAAGGGATAGAGATTGAAACATTAGTGGTAATTGGTAAAAATAAATACAAAGAAGAACATGGAACTAACATAAAAAGAGCAGTTAGGGAAGGAGTTATCAAGAATTGTATCATTTTAGGTAGCGAAGAATTACAAGATAAATCAGGCCAGTTTTTAAAATGGAATTGGACCTATCCTGAATTTGCTTATTTAATGAAACACCCTTATGGGGAAATTACGGTAGCCAACATACAAGACCAACCTTTTGAGCAAGCCTTAAAGAGTTTTATTGACTACTTGTCTAAATTGGAAAAACAACACGGTATTTCGCTTAAAAATATTAAAGGTCTTCGTAAATTCTTATATGCTTTAGTTTTAGCTAAACAAGAAAACAGTAGAAACCTTACGCAGTTGGAATATGTAAAACATCTTATTGGTAAAGTTACTAACGAAACAATCTATGAAGAGTTTTATAACCAAAATTTAGAACCATATGAGGTTTTGGAATATGTAAATCCATTAATTCAAAACATCTTTAATTGTTTCAATAATGAGAAACTCAAATTCTTGGAACAACTCAACTTTTTGAAAGTATTGATAGTGCCAGAAAAACTCGTCGATAATTGGAAAGAAGAGCTTCAAACTACATTCGGTACAATCTGTTCATTTAAGGAGTTTATGACCTTTCAGCATAAGTTTGAAGAAAGTAAAAACGTTTTTGTATTGAGTTTGTTTGGTAATGGAATGAATCAAGGAGAACTTATTGAAACAGCAGCTAATACAAAGCATAATTTCAACTTTTTGGCATATCCTGAAGAAGCAGAGATAATTGAGTTATTCAAAACGAATAGGAAGAACAATCTAATAAATGAATACAAATCTAAAGACAGAAAAAAATTATCAGGAATTAAATTTGAGATTCCTGTGAATAAGATTGAAATACCTAAATCTCTTGAAGAAATAATGGATGAGTTATACGATAGGCAGGATAGAAAATCGTATGATTATGAATATGAGTCTCAAGGTCAGGTAAACTATCAGGTGTGTTTTGAAGACCAAGCGACCCATATTGTAATAGATGGTTCAAAAACTGTTTTAATGCTAAAAGGAGAAAATTGGATTAAAACAAAAACTTACAATTTAGTAGTTGGAGACACAGTTAGAATTTACAACAACCTTTCAAAAGAAAAATTATTTGAAATAGCAGCAGGAGAAGATAGTATTGGGCGTTTTGCTGAAATTATTGAACTCTCTCAACTCTGGAAAACAGAGCTTCGAAGTTATTTTTCTTCTAAAGTAATGAGTAATAAATTTTATGACACTTCAGATTTATTAGAGGATTTAAGAACCAAAGGAGCTACTATATCAAATCCAATTACTGTAAATAAATGGTTGGATGAATGGGATAAGGAGCGGTTTCCTAACGATTCAAAAAACATAATGGCAATTAAAACTTTAATAAATAGTAAAGTGTTAAATCAAAACTTTGACCAAGTTCTTAAAGTAAGGAGTTTTTACAGAGGTGTAATGATTTCTTAGGGAAGAGATTTGAGTGATGATGTTATGGACTATGTAAAATCAAGAGGCCTATATAAAGGTCGAATTTTATCTAAATTCAATGAAGATGAAATTCAATCCTTTATTCATAATGCAGCACCAATTAAAAAGATACAAAGCATAAAAATCACAGACGATGAAGAATCCAACTGATGAAATAGATTATAAAGCAAGACAAATTTTTCAAAATCGGATTAACCGAGGAATGATTGGTCCAGGTTCAGATACATGGGGCTTGCCTGATGATGAAGAAATAATTTCCGATTATCCGCTTCCACGATATTTTAGTGGTGTTTTGTTTCCAAATAAGTCAGTATGCCCTACTCAAAGCGCGCAAGATGATGCAGATGGAAATAGTGAAGGATTAGAAGATGATGTAGATGTAAATGAAGAAAACCCTGAAGTTGAAGAAGTTGACATTGAAGAAAAAGACGTCACCGATAAAACAGTTACAACTAAAGAGGAGTTCAATTTAGGTACAAACAGTTTTTTTCCTACCAACATAGGAGTAACAGTAGCAGTTGAAAAATCGGTTAAAGAAATTGATGTAGAATTTTCATTTGGTTTATATCACCAACCTAAAAATGAAGAACTAAAAATTAAAATACCAAAAGCAGGTTACGATTCATTTTTTGAGGAAGGTATTCCATATCCTTTACCTTTTAGAAATATTCTAAAATATAGTGAGGATGGGTTTATGTATTTAGAAAGAGAACTAAAAGGAGAACAAAGAAGGCCTCAACGTGCTAATGGAGAATATGGACAGTATGATGAATTTAAGAGGACACAAAATTTAACAAGGCAAACAGAAGAGGGCGGTTATTTTTCAGCCTACTATTATATAGGGTATTTAGACAAGTTGTTAAGCCGCTCTTGGAAAAGGAAACAATACAATTTTAAATTGAAAGTTCCTGTTGTAAAATCAACACCTATACCAGAATATTTTCAGTTTGAAGATGAAATTTTTAAACAAACAAGGGCAGGATATAATATTAAGATATTTGAGGATAGTAGGGCGAAATATATAAAGGTTCAATTAGTAAACTTATCAGATGACCATCCTGCTAATAGGTTTTCCAATAGGTCTGAAAATTTAAACTTGAAATCGTTATTTCAAGGAAAAATAAAAGTACATTCAGATAAGCTTATTGAGTATAAGGATAATACGCTTTCAACATATACAGCTGGTGATGATATTAGAGATTTTGAAGCAGAAGAAATTGAGTTTATCTACAGAAATATTAAGAGTTATAGCATTGGACACAATTGCTCTGTGAGTTGGGATATTGAGAACAAAACAGTTGAAACAACATTCTTTCCACAGCAAGACATTAAAGACGTTATTAATGAGTTTGAAGATTCTTCATTAGATGATTGTTTAGATATGCGAAACCTCTCAATCTGGGGTGTTTCCAAAGAGCAATTAAAATCCAATTTAAGACGCTTTGTAGTCAGTTATAAAGAATGGATAGAGAAACAACTGGACCAAAAAAGTAAATTATCTAAAAACGAACAGGAAATAGCTGTACGTATTATAGACCGTCAGCAGGCCAATTACAACCGCTTAAATAACAACATAGATTTATTAGATAATGAGGATATTTATGAAGCGTTTAAACTGGCTAATACGGCAATGCTTGTTCAGTTTATTATTGCCAATGATAGTAAGTTGGGGAAATATGAAAAAGAGCTGCACGAAGTAGATAAAAGTATCAATGCAAATCACTTGGAGTTCTTTAAAAATTATGATGCAATAAAAGGATTGGGTTTCATTCCAAAGTATAGACCTTTTCAATTAGCATTTTTGTTGTTAAGTATTGAAGAAATTGCCATACCCGAAAAAAGACAAGAAAATAGTACAGTAGACTTAATTTGGTTCCCTACTGGTGGAGGAAAAACCGAAGCCTATTTAGCAGTAGCAGCGTTTACAATTGCTTACCGTAGAATAAGTAAAAGCAAAGATTATGGTGGAACAACGGTTATGATGCGTTATACCTTGCGATTACTAACAGCACAGCAATTTGAAAGAGCTTCACGATTAATAGCGACATTAGAATTTTTAAGAGAACAAAAGGAGTTTAAAGACCAATTAAAAGATGAGCCAATAACTATTGGTTTGTGGGTAGGTCAAGCCTCAACACCAAATAAAATTAGTGATGCTAAAAAGCTTTTGGACGACAAGTATGGTATGGAAGCTGAAGCCTTAAAGGGAAAAGATGGAGACCCTTCAAAGAAAAATGAATTTCAAATAAGTAGTTGTCCTTGGTGTGGCACAAAATTAGTGTCTCAAGAGAAAAATGCAAAGGGTGAGCTAAATTGGAAATATGGCTTTAGGGTAAGAAGTAGTGTTTTGAATATTCATTGTATAAACAGTAAATGCCATTTTCATAATAGCTTACCAATTCAGGTAGTTGATGAAAACTTATATAAAAATCCACCTACATTATTATTCGGTACAGTAGATAAGTTTGCAATGTTAGCATGGCAGGAGGATGCACACAACTTTTTTAAGGCAAATATTGATGAAGGATACCCACCTGATTTAATTATTCAGGATGAGCTGCACTTACTTAATGGACCATTAGGTTCAATAACTGGCTTATTCGAATCTACAATAGAATTATTATGTAGTAAAAATGGTATTGGTCCTAAAATTATATCCTCAACGGCAACAACACGTAATACGCAATACCAGATTGAAAAATTATATGGTAATCGGACAGTGAACGTATTTCCGCCTTCAGGTATTAATCACGATGATAGTTTCTTTTCAAGAGAAAGTAAAACCAGTAAAAGGCGATATATAGGTTTTATGCCTACTGGTAAAACATCTATCGATACACAATTACAATTACTGGCACATTTATTCGTAGCGAGATTAGAAGTGCATAGGGATAAGGAAACGGAGACAAGAACAGACCCGTATTGGACAATTGTGTCTTATTACAATAGTTTAAAAGATGTTGGTAAAATCTATAACAAAATAGGTGATGAAATAACAACGTTTACATCAACTTTACAATATAGATTAGCACAACTTTTTAACCCTTACGACGATTTTAAATTCAATTATTTAGGCATAACCAATAGAACAGAAGAGTTAACAAGTAGGGTGGAAAGTGCCAGAATTAAATCTGTTTTAAAAGAATTGGAAAAAGAGTTTGATACTAAAAACATTATAACAAGTGAGCGAGGTCATAAATACCTTAACGATGTAGTCGATTTTGTATTAGCTACAAATATGATTTCTGTAGGTATTGATATTAGCCGTTTAAATGTGATGCTTATCAACGGTATGCCAAAAAATATAGCAGAATACATTCAGGCATCCAGTCGTGTAGGACGAAAAAATAAAGGATTAGCAATTGCTTTATTAGACCCAAATAGGGCAAGAGAAAAATCATACTTTGAACATTTTGCTAATTTTCACCAAGCATTTTATAAATGTGTTGAACCATTAAGTATTACACCATTTACAGAAAGTACAATTGATAAAATGCTAACAACTGCTTTAGTAGCTTACATAAGAAATAAGTTAACCAAAATGAACGAGGATAAAGACGCATCAAAATTCGTAAAGGAAAACGCAAGGGAATTTAAAGAATTTGTAATGAGAAGATTCAATGAAGACGTTCAGATGTTGGCATATTTTGATAACAAGTTAAACGATGTGGTAGATGATTGGTATAGAAGGGCAAATACAGAGGGAGATTTGAAATACAAAGCTTTATTAAAAAAGCCTTCCCAAAAATCTGAAGGTGATGTAGATTGGACAGTGATGCAATCCATGAGGGAAATAGATACAGATACATTCATTCAAATAAAATCAAATTTTTAAATGGCAGTAAGAAGGAATAATACGTTTAATGACAATAAATATGTCAAGCTTCAAACTCGTAAAGTGTTGAGCGCATATGGAGGTTCTGGTTCAATTATAGAAACACCATTTGGAGCTTTAATGATTGAGGATTTTGATAAATGGCCATTTTTTAAACCTGAATATAAAGATGGAGAATTGGTAGTCAATATTAGTAATGTTTTTCATGTAATGGACGAAAGATTATTGCAAAGAATATCACATAAGGATGGTTTTGAGCAATTAGAAGCTTTTGTCTATGTTCCTGATAACGTGTCTTCATCAAGTCGAGCAGATATTCCTGAAACACCTGAAAATACAGTGAGTGCAGAATTTTTTCCAACTTGGTTTTATTGTAATAAATGCAATAGGTTAAAGAAAATTAAAGAGTGGTGGGATATTTGGCAAAATGAAAAAGCAGGAGCAACTAAAAAAGATTTTGCACCCCCTAAATGTGGTGTGTGTTATAAAAGTAATGGTAAGAAATATGCACCGGAATTAGAACAAGTAAGATTTATTATGACTTCCCCTTTAGGATGTGCGAGGGAAATACCTTGGGAAAGGTGGAATATGGCAGAGAAGGAATCCAATGAAGAAGATGCATTAAGTGGTTCTATTAGGCTTGACTATGAAAACCTCTGTTGTGATAATCAAGATTTACGTTACATAAAATCCAAGAAGTTTTCTGATATGGCTGGTATCAATATTAAGTGCATGAATGATTCTTGTGAACATAGAGGACATCAAGTTACATTGGCAGGTATGTTTGGTTTAAGAGAACGAGTATGGTTTTCAGAGGAAGAGATTTTAGAACGCCAAACGGAAAACAAAGAAATAAAAGTTTATCGAAAACCAGTAATTAGGAGTAGTAACAGTGTGTATTACCCAATTTTGGTAACCAGTATATTTTTGCCTACGGACAAAGGTATTCGAACCAAAGATTTAGAAAAAATTGAAAAATGGAAAGAAAAAGGTAAAGATGCCGAATTTATTTTCGATGCGCTATTAGAGGAGTACTCTTTAGAAGTAATACAAAAGTTATTGGGTAAGGAAGACACAAACGATTACATTCCAGAATTGGAATACCGCCTATATGAGTATAATTTTTTAGTTAATCATAAAGAAGATAAGTTTGAAGATGAAAGTCAGAATCTGATTTTTCAGAAAGAAAAATTAAAAACATTAATAGATTATGGTTTTGAGAAGCTTATTGGTTTAAGAAGAATAAAAATGACTTCTGTGCAAATTGGTTATACAAGACAGGAACCTTTGAGTAGTGATGATTTTTTTACGGAAATGGATGCGACACAAGGCTTGATTGAGAAAAAATATACTTCAAAATGGGGCAGAATGACAAAGTACTTGCCAGCTGTGGAAAGCTTTGGTGAAGGTATTTTTATTAGCCTATCTCATGATAAAATACAAGAATGGATAGAGGCAAGTGAATCAAATGGTAGATTTAAAAATAAAATAGACCGTTTACAAAATAATATCTTAAATCATTCTTATCGTTCTGTAAATCAAAAATTTGACACAGAAAATAGTAGGGAGCATTTAATTAGATTTTTATTACTTCATACATTATCCCATTTATTAATTAAGGAGTTAGAGTTTCTTTGTGGATACCCTTCAACTTCATTAAATGAAAGACTATTTGTAGATGACACAAGAATGCAAGGAGTTTTGTTATATACAATCGCAGGGGCAGAAGGTAGTTATGGCGGCCTGGTTTCTCAAGCGACCGAAGAAAGAACGTTGAGATTATTAAAATCTGCAATCCATAGAGCTACCGATTGTGCTTCAGACCCAATATGCTATAATACGGAAGATGGTCAAGGAATAGGTGGTTTAAATATGGCAGCTTGCTATAGTTGCACATTGATACCTGAAAACGCTTGTGAAGAGTTTAATTCATTCTTGGACCGTTCATTACTAATTGATGAAGAATATGGATTTTTTAAGATGATACTAAAATAATCTATGAAAGGTAAAATAGTTAAAATAAATTCCAGATTTGGTTTCATAACAAATGAAGATGGTGTAAACGCATTCTATCTTCATAAAAACTACACACAATTTAAAATAGGTGATAATGTCAATTTTGAAATAAAAGAGGAGAAAGTAAAAGGAGCTGATCAAACCTTTAATAGGGCAATTAATTTGAAATTAATTGACGCGCCTAAACCTAATCTTATTAGGTTAAATAAAATATTGAGGGAATTAGATATTTCATTAAATACAGCTGTTGATTTTTTTTCAGAAAAAGGAATAATTATTGAAAAAAGACCCACTACGAAAATATCAATGGCAAATGCTGAAAAGATTGTTGAACATTTCATAAAGAAAAGGCTTTCAAATAATTCTAAAAGTAATGAAGATCACTTCATTATTGAATTAGGTAAAGAAATTGAAGTCAATATAATTAATATAGTTTACCCATCATTAATTATTGTTGATTTCTTTAATAATCAAAAAGCAATTCTTCCTCTTCAGAATTTATCTTGGAATATTTTTCAGTCTCAAAAGATTTTTTCTACCCTCAAAGTTGGATCTAGATTAAAGGTTGTTGTTCTTGAAAATGAACTGGGTAAGAATGTAATAGTAAGTAAAAAGCATCTTTATAACCGACCTAGTGAAAAAAATAACTGGAATAAATATAAAGTTGGAGAAAAGTTAAATGGAACCATTGAGGAAATATTGGTTAACAAGCTTGTAGTTTCAATTAACTCACACCTTTATGGTATTATAAATATTTCAAATGATCAAAAGTCTCTCTATAAAATTGGAGATTCATTAAACCTTATTTTAAATGGTAGAGATGAATTAAATCAGTTTTTAAAATTAGGGATTCAAGAAGATGTAGATTTAGATGATGAAGTAGAAACTGTTCAAGAGGATTATCAAACCCAAGATGAAGATTTAAAGTCATCACAAGCGTTCAAAAAATCAATTTATTATACTGTTGCAAACAAAGAAGATAGAGAAAGTGTTTTAAGATGGTTTGAAGAAGACAATAAGTTATTTTCAAGTGCTATTACACTTGAAACAATGTTGTTTTTAAATTTTGGGATAAATACAAAAGCATGGGATAATGATTTTAAGAATGCGTTATTACCCTATTTAGGTACTAATAAAACAGAAAAAGATGGTCTAGAGTTTTTAAGTAATCAAAAATATTGGGTTCGCACAAATACAAGGGTTGACAATAACGAAGGTGAAATAATACATGATTGGGTTTTATTTAACGAGAAAATATATGTTTCTGGGCGTGTTTTTGTCGAGGAACAAGATTATAATTTTGTGATTTTTAGCCTATCATTAGAAAGAACAAAAAAGTGGCATTCATTAGATAAAACAAATAATCTAAATGCAGGAACATTTCTGTTAAATAGTAAAGTTCGATTCTTATCTGCGACAAGCTCAAGACCTTTAGAATCAAATCAAAAAAATAATTTTTTAAAGATTCAAAGTAAAGTAATGGCATTTCAAACTTTGAATAAATTAAAAAAGGAATCAGGTGCTATTTTAAGAGATGAAGGGCTTTCCATTTCTATTTTTGATAAGTTTTTAGAATATCAGGAAGATAATGAAAGAAAGGGGAACGAAAAGTCTCGAATCCCTGTAAATAGTTATGAGGTTATACCAAATACAATTACTGAAACTGCTATTGAAATAAAGCTGGATTTAGATGATTTGTTTGGTGGTAACGGTGATGAAAACCAGATGGTGGCAATTAGAACGGAAGAATTGTCTCATAAAGAAAACAAGGATAAAGAATTTGTTATTTTCTGTGATGCGATAGTTGAAGCCACCAATGAAAAAACTAAACTACACTTAAAAAACTTAAATAAACCTTTAGATATTTTAGATGATGGCTTCTTTATAGAACCAAAGGTTTCACTTCGTCAATATCAAGTGCAAAGAGAAGTTATCAAAGACTTTTTTGACAAAAAATTAAAGTTAGACCATATTGAATCATTATTGGTTAGACCAGAAAAAATAAAGCCACCTGAAGAAACCAATTTGACCTATATTAATAAACTTCTAGAGGAAACAGAGAAGAAACAACCTAATAATAATCAAGTCAGGGCAGTTAAGAAGGCAGTAGGAAATAATAATGTGTTTTTAATTCAGGGACCACCAGGAACGGGAAAAACTACTGTAATAGCAGAGGTGGTAGAGCAATTAATTACCAAGGGAGAAAAAATACTTGTTGCAAGTCAAACTCATATAGCGGTTGATAATGTCCTTGAAAAAGTAGCACGAAATAAATCGCTAACATGTGTGAGACTTGGGAATGCACAAAGAATTAAAGAGGATTTAAGACAATATCAAATTGATAATCTAATTGAAGCTTATTCTGAAGATTTTGAAAAATTAATTACCACTAACATTAATCAATTAGATTATGTATTATCTAACGAAAAAGATGTTGACTTTAGTACATTAAGGCCTGCCCTTAAAGGTATTATAATTGAAAACAGTGCAGATTATAGAGAAAATTTTAAGGAGGTATTAATCAATAAAAATTATGAATTTTTAGAGATGCTGTCGAAAACATCATTCTCAAATGTAAATAAGTTGAAAGACTTATTAATTGAATGGAAGAATAACTTATCTCATGAAAAAGAGATATTAATTAAGCCTCTTTTATATAAATCCATTGACGTAGCATTTGCCACTTGTATTGGTGTTAGAACAGACAGAGAGTTGAATGAATACAATTTAAAATTTGATACTGTTATAATTGATGAAGCAGGTAAAGCTAATATTTCAGAAACATTAGCAGCTATATCGATGGCTAAAAAAGTAATTCTTGTAGGAGACCAAATGCAATTGCCACCATATATAGACGGAAGTTTACTTGATGAGAATGAAGCAACAAGTTTTCCCAAATCTAAATACGGCAAGAATTTTTTAAAAGAAGATATTCAGCATGCATTAAAAACTTCTTTTTTCGAATTTCTCGTAAAGAGAATTGCAAACAAACAGTTTCCGGAAGAAAATAAAGAGCTATTAAACTATCAACATAGAATGCATCCACACATTGGAGAATTTATCTCGGATTCTTTTTATGAAGGAAAGGTCAAAATGGGAGAACATACGTATAAAAATCGTTTACAACTGTCAAGTCCTTTCGAAAAAGAAGTGGTATTCATTAATACATCAAGTGCGCAAAACCCTTATGAAAGTTCTGACGACTATTCCACTAAAAACAATTCTGAAGCCTATTGCATAAGTAAATTGGTTATACCTAAACTTATTGAATCAGGTCTCGCACCAAATGACTTCGCGGTAGTAGCCCCATACAAATCACAAGTAAAACATATTAAAAAATCTCTTCAAGGCCATAATAATTCTCATTTAATTGAAGTGTCCACATTAGACTCTTTTCAAGGTATGGAGTTTGATGTAATTGTTTTCAGTTTTACGAGAGCGGCATCACCAGATCAAAGAAACAAAAAGGTTGGCTTTTTAGATGATGCAAGAAGATTAAATGTCGCATTTTCAAGAGCGAAAAAGAAATTAATTCTAGTAGGTAATTCAGAGACGCTAACTGACCCTCGTAGCCACTACGACACGTTATTTAATTATACAGGCCTTTTCTCAAGATTAGTGGATTTAAGTAAAAATGATAGTATTGGCAATTTTGTCAATCTCACAGACTTTAAAGACTTAAAATCTAATTTTCAATTGTTGGAATCAAAATTAAAAGTTGGAGTTCCTTATAATTGTAAGTTAAAGCTGTCTTTTGATAAGTTCAATTATACTGGACATATTTTTTATATAAATGAAGGATTAGAAGGGATGTTTAGAGATGATAACAAAAGTTTTGTATTTGATAAAGAAACTGAATATCCAATGTATATTTCAGCTATTGATCGTCAAAAAGAGCATATTTATCTTTCACCAAACAAACCATTATTTTCAAAGAAGAACAATTCTGATGATTCAAAAAGAGATGGTCAATACGAATTAAAGCTTAAAAAATTACAGTTTTTCAAATCTATAAGCTTGGGTGATATTATTGATGTAAAGTATAAAACAAAAATTGACATAGGTCATTTTTTTGAAATCGAAAAGGGGTTTGATGGTTTCTTATATGATCCAAAAATGAACTATAAAAAGTTTATAAAAGGACGTAATTATAAAATGATGATTTCCAAAATTCAGGTATCAAAAGGAAGAGTAAATTTATCAATTCCAAATAGAAAAAATGGCATTATTTAATTTAGATATAGAAAGGTATTATCAAGCCAAAAATGAAGAAGGATTTGAATTAAAATCAATTGCTTACTTACAATATCCAATCTATTGTATTCATGCAACAATACTGGATAGCACACCAGATCCATTAGAAAAATTAGATAAGGCTATTATTAAATGTATTCTTTTAAATAATGAAATGTCCATTCTTGATATAGCCCAATTTTTAAGTGTTCAAAAAAGAGGTGTTGAGTTGAGGGTTGAGCAAATGAAATCTGAAGGTTTGATTAAAGGTGAGAATCGTTTAAATGTTACAGAGCTTGGAAGGGATATATTAATTTTTTCCAAAGAAAAACGGCTTCAAAAGCGTCAACATAATTTTTACTTGGATGGGGTTGACTTTAAGCCATTAAGTAGCGAGCTATATTCTGCAAAATATCTTAAATCCTTTTTTAATGAAAATGAGTTTACATATTATACAAATTCAAGAGGGGTAACGAAATCATATAAACCGTTTAAACCAAATATTGTTCACGAACCTTTGATAAAAGAAAAAGTTCTTGAGAATATATTTAATATTCCCATAAATGAAAGAGAGTCTTGGGCAATACCATTAGGACTTGAAGAGATAGAAACGATTGACTTTACTAAAATGTCAATGCCTGTTTTAGTAGGGTTATTAAAGAAAGAGAATAAGCTATTTAGAGAGCTTTTGGATCCATTAAATGTTACCGGCGATTCCACTAAAATTAATTCAATTGAATCAAAAATCTATGACAAGATCCAGAAAATTGAATTGAGAATTAATACATGGATTTATGATGAAAAGGAAAACTTCTCATTTGCATCCAATTGGACTGAAATTGATAAAGAGATAGAAGGTGAGAGGCTGCAATTTGTTACAAATGAAGATTTAAAAAAAGCTTTAAAAGAAATTTATTTTATTGAAACATTATCAGATGTCAATATAATTAATACAGATTTTGAAATAGGATTAAATGTGACAGAAGAACTCATTCATAATATAAAATCTAATAGGAGAGAATTTCTTGGAAATTTATTGAGAACTAGGGATGCGTTTATTGATTTCTCAACTAGTCAAGGAATTTGGGTTGTTTTTATAAAATTCATTACTGAATCTGAATTTGTTAAAGCTTTAATGGAAATATTTTATGTATTAAAAACAGCAAAAACTAAAGGGTTGAAAGATGATGATGTTATTCAGAAATTATTGGGATATGACATTTACCGTAAAGCGCTTATTTTTTTAGAAGAGTTTGAACTACTTGAAAAAATCGATATCAAACAACACATGCACATAGAAGAATTGGTCAATGAATAATATAAATACGATAAATGATAAAGGGCACTTCAAAGGAGGTTACTTTGTTCTCAATGAAAACAGAAATAATAACCCTTGGTTAGAGCGAGATGATTTTTTTATCACCTTGCCTAATCAAAATTCAATAAAAAGGCAAGTCATTGAGTTAATAAGAAACTCAAAGTCTTCTATAAAACTATGTTCATTTATCATTACTGATAATGAAATTTATACAGAACTAGAAAATGTTTTAAAAAGAACTAATGTCGCTGTTTTTATTTTAACTCAATTAGATGAATCAAAGTTTTCTACATCATTACTATCAGAAGAGGAAATGATAGAAAATTTCAATCAAGTCCATCTTGACATAGTCAAAAAATTATACTCAAATGGTGCTCATGTAAGAGCTACAAGAACAGCTCATGCCAAGTTTTTGATTTCAGATAGGGAAAAAGGGTTGCTAACAAGTGCCAACATGACTACACCTTCCTTAACTAATAATCCAGAAACAGGAGTTTTCATTGAGAATACAAGTGCTTTAAGTCATTTAGATAACCTTTTTGATGAAATTTTTCAAAATGGTACTGAATACACAAGATTCATCACAGCTAATTCTAATAAACAATTTATTGTTTCCCGTAATCAAAATATTTCAGAAAAGGCAAAAGCATTAAAATCCGAAACAAAATTAAAATTTACCTTCGAAGACCATCAACAATCTTTATATGAGGAAATAGTCAAAATTATAGAAAATAGTTCTGGGGATGTTTATTTATCTACTTATAGTATTGTTGGACTCAATGTATTACCAGAATTCATAAATGCCGTTAAATCGATAATAAAAAAGGGAAATGTAGTTTATATTTTTTCAAGGGGAATGAATTATAGGTCAGATCATATAGAAGGATGTACATTGTTAGCGAATTTAGGCTGTAAAATTTATGGAGATGTGTATAACCATTCCAAAGGGATTCTTACACCAGAAAAGAGTATGATTTTTACAGCAAATATAGATGGTAAGCATGGTCTTAAAAATGGATTTGAAGTCGGTTTAGTTTTAGAGAAAAATCAAAAGGTAAATGTCCAGGCATTTATTGAATGGCAAATAGCTACTGCGCCTTATGTTTTCAATATATCGCCTCTTAAAAGTATGTACTTTGATTATTACGCATACCATTGTGAATTAAAAGAAATTAAGCCTAAACAATTACCAGAAGATATAACAATTAAGATACATAAATCAAATAGTGAACTAATAAATTTACTTAATGAATTACCTGCTTATTATAAGATAAAAAACAATAAGATTTCTCAAATTCAAGTTAGTAAATATTTTTATGAAGCTGATTTTGAGGGTAGTATTTTAACTATTGGTAATCAACTTAATAAGATGGAATATAATTTGGAATCATATCTTCTTAAATTTCGAAGCGCTAAAATAATATTAGAATAAAATGGAATCTAATTTAAAATATACAGATGAGTGGTTAGCTTTAGCTAAACATGGAAACTTTCAATTAGCTGAAAAGCTTTATTTTGATAAATTATTTCCAGAAATAATTAAGAATTTTCAAAATAAATATGAAGACCTATTCAATGAAGAAGAGGTTTTAATTTCTATGTTAGGCTTCTCACCAGAACCTATAATTCTTACAGCCAATACAATTCGGCCAATTAAACATTATGTTATTACAACAGAACACAAAGAAGAAGTAATTAATCGTGTTGAAGAGTTTGTAGAAAATGAATTTAATTTGATTACTATTTCGGATACAAGTTTTAATACGATATACAAATCCTTGAAAGAAATATTGTATGAAATTGAATCACAAAAAATTACAATTGATATTACAGGTGGAAAAAAATCAATGGTGGCAGCTGCATCTATTTTTGGTAAAGATTATAGATGTAAAATTACTTATGTTGATTTTGAGGGTTATATAAAGGAATTAAGAAAACCATTGCCTGGGACTGAAGTTTTAAATATTGTTTATAATCCAGATATTAACCAACCAGAATTATTTATAAAATAATGACACATCAAATAACGCTTTTAGGTGGTCAGATTTTACCTGTATACATAGGCGTATTGGAAAGAAATCCAGATACAGTCCATATTCTATATACAAAGGAATCGGTAAGATTAAAAAATAGATTAGAAAAAAACCTTTCCAGCTATAAATCCATTAGCTATCAAGTAGATCCATATAATTATAAATCAATTGAGGAAACTGTAACAAATATTATTTGCGACAATGAAGGTGCAACATTTGAGTTAAATTTAACAAGTGGTACAAAACTTATGGCTTTAGCTAGTCAAGAGGTTTTTAAAACTTTGGAGTGTTTTAGTTTTTATATTGATCAAAACCAAAACTTAATAGATATATCTAGTGGTACACAAACTAAATTACAAAAGAATATATCAACAAAAAATTTCCTTCAACTTTCAAATCATAATACATTTTCATCCATATCTTTAAAGGATTTCTCAAATGAAGATTTAAAATTAGCAAATCAAATATTAGAGTTAAGGAAAAGTAAGTCTGGTATTTCAGAATTATTTAAGCTATTGAGGGCACTAGATGTTAAAAGTGAGCGTAAAAGCTTTACTCATAAAAACAAAAAGTTTAGTATTGATTGGAACGGTATTCATCTAAAGGTTTCTGCACCTAAATTTAATATAGAATCGAAAGGTGCAAATGCCTTTAAAATATTATTATCAGGTCTTTGGTGGGAGCTAATTGTGGCATCTGCGATATCTTCATGGAAATCGGCAAGAGAGGTTCACATGAGTTTAGCAATTAAATCCAATGCTGATAGCAAGTTAGACAAGAATGAAATAGATATATTAATTAATACAGGTCAAAAAATCTTATTTATCGAATGTAAATCTGGTAAGGTCACACAATCTGATATTAATAAAATGAGAGCAATTGGTAAGTTTTATGGAGGAATAAGCTCTAAATCAATACTTGTATCATATTACAAACCTCAAGCGCATTTAATTGAGAAATGTCAAGACTTTGGAATTGAAGTTTTTTATTTAGAAGAATTCAATAAGAAACACGTTAAACTTAATTCAATTTCAAAAAAGTTAGATTACATGTTATCAAAATTGGAGATATAATAAACTAATTTAAACGTGTTGTATTCTAAAATAGTAATAAAAAGCTTAACGGTAGCTGTACTTCAAAACAAACCAAAAATCTTCCTATATCATTTATTAGCCAATAACATAGAGACAACCTTTCCTAATAAATTAAATTTTTATAAGTTCTTTACCCATATGCTTAAATGTGCTTATAAAACATCTAAAGGGAAGTTGCATTTAAAAATTGAAAATCCAGCATGGGAAGACGAGGGTTACAAGCATTACTGTTTCTACGATAATTATCATAAGTATAGCCGAATCTATATAAAAATAAAGGAATCAAATGGAAAGCTCTATTTTGATATGTTACCATTTTAATATTAGATAGATACAGTGAAAAGCAAAAGGAACTGGTAAGCCCACACTTCAAGCACTTGCACTCTCGTTTGTTCCGTTGCACTACACGCCCTCAAATACAAGAGCTTTACGTTCCCCGCAGTACAAGCTAAAATTTATCAATTTCAGCCTGTACTTTTTTGCCTTTGCGCTCAATCTCGTTAGAGCAGGTAATAAGGTGTTCGTCAGTTGTTCCATTTTGTTCCATAAAGCATAATCACAAATGCGTTGCATTGGTGTTTACCATACATAGTACTACTGCGGTGACACATCCTCGTTAGCACTATGTATTTGCTTTACTTCACACACTACACAACTTCCTCACCCGCAGCTACTCTTGCACCCTTACCAGCGAAAGCAGGTACCCAATATGGAGCCTGCATAAGCAGGCGAAATATTAAAAGGGTACAACCGCTGCTTCATAATTTGGCTCGCCTGCTGTTCGCTTCGGGCAAAACCCACAGGTGGTATGAGAGCGTCGTAATGAGCAATGTAAAACACAAAAAAATAAATCATATTGAAGTTTGAGCATAAAAAGACCGTATGTGATGACTTCAATATGAAGCGTAGCGTTTTATTTTGAAGTGGTTTCATTTCGGAATAGATGGGCTTATGCCACCTGTGGGTTCACGGGTGTCACAGTTTTTGAAGGCAGCCATTTTGCATATACAATAACCGCTTCAAGAAATTTGAAATTTCCAAATACTTATAAAACTGCTTTAATAACTGATTAAATAGTCTTTTAAATCCAAAAGCGGATTATTCTATATTGCAAACGCACAGCAAGAGTAACGCATTCAGTCAGCTATTTCAGCCAATACACAACCCATTTTTAAATTGGCAATTGCTCGTTAGAAAAAATCAAAATCCTCAATTTCCTTAATCTACTTAAGTCCTTATAAATTAAATATTGATAATCACTCACAATTGCTAAAATTTAAAAACGGTAGCCATCCTTCAATAGCTTCATTCAATTGTTACACTTGCTTTCCCACGCTACACCCAAGCTAAATCCAACGGCATCAAAAACCTGCGCCACCCTTGCGTTTTCAACGTAGGCGTGGTAGCCCTATCGGGCTATTTTCCCACACCACCCTTGCTCAACTCGCTGGCGGCTCGCTATTATGGCTATCGCCATACGCTGCGCGATTACCTGCTTATAAAAACCTGTAAATCAAAAACCTCTTAAGGAATTTATTTTTAAAATCCTTTACATTATTTAAAAAAAACGTTTTGATATAAATCAAGTTTTTTCTTAAAAAAGTTTGTTATACATTTAATTCAATCCGTTAAAAATCAATTCACTAATAATGAAAGTAAATAATCCTTCAAAGGCTTTTTTAGGCCATATTTTTGTTGAGTATACAGGAAATAATATTGTGCTTTTAAACTCTAATAATGACAAGTTTTTTCAAAATGTAAACATTTTTGATTACCTGACTGATAGAAGAGGAGGGCATATCAATAAGTGTTTTAAAGTAGAGGTGTTGGGAGCTAAATATATTGTAGAATTTGAGAATATGTCAGTCTATAAGTTTGATGAACAAGCAAATAATTACGCTATAGATGATTTGTCTTGTTTAATGGAATATACAACGTTTACCAACAGAAACGTATTTATGGTTTCAGGAAAATTACTCTTATACAATGAAATTAACGAGAATGATGGTAGAAATGAAACCTTTAGTTTCAACATCATATTAGATAACAAAGAAGAAATTACTAATCTATTTAAATGATATTTTATGATTTTAAGAAAAACTAATCCTGCCATGAACGAAAATGAATATTTAAATAGAATTTCAGATTCTAACGCTAACTTTTTAAATACCCTAATTGAAAACAATTTTGTTTTACCTAATGAAACCCCAGTTGAAATACATCCCTATAAAAATGATCTTCCTTTAGAAAATTTTGATAATTATATCATAGGAACATTTCCGCCAATTAGTTACTTGAATGATAATATCTTATTAAATAATGAAGGCCTAAACACATTACACTATCCCAATGGAAGACTATTGTCAGCACCAGGTATTCCATTTTATCATGGCAATACAAGAGATATAAGTCTTTGGCAATATATCCTGGATGAAAACTTGTTTAATCATGTCTTTGAAGAACTCAATAGGTTAGCTGCAAAAGATTTTCTAATAAACTATCTACAGGATAACCGTATAAACTATTCAGACATTATTTATTCAACCAAAAGAAAAAAATACTCACCAAGTGATTCATGTCTAGGAGATATTGTTATAAACGACGATTTGTTGAAGCACATTTTAACAAATAATAATGTTACTAGGCTATTGTTTAATACCGCAAGCGCATTTAGTAAATCCGGGATTAAAATACATCAGAATAATGGAGAGAGAAGTATTGTTGGAAGGGTAAACGTAAACAATACAGCCAACTCATTTGACCTATTTTTTAGAGCCTTACAGGATAGGAATTGTACAATTGAATTTAGAGTTGAAAATGATAATTGGATAGAGGTTAATGTTAATAATAGAGCTGAATTATCAAACACATTCTCATCTAAAATTATATTTAAAGCTAAAATAGTTATACCTGCACGTAATGATTTCTTTAATAATGAACAAGAAATCACAAAAGAGATTTATGTTGTAACCCCCTTTAGTCCAGCTGCTAGGGGAAGGGTGAATTCTAATCCAGTTATACAAAATTGGCGTCAACAAAATAATAATCAAGATAGAAGTGTACTTCTTAAATTAATTTACCAATCCTTTTTAAGGTTTAATCAAGAAGATCTAACATTCTTACATGGTTTAAATGTCGAATAAAAAAGATTGCAAAGATAGATGGCTTCCTTCATCCAACGCTTATCATACTATAAAGTTCAAGCCCTTCGGGTTTTGAAAAAAATCTTGCCCCTTTGGTCAGGCGCAAATTTCAAAACCCTTTCCATCAGCAATATTTTTTCCAAAAAACTTGACAGTATGTCAACGCCATCAAAGAAACGGCTTTCTTTTTTCTCTTTTTCTTTGTAAAAAAAATATTCATTTTTTTATTTCTGATGCAAAGGGAAGCAATCTAAAGCAACAAAATCCATATCTAATGAATAGCATAAAAGTTGCCATATATTTCAACGGAAGGTACAACTTCGTGTCAAGTCCGTACCAAGTCCGAAGAAAAGTAAGTTTCATTTAAATTATTTATGTTATGGGTAAAATTGCTCAAGGAATTTTAGGAGGGCTTTCCGGTAAGGTTGGAAACATTATCGGTGGAAGCTGGAAAGGAATTGACTACATCAGAATTAAACCTTCAAGTGTAGCCAATCCAAGAACTGTAGGTCAGGTAAACCAAAGAAACAAGTTTACTGTGACTTTAGAATTTATTCAAGCTGTTAAACCATTTATCCAAAAAGGGTATAAGTTTTTAGCAGTGAAGAAAACAGCATTTAATGCTGCGATGTCTTATGTGTTGAATAATGCCATCACAGGGGTCGAACCAGACTTTGAGGTGGATTATGCAACCGCATTAGTAAGTAGGGGAGGTTTATCAGCTGCTTTGAACCCTTCTACAGATCTTGCAACAGCTGGTGAGGTAACTTTTAACTGGGATGATAACTCTGCTGAAGGTAATGCCAACGCTACCGATAAAGCAATGTTATTGGTTTACAATCCATCAAAGAAAGAATCTATTTCTTTAACAGATGGAGCAGACAGAACAGTAGGGACCCAAATTGTTGCAATTCCAACAACCTACGCAGGAGATACTGTAGAGCTATTTATGGCATTTATAACTGCCGATGGTAGCCAAGTATCAAACAGTACTTATTTAGGCTCTGGGATAGCCAATTAATAGCTTGGTGCTTTTATTTGAAAACCGCTCAAATCGAGCGGTTTTTTTATGCTATATTCGTAAATAAATTTATTAATGACTGCTCTTGTTTTACTCTTTTTATGCATTTTTTGTATCCTATTTGTTGCCCAAATGCTGTAACTATAGTAAAATCAAGGATAATTACATATTGTATCGGAAAATAGATTTTAGGATATGACTGTATTAGTTTTTAATTTTAAAAAATTAATAAAAGAGTTATGCCATTTGTTTCTTCATCAATTTATATAAAAGCAATTGAATTAGCATTAAAGGAAGGATTGCCGTCAAAATTACTTGGACGTCATTATCCTTTAAATAAAGGTAATACATATGTGCCAATGGCTTCGCTTTTAGAAGTATATGAAATTGCTGAAGAACACTTATCACCAAATTTTGGGTTACGACAAGGAAAACAACTAAACTCTAATGATTATGGTACATTGGGTTTGTCTTGGAAAACCTGCTTAGAAGCTTCAGATGTATTACGAAATGTTAAACGTTATATGGTTTTAGTAACTAATGATGGAACTATTGATATACATGAGAATGCATCAACAATAACACTAACTTTAGACCGTGATATTTATAGAAAAGGCATTAAAACAACTATTGAAGCTCCTTTTGTAATGCTTCTTGAAGTTATTAAGGAAGTAACAGGAAGACAAGTAAAACCTATTAAGGTTTGTTTTAAACATAGCATTTCTGTCTTAGAAGATTTTACAGACTATTTTAGATGTCCTGTATATTCAAATGCTGAAGAAAATTCCATAACGTTTGATGCAGAAACACTTAAAATGACAACACTTAAAGCAGACCGATTTATCCATGATTTCTTAACTCAGCGAATGGATGAAGAAAAGAAAGAGTTGTCTCAAAAAGAAGATGAACTTACAGAAGAGATTAATAAAATTCTTAAGGAATCTATGGCTAGTGGTATTCCAAGTTTAACTCAAATAGGCGATTACTTAGGAATTAGTGGTCGAACACTAAGAAGAAGGCTTTCTGATCGGGATTTAACTTTTAGAGATTTAGTTCAAAAGAATCGAAAGGAAACAGCAATAAGTCTGTTGTCTAATTCCTCACAGTCCATTGGGGAAATAGCGTTTTTAACTGGTTTTTCTGAACAAAGTGCTTTCAATAGAGCGTTTAAAAAATGGACTGGTCAAACTCCCAATGACTACAGAAAATCCTTGTAGTAATCTACTGTCCTTATATGTCAAATCTATGGCGCAATAGGTCAAAATATCAAGAATATTACTTCTGATATTTGCCATAGATTAAAAACACTCACTGTAACAATAAGCTGTTTGATTCGTGTTTTTTATCTAAACATAAAACATCAATCATGAAAAACACAGTATTATTAATTTCACTATTATTCCCAGTTTTAATATTTGCACAAACAAGCAGTCAACAGAAAAAAGTCTTGATGGTAGTTAGTAGCTACGGAAAAGATAAGGGAGCTGAAAGACCAGGCTATGAATTTGACGAATTTTCACAAGCCTATTTAGTATTTAAAAACAATAATTTATTAGTAGATGTGGCTAGTCCTAAAGGCGGAAAAGTTGAGCCTGATCAATACAATAAAGAAAAACTTTACAACCAAAATCTTTTAGAAAATCAAGAAGCATTAGACCTATTGGATAACACAAGACCTACGGCTAGTATTAATGCAAATGAATACGATGCTATTTACATTGTAGGAGGAAAAGGTGCCATGTTTGATTTACCTTTTGACCCATCACTTCAAGATATTATATTAAATCTCTATAAAAGAGAAAACACAGTAATAGCTTCAGTTTGTCATGGACCAGCTGTATTTGCTAATGTTAAAAATAATGATGAGTACATTATTAACGGTATAGAGTTAACAGGTTTTAGTAATGTAGAAGAAGAACTTTTTGGTAAAAAGTGGGTTAAAGAGTTTCCATTTAGTTTAGAGACTAAATTAAAATCTAGAGGTGCTCAATTTCTTCAGACAGACTTTATGCTATCTAAAGTGGTTGTTTCTAAAAATTTTGTTACCGGACAAAATCCTTTTTCAACCGCAAAATCTGCAGAAGCAGTAGTACAATCTTTGGGCTTAAAACCTGTAGAGAGAGAATTGTATACCGATGAAAACAGTGTTCTTCTAATACAGGAAATTCTAGATGAAACTATCACTATTCAAAAAGCCGAAGACTTATTGGCTAAGGATACAAGTATTTACGACATGCCGCTAATGGCAGTATACGGATACTATAAAATTTTAGCGTCTAAGGATAATATGGATAGTTTGATAAAAGGTACAAAACTTATTGAGTTAACTTCACCTTACTTTTTTAATGAAAACCTTCAACTTTTACTGGCGAAGACTTACCTCTCTTTAGATGAAAAAGGAAAGGCAAGAGGTATTGCAAAGGATTTAATATCAAAAAAATTGCTTGTAGAACAATCTGAAGCTCTACTGAAAGAATTGAATTCTGGTATAGAAGATTAATGTCCTCAATTGTCAATTGTTTGGGATTTACAGTCAACAATTAGTACTCCCTGTTATAGAAATTTGTCTTATTAAAAAACCAAAAGTTATGGAAAGCAATCGTTCGTTTGCCAGTTTAAAGTTAATACGTATTATTGGTTTGTTTTACTTGTTTGTAATTATATGTGCAGGCTTTAGTCAAGGTTATGTTAGGGGCACTTTAGTTGTGCCGGGAGACGCCGTTGCAACTGCAGATAATATTTTGCAAAACAAAGCTCTATTTCAACTTGGCTTAACTACAGATCTTATTGCATTTCTTTTTGATTTAGTTATCTCTATATTATTATATAAAATTTTTAAACCTTTTCATAAAGGTCTGGCATTACTTAGTGCTGGTTTTAGACTGATAGCTCATCCAGCAATAGCAAGCATCAATCTGCTAAATCACTATATGGCAATGAAGGTATTAGATACTAATGCCTTTGCAGGTTCTTTTAGTATCGAGCAGGTTCAGGAAATGAGTAGTCTGTTAATGGAAGCTCATCATTATGGATACCTCATAGCAGGAGGTTTTTTTGGTGTCCACTGTATATTATTTGGTGTGCTTATTTATAAATCTAACGTTTTTCCAAAATTGTTTGGAGGTCTATTGTTAGGTTCAGGTGCAGGATATCTTATAGAAACATTCGGAAACTTTAATTTTCCCGGATACGAAAACCAAACAGCTCTAATTGTTGGTATAGCCGCAGCCATTGGCGAAATTGGAATTACAATTTATATGCTAACAAAAGGCGCAACTAGTTCTTATAAACGTTTAAAAGAGTTAACGCGATGAAGAAACTTATTTTAACAGTAGCGATCTTTTTGGTTTTAGGATTCTTGCAAGGTAGGTTATATGGACAGGTAGCTAATAAGATTGATTTAACTGAAGATGGTCAACTTTTGGGTTTGGGCACTCAGCATATTCTCAAATCAATCATTTTAGAAGAAGAACGACCAATTATTGTTTCATTACCAATTGGGTATAACAATTCTAAAGCTAATTACCCTGTGCTTTATGTATTAGATGGACTACAGAATATAAAACATACGGTTGGAACTGTAGAACTTTTAACGGAATCAGGACTAATTCCACCTTTAATTGTAGTAGGTATCGAAAGTTTAGATAGAACAAGGGATTTAACACCATCTAATGCTGGACAGAATGTTCATGGTGGTACAGGCAATTCTGGAATACCACAAAGTGGAGGAGCATCAAAATTTCTTGATTTTCTTAGAAATGAGCTGATTCCTTTTGTTGAGACCAATTATAGAACACATCCTTATCGAATATTGGAAGGACATTCACTAGGAGGTCTATTTGGTGTTTATGCACTTATGGAAAGCAAAGATCTTTTTGATGCGTTTATAGTTGAAGCACCAGCACTTTGGTGGAATAAGGAAGAAATGACGGAAAAAGCAAAAACCTTTTTTAAATCTCATGATACCCTAAATAAAACAGTCTACTTTGGAATTGGTGGAGGAGATGGTTGGGGAATGCGACAGGAGCTAAAGCGGTATGTTGATGTTGTAAAGCAACACAATCCAAAACAATTTAAATGTCTACATGAAGAGGTTGGAGATGAAGGTCACATGGCATCTCGACTGTTATTGAACTACAATGGTTTAAGGTTTTTATTCTCAGACATAAAAATAAATGAAGACTTGACTAATGATTTTAGTATCTCATCATTTTTAGAATCAGAGCAACGGTTAAAAAACAAATATGGAGAATTGGCACGACGACCAGCTGAAGAGTATTTCAATCTTGTTTCAATCTTGGTTGAAAAAGGCAACGAATTAGGTGCCATTTCGGTACTCAAAAGTGCTTCAGAAGCATATCCTATGTACATTGGGTTATTAACCTATTTGGCAAAGTTATATGAAAAGACAGATCAAAAGGATAAAGCAATTGATACCTATCTACTTGGAGTTGAAGTTTCAAAACAATATAAGCTTGGACAAGAAGATGATTTACTCAAAGCAGTAGACAATTTAAGAAAAACAAATAACTAAATATTAAGTAATGCCACATTTTATAATTGACTGTTCTGAGGGAATCTTAAAACAAAAGTCGCCAGAATATATTATGCAAGTAGTGTACGATACAGCAAAATTAACTAAGCTTTTTGCGCCTGAAGAAATTAAGGTGCGAATCAACCCTTTTCAGCATTACAATACAGGTAATAAGGATGAAGATTTTATCCACATTTTTGCCAATATCATGGAAGGAAGAAATACCAATCAAAAAGCGAATTTATCAAGACAAATTATAAAAGAACTAAAAACAATTTTTCCAGATGTTCTTGTAATTTCTATGAACATAAGGGATTTTGAGAAGGCTACATACTGCAATAAAGCTATGGTATAATTAACTGTCATCAATCAAAAACGAACGTTATGAATCATTTAAAAATTACAAACCTTAACCTTACATACAAGAATGGTTACAACGCTATTAATGGTATTTCATTAAACATTAAAAATGGGATGTTTGGTTTATTAGGACCAAATGGTGCTGGGAAATCATCATTAATGAAAACCATTGTAGGGTTACAAAAGCCATCTTCTGGAACTATAGAATTTAATGATATAGATATCGTTGCGCAAACGGATTATATTAAAAAGAATCTAGGGTTTTTGCCACAAGATTTTGGAGTGTATCCAAAAGTAAATGCTTATGATTTATTAAATCATATCGCCATTTTAAAAGGTATTAACAATAAAACAGAACGTCAAAACCAGATTCAATACTTATTGGAAAAGGTGAATCTATGGCATTTTAAAGATAAAGAGGTGCACACGTTTTCGGGTGGAATGAAACAGCGTTTTGGTGTGGCACAAGCTCTATTAGGTAATCCTAAAATTATCATCGTAGACGAACCAACGGCTGGATTAGACCCTGAAGAGCGTAACCGTTTCAACACACTGCTAAGCGATATCAGTAAAGAAGTTGTTGTGATTTTATCTACTCATTTGGTTGAAGATGTGAAAAACTTGTGTTCTGAAATGACTATAATGAATAGAGGTCGAATTCTTAAAACAGGAAAACCTAAAGAATTAATCAAAGAATTAGAAGGTAAAGTTTGGTCAAAATTTATTGAAAATGATGAATTAGAATGTTACCAAGCAAACCTGAAGGTTATTAGTCAACAACTTATAGAGCGTCAACTTCAAATTACAGTTTTTGCAGGTACTCAGCCTGAAGGGTTTTCAAAAGTTAATCCAATACTGGAGCATGTTTACTTTAACGTGCTTTCTCAAAACAGCTCATTATGAACGCCGTATTTCAGTTTCAACTAAAACATGGTAGTAACCGTTGGGTTTTAGGATTCACAGGTCTAATACTTTTGTTCATAGGATGGTTTTCAGGATACAAATTCAACTTAACTGCTGGCGAAGGAATTTATCTTAATTCACCTTATACCATAGGCTTTATGGTTGCGTTACTGAGCCTTTCAGTCATATTTTTAGCGACATTATTCGCACTAGAAATTCTGTACAAGGAATGGGATGCAAAATTTGATATCATATTGTTCTCTTACCCAATTTCCCTCAAGACGTATTTAATAGGAAAGTTTTCATTTTTTGCTACTAAAACACTATTGTGCTTTTTCCTATTGATGGTTGGTTTTGTAATTGGTCAAAATTTACGTACAGGCAGTGAAATACAACCAGGTTTCAACCTGTGGTCCTATGCGTATCCTTTCTTGATTTTTGGGGCATTGAATTGTTTTTTTGTATGTAGCTTCCTGTTTATGGTTGCCTATACTACGCGAAAAAAATTATTGGTCGTTATCGGTGGGTTATTGCTTTACGTACTATATATGGTGCTTTTAGTGTTTTCTAATTCCCCATTCATGGCTGGTAGCATGCCACAATCTATTGGGGTGCAACAATTATCATCAATTATAGACCCTTTTGGTGTATCTGCTTACTTTTTTGAAGCCAGACATTTTAGTGTATCAGATAAGAATCAGTTCGTTACGCCATTATTAGGATTTTTAGCTTTAAATAGAGCAGTTTATGTGTTGTTATCACTAGTCTTTTTGTGGATTTCTTATCGTTATTATGCGTTTACAAAAACAATAGGCAAAAAGGAATTTAAGCGGAAAAAAATAAAAACACCTGATAAAACTAACATACTACAGAACGTTAAAACACCATTCAATTTTAATAATGCATCAGAAGTCAAAGCCATTCTTTCCTTTGCAAAAGTAGATTTAATATACCTCTTTAAAAGTGTAACGATTGTAGCAGTCTCAATTTTGCTGGTGTTTTTTGTAGGAATGGAAATGTATGCAGAAATTGACAAAGGCATTCGTTTGCCTGAATACTATGCAAGTTCAGGACGTTTAGCCACGTCCATTTCTCAAAGTTTTCATTTGTTGGGAGCTTTAATACTAGTCTATTTTGTTAATGATTTGTACTGGAGAAGCTATGCTGCTAATTTTTACTTAATCGAACAGAGCACATTTTTTTCAAAGGTAAAATTAAAAGGACACCTGATTTCGGTAAGTGTATTAATCCTATTCCTTACAGTATTACTCGTATTATTGGCTTTGATATTTCAAGTAAGTTACGGCTATTTTCATATAGATTGGTTGGCTTATTTAGGTGTTGTTGTTTTCAACGCGATTCCTCTTATGTTATTGACTGCTTTTTTAATAATCATCAACAGCCTTCTAAAACATAAATATGCTGCGCTTGGAATCTCTATTTTGGCTGTAATCGTTCTTACTACACCATTAATAAAAATGGTGTTACCTTATCCTTTACTGCATATCTTTTCTGGATTTAAGGGAGTTTATAGTGATTTAAATGGTTATGGAGTTTACCTTTCAGCGTTTACCTACCGTTTATTTTTTGGAATAGGTTTATTGGGTCTTTTGTGGATGTTGCATTTCTATTTTAAAACAAGAACATGGACAAAATTAAAATTGGGTCTTGTGATTGTCTTTATTGGATTGGGAATTTTTAGTGGTTCTAAATTTATGAAAGGATATATTCCCAACGATGAAGAAACCATAACTACGGAAGCTGCTAGTTATGAAAAAAACTATCGCCATTATCAGAATATAGAGCAGCCAACCATTACTGATGTTGACACTAAAATAGATTTGTATCCCTATGAAAACGCCTATCAAATTGAAGGAACCTATATTCTGGAAAATTTAGCTGATGAACCCATAGAGAAAATATTGCTCAACTTTCATTCAGATTTAAGGATAGATGAAGCGACATTAAGTGTTCGCGGTGAAAAAATTTCAATTGATCAGTTAGTGTCAGAGATTAAGCTGAATAAGCCTTTAATGCCAGGTGAAACAGCGACTCTAGAGTTTAACTTATCGTATAAATGGTATGCTGTTAATGGACATGAATCTTTTAATGCCATCGTTGATAATGGTTCATTTATGAGGATTAGCAATTACTATCCAACTCTAGGTTATCAGTCTGATAAAGAGTTAGAAGACGCACAAAAACGCAAGGAATATGGTTTAGGAGATCCAACAGCATTAAAACCATTAGAGATGCCAGAAGTATTTAAACATGACTTTATTAATCTAAACTTGGTTGTGTCTACGGAAGTTGGACAAATGCCAATTGGTATAGGAAATCTAAAAAAGTCTTGGACAGAAAACGATAGGGCATACAGTCATTATAAAACTAATACCCTTCCATTCCGGTTTGCTGTAGCATCTTCAAAATATCAAAAGAAATCTATAACTCATAGAGGCATCAATATTGAAGTTTTATATGATGAAAAGCATCCAGAGAATGTAGATCGATTATTAAACAATGTGATGTTGAGTTTAGATTATTGTGTCGATAATTTTGGTGCTTACCCATTCGAAAAAATGAGCTTTGTTGAAGTTTCAGCTTTTACAAGTGGATTTGCGGCTACAGCGTATCCAGCCACCATTTTTATGACCGAAAACATGATCTTCCATACTAATATAGATAGTGACCCAAGCAAAGATGTTATAAATGAACTGGCAGGTCATGAACTGTCTCATATTTGGTGGGGAAATAGTTTAATTAATCCTGATGAAAGAGAAGGTGCGTCCATGCTTACGGAATCTTTGGCCATGTATACCGAAATGATGATTTATAAAAAGATGTATGGAACGGAACGTATGATGGAACGCGTTAAAATACACGAGCAGATTTATGATAATGAAAAAGGCCTTTATGGAAATTCACCGTTGTATAAAGTACCATATGGTGCAACACATATAGCTTACTCAAAAGGAGCTATTGCAATGGTAAAACTATCCGAATTAATAGGTGAAGACAAAGTAAATCAAGCACTAAGAGGTTTTTTAACCAATAACAAATACCCAAAAAAACCAACCTCTTTAGACTTACTTGAAGAATTTTACAATGTCGCACCAGATGAGGATACTAAGTCTGAAATCGTCAAACTGTTTAAGGCAATATGACAAAAACTTGATAATTAAAAATGAAAAAATTAGTAACTCTAGCAATAATTGGTTTACTGTGGAATCATAACATAATAGCTCAAAATATTGGTGATAATCATAAAGATTTAAAAGAGGTTGACTTAATATTACAAGCAGATAAAATTAAAATTGGCGGTACTCTGACTTTGCCCGCAACTTTTAATACATCATCTTTAGTCATTTTGAGTTCAGGTAGTGGGCCGCAAGATAGGGGCGAAACATTAGACGGATTCAAAATATTTAAAGTTATAGCAGACCATTTAGCTACAAAAGGAATAGCCTCTTTTCGTTATGATGACAGAGGTGTTGGAAGTAGTACTGGAGACTTTGTGAATAGCACAATCGAAGACCATTCGAAGGACTTGGAGCATATTATAAATTATTTTAAATTCTCTGAAGCACACCCATTCAATGAGTTTATACTATTTGGACATAGCCAAGGCGGTATACTTTCCGCTAAGGTTGCAGCCCAAAATGAATCCGTAAAAAAGCTGGTTTTAATGGCTGCACCAGCAGTACCTTTGATTGAAATTGTTACCTACCAAATTAGACAAGAATATAGTCAGACTAATATTTCCAAATCATTAATCGAAGCAGATGTATCGGCACACAATCGATTAATGAGAGCTATTGCAGATGATAAGACGATTGAAGAGGCGTATAAACTATTTCGTCAAACAACCGAAACTATTTTATATGAAATGAACTCAAAAAGCAAAACAGATTCGACAAAAATTAAGCAAAAAGCTATTACTAAAGCAGACGAATTTAAAATCATATATAAACTACCTTCGTTAACTTCATTTCTTTATTACGATCCTTTCGAAGATTTAGAAAATTTATCTATTCCTGTATTAAGTCTTTTTGGGGGATTAGATTTTCAAGTTCCTATTGAACTAAATAAGGACAGAATGGAAAATGCGCTTCTTAAATCGCGAACAAAATATGATTTTGTAACCTTTGATAAGGCTAATCATTATTTTCAAGAGGCTAAAACAGGTGAGCGAGAGGAATATGCTGCACTTGAAAAGAATTTTGTCCCTAATTTTTTAAATCAAATTTCAGAATGGATTCTTAAATCTAAATAGTTTCCAATCGTTTTACCCATGTTTTGATATATACTTCTTGAGATTAGACAAGCTTTTACATTTTAAGCGTTTAAGAAAACGCACAAAGCTTTTTCTAGGTAACGCACAAATGCTTAATTTTAAGAAAAGTATATAAGCATTGGAATATTTTCATCAACTCATTATTGATAATGTCAGCCGGTTTATTGATTTGACCGAGATTGAAAAACAGAAATACATTTCTCTTCTTACAAAAGTTAGCATTAAACGGAAAGCATTTTTGATGCAAGCTGGTGATATTGCCAAATACGAATACTTTATAACCAAGGGTTGTCTTAAAGTATACACCTTGGATGAAAATGGTGCACCTCATATATCTATGTTTGCTGTTGAGGATTATTGGACAGGAGATATGGCTAGTTTTATAACCAAAGAACCTTCAAGTTACTTCATTAAAGCTACCGAGGATTCAGAATTACTTGGAATATCTAGAACAAATTATGAATTGCTTTTCCAGGAGATACCCAAATTCGAAAGATTTTATCGTATTCTTTACCAAAGATCTCTTATAAGTTATATAAGACGCTCTAACCAGAGCATATCTTTAACTGCAGAAGAGCGTTACATAAAATTTAAAAAGAAATATCCTCACATTGTCAATAGAATAACCCAAAAAGATTTAGCTGCTTATATTGGTATTACGCCAGAGTTTATGAGCAAAATTGTTACTAAGGTCAACAGAATGTAAAAGTCTTAAACTAGTTCATTTTTTTTCATGTCTTCAAAAGGGAACTTTGAAACATGAAAAAATTAAGAATCATATCTCTCTTATTTACAATTGGTTTTACCAACTTAATGCAGGCGCAATTCACACAAATTGAATTGTTTTCAGGCTTTGAAAAAACTGATTTTACAGCATATTCAAGTTACTTTATTAATGATAGAAAATCACTAAGCATTAATACTTTGGCTTTCTTCCAAAAATATAACGAAGAAGAAAACCAAGGTTTCGATGAGGTAGGTGTTCAACCTACCTTATTCTGGAATATTACCAAACATATCTCAATTGGGTCATCTTTATACTACAATAGTATTGCTGGTTATTCACATCGTTTATCAGGAAAGTTCACACTAAAAAATTCACGAGTATTATTGGTCGTCATTCCTTCAATTGCACATTCTAAAAAAATGGATGCTGGCTATGCAGAGGCATTTGCACAATTTCAGTTCAATATACCATTGAATAATAAGATATCACTTTGGTTCAATGGACAGTTTTTAACCGTATGGGACAAATTCGATATGCATTCAAGAAGTTTTCAGCAATTACGTATGGGATTATCTATAAAAGTACACCAATTTGGAGTTGGTGCAGACTTTGACCAGTATGGACCCAACCCAATAGAAAAAACATCTTTCGGTGTGTATTACCGAAAAACTTTATAAACAATTTAAAAATTAAATATTATGAAAAATTTAGTACGAGTTTCACATTGGTTAGCATATGGATATTTAATCTATGCCTTTGGTTATGCAAGTCTTTTTAAAGTGTTCCAAAAACAAAGTATGGTGGAAAATATGAGCAATTTTGGTTTTGGAAAAATATGGACATTAGGTATTGGTTATGGCGAATTGCTGGGAGTAATTGGTTTGGTTGTTGGGTTTTGGATACATCAAGTTAAAAATCTGTCAACTTTATGGTTATTGCCATTCGCAATTGGCGCATTGATAACTCATTTTGCACATAATGACTATGAATACTTTTACACAGCTTTATACTGTTGTATTGCTGGCATGGTTCTACTTCTTACTGATAAAAATTTCAAAATTACAGTATAGGGTTCAATCTCCGAAGTTTTAAGAGAAGGTACGGTTATTAAGAGAGTTTCTTCAGGAACTAAGTGCATGAAGGTTTTAAATTTTTCCTTTTGGTAACTGGCCTTCCCTTAAACATAGAAGTAAATAGCGCAGAAAAATATTAAATAGATAATTAAATCTCTTAAAAAAACATAAATCATGAAAAAAATAATCACAATAGCAGCGAGTAACAGTCAAAAATCCATAAACAAAAGTCTAATCAATTATACGTCGAGTTTATTGGAAAATCTAGATATCATTTCAGTTGACTTAAACGATTATATATTGCCGATTTACGGTGTTGATTTTGAGACTGAAAATGGTATTCCAACAGCTGTTAAAAGATTATGTGAACTCTTTAATACAGCTGATGGATTTATTGTATCCTTGGCAGAGCATAACGGATCTTATTCTGCAGTGTTTAAAAACACGGTAGATTGGTTATCTCGAATGGAAATGAAAATTTGGAAGGAAAAACCAATGCTACTAATGGCAACATCACCAGGTGGTAGAGGCGGTACTACTGTATTGCAAGCTGCTAATTCGTATTTTCCATTTATGGGTGCCCATATTACAGATACGTTTTCCTTACCGTCATTCTATGATAATTTCAATAATGGAGAAATTAATAATGAAAACTTAAAAGATGATTTATATTTGAAGGTTAATAAATTTCAAACCATAATTGAATAAGATTGCTACAATGTTTTTGATATAGTTAGATTTTAGTTGTACCGATTTTGTACTGTGTATCAGTTATGATAATGAATAGAAGTAATGGTACTTTCTGCATCGCTAAATAATAATTCAGTTATTCATTAATCACTTATGTAACATTAGTTACTTACTTTGCATGATAAAGATTTTAGCTTTGAAATGTAAAAACTAATACATGACTACTGAAATTTTCGGTTATTTAGGAGCTCTAATTATAGGAATTGTTTTAGGGCTCATAGGTGGAGGCGGCTCCATTTTAACCGTTCCTATTTTGGTTTATTTACTTTTTGTCAATCCTGTCACAGCAACTGCATATTCTCTTTTTGTGGTTGGTGTCTCTTCATTAGTTGGTGCTATACGTAATATTCAGAAAGGGTTGGTGGACTTTAGAACAGCTATTGTTTTTGCCATTCCGGCTTTTATTGCGGTTTATGCAACACGACGCTATTTAGTACCTGCAATACCAGATGAGCTGTTTAGTATTAGTGACTTTCTAGTAACAAAGAATATTGGTATCATGATATTTTTTGCCATTATCATGTTAGTGGCTTCTATATCAATGATTAAAGAAAGAAAGGCTAAAGCCGTTGCAGATGCTGTTGTAGTTTTTAACTACCCGTTAATTGTTACTGAAGGTTTAATTGTTGGAGTGATAACAGGAATTGTTGGAGCCGGAGGCGGATTTTTAATTATCCCAGCACTAGTATTATTAGCAAAGCTGCCCATGAAAAAAGCTGTTGCAACATCGCTGCTCATCATCGCAATAAAATCATTGATTGGTTTTATAGGTGATGTTGAAAACCTTGATATTGATTGGACTTTCCTTTTAACATTTACTGGAATTTCGGTCGTTGGTATTTTTCTAGGTATTTATCTATCCAACTTCATAGAAGGTAAGAAGTTAAAAAAAGGTTTCGGTTGGTTTGTTCTAATTATGGCGGTTTACATCATTTATAAAGAACTAACAATGTAACTAAAGTTACGGCCATTAAATAAAATTGAATTATTTTAGAAGGCATTTTACTAAAGAATTAATTATGAAAGTAGAACAAATTTATACTGGTTGTTTAGCACACGCAGCCTATTATATTGAAAGTAAGGGTGAAGCAGCGATAATAGATCCACTACGTGAGGTACAACCTTATATTAAACGAGCAAAATTAGACGACGCAAAAATTAAATATATTTTCGAAACGCATTTTCACGCTGATTTTGTTTCAGGTCATTTAGACTTAAAAGAAAAAACAGGTGCAAAAATTGTGTTCGGTCCTACGGCAAAACCAAATTATGATGCAATTACAGCAGAAGATGGTCAGGTTTTTGAAGTTGGTGACTATAAAATAAAGGTCATTCACACACCAGGTCACACTATGGAAAGTACAACGTATTTGCTTATAGATGAGAATGGCAAAGAGCATGGTATTGTAACGGGTGACACGTTGTTTATTGGTGATGTTGGAAGACCAGATTTGGCGCAAAAAGTGGCTGCCGATTTAACACAAGAGAAGCTAGCAGGTTATTTATATGATTCTTTACGTAATAAGATTATGCCTTTAAGTGATGATCTTATTGTGTATCCTAACCATGGTGCTGGTTCTGCCTGTGGTAAAAATATGAGTAAAGAAACTACCGATACTTTAGGCAATCAGAAAAAGACAAATTATGCGCTTAGAGCAGACATGACTAAAGAGGAATTTATTGAAGAAGTGCTTGATGGTTTATCAGAACCACCTGGATATTTCCCACAAAATGTCATGATGAATATTAAAGGTTACGAGAGTTTTGATAAAGTAATGACAAAATCTCAAAAACCATTATCTCCAAAAGCTTTTGAAACAGCTGCAAATGAAACCGAAGCTATTGTTTTAGATGTGCGTCATCAATCAGATTTTGTAAAAGGTCATGTGCCACGTTCTATCTTTATTGGTATTGATGGAAGTTTTGCACCATGGGTAGGAGCTTTAATTGTAGATGTGAGTCAGCCAATTTTATTAGTTGCTCCAAAAGGAAGAGAAGAAGAAGTCATTACAAGACTATCTCGTGTTGGTTTTGATAATGTTATTGGTTATTTAGATGGAAGTTTTGATGCCTGGAAAGATGCCGGAATGGAGTTTGATACCATTACTTCAATTTCAGCTGAAGAGTTTGCAAAACATTACGATGAAGAGAAAGATAATATTTTTGATGTAAGAAAAGATGGAGAGTTTACTGCCGAGCATGTTGATGGTGCAAAACATACACCTTTAGATTATATCAATAATTATTTAAGTGAATTTCCAGAAGATAAAACATTCTATGTGCATTGTGCTGGTGGTTATCGTTCTGTAATAGCAGCTTCAATTTTAAAGAGTAGAGGTATACACAATTTGGTGGATGTTGCTGGTGGTTATGGAGCAATAAAAAATACTGATATTCCTAGGACAGATTTCGTTTGTCCTTCAACATTAAAGTAGATAAAAAAAGAATTTTTTTTGGTTAGTAAAAGCACGTCATGTCAATTGTGGTATGGCGTGCTTTTTTGTGTAACAAAGGTTACTAATTAAAATTGTAGAATGGCATATTTTTATTGTTAATAAACAAAATAAAATATGTCATTTTTTTCAGCATTATTCGGGTCTAAAACTTCACAAAGTAACGCGGTTACTAGGCTTAATCCAGAAGACTTTAAAAAACAAGTAGAAGGTAAAAAAGTTCAGCTTGTAGATGTAAGAACACCAAGTGAATTTAAATCTGGTCATATCAAAGGTGCTAAGAATATCGATTTTTTCTCGGGGAAATTTAATGTAGAACTTGATAAACTAGATAAGGAAAAACCTGTTTACGTTTATTGTAGAAGTGGTAATCGAAGCAGACAAAGTGCTAAGAAAATGGAAGCTATGGGCTTTGTGGTAATTTATGACCTCAAAGGTGGAATATTTAATTTAAGATAAAACATTATGAGAACTTCAGTAATAGTACAAAACTTAAAATGTGGTGGCTGCTCCAATACTATAAAAACTAAATTATCAGATATTGAGAATATCTCTGATGTTGCCGTTGAAGTAGAAGAAAATAAAGTATCATTTAATTTTCAAAATAAAAGCGATGCTATTATAGTTAAAGATAAACTTAGAACCTTAGGTTATCCTTCCATTGAAGAAGAAAATAGTTTGGGCTCAAAAGCTAAATCTTTTGTGAGTTGTGCAACTGGTAAATTTTCAAGCTGATGAAACCACTAATTTTAATTTTCACATTATCTGTTCTTATGTTTAGTTGTAAAGATGCTAAGGGTAAAGAACTTTCTGCTTTTGAAAAAAATATGCAGGCCAATAATCATCCAGGCAAAAAATTAATGGAAACCAATTGCTATGTATGTCATAGTCCAACAGCAAGTCATGAAGATAGAATTGGACCACCAATGGTTGCTATTAAGAAACATTACATAGATGAGAACACCACAAAGGAAGAGTTTATTGATGCTATGCAAGCGTGGATAAAAAATCCTAATAAGGAAGATGCCAAAATGTTTGGTGCTGTTAAGCGTTTTGGAGTAATGCCTAAGCAAGCCTTTTCAGAGGAAACTATAGAGCAGATTGCTGATTATATGTACGATTTTGATATTGACCAACCCGAATGGTTTGAAGAACATTTTAATGAGGAAAAAGGAAAGCATAAAGGTATGGGTAAAGGCAATGGAAATGGAAACGGAAACGGAATGAAAGGTAAAGGGGTGCACCAACAACAAGCGCAAACAAATTTTGAAGAATTACCCTATGGTGAACGAGGCTTAAAATATGCATTATCAACAAAAGCTATTTTAGGTAAAAACCTTATGGGAACTATCCAAAAAGAAGGAACTCTTGAGGCTCTTGAATTCTGTAATACAAAAGCTTATCCATTAACCGATAGCATGGCTACAGTTTATAATGCAAAAATTAAAAGAGTTAGTGATAAGCCTAGAAATAAAAAGAATACAGCAAACACAGAGGAAGTTGAATATATAAAAGCTTTTAAAACGCAATTAGCTAATAATGTAGAAATTGAGCCTTTGGTGAAAGAAGAGGGAGAGGAAGTTCATGTATATTCCCCAATTGTAACAAATACAATGTGTTTGCAATGTCACGGTAAACCAAATGAAAATATAAAGCCAGAAATTTTAAAAACACTAACTTTGTTATATCCAGATGATAAGGCTATTGGTTATTCCGAAAATCAAGTAAGAGGCATCTGGAATGTTTCTTTCAGTAAAAACTAGGTTAGGTATGAGCAAATTTTCAGATATCATAAATCAAGATAAACCAGTTTTGGTTGACTTTTATGCAGATTGGTGTGGCCCATGCAAAATGATGGCTCCAATTCTAAAACAAGTAAAAGATAATCTTGGTGACCGAGTTTCTATTATTAAAATTGATGTAGATAAAAATCAGGCTTTAGCTGCAAAATATCAGATTAGAGGAGTGCCTACATTGATTTTATTTAAAAACGGAACACAACTTTGGAGACAATCAGGTGTACTTCAAAAGAATGAGCTCATTAACGTTATTACTTCTAATGATTAATTTAATTGTAGGTTTAAAATTTTTAAGAAAATACAGATGATTGTTGATGCTCAAAAAAGTATAAATTATCATAACTATAGAGGAAAATAATAATGAAATTTAAAGAGGTGTAAAATCCTTAATTCTTGATTGATAGCTAAGCATCTTAAATATTTAAGATGCTTTTTTTCATTAACTGATAAATGTCATCTTTATTAAAGTTTTTACGTAGTATTTTAGCTTACATAAACGATAATATACTAATCAGATGAAGAATACTTTACTAATATATGACCATAGTAATGGTGTTGTAATGATAGCTGTATTCGCTCTTGTATGCCTAATTTTGGTAGGTGTGCTTATAAATTTTATGGCAGGAGGAAAAAAGGACAAAGACAACAACGAAAACTAACTAAGCTCAATTTTTCATTTTTTTGGAAATAAAAAGAGGACAGTAATAAACTGCCCTCTTTTTTTATTAAAATTTATATTGAATGAATGCTGAAAAATTTCTGCCAGGTTCGGTTATAGGAACTCTTCCAAAATCCGCTTGATTTGTGAAAGAGAAATTGAGATGATTGTTATAGGCTTCATCAAAAATATTTAATGCAGCAACACCTAGCGTTAGGTTTTTAAGAAACTTCATACCAAAACGTGCATCTAAAGTTTGGTAACCAGCAGTTCTTGTCTCTCCAAAACTTTCAGAGATATTATCTTGCTCGGATACTAAATTGTATTGAAGATTAGCCCAATAGTTTTCTTTGTTCAACCCCAGAGAAAAACGTGTGGTAAATGGCGGAGTCAATGGTAAAGATTCGTTTAAACCCTTATTCTTAGCATAGACATATGAGAATTCGCTCTTAAAGAAGAAGTCATTCAAAAAGTCTAATTCTACCATAATTTCGAAACCTGTTTTGTAAGCTTCGTCTAGGTTTCTGAAAACTTTTGCAAACTGAGGATCTGCCATCGGGTTGAATTTACGACTCACATTTTCGTCAACTATTCCAACAATGTAATTTTCAAAAAATGAATAATAAAAAGAGGTTTCATATTTAAAAGCATTAAAACCATTTTTCAAAGTTTCGTTGCCCTTAAAGCCTATTTCAAATTGATTGTTAACTTCAGCTTTTAGGTTTGGATTCCCAACATATTCATATGGATCTTGACCAACAGTAAAATGGTTGATAAAACGTTCAATCATATTGGCAGAGCGCACGCCACGACCATAAGCCGCTTCAATGGTAAAGTTATCCGAAACTACTTTCTTTACAGAAACTGTTGTGCTGATATTGTGCTCGGTACGTTTTTCCAAATCATACATAGCTTCAAAATCAGCTTCAGGATCCTGAATGTTTGATACAACATTGTCATATCTTATACCAGCAGTAAAAATTGTGTTTTTACCAAGACTGTATTTTGCTTCAGTAAAAATACCTAAGTCATTGATATAAGAATCTTGCCACACCTTATCATTAAAAAGCATTGGTTCAGGTAAAACATTACCGTTCATAACTTTTACCAATCGTGTTCTTCCACCATCTCTAGCCACATTAAAAACATCAATACCCGAAAATACATTCAGGTTTGTTAAGGGTTTCCAATGTAATTCTATTTTACCACCTAATGTTGTTGCATCAACATTTGAAGCCGCTTCCATTATGTTAAAAGTCGGTCGGTTAGCATTGGTCATTAGATGATCTACATAACTATAATAAGCCTTTGCTGTAATAGCCTTAGCGACTTTACCAATATTATCGAGTTTATAATCTAAAGAAATAATGCTGCTATTATCGTATTCGGTATCCATTGGTAAGGCTGCGTGAAGCACATCTCTTCCAAAAGATTGTCGCCAGTGTGCTTGTAATCTTTGGTTTTCTGAGAAATTATAGCCCATTTTAATACCATAATCTGTACTTCTGAAGGATGAAGGAATTTCAATACCATTACCATCTTCATAATTTCCAAAATCTCTATAGCCTGCGTTGGCAACAATATCATAATTGTCTTTTATGTATTGTAATTCAGCCATATTTACAAAAGAATTGCCATTGCTTTCATAACCTGCAGAAACTTTACCATGTATACCTTGGTCTTGGTAATTTGGTTTTTGGGTTACCATATTTATAATACCTCCAAAAGTGGCACCATACCTTACAGTATAAGGGCCTTTTATAATTTCAATTTTTGAAATTTCTTCAGGAATAATATGGGTAGTAATAGGATCCATACGGTTCGGACAAGCATGCATAGCTTTTGTACCTCCATCATATTGTATATTAAGCTGTTCGTATTGAGCAGCTCTGAACGAAGGATCTATAGCATAATTACCTCGTTTTATTGTTGAAAAGCCATTTATGTTACTGAATAAGTCGGCGACATTTTTAGGCTGAACAATGTTTTCAACATATTTATTAGACACGATAGTTAATACAGGATCAGTTTTAATATTTCCGGTAACTACGACCTCGTTTAGCTTTGTTGTTTTTTCTTTTATAGTATCCTTTTCGGTCTTTTTTTGAGCATAGGATACGTTTATCATAAGCGCGCATAACAACGCACTATAGAATGTTTTCATTTATAGTGAAATTAAAATTTTTAAAATAGTTTGTGTAGACAGTGCTACAATCTAGAAATGAAAACTATGCACGTGGTGGGTGAAAACAATCCATAACATTTATATAGGAATACAAATTTTGATATGGATTAGGACTTTGTTTTTTATAAGAAATTCTATAAAAAAGAGGTGTTTCTTCTTTAGGATTGGTAAATAAAATGAGCTCTTTAAAATCTACAATACTTTCAGGTGTTTTTTTGTTGCTGTCTTGAGATTCTGCCACTTTTTTAAGATGACATTTACCATTACAAGCTAACTCAGGCTTATCTTTATTTTCACACAAAGCTTCAATAAAACCTACAGTATCAAGTTCGAAATAGGCATAAGTTAAAGAGGCTCTAATACTATTCGAAAAGATAAGAGCAGTAAGAAAAATAGATAGAATGTAGTAGCCTATTTTCATTTTTGCAAATATAAGCAGGCATGCTAGTTTATGAGTTAATTTTCATCTTTAAATTTGTATATGAAATGTTAAATTTCTTCACAAAAATTTATAGAAATAGTAACATTTGTTACATAGTTTTTAGCTATTATTTTTTAAATTTGAATAAATTATGTAAATAAAATATTATGAGTGAAGAAACCACAGAAAAAGTATATGCAATGCCAAGAATAGGCGATCAAGCACCAGATTTTGAAGCAGTAACTACGAAAGGAAAAATTAAATTTTCAGATTTTGCTAAAGATAAATGGACAGTAATGTTTTCGCATCCAGCAGATTTTACTCCAGTTTGTACCACAGAAATGAGTGGGTTTGCAACAAGAAAAGGTGAATTTGATGCACTAAACACAGAACTTATTGGGTTAAGTATAGATAGTATTCATGCACATTTGGGCTGGGTACAAAACGTAAGAGAAAACACAGGAGTGTATTTCGATTTTCCTATCATTGCTGATTTAGACATGAAAGTGTCTAAGCTTTACGGCATGTTACAACCAAATGAAAGTGAAACTGCTGCAGTACGAGCTGTATTTTTTATAGATCCAAGTAAAAAGATTCGTTTAATTATGTATTACCCACTAAATGTTGGTCGTAATATGGACGAAATTTTAAGAGCTTTAGAAGCGCTTCAGACTTCTGATAAATATAAAGTATCAATGCCTTTAGATTGGAAAAAAGGTGATAAAGTAATTGTTGGTCCTCCAAAAACTTTAGATGAATTAAACGCAAGAATAAATGATGATTCTCTAGAAAAAGTAGATTGGTATTTAGCTAAGAAGAATTTATAAAATAGTCTTAAATAGTCGGTCTTTTCATCAAGTTAAGACCGATTTTTTTTATCTTAAAATCACAGTAAAAAGAAAGGAAAATGAATATAAAGCAATTTGAAGATAAACCATTAGCACATTATTCTTATGCTATTATTAGTGATGGTAAAATGGCTGTTGTAGATCCTTCAAGAGACCCAAAACCTTATTACGAATTGGCAGAAAAGGAAAATGCAAAAATTGTTGCGGTTTTTGAGACGCATCCGCATGCCGATTTTGTGAGTAGTCATTTGCAGATACATGAGGAAACTGGAGCAAATATTTACGTCAGTAAATTGGTCGGTGCCAATTATCCACATAAAACTTTTGACGATGGAGATAAATTTAAGTTGGGGAACGTTGAGTTCTCTGCTATAAACTCACCAGGCCACTCACCAGATAGTATCACAATAATAGCAAAAAACCATGCGGACTATGCTATGTTTTCAGGAGATACCTTGTTTATTGGTGATGTCGGTCGACCAGACTTACGCGAAAAAGCTGGCAATATGAAGGCTAAACGCGAAGAGTTGGCCAAAAGCATGTATGAAACTATGCAAACAAAATTTAACGATTTACCAGATAATACCATTGTTTATCCAGCGCATGGAGCCGGTTCGCTTTGTGGAAAAAACATGAGCAAAGATGCTTCAAGCACCTTGGGAAGAGAGCGAGAAGAAAATTGGGCTTTCAAAAAACTATCTGAAGAAGACTTTGTTAACCATATTTTAGCAGATCAGCCTTTTATTCCCTCTTATTTTGGTTTAAATGTAGATATCAATAAAACGGGAGCAGATAATTTTGAAACCAATGTCGCCAAACCGAAATTTCATTTTAAAGTTGAGTCATTCGATGATAAAGAAGCAGTGGTTGTAGATATACGACCTCAAGAAGACTTCAAAAAAAATCATATCAAAGGAAGTATTAATATTATGGCGCAGTCCGAAAATGATAAACTCGAAACTTGGTTGGGTTCTATAGTAGAGCCAGAAGAGCCTTTTTATGTGGTTTTGGATTCAGTGGACGATAAAGAAGATATTCTAAATAGAATTGCAAAAATTGGTTACGAAAAACAATTAGAAGCACTTTTAACTTTAGGAGACACCGATTTTGATAGTACAGAAAAAATCGATTTGCAAGATTTTAAAAATAACCTAGAAGACTATACGATTATTGATATTAGAAACAAAAGTGAAGTTGAAGAAGGTAAAATATTCGATTCGGCAATTTCAATTCCTTTGAATGAATTGAGAGATTCTGGTGATGATATTCCAACAGATAAACCTATCGTTGTGCATTGTGCTGGTGGTTACCGTAGCGCAGCAGGAAGTAGTATCGTTTCTAACTTAAAAAAAGGCGCAAAAGTCTACGATTTAAGTGACGCAGTCAAGGATTTTTATTAAGGTAAAAATTGGACTACATAAAGGTAACATTCGTTACTTAAGAACGGTATTTAACCCGTATCTTTGAAAAAACATTTCTTATGGATACCGAAATTCTCGCTAGAATCCAATTTGCCTTCACCGTTGCTTTCCATTATATCTATCCACCATTAAGTATTGGTATTGGACTAATCATGGTCATTTTTGAAGGTTTATACCTAAAGACAAGAAAAAAAGAATACGAAATTTTAACCCGTTTTTGGTTAAAGATTTTTGCTATAACCTTTGGTATTGGTGTAGCGACAGGAATCATCATGGAGTTTGAGTTTGGTACCAATTGGGCTGTATATTCTAAATATGTCGGTGATATATTTGGAAGTGCTTTAGCTGCAGAAGGTCTTTTTGCCTTCGGATTAGAAAGCACATTTTTAGGAATTCTAATTTTTGGTTGGAACCGTGTATCACCAAGAGTCCATTTTATTTCCACAATAGGAGTGTTTTTAGGTTCGATGTTCTCAGCAGTTTGGATTGTTGTGGCTAATAGCTGGCAACAAACTCCAGCTGGTTATCATATTGTTGGTGAAGGTATGGAAGCTAGAGCAGAAGTTACCGATTTTTGGGCTATGGTGTTCAATCCATCAAGTGTAGATAGAATTATTCACGTTTGGCAAGGTGCATTTTTAGCTGGCGCATTTATGGTATTGAGTGTTCATGCCTATTATTTACTAAAAGTTCGTTATACTGAAATTTCTAAAAAAGCTTTTAAAATTGCCTTATCTGTAGCAACTATTATCTCTTTAACGCAATTAGCTTCAGGACACAGTTCCGCAGAAGGAGTAGCAGAAAATCAACCTGCAAAATTAGCAGCTTTAGAAGGTCATTTTGAAGCTAATGAACCTGCAGATATGTATTTGTTTGGTTGGGTAGATAAAAAGAATCAAGAAGTTACTGGAGTTAAAATTCCTGGTGGATTATCATTTCTATTGGATTATGATTTTGATACACCTGTAAAAGGGCTTAATGCTTTTCCAAAAGATGAAATACCAACACAAATTAATGCTGTATTTCAATTTTATCATATCATGGTCTTTATCGGCATGTTTTTCATTGGTTTAACGCTTTATGCTAGTTATTTATGGTGGAAAGGCAAACTGTTTGAAAGAAAATGGTTACTCAGAATATTCGCATTCTCAGTGTTGTTACCTCAAATAGCAAATCAAGTAGGTTGGTTTGCTGCAGAGATGGGAAGACAGCCTTGGGTTGTTTACGGACATTTGAGAACAAATCAAGCATTTTCGCAAGAGGTGTCTTCAAATCAAATATTGTTCTCACTTATTCTATTCTTTGTGGTTTATGCAATTTTGTTTTTACTGTTTTTATATTCTGTAGATAAGAAAATAAAGCACGGTCCTTATGAAGAAGCACAGAATCCAGATGAATTTTTAAAATATACTTAATAGCAGGATTATGGAAACATTTTTAGGAATAGATTATCCAACATTGTGGTACTTAGTAGTAGGACTCTTGTTTTCAGGCTATGCTATTTTAGAAGGATTTGATTATGGTGCAGGAGCGTGGCACTTATTTTTAAGAAAAGATTTAAGCAGACGAATTGCTATAAACGCTATTGGGCCTCTTTGGGATGCCAACCAAGTATGGCTAATTATTGGTGGAGGTGCATTATTCGCTGGTTTTCCAGTTATGTATGCAACCATGTTATCGGCAATGTATATTCCATTTATGTTGTTTTTAATGTTACTTGTTTTACGATCGGCAGCTATAAAATTTAGAAGCGCAGAAGAAATGAAATGGTGGAGAAAAACTTGGGACATCATCTATTTTGTGTCTAACACCTTAATTGCTTTTTTACTTGGTGTAGTTTTAGGAAACGTTTTGCAAGGTTTTGAAATACACGACAATTTTGTTTACAAGGGAGGGATTTTCTTTTCGTTTTTGAATCCTTATGCATTGATGGTAGGGTTTACAACATTATCAATTTTCATGACACAAGGTGCTATCTTTTTAATGTTGAAAACAGAAGGTAGATTGCATGAAAGATTATCATTTTTATTAAAAAAAGGAATGATTTTCTTCATTATAAGTTTTGCGATTACTTCTTTATATACATTAACATTTTTACATGGTGTAACCGATAAGTTTAAGGAGCAACCTGTATTTTTTGTATTACCTGTTTTAGCATTTTTAGCTGTAGCCAACGTACCAAGATTGGTATCAAAAAAGAAATATATGTATGCGCTGGTATTTTCGTCATTAATAATGGCTTTTTTATTAATGCTAGTGGCATTTCAATTGTATCCCGTATTATTACCATCTACTATAAATCCAGAGTATAGTGTCACGATTTATAACGCAGCCTCTTCACAAAAATCTTTAGGTATTATGCTAACCATCGTTTTAATTGGTGCGCCATTATTAGCAGGCTATTTCTTGTTTTTATATAAAACATTCAATGGAAAAGTAGAATTAGATGATACTAGTTATTAAGGTATGAGCAATAGCTAGGTTAATGAAAAGAGCATCAATTTGATGCTCTTTTTTTGTGTAACATTTGTGACCATCAAAAAATATTAATCAAACTAACTTTGATGGAAACAAAAGGAAAAATGTCAAAAATAGTCATTTTAGGAGCTGGAATTTCCGGACACGTAGCTGCTTCGCATTTAAGACGAAAGCTATCTAAAGATCACGAAGTTGTTGTGATCTCTCCTAATAGTAATTACCAATGGATTCCGTCCAATATTTGGGTTGGAATTGGCAGGATGAAATCCAAAAAAATCTTATTCCCATTAGCGCCATTATATAAAAAGAAAGGCATTGGATACAAGCAAGCCAAAGCATTAACTTTTCATCCAGAAGGTGATAAAACAGAACAAAAACCTTATGTTTTAGCCGAATATGTTGCAGGTGAAAAGAAAGGAACTCAAGAAAAAATCACTTACGATTACTTGATAAATGCAACAGGGCCAAAGCTAAATTTTGAAGCAACAGAAGGCTTGGTTCCTGGTGAAAATAAAACGTATTCCGTTTGTACTTATACACATGCAGATCATGCTTGGCATGGTTTAAATGAAGTCATTCAGCAAATGAAAAACGGAAAAAAAGCCAAAATTTTAATAGGAACTGGTCATGCCAAATCAACCTGTCAAGGTGCAGCTTTTGAATATATTTTAAATGTAGAACAAGAGTTGCGAAGACATAATGTTCGTGATATGGCAGAAATCACTTGGATATCTAATGAATATCAATTAGGCGATTTTGGTATGGACGGCATGCTTATGAGTTACGGAAGTATGACCATGAAGTCTAGCGAAATGGTAGAGATGATCTTTGAAGATCGAGATATAAAATGGATTACAGGAGCAGGTGTAAATAAAATTGAAGAAGGAGTAGCACATTATGAAAATTTAGATGGCGAATACAAAACCGAAACTTATGATTTCGCAATGTTAATTCCAGCATTTTCAGGTCACGGTTTTAAAGCTTACGATAAAAATGATAATAACATAACAGAAAAGCTATTTAAAGGCTTTATGATTGTAGATGCTGATTATACACCAAAACCTTATGAGCAATGGAGTGTACAAGATTGGCCAGAAACGTATCAAAATCCAAGCTATAAAAATATTTTTGCACCAGGTATAGCATTTGCGCCACCACATACCATCTCAAAACCTAGAGAAAGTAAAAATGGTACAGCTATTTTTCCGTCTCCACCACGTACAGGTATGCCATCAGGTATTACAGCAAAATTAGTAGCAGATAACATTATTGATAGTATAAAATCAGGTAAAGAATCCTTACACCATAAAGGATCAATGGGAAATATGGGAGCAGCTTGTATTGCTTCTGCGGGTTATGGTATGACTCAAGGTAGCGGTGTAAGTATCACCACATACCCAATTGTACCAGATTATGAAAAATATCCAAAAACACAAGGTAGACAACTAGGAAAAACCTTTGGTGAAATAGGTTTAGCAGGACATTGGTTAAAACTAGCCTTACACTATGCCTTTATTTACAAAGCAAAAATGAAACCATTTTGGTGGTTTATTCCAGAATAAGAATCAAATCTAGAATGATTGATTACTGAATAAAAACTTAAGATTATGACACAAAGAATATCAAAATATCAACGTTTTAAAATGATGAATCCAATACTTCAATTTTTTAAATTCATCTATTTAAGTATTAAAATAATGATTGTTGTCGCTGGTGGACATGGCGGCACAAGAAAAGTAAACTGATGTGGTGATCAGTTTTTTTTGGTTGGTTAGTGTTAAGGTGATTTTGCCTTGATCAAAGAGAGAGCTTTCATTGAAAGCTCTCTTTTTTGTGTAACATAAGTAGCAGCCATTTTTGGTTTTATTTCAGAACTTTAAGTGTTAATTTCAAAATTAAAGAGAAATGAAAAAGTCATTGTCAACCCAGTTAACACTATTATTGGTGTTCGTGCTATCATTATCTTTTTTATCAGCATGTAGCGATGATGATGGAGATAATACTAATGGAAATGTTCTAAACCAAACCTTAACAGAGTCAGATATAAATGCTTTGTTGTTTATGTTGGAAGAAGAAAAACTCGCAAGAGATACTTACAGATATTTAAATAATGAGTGGTACCTAAATCAGTTTGCTAATATTAAAAATAGCGAACAAGCGCATATGGATGCTGTTGAAAATTTATTGATTCAATATGATATAGAATATACAATTTTACCAGAAGGTGTGTTTGCAAATCAAACGCTTCAAAACTACTATAATCAATTTATTTTGGATGGTTCTTTAAGTCAGGCAAACGCTCTTCAAATCGGAGCAACTATTGAAGATTTAGATATAGTTGATTTGAGAGATCACTTGGAGGCTACAACAAATTCAGATTTAATTTCAGTATTTAATAGTTTACAATGTGGTTCTAAAAACCACCTTAGAAGTTTTGTTTTTGGTATTGAAAATACTGGTAATACTTATTTACCTCAATTTTTATCATTAGAGGAATACAATGCTATTATAAATGGAAGTCATGAACAATGTTTTTAATAGATTCTAATTTTTATTGATAGATAAAGCATCCTAAACAAGGGTGCTTTTTTTCTTTAGTAACCTTTGTTACTAAGCAAAATGAAGTCCATATATACTTTTGTGTCAAATAATTTAAACTAATGAAACAAAAAGTAAATATTATTTTAATGATTCTGATTTTTGGGATTGGTCAAGCACAAGAGGTGACGTCCATTTCAAAATCAGAAGTGCTATCTAAAGTACAAGAGCATAACACATCAATTAAAATTTCTGAGGAGTCGTTTAATGAAGCAAAGGGAGATTTTAGACAGACCAATGCTATTTTTCTACCTAATATTTCGGTGTCTCATACTGGGATTTCAACTACAAACCCATTAATGGCTTTTGGTTCTAAACTCAATCAGGAAATTTTAACCCAAAACGATTTCAGTCCAGCATTGTTAAATGATCCAGATCAAACTCAAAACTTTGCGACACGTATTGCTGTACAGCAACCTCTAATAAACCTTGATGGGTTTTATCAAAGAAAAGCAGCAAATAGTAAGATGAAAGCAATGGAATTGCAATCTGAGCGCACAAAGGACTATATGAATTTTGAAGTCGAAAATGCCTATATGCAATTGCAGTTGGCGTACAAAGCAGTTGATGTTTTGGAAAAAGCATTATCGGCTGCTCAAGCTAATTTAGAACTGGCAAACAATAGTTTTAAACAAGGCTATTTACACAGGTCTGATGTATTGTCTGTAGAGGTTAGGGTAGGTGAGGTGAAAAACCAACTTCAAGTAGCAAAGAGCAATGTGAAAAATGCTTCTAATTATTTGTCGTTCCTTATGAATGAAAGTTCAGAAACGATTTACAGACCGTCTGATAGTCTTACCGTAAGTGTAATGAATTCAGAATTGGTTTCTGGTATAGAGAATAGAGCGGATGTTAAGGCTATGGAACTGGCTTCAGATGCCAGAGCATCTATGTATAAGGCGGATAAAATGACATTTTTACCAACGCTGAATGCTTTTGCAAGCTATGAACTTTATGACGATCAAATTTTTCAAGCAGATGCTAATGGTTATTTGTTTGGTGCCGAATTAAAATGGAATATCCTAGAAGGAACTAAACGTTTTGGTAAAGCTCAAAAAGCAAAAGCAACATACGAAAAATCAAAGTTGGAATACAATCAATATGTTTCTAAAAGTCAACTTGAAATTAGCAAAACCAAACGTGCTCTAGAGGATGCATATAACAAATTGGCATTAGCACAATTGGCTGTTGAGCAATCAAAGGAAGCTCTTAGAATTAGAACCAATCGTTTTGGTGAAGGCTTAGAAAAAACAACAGATCTGTTAATGGCAGAAACGATGTACGCCCAAAAACAATTAGAATACTACCAAACCATTTTTCAATATAACAGCACAAAGGCTTACTTACAATTCTTAACAAAATAATACTATGAAAACACTATATAAATCTTTATTACTTGGACTGATTATCGTTTTTAACTCTTGTGGAGAGAAAGAAAATACGGTTACAGTTGGTAATTCAAAACCTGTAAATGTTAAGGTGGCAACCGTTTCGCCCGATGATAATAACCCTTTTGTAACAGCAAGTGGTACAGTTGAAGCTGTAGATAATGCAAACCTAAGTACCAGAATGATGGGCTATGTAGAACGCATTTATGTAAAAGTAGGAGATAAAGTTAACAAGGGTCAATTATTACTGGCTATAAACAATTCAGACTTACAAGCTAAAAGGGCTCAAGTTAATGCGAGTATTACAGAGGCTAAAGCGGCTTTTGCAAATGCTGAGAAAGACTATAATCGTTATACCAACCTTTTCAAAGAAAATAGCGCTTCTCAAAAAGAGTTAGATGATATCACTGCTAATTATAATATGGCAAAGGCACGATTAGAAGGTGCAAAACAAATGAAGAATGAAGTTGAAGCACAGTTTGCCTATGCAAATATAAGAGCACCATTTAGTGGTGTGGTAACAGCAAAATTTGTTGAAGAAGGCACTATGGCAAATCCAGGAATGCCGTTACTATCTGTAGAATCTCCAAAACAATTTGAAGTTGTTGCTCGTGTAGCAGAAAATAGTATCAATCAACTAAAAACAGATATGGAAGTTGATGTTGTGATTTCGTCAATAAGTACTACTGTAAAAGGAAAGGTAACAGAAGTGAGTTCTTCATCGACTAATACAGGAGGTCAATATTTGGTTAAAGTCATTCTGGATGAGAAAAATGACAAGATTAAATCAGGTATGTTCGCTACGGTACAATTTCCACTAGAGAAGTCAGAAACTCAAAAATCAGATGCAAAAATTTTGGTTCCTCAAGACGCTCTTGTTTACAGAGGTCAATTAACCGGAATATATACAGTAAGTCAGCAAAATACAGCAGTATTAAGATGGTTGCGTACAGGTAGAACCTTTGGTAATCAAGTGGAGGTGTTGTCAGGTTTATCTACTGATGAATCTTACATAGTATCATCTGAAGGCAAACTATATAATGGAGCAAAGCTAAGCCCATCCTCAATCCTTCCCCAAGGGAAGGAAGTTACAGACGAAACCAATCAATAATTATTAACTAAAAAACTACCCAGTAGAATTTTTCCCTTTGGGGAAATTAAAAGGGGCAAATAAGATGAAAGAAGGATTAGCAGGAAAAATCGCCAAAGGCTTTATAAGCTCAAAGCTTACAGTGCTCTTGATGATTGTATTCATGGTTATTGGAGTTTACAGTTCATTTTTAATTCCAAGAGAAGAAGAACCACAAATTGACGTGCCAATGGCAGACATATTTGTCGGTTATCCAGGTGCAAGCCCAACAGAAGTAGAGTCTAGAGTTATAAAACCGCTTGAAAAGCTTATCTCTAATATAAAAGGTGTAGAGTATGTTTATTCTACGTCTATGCAAGAGCAAGGGATGGTTATTGTGCAGTTTTATGTTGGTGAAGATATTGAACGTTCATTTGTAAAACTCTACAACGAAATCAATAAGCACATGGATCAAATGCCACAAGGAGTAACTTTTCCTTTGGTGAAAACTCGTGCTATTGACGATGTGCCAATGCTAGGTTTAACACTTTGGAGCGAAACTTATGACGATTTTCAGATAAAGCAAATTGCACAAGAATTAACCGATGAAATAGAAAAAGTTAATGATGTTGCGGTAACTCATAAAATCGGTGGTAGAAATCGTGAGTTAAGAGTGGTGTTAGACAAAAGTAAAATGGCTTCTAGTGGTGTAGATTTTTTATCTATATCTGAAATGATAAAAGCCAACAATCAACAATTAAGCGCTGGTAGTTTTGATAATAATGATACTGAGTTTTTAGTAAAAACGGGTGAGTTTTTAAAAACAAAAGAAGATGTTGAAAACTTAGTTGTAGGTGTGCAACAAAATCAACCTGTATATCTTAAACAGGTAGCTTCCGTTGTTGATGGACCTGAGATTCCAGTGAATTATGTAAGTCTTGGTTTTGGTTCTGCAAGTTTGAAAAGAGATGATTTCAAATCGGAATATCCAGCTGTAACTATTTCCGTAGCGAAGCGCAAAGGTGCAGATGCTATGAAAATTTCTGATGTTATTATCGATAAGGTAGAACATTTAAGAACCACTTTAATTCCAGATGATGTTCATGTGGAAATTACTAGAAATTATGGTGAAACAGCTTCACAAAAGGTTTCGGAATTATTAATGCACCTCATTGGAGCTATCATTGCAGTAACCATTGTAGTGATGTTAGCAATGGGCTGGAGAGGTGGATTGGTCGTGTTTTTATCAGTGCCAATTACTTTCGCATTAACATTATTGAGTTATTATTTACTCGACTATACATTAAACCGAATTACACTTTTCGCATTAGTATTTGTAACAGGTATTGTGGTAGATGATTCTATTATTATTGCAGAAAATATGCATAGGCATTTCAAAATGAAACGTCTACCATTTAAACAAGCGGCTTTATATGCGATAAATGAAGTTGGTAACCCAACAATTTTGGCAACTTTTACAGTTATTGCTTCGGTATTACCAATGGCATTTGTATCTGGTTTAATGGGACCTTATATGAGTCCGATGCCAATAGGTGCTTCAATTGCAATGTTGTTATCACTGTTTGTGGCATTAACGATAACTCCGTATTTAGGATATATTTTCCTAAGAGAAAAAGATAAGAAGGCTGAAGCTATAGAAGATGATGAAACAGCAGGTCTCTCGGATTCCTTTATTTATAAGGTATATTCAAAATTTGAAACACCGTTAATTGAAAATAAACTGAAACGTTGGTTGTTCTTAGGTATTACTTTCGTTTTACTTCTAGGTTCTGTAGCATTATTCTTTACGAAATCAGTGGCTGTAAAAATGTTACCATTTGACAACAAGAATGAATTCCAAGTGGTGATTGACATGCCAGAAGGTACAACCTTAGAGCGTACAGCTCTAGTGGCAAAAGAAATAGGCCAATATCTAGCAACACGACCAGAAGTAGTGAATTATCAAAGCTATGTTGGTACATCAGCACCAATTACCTTTAATGGATTAGTTCGTCATTACGATTTAAGAGGCGGAAGCAATATGGCTGATATCCAAGTAAATCTTACTGATAAGCACGATAGATCTGCGCAAAGTCATGATATTGCAAAGTTGATGCGACCAGATATTCAAAAAATAGCTTTAAAATACAATGCGAATGTTAAGCTTGTTGAGGTGCCACCAGGACCACCAGTACTCTCTACAATTGTAGCTGAGGTTTACGGACCAGATTATAAAGAGCAAATCAGAGTAGCAGATTCTGTTCAATCTATTTTAAGAAGAACTGACGATGTGGTTGACATCGATTGGATGGTTGAAGCAGATCAGAAGGAATTCAACTTTGTTATAAATAAAGAAAAAGCAATGTTGTACGGTATAGCTCCACAGCAAATTGCTTATACCATGAATATGGCATTGTCTAATAGAGCTATAACTCAACTTTATGATGAAGATGCTTCAAATCAAGTAGGTTTGGTATTGTCACTAGCTGAAGAAGAAAAATCTACGATTAATGATATTACCAATTTGAAGATTAAATCTAAAATGGGACAGATTATTCCAGTAACAGATTTAATTACTGTAAAAGAAGATGCAAAACCTAAGAGTATTTACAGAAAAAATCAAAAGCGTGTAGTGTACGTTATGGCAGATATGGCAGGTGAATTAGAAAGTCCTGTTTATGCAATTCTTGGTATGTCAGATAAACTTCAAAATATCAATTTACCAGAAGGTTATACTATGGACGAACTGTACATAAAGCAACCAGAATTTGAAGATGACTACACTGTAAAATGGGATGGTGAATGGCAGATTACTCTGGAAGTATTTAGAGATTTAGGTATGGCATTTTTAGGTGTTATTATCATTATCTACATTTTGATTGTAGGTTGGTTCCAGAACTTTAAGGCTCCAGTGGTTATGATGGTGGCAATTCCATTATCGTTGGTTGGAATCGTTTTAGGACACTGGATGCTCGGCGCATTTTTTACAGCAACCTCTTTCATCGGAATGATAGCTTTAGCGGGAATTATGGTGCGTAATTCAGTTCTACTCATCGACTTTGTAAATCTTAGATTAGCAGAAGGTATCCCATTAAAACAAGCTGTTATTGAAGCAGGTGCGGTAAGAACAACACCAATTCTGTTAACAGCAGGAACTGTGGTTATAGGCGCATTCGTGATTCTTTTCGACCCAATTTTCCAAGGCCTGGCTATTTCATTAATGGGCGGAACCATAGTATCGACAGTATTAACACTTCTAGTGGTGCCATTAGTCTATTATATGATTGAAAGAAAAAATTATAAATAAAACTCAGAAGCTATGAAATTAGTCATTGTTACAACCGTAGAAGAATTTGAGAAAGATGTTCTAAAGCTTTTTAAACAAGCAGGTATAGAAAGTTTTAGTAGTTCAGAAATTGATGGTTACAAAAATGCTCCAACATTATTGGCAACTTCAAGTTGGTTCCCTAATGTTAAAGGAGGAAACGAGTCTAGAATGTTTTTTTCATTCACAGATGATAAGCATATAGATACATTATTTGAAATGATTTCAGAATTCAATAAAAATTTAGAAACAAATAACCCAATGAAAGCCGTTGTGCTTCCTATTGAAAAATACATTTAAAAATTTAAAATTATGATTAATAGATATATCAGAGCAATTGCAGGAACATTCGTGATTATTAGTGTCCTTTTAGGTATGTACGTTAATGAAAATTGGTTGTGGTTTACCATTTTCGTCGGTGTCAATTTATTACAATCATCCATCACTAAATGGTGTTTAATGGAAGATATTTTGAGAAAAGTAGGAATCAAAGATTCAAAAGAATCTTGTAATTGATTATTAGCAAACTGAGTGTTCTAAGAAAGTCCAGTACCTATTTTAGGTCTGGGCTTTTTTTTTGTTTATAAATATTTGAAATTGAGTTGGAAACATGATTTATATCATAATCTATGGACAGTTCTCTTTGTAACTTTAAGTGCATAAAGAGAAATTAAAATTTCATGATTATGGAACTTGCGAATAAAACAAAAACAAGAGTGTATACCTTCGGAAATAAGAAAGCCGATGGTAATAGCTCTATGCGGAATTTACTAGGAGGTAAAGGTGCCAACCTAGCAGAAATGAGCGCAATTGGTATTCCTGTGCCTCCAGGATTTACCATTACTACAGAGGTGTGTACAGAGTACAATCAGTTAGGAAAAGATGAAGTTATCAATCTTATTCAAAAAGATGTAGAATTGGCCGTGGCTAAGATTGAAAAAACTATGAATACCAAATTTGGTGATGCCAAAAATCCATTGTTATTATCAGTACGTTCTGGAGCCAGAGTTTCTATGCCAGGAATGATGGATACTGTATTAAATTTAGGCTTGAATGATGATGTCGTTGAAGGTCTTGCTAAGAAAACCAAAAACGAACGCTTCGCATGGGATTCTTACAGACGCTTTGTGCAAATGTATGGAGGTGTTGTTATGGGAGTTAAAGCCATAAATAAAGAAGATTTAGACCCTTTTGAAGAAATCATAGATAATTTAAAAGAAAAACGAGAAATCGCTCTAGATACTGAATTTACAGTTCAAGATTTAAAGGATTTAGTTTTCGATTTCAAAAAAGCGATTTACAGACGTATAGGAAAAGAATTCCCAACCAACCCATGGGATCAACTGTGGCTAGCTGTTATGGCAGTTTTTGATAGTTGGAACGGCAAACGTGCGGTTTATTATAGAAATATGCATGGTTATCCAGCAGATTGGGGAACAGCAGTGAATGTTCAAGCAATGGTATTTGGGAACATGGGTGAAAATTCAGGAACAGGTGTTTGCTTTACCCGCGATGCTGGCTCTGGCGAAAATTTATTTAATGGTGAATATTTAATCAATGCTCAAGGTGAAGATGTGGTTGCTGGTGTTCGTACTCCACAACAAATCACTAAAATTGGATCTCAACGTTGGGCGGAATTAGCACAAATTACAGAAAAGCAAAGAAAAAATTCCTATCCTTCGTTAGAAGAAGTAATGCCAGAAATATTCAAGGAATTAAATGGCTACCAACAAATTTTAGAAAACCATTATCGCGATATGCAGGATATGGAATTTACCATTCAAGAAGGTAAGTTGTGGATTCTTCAAACTCGTAACGGTAAGCGTACTGGTGCTGCCATGGTTAAGATCGCTATGGACTTATTAAAACAAGAAATAATCTCTGAAGAAGAAGCATTATTACGAATTGAACCAAATAAACTAGACGAATTATTACATCCTATTTTCGATCCTACAGCTTTAAAATCAGCGCATGTCATAGCTCAAGGTTTACCAGCTTCTCCTGGTGCTGCTACAGGTCAATTGGTATTCTTCGCTGAAGATGCGGATAAATTTAAAAACTCAATACTTACTAGAATTGAAACTTCTCCAGAAGATTTGGAAGGTATGAATTTAGCTAAAGGTATTCTTACCGCTCGTGGAGGTATGACATCACATGCTGCTGTTGTTGCTAGAGGTATGGGTAAATGTTGTGTGTCTGGTGCAGGTGCTTTAAAAATCAATTATAAAACAAAAACCATGTGGGTTGAAGGTAAAGAATATCACGAAGGTGATTGGATTTCTATCAACGGCTCTACAGGTAATATTATTGATGGAAAAGTGGCTACTGTAGAACCAGAATTAACTGGTGAGTTTGCTGAAATTATGAAGCTTTCTGACAAGTATAGTAGCATGAAAGTGCGTACCAATGCTGATACACCAGAAGATGCTAAAGTAGCACGTAATTTTGGTGCGACAGGTATTGGATTAACACGTACCGAACACATGTTCTTCGAAGTAGATCGTATCAAGGCGATGAGAGAAATGATCCTTTCTGACACAGTAAAAGGACGTAAGCAAGCTTTGGCTAAACTGCTTCCGATGCAGCGTGAAGATTTCGAAGGCATCTTTGAAGCTATGGAAGGTCTTCCTGTAACCATTCGTTTGTTGGACCCACCATTACATGAGTTTGTGCCTCACCAATTAGCCACTTTAAGAGAGTTGGCAGATGAGATGCATGTGTCTTTGGAGTCTGTTAAAATTAAAGTTGCAGATTTGGAAGAATTCAATCCAATGTTAGGACATCGTGGTTGCCGTTTAGGAAATACTTATCCTGAAATTACAGAAATGCAAACACGGGCTATCATTGAAGCAGCTTTAAACTTGAAGAAAAAAGGTATTGACACCAAACCAGAAATTATGGTGCCATTAGTTGGTACTTATGATGAGTTTGTGGCTCAAGAAACGATTATTAGAACTACAGCAGAAGCTATTTTTGCTGAAAGAAAAGATAAAGTGGATTATTTCGTAGGAACCATGATTGAGATTCCTCGTGCTGCACTCATGGCAGATAAGATTGCAAAACGAGCAGACTTTTTCTCTTTCGGTACTAACGATTTAACACAAATGACCTTTGGCTATTCTAGAGATGATGCTGGTAAATTCTTACCTATTTATCTAGAGCAAGGTATCCTAAAACATGATCCTTTTGAAGTATTGGATCAAGAAGGTGTTGGTCAATTAGTCACCTTAGGTACACAACGCGGACGTAGCACCAATCCAAGATTGAAAGTCGGAATTTGTGGAGAACATGGAGGGGAACCATCCTCTGTAGAATTCTGCTACAATAATGGCTTGGATTATGTAAGTTGCTCTCCTTATCGAGTTCCAATTGCGAGAGTTGCCTCTGCACAAGCAGCTATCAAAGCGGTATTTAACTAATACCTTCTTTACAGTGTTTTTTAACTTCCTGAGGTTTTTACCTCAGGAAGTTTTTTTATAAAAATATGTAACGTTTTAAACCTATCTGCGTCCTATAAGTGTAAATTAATAACTATGGAATCAAATTATCACACATTAAAAAGAACCGACAATCAATTGTTAATGATTACGCATTTGTCACAATTATTGACATATATAACAGGTTTTGGCGGATTAGTAGTTCCATTAATTTTGTGGGCTACTCAAAAAGAGGCTGTTGACGGTATGGATGCTCATGGAAAATCCATCTTAAATTTTCAATTAAGTATAATAGTCTATTGTATTATAAGCATACCACTAATTCTAGCTTTTGGGTTAGGAATTATAACACTGGTTTTAGTTGGAATTTTGGCTTTTATAATGCCAATAGTAAACGCTATAAAAGCTAGTAATGGGGAATTACCTAGCTATCCTTTATCTCTTAATTTTATTAGTTAGTTATCAGTTCTGAATTTATTCAAGACATAAGATGAAGGTAAAAACGCTCACAGAAATGTGGGCGTTTTTGTTTGTTCAGAAAAAAAACAGGCAATTACAGAAGAATCAAATTTAGATTAGGTAATTAAATATTATGTTTGTTTTTGCTTAGTTATGTTCAATAATTTCAAACATATATTATTTTTTCTGTTGTTCAGTCTTTCAGTGGTTTACTCTCAAGACCCTGTAGTTGAGCACATGTCTAAAATATCTAATTTACCTGATGTAGAATTTTATGATATTTTAGAGGATGATGACCATTATATCTGGCTTGCAGCAGATAAAGGCTTGTATAGGTATAACGGAAAAAACTACAAAAAGTTTACAAATCCAAACCAAAAAGTAAACTCATTATTTCAATTAAAATTAGATGAAAACGGTAGACTTTGGTGTATTAACCTTTACGGTCAACTGTTTTATGTCGAAAACAATACATTAACCCTTTTTTATGATGCTAATAAGCTAGTAAAAGGGCAATTATCACCTTTTGAAATTACAGACAAAGCCATACGTTTATTTACCGTAGACGGTATTTATGACATTAATTTTGAAGATAAAAGCGTTGTTAAGCTTTTTGAAGGTATGTCCGTTAGCGAGAGTTCTTATAATAAATTGTCTTATGTCATTAAGATGGATTCTGATGATAAACCTTCAAAAGAGAAGCAAAATTGGTATCAAATTAAGGATGATAAACTAAAACTACTAATAGAGCTGACTTCAAAGTTCAGAATGCAGTCACCAAAGGTATATGCTTTTAAAAATTCAGCACTTTTAAATTTTAAAGAACAAGGTAAAAATCAACTTTATTATTACAACACTCAAGCTGATAAAGTCAAGCAGCTAACAACACCAAAAAACCTTGAAGATGTAACTATTTACAACATTATATCTTTAAATAATGACTATTGGTTTTTAACAACTTCTGGTGTTTTTATATTTCAATTAAAACAAAATCAATTAATTTTTAAAGAACAATTATTTAGTAACGAATCTGTTACTGATGTGTTAGTAGATTTCAATAAAAATTATTGGTTCACTACCTTAGATAATGGTGTTTTTGTGTCATCTAATTTAAGCATAAGACGTCTTAATTTAGACCTTACAAAAGATAAAATCACAGCAGCTTGTGCGCTAAATAATAATCAATTTTTACTTGGTACCAATAGTGGTAAATTGTTATTTTATAACAATAAAGAAGTGTTTAAAACCCTAAAATTACCAGGCTCTAAGATTATTGGTAATTTGTTTTTTGATGCCTCACAAAACCATGTTATTGTTAGTATTAATGCTTCTGAATCTTATAGTGTAGACTTAAATACATTCACTTTAAAAGACCAAAAAAATAAATACTCTGTAGCCAAAACATTTTCTAAAATAAATGAAGAAAACCTTTTTTATGGTAGTTATAAGGAAGCTGTAGTTTACAATAAACCTTACACTTCAGATTCAATACGAATTATTAGAGAAAGCAGAGTGAAAACTTCTGAAGTCTTAGAAGAAAAAATTTTCGTTTCTTTCATTGATGGATTATATCAATTTGATGTAAAGAATTTTAATTCAAAAGAAATTAAATTAGACAATGAAAGCGTTTTAGTTAATTCAATAGCAAAAATTAATAATGAAGTTTGGCTTGCCACACAACACAATGGTTTGTTGTGTTTTAAGGACAATCAATTGATTTCAAAACAAGATATTTTACCAAAACAAGTTCAGATAAATACACTAAAATCTGATGGTGAATTTCTATGGATTTCAACAGATGAAGGTTTTTATAGATTTCAACCAAAAACCAAACAAATTAAGAGTTTAAATACGCAAGATGGATTGACTTTGTCGGTTGATAAATTCATCATTCTTCAAGATTATTTGGTCGCAACTTTCCCTAATTCATTTTATTTAATGCCTAAAAATGAAGCACTTTTTAAAGACTTTAAAACATCTAAAGTGTGGATGGAATCTGTAAAAATTAATGATAAAGATACCGTAGTTAATACCAATTATAATTTACCATATAATTTTAATAATTTAAGGTTTGATTTTAACTCTAATGGCTTTCAATCTAATAAGCACGTTGGTTACAAATACCGCATAAAACCTATTGATACCACATGGCGAGACGTTCCTTTAAATACACATTTTGTAGTGTTTAATAGTTTGTCTAGCGGTAAATATACTTTTGAGTTACAAGGTCAAAATATTGGTAGTAAAGATATACAATTTGCAAGTCCAATTACCTTTACCATCAACAAACCTTTTTGGGAAACATACTGGTTTTATGCGCTTGTTTTATTGGTCGTAGCTGGTTTAATATGGTTGTATTTTAGGTGGCGACTTAGACAAAAAGAAGCACAACGAATTGCCGAAATTGATAAGATATTAATCGACAAAAAAATCACTAATTTGAAGTTAGAAAACCTGCGATCTCAAATGAATCCGCACTTTATTTTCAATGCTTTAAATTCCATTCAAGATTATATTATTTCCAATGAAAAAGAGCTGGCAAGTTCATATTTAGTGAAGTTTAGCCGATTAATCAGAATGTATTTGGATTATAGTCAACAAAACGAAATTACTTTAGAAGAAGAACTAAATGCCTTAAAACTGTATTTAGAATTAGAAAAAGTTAGATTTGAAGACGAGCTGACGTATAGTTTAAATGTAGATGAAAAACTAAATGTTAGACAAATAAAAGTTCCGTCGTTATTCATTCAACCTTATGTGGAAAATGCATTAAAACATGGACTTTTACACAAATCTGGTGAACGATTATTAAAGATTGAAGCTAAAGCAACCAATGAAAATACGCTTGTAATTACAGTAGAAGATAACGGAATTGGAAGACAGCAATCTGAAGCCTTAAAACGAAGTGATAAACCACACAAACCCTTTGCTACCAAAGCAAACGAAGAACGTGTAAGGCTTTACAAAAACAAATTAAAACGAAATATTAATATAGAAATTATAGATTTATATAATTCTAACCAACAACCAACTGGTACAAAAGTGGTAATCACCATGCCAATACAATAAATTATGAAGGCTATAATCATTGACGACGAAAAGCGCGCAAGACATTTATTGTCTAATTTAATAACAGAACATTGCCCAAGCATAGAAGAAATTAATGAAGCTTCAGATTTAAAATCTGGTGTAGATTTAATTAAAACAGAGCATCCAGATATCGTATTTTTAGATATTGAAATGCCAAACCAATCAGGTTTAGATATTTTAGAATATTTCCCAAATCAGATAGATTTTAAAATCATTTTTGTTACAGCATATAACCAATATGCAATAGAAGCTTTTAAACTTTCGGCAGTAGATTACTTACTAAAACCTGTTGATATTACAGAACTTAAAGAAGCGGTTACAAAAGCAAAAGAAGCTATAGAAGCCAACAATTTAAGTGGTCAATTAAATAAGTTACGTGACTCTTTAAGGCAATTATCAATGGATAAAATTGCTTTAGAAATTCCTAAAGGCATTCTTTTTGCATCGCATAACGACATTGTTTATTTTGAGGCAGATGGTATGTATACTAATGTACAATTGGTAGAAGGAAAGCAAAAAACCATTTGCAAACCGTTAAAGCATTTTGTAGAGCAATTATCTAAAAACGCTATGTTTTTTAAGTGTCATCGTTCGTATTTAATCAACTTAAAATATGTTGAAGAATTAGTGAAAGACGATGGTGATTATCTATTGATGAGTAATCAAAAACGTATTCCTATTTCTAAGTCAAAACGCGATCAGTTTTTAGAAGTTGTAAAAGAAACTTTCTTATAGTTTTTTTGACTATTTTGTCATTCAGAGCGTAGCGAAGAATCTGTAAAACTCTTTCAGAAAAAAAATAACTGCTTTTAGAAAAAACTACTTTAATCTGCTAGTGTTTAGTTTTTTATTTGACAAAAACTAAAAATACTATCATGAAAAAAGTTGTCCTATTTATTGCTTTAGCGTTATGCTACGGTACATCTCAAGCTCAATTTGGTAAAATGTTAAAAAAGAAAGCCAAAGCAGCGGTAGAGAAGAAGTTAGATAAAAAAGAAGATACAAGCTCGTCTTCAAAAACTGAAAATTCTTCAGGAATGGTTGACAGTTCATCAACATCTAACCAAAATTCTTCAAAAATAGAATATACAGATGAAGAATTTAAAGCAGAATTAGCCAAAAAATATCCAAACGATCAAGCTAAACAAGATTTATATTACCAAAAATATCTTGAAAAAAAGCAACAACAAGCAGAAGCTAATAAACCAAAAGCAGCAGCAAAAATAGGAGACGAATTCTTATACATGTCTTATCCTTTTGCCATGACTAAAGGGATGAGCGCAGTTGGTGTAGACCGTGTAAAACTTAGACGTCAAATGACAGATATGGGCGATAATGTAGATCTATTACCATATCAAGATCCAGAATATGCTTGGTTACGTTTCTTAACTACACCAGAATTAGTAATGATGTCACCAGAAGGCTATATTGGTTACGAGTTAGTTTCTGGTATGTTTACAACAAAAATCGGTGCAGACAGATCTAGAACAATAGAGCTTGGTACAGGTATGCCAATACTTGTTAGAGGTATGCTTATAGCAGAAGATGTATTTGTTATTTACGCAGGTTCTCATCAAGGTGGGCACGCTTTTAATGTGCCATCATACATGCATCAAAACGATATTACAGTTTTAAATATCATAGGAAAAGGCGAGCAACAATTTCATCTAGATTGGTTAGAAAAAGCAAAGCCAATCGTACAAGAGTTTGAAGCCACGTTAAAAGCAAATTACGATGCAGCTGCAAAAGCAAAAACAGATGCTATAAAAATGCCAAAAGCAGGAGCAATGAACAGCAATACCTCTTTAGTCAACTTTGCTAAAGAAAAAGTATCTGCAACAATAGCAAAAGATGGCGCAAAACTTTTAAAGTTAAATATAGAATCTAACGACTGGAATATCGTTAAAAACAAATACACAGGACATATTATGTACCGTTGGATTAAAGGTGCATTTACAGAAAAAAATAAAAATAATGAGTGTTATCTGCAAGGATTTTTAATCAAACAACAATATAACGGAAGCGGTTACAGTAGTTCTGAGTTTGGTGGAATTATCCACGGACAAATGCCTTACGGACAAATCATGAGCTGTGAGAATGCTAATTAAAACGATAATAGAATAATTAATACATTTTAAAAGATGAAAAAGCTACTAATACTTTTAACTATAATATCCATAGGAGCAACACAGCCTACACATGCTCAATTCTTTAAAAAAATAAAAGAAAAATTAGATAAACCTCTTATTAAAAAGAAAGACAAAAAAATTAGTGAAGAGGAGTTAGAAAAAAGAAAAAACATTAAGCTTCCAGATGCAGGTGCTTTAGATAAAGATGAAGCGTTAAAGGCAATAGCTGTAAATGGTTTGAATAATTATTACGGTAAACTAAGCATGAGTAATACACATCAATATATAACATCAAACACTTGGTCTACTGTAAAGCATAAGGACACAGGATTACCTTTATACCAATGGGCTGTAGGAGCTGTTGTTCAGAAAAATTCAGACGGACAATGTATGCTTTATGAGTTTATTTTAAGAAGAGATTATACAGGTGGTGGTAACTATGGAGAAGCTTTTTTTAACGGTATAAATCGAGGAACAATCAAAGCGCCTTACGGTGATTACATAGCTTGTGTAGAATAATATCTATTATAAAAGTTCAACTAAAGTTTTTAAAAGAGTTTACAAGGTGTAGGCTCTTTTTTTGTTTAGAAAAAAATAGAGGAGTTTCAGAAAAACCCAAATTGAAAAACTAGGTAATACCAGTTGCTTTGTACTCGATTAATCATAAAAATTCTCAACTACAATGAAAAGAACATTACTATTATTAACAACCTACCTATGTTTGGGAGTATCTGCATTTTTTGCTCAAAATGTAAATATTCCAGACGCTAATTTTAAAGCATATCTCGTAGGAAATGCATCAATTAATACAAATAACGATGGTGAAATTTCTGTTGCTGAAGCACAAGCATTTTCAGGTCAATTATTGATAAATGGGTTATCAATTTCAGATTTAACAGGTATTGAAGCTTTTGTAAATATTACACGATTAGATTGTTATAGCAATAATTTAACGTCTTTAGATGTAAGTAATAACCTTGCATTAACACGTTTACATTGTGCTGCTAATCAAATCGAAACATTAGATATTAGTGCAAACACATTAATTACAGATATTCAATGCCATAACAATGGTGTGTTATATCAATTAAATATTGCAAATGGTAATAACGTTAACATCAATTGGATGAAAGCCTATGGTAATAGCTTATCATGCATTCAAATTGATGCCGGTATTATACCACCTGCAGAAGCTGGTCTTTATAGTCAAGGATGGACAAAAGGAAGTTCTGCATTTTATAGCGACGATTGTGCTGCGTTAAATCAAATTGTAAGTATTCCAGATACTAATTTTAAAAGTTTTTTAGTAAACGATAGCAGTATCAATTTAAATAACGATTCTGAAATTACAATGGCAGAAGCACAAGCTACTACCGAGTTAATTATGAATGGTATTGGTATTGCAGACTTAACAGGTATAGAAGCTTTTACCAATTTAACACGTTTAGATGTTCCAAATAACAGTATAGCCACAATTGATGTAAGCAACAACTTATCTCTAACACGTTTACATGTTGCTGAAAATAATCTAACAAGTCTTGATATTCGTTTAAATACAAGTATTAACGAAATTTTCTGTTATAATAATAGTCAGTTAGAGACTTTGCTGATTTCAAACGGAAATAATAGCAATTTCAACTATATGAAAGCTTACAGTAACCCAAGCTTATACTGTATTGAGGTTGATAACGGATTCTCGCCACCAGCAAACAGTGGTCAGTATGTAGCAGGTTGGACTAAAGATGGTCAAGCAAGCTATAGTATTAATTGTATTCCTTCGGTATTCTATGTAGATGCTACTGCAACAGGAGCAAATGATGGTAGCTCATGGGCAGATGCTTACACAAATTTAGGAGATGCTTTACCAAATACTAGTTTAAATGATATTATTTGGGTAGCAAAAGGAACCTATACTTTGGTTGATAAAAACACTCCATTAACTGTTAGTACAAATGAAGTTGATATTATTGGAGGTTTCTCTGGAACAGAGACAACTTTAGCAGATAGAGATTTAGCTTTAATACATACAACTAATGCAACCATTTTTACTGGAGATATTAATGGAGATGATATTGCTGGTGATTTCACTACTAATAAAACTGATAATGCAGAGCGTTTATTTGAAATTAGAGCTCACAATGTTACTTTTGATGGTATTGTGTTTGAAAATATTTACGACACATCGCAATCTGGTGGTGTAGAGGAAAATGGTATCATATTCATTCCGAATAGTTTAGGTATTACAAACTTAAAAATTAAAAATTCGCTAATTCAAAATAATTATTCAAACGGTTATTTGCTTAAAATGCGAAAGTTAAGCGGTGGTTTATATTTAGAGAATACAAAATTTATAAATAACACATCGGTTAATTTAGGGTTAGTTTACGTACAATCTGATAATACAAACGGTTATATTTTTACACGTTGGGCTAATGTATTGGTAGCTGATAACGATATTAATGTTGCGGCCTTAGATATTTACAGATCAGATTGGAATAACGGAAACACTTTAGATGTTGTAGTTACTAATAGCACGTTTGTTAATAACGACTATAATAGTACTCATGGTAATTCGATTATAGCATCAGGAAATGGAAGTGTTAATTTAAATGTTTATAATTCTATTTTTTGGCAGAATACCACTAGTGGTGTAGCAGCAACCAGAGATATTTCTAACGGAGCTGAAACTAATTATGATGTTGTTATAGCAAATACTGTTGCTAATGTATCATCAAACGCTGGAACTTACGGCTCATTCTCTGCAACAAACGTAACAACCTTAGATCCTGCAACAGATAATTTAAATTTAGATAGCGATTACAAACCTACATCAGCTTCAAATTATGTTATCGATTCAGGTGATAATGCATATTATGATAATGCTTTATACGGTGCTTTAGATTTAGCAGGTAATACAAGATTCTTTAACACTACAATAGATTTAGGAGCTTATGAATACAATTCTACATTAGGATTAGATGATGATATTAATATCTCAGAAGTAAGGTTATATCCTAATCCAGCTACTCATAGTTTATTTATAGAGTCTTCTCAAGCTATAGAGAAAATAAGCATTTATAACGTAAATGGTCAAGTAATAAAAGAGCTCAATTCTGTAAATAACAGTATAGATGTTTCTGAATTCCCTGTTGGCTTATATTTTCTTCGTATGAGTACGGAAGGAAAAACACTAACAAAGAAATTCCTTAAAAATTAATTAAATAAACTCCTTAAAAGCACCCTTTTTTTGGGTGCTTTATTAAATTTTTTTATATGAAAACTATAAAGTTCTTAGCAATTATATTATTGGTTTTGTCAACCGTATCATGCTCATCAGACGATGATACTAACACTAATGAAAATAATTATGTAAAAGTAGGTAACACAACTTTTGGTATGACCTCTGCCACTGTTGAAAGCTCGTTCAATAGAACATATATTGAACTAATCAACAAAACAGAAGCAGAAGTTTTAGCATCTATTAATAATGGTTTTAATCTGAATAGTTTAGACTATATGAGTATTACTATTAATGAAAACTCTATTGGCGAATTAACTTATGACTTTAATGATATATTAGATTATGAGTTTTTTGTTAATGGTAGTGTGGTCAATGGTGAGCTAGAAGTTGGTGTAATACAATTACAAGAAGGTGAATCAAATAATTTATATGCAGTATCTGGTAGTGTAACTATTACGTATTACTCTGTAGATAGAATTGCTTTCACTTTTAATTTTGAAAGAGAAGATGGTACAATAATTACTGGTTCTTTTGATGGTGGTTATATTTTTCTTGAGGATAGTTTAGATTAAGTTTCAAAAAAGAGAAGTAGTAGTAATCAAAAAAGCTCACCAAAACGGTGAGCTTTTTCTTTATCGTTGAGATAATTTTGCAAGAAATCCTTTTAATTGTTGAGCATCACAGGCATTACAAGCATAGTCACGTGCTCGCCTTCATCCAATCCATCGATAGGAGTAAGGATACCTGCTCTGTTTGGTAAACTCATTTCTAACTGTACGTTATCAGAGTTTAAATTGTTTATCATTTCTGTTAAGAAACGTGAGTTAAAGCCTATTTGCATATCGTCACCTTGGTAATCACAAGATAAACGCTCTTCAGCTTTATTACTGTAGTCTATATCTTCTGCTGAAATATTAAGTTCTGCACCAGCAATCTTTAAACGGATTTGATGTGTAGTCTTGTTAGAGAAAATACTAACACGGCGTACAGAGTTTAAAAATTGGGTTCTGTCTATAACTAATTTGTTAGGATTTTCCTTAGGTATTACAGCTTCGTAGTTAGGATATTTTCCATCAATCAATCGACAGATTAATACTGAATTTTCAAAAGTAAACTTAGCGTTAGAGTCGTTGTATTCAACTAAAACATCATCATCACTTCCTGCTAAAATCCCTTTTAATAAATTTAAGGGCTTTTTAGGCATTATAAATTCAGCTGTTTCAGATGCACTTACGTCATCTCTAGTATATTTTACCAATTTGTGTGCGTCAGTAGCAACAAAAGTTAAATTCTCTTGAGAAAACTGAAAGAAAACACCACTCATTACAGGTCTTAAATCATCATTACCTGCAGCAAAAATAGTTTTGCTAATTGCTGTAGCTAAAATGTCTCCCATTATGGTTGTTTTGCTAGCATCTTCTACAGAAACAGCATTTGGGAATTCAGCACCATCAGCATAAGCTAAAGCATATTTACCATGATTAGAACTGATTTCTACAGTATTGTTTTCTTCAACCACAAACGTTAATGGTTGCTCAGGAAATGTTTTTAAAGTATCTAATAATAACCTAGCTGGTAATGCAATACTACCTTCAGAATCACTTTCTACATCAATTGTAGAAGACATTGTAGTTTCTAAATCGCTAGCAGAAATTGTTAGTTTTGATTGGCTAAGTTCAAATAAGAAATTATCTAAAATTGGGAGTGTATTACTATTATTAATAACACCTCCTAAAACTTGAAGTTGTTTTAATAAATAAGTACTAGAAACAATAAATTTCATATTGAATATATAAGTTTTTAACTTTTAAATAGTGTCTTACAAATATATTTCAATAGATGGGTTTTATAAAACAAACTTATTAACAATAGTTAGGTGTATTTTCGTTTTCTGAAGTAATTAAAAGCAAAACCAAAAACAGCTAGCAAAGCCAATGGTAACGCTATATTAACGAGCTGCCAAGTACCTTTTGATTCCTTAATTTTCTCCGAATCTAGGAAAGCGATATTGATTTCCTTGGCTCTAATGTTTATAAGTCCGGTATCGTCTAATAAATAATTGACCGTATTTAGCAAAAATTCTTTGTTTCCAAATGCTTTTCCTGTGAGCTGATCAAAGCCTAGTTCTTGTGGTCTATTTCTAATGACTTCGTTTTTAATAACGTCTCCATCCGAAATAATGACCATTTTAGTAGGTGAGCTTTTAGATTTAAAATCTTTTATTTTGGTTGGTAAGATACGCTTGTCATAAACAGATGTAAACTCACCTTCTAATAAAACCGCTAAGTTTTGTGGTCCTTTATTGTAGCTTGCTTCATCTGGTGATTTTGTAACATCAGCAAGTGAAATGGTTTTTAAAGCACCTTCAAGCTTTGATTGTGGCGAACTTTGTAATAAAATAGTCTTCTTAACTCCGTTTTTCAGTGTGTCTATCGGACTTGCAAAATCATACTTTACTAAGTTGATGTTTTTTGTAATAGCGTTTTCAGAATTAGACTTTGCTAATGGAGAATATTGCCATTGTATAGGTTGCATTTGGGTTTGACTTCCTTCACCAATAGCCAGCATAATTGGTGCAGAATATAAATCCTTAACTAAACTAGGATTGATTCTAAATCCATATTTAAAAAAGAAATCTTTAAGGTTTAGATCTCTCATAATGGATACAGAAGAACCAGAATCATTATAAAGACTGTCTTTATCCATAATTACGGCTTCTGTTAGCCAAAGACTTTTTCCTCCATTCATAGTGTATTGATCCAGAACCAGTTTTTCATTTTCGGTAAATGCTTCACTCGGTTTTGCAGCAACAATAAGGTCGTAGCTTTCTAGATTTTTTAAGGTGCCTTCAAGGTTTGTTGCCACACTATCTAACGTAAAAGGAGCAAGGTTATAATAAGGTTGAACTGTTTTTAAGAAATCTTGAATATAAATATCACCTAGTTCACCGTTACCTTTTAAAATGGCAATTTTTTTAGACTTTTCTTTTACTAGTTTGTTAAAAGCATCGGCAAAAGCATATTCTAAAGACTGTACAGAATTATTGATTTGAGTTGGTAAATCTTCCGTAATGCTGCGCTTTAATAATGGAATTTTTACCGTTTGGTCTTTATAACTGGCAAATGCCCAAGGAAAGATGATTTCTTGCGTTACTTTTCCTGTACTATTATCTGTATTTATATAAGGCTCTAACCCAGATTTTGTTAACTCTTGAATGTTACGTTCTCTGATGGTTTCATCTTCGATAGGGTTAATATAATTGATGAAAATTTGATCGGATTGCAACTGAAATTCTTCAATAAGTTGTCTCACTTCAGTTCTAAGTAATCTAAATTCCGAAGGAAAATCACCTTCTAAAAACACATCAATAACCAGAGGTGCATCTAAATTTTCTACCAATGATTTTGATACTTTAGAAAGTGTGTAGCGTTTGTCTTTAGTTAAATCGAAACGCTTATATATGTTGCTAGAAATGACATTAACGATTATTAAACCAATAATGACAGCAAGTATGTATATTAAGGTTTTATTCTTCTTCATTTTTCTCAAAAGTTATGATTTCCTCATAAGGTCTCAATTCCGCAACCTTATTATCCTTAAAGATTATTTCTACACAATCTCTTTTGTCGTTAAATGCGCCAGGCTCTATGCCAAGTCCGTAGTTCCATTTATTGATATCATGATTTTTAATAGCATCGTTCCATGATAACCATTCTTCTTTACCAAGTAAATTTCTAACAGTTTCTTTTGAAGCTCCAATTAGTGTGTCTGATTCTATGGTATTATCAATCATTTCGTAACGTAGTGCTGGCTTTTCTATCCAAGCTTCACTATCGAAATATTTTTGATGATGGTGGTTGCTGATAATATTTATAAAAGGATAAAAAACATAAAAGTAAGCGAATGGCGTAAGCACCAAACTTATAATTGCGGTTAGCCATTTACGTTTATCTACTGTATTAAAAAACAAAAACAATAGTACGAATACTATAATCATGAAAATGACTAAAAAAGGCGTGATAATCATTGTTATTGTTTTTGAATTCTAAAAGTTGTGAAAAATAAAAACGCTAAAGCAATACTTATAAAATATACTAAGTCTCTAGAGTCAATCACACCACGGCTCATACTATTGTAATGTGCTGCCATACCAAGATTTTCAATGTAAACTAAATCTCCTAAAATATTGTAATTGGATAAACCTTCGAACCCGAAATAAAAGAAGAAGCAAATAAATACAGCAATTATAAATGCCACAATTTGATTATCTGAAAGTGTAGAAGCAAACACGCCGATGGCTGAGTAAGAAGCAATTAAAAATAACAATCCAAAATAAGAACCAAGTGTGCTTCCCATATCTAAATTGCCTTCAGGGCTACCAAGTTTAGAAACCGTGTAGACGTAAAGAAAAGTGGGAATCAATGCCAAAACAATCAATACTAAAGCACCAAAATACTTACCTAATACAATCTGAAAGTGAGAAATAGGTTTGGTAACCAAAAGCTCTAAAGTCCCTTGCTTTTTTTCATCACTAAAACTTCGCATCGTTACAGCAGGAACTAAGAAAATAAGAATCCAAGGTGCTAAAAGGAAAAAAGTAGATAAACTGGCTACACCAGTATCTAAAATATTGAAATCTCCTTTAAAAACCCAAAGAAAGAGTCCATTTAATAATAAAAACACACCAATTACCAAATAGCCGATAGGCGAGGCAAAAAATGTATTTATTTCTTTTTTTAAGATTGCTAGCATAAATTAGTATCAAGTAATTAGTACAAAGTATTAAGTACAGTGGTTATGTGTTTAATCATAATTTTTTTTCTTTGCGACTCTGCGACTCTGCGACTTTGCGAGCATTTTTAATTCGTAATTAATCAATCTAAAGTCGTCAATTTATCTACACTCCAAGCTTCAGGTTTAGCATTAAACAATGGTTTGGTTTTAGACCATACATTTTTAAATAATTCAGAATGTCTGTAATTGTTTAAATCCGCTTCAGAATCCCAATAGCTATACGTAAAAAAGATATTGGTATTGTTTTGGTCTCTATATAGTTCTAAAAAATTACAACCTTCAAAATGGCGTATCTTTTCTTTGTTAGCTTCAAAATTAGCTAAGAATTCTTCAATTTTAGAAGGATCAAAACTCATTTTTACAATTCTTACTAACATCTTTTTATCTTAATTTTATTTATAAACTGTTTTCTCTTTGTAAAGTGCTTGGTACAGGCAAAAAGTTAACAGTTACAGTGTCCATAGTTTTTAACCCCATCAATGTAGAAGCACTACCAACAGTTTTACAATTACTTTTATAAACAGCAATTTCTAAGTGCCCAGAAGAGTTAAAAACAACCATTCCTTTACCTTCATCATTACGTTTAGATTCCTCAATGTCAAAATTTACAATATCACTATATTTTTGATATATGGTTTTGAACTTATGGTTTCTTGCCGAAATTTCAAAGGCTCTAGTTTTTTGTACCGACTCAAAGAATTTTCGTTTAATATTGGTAACTACATTACCGTAATTATCTATGTAGATTACACTACCTATAATCTGATTATTATCGTCATTAACAAAAGGGTTTAAATTTTTAATAGGCTTAATAGTGTTAATAACTTTTCCGATAACCTCAAGTGTACCTCCTCTAGCAATATGGCAAGCCACTTTAACAAATACATCAAGTACAGGGAAGCTCGTTTCAATCTTATCGTGTATGTTAATCTCAACAATCTTCTCTGGTGCTATCTCAGTACAAATCATACTCATAATACCATTGTTAGCACATATAAAGTAATGGTCGTCTAAACTAACTGCAATATGTTTGTTTTCAGGGCTTAACTCGGAATCTATTCCTATAATATGAATCGTTCCTTTCGGGAAACTATTGTAGGCATTTAAAATTATATAAGCAGCTTCCGAAGTATCAAAAGGAGATATAGAATGTGAAATATCAACAATATTTATATCAGAAAGTTCACTATGAATAGCACCTTTTATGGCTCCGGCGAAGTGATCTTTTTCTCCAAAATCAGTCGTTAAAGTGATTATAGCCATAGATTGATTGTTGATATTTTTTTAATAATCGTGGTTGTAAAATTGTTAGATTTGTGTGTACACAAAACTAATAAAAGAAAACAGATTAACACACTAAATAGAGCACGCTTTTGAACGAACTTATCCTAGAACTTGAAGAGATAACACCAAAGGAATTCTTCGGTGCGCACAATGCTAATATTGAACTTTTAAAAAAGTACTTTCCTAAATTAAAAATTGTAGCTAGAGGTAATAAAATAAAAGCCTATGGTGATGAAGAGCTTTTAGAAGAGTTTGATACCCGAATGATGATGTTGATGAAGCATTTTGGTAAGTACAACAAACTTGATGAAAATGCTATAGAACGTGTTTTAACAAGCAATAGTAGTGAAGATTACAATACATCAGCTACAAGTGGCGAGGTTATAGTGCATGGTGTTGGTGGTAAGTTGATAAAGGCACAAACTGTTAACCAACGTAAGCTTGTAGAAAGTATTCGTAAAAACGATATGGTTTTTGCTATTGGTCCGGCTGGTACAGGTAAAACATATACAGGTGTGGCATTGGCTGTACAAGCTTTAAAGAATAAAGAGGTTAAGCGAATTATTCTAACACGTCCTGCGGTAGAAGCTGGTGAAAATTTAGGTTTTCTTCCTGGCGATTTAAAGGAAAAGCTAGATCCTTATATGCAACCACTTTACGATGCGTTAAGAGATATGATTCCTGCAGAAAAGTTAGAAAGTCATATTGAAAAAGGTATTATTCAAATAGCACCTTTGGCGTTTATGCGTGGTAGAACCTTAGATAATGCTTTTGTGATTTTGGATGAAGGTCAGAATACAACGCATGCACAGATGAAGATGTTTCTAACACGTATGGGTAAAAATGCCAAGTTTTTGTTGACTGGAGATCCTGGTCAGGTAGATTTGCCACGTCGTACAATTTCTGGACTAAAGGAAGCTTTATTAGTACTTAAAAATATCGAAGGCATCGGTATGATTTATTTAGATGATAAGGATGTTATCCGTCATAAACTCGTTAAGAAGGTTATTGACGCTTATAAAAGTATAGAGAATCGCGACTAGTTATCAGTCTTTACTGTGCAGTATTCAGTGAAAGTTCACAATACATTTTAATTAACTAACAAATAAATAATTAAACGCATAAACGTTTAAAAAATGAATAATACAATTACAGATACCAATTTCAACTTTCCAAATCAAAAAAGTGTTTATAAAGGAAAAGTAAGAGAGGTTTATAATATAAATGATGAGCAATTGGTAATGATTGCTACTGATAGACTAAGTGCTTTTGATGTTGTTATGCCAAAAGGAATTCCCTACAAAGGGCAAATCCTTAATCAGATTGCAACTAAAATGATGAAAGACACTGAAGATTTGGTACCAAACTGGTTGGTAGCAACTCCAGATCCTAATGTTGCTGTTGGACATTTATGTGAGCCTTTTAAGGTTGAAATGGTAATTCGTGGATATATGTCTGGTCATGCGGCACGCGAATATAAATCAGGTAAACGATTACTTTGTGGTGTCTCTATGCCAGAAGGCATGAAGGAAAATGATAAATTTTCAGAACCGATTATAACTCCAGCTACAAAAGCAGAAATGGGAGACCATGATGAGGATATTTCAAAAGAAGATATTCTTAAGCGTGATATTGTCTCAAAAGAAGACTACGAAGTTCTTGAAGATTATACCAGAAAGTTGTTTCAACGAGGCACTGAAATTGCCGCAGAACGAGGACTGATTTTAGTAGATACCAAATACGAATTTGGGAAAACTAAAGAAGGAAAAATTGTATTGATTGATGAAATCCATACACCAGATTCTTCACGTTATTTCTATGCAGATGGTTACCAAGAGCGTCAAGATAAAGGAGAAGCACAAAAACAATTATCTAAGGAGTTTGTACGTCAATGGTTAATTTCTAATGGTTTTCAAGGTAAAGAAGGTCAAGAAATCCCATTTATGAGTGATGAGTACATAGAAACTGTAAGCGAACGCTATATTGAATTATACGAAAACATTACAGGAGAAACTTTTGTAAAAGCTGATGTTTCTAATATTCAGAGTAGGATAGAGTCAAATGTTCTAGGGTATTTGAAAAGCTCTTAACTAATCAAGGCTTTTTTCTATAAGGTTTAGAGGGTATTTTTCTTTGATTGTTGTAAGCTCTTCTCTAGTTAAGCTATCTAAATCTTTCTTATAAAGTTTTAAGGCAAGCTTTTCTCGTAAGCTATTAATTGCATTTGTGATTTCATTTTGTAAAGCTATATATTTCGAAAAGCTGGTTCCACTATTGTAATTAAGAGTTACTATGGATTCTGAGGTGTTTTTTAAGTAATAATTTCTTACCGTTTCTCTAATTTCTTTTAGGCTAGATTTTTCATCATTGATAGAAATTGTATTCTTTTCATCAATATAAATAGATAAGGCATTAGATAAATCTTTCTCTTTTGTAGATTCATAGTTTGCCTTAGGTAAAGTTCTTAAAAGTCCTCTATCTATTATAAACAAGGATAAAATATTGAATGTTTGAAGTTTATAATAATGGTTTTCATAGTCATTCTCACTTAATATAGAATCCATACTTCGTAAAATGGAGTGTGGATTTATTTCTGAATAAGAAATTTGATTTTCTACTGTTTTTTTAAAGGCATTTAACTTAGTTAAATCATATACTGAAGAATCAATGAAAACTTTTTGACATTCAATTAGTTTGAGAATATTAGGTCGTACCTTGGTACTAACAAAAGTATTAAATGAAGTCGATGGTAAATATTCTAAATCTTTATTCTCGATTAACAAACCAATAGCTTCTTTATAATTTTTACCAGATTTGCCTTTTAAAAATTCTTGTTGAATCAGTAAGTTTTCGTAATCTAATATTGCTTGTTTGAATTCTACACCTTTATCTTCATATGATTCGTAAAGGCACTTCATTATAATATTTTCAGCTCTTTCTTTTTGGGAAGAACAAGAAGTAACTATTAAAAAACATATAATAAATGTGATTAAATTTAATTTAGGCATTAATAATTTTCTTTTATAATTAAAATCAAATGTTCAAGATGATGAATTATTTCAATTTCATTTTTATCAATAAAAGTTGAAAAAGATAAAGCTACTGTTAGTTATTTCTATAGCTTTTAATTACTCTTCAGCTTCCTTTTCCTGAAGAACAATTTTATCCTTTTTAAAAATAGGAACTAAATAGGATAGGTTAAACCCATAACCAGTTCCAAATCTTCCACTGTCATAAGTTCTATTAAAGCCTGGTATGTATAGATTTTCAAAGTTGCCTGGTGCTTTTTCAGAAACCAAGACTTTTAGTTGAGCATTAATTCCAGCAAAAAAGTTATTGAATAATTCGGCCTTAATCCCAATTTGAATTTCACCGAAGAGCGCTGTTAAACCACTGAATTCTCTATTTTCTCCAATAGTGATTTGTTCATCCCAATATTGATTATAAGCATTGTAAATACCGTAATTATTCAGAGTTTGGCTAAATGTACTTGCTCCAACTCTAAAACCAGCATAAATCATGTTCTCCATATCTAGCCAGTTTTTGTACATATTAAGATCTATACCAGCTTTAAAATAACTACCTTTTGTTGTGTTGTCTAGAGTTTCGTTAATAATGGTACGTTCTTCATTACCGATTTCACCAGCTAAATATACATTTTTAGTCAGACGGTAATCGCCCATTACCTCAAAGCCCGTGTAATCCTCTTCGAAGAATGTTCGCGCTATTTTACTAAGATCAACACCTAAGCGCAGTCCGTATTTTTGTTTATAGACCAAAGTATCCTTAACAGTTTCCTTTTTTTGCGCAAAGGTTACAGTAGAAAATAATAGTAATAGTAAAAGAATAAAACTTTTAGTGATAGATGTAGACATGTACGTTGTTTTCATTTTCTATTTCTGTAACTAAGGTTTCAATTGAGCTAATCCATGTATCACCATCAGCATTTCTACTGACATCTATGTCGTTGAAAACACTTTTATACCCACAAGCTCTAGATACATAAACATATTCTGAGGTATAACTTATTTCTAAGATGTCTTCGTTAGAATTTGTGTCAACATCATCGTCTAACCTTAAATGAGTGTCTTTTTCTAAAACAAACCTTATAGTCGTTTCAGATTCTTCTTCACCAATCAATAAAGGGAGAGCTATTGAGTTTGTATTATTATCATTATAAACCAAAGTTTCATCAACACTAGATGTTGGTGGTTCTGTTAGTAACCCTTCACCATAGACGGTTAATCTTGGCACGTTTTTTAAAACATCATTATTATCAACGTCATAAAACTCTATAATTAATCTAGGCGTTGTCGATGTAGTTTCTGCACAGATATCATCACGCTCACAACTTAGTAATATTAGTGTTATGGTAAGAACTAAAAACTTTAACTTTTTCATTAATTATTTTTCAAATAAAACCACAGTTTCTATGTGTGCTGTATGCGGAAATTGATCCACAAGACTTAGCTTTTTTATCTCATAGCCAGCCTGCATTAATTGTTCCGTATCTCTAGCTTGAGTGGCTGGGTTACAAGATACATAAACCAAACGTTCTGCGCTGAGGTTTATTATTTTATTTAATGTTTTTGGAGCAATACCTGCTCTTGCTGGATCTAAGATTATAGTTCTAATTTTATTTTTGAATTCTGGGTGTTCGGTTAAGAATTTTCCAACATCAGCAGCGTAAAACTCTAAACCTTCAATGTGATTGCGTTTTGCATTTTCTTTAGCATCAGCAATGGCTGAGGCTACAATATCTACTCCAACAATTTTAGCATTGTTAGATTTGCTAGCAACAATTTGACCTATGGTTCCTGTACCGCAAAATAAATCGAGCACAACAGTATTGTCTATAGCTTCCTTATTTTCTAGAGCATAGTCAACTACTTTAGAGTATAGTTTTTCGGCACATTTAGGATTGGTTTGAAAAAAGCTTTTCATGCTAATTTCAAAATTAAGTCCTAATAGTTCTTCAACGATTTTATCTTCACCATAAACTAAACTAATACTTCCTGTAGTAGCGATGGTTCTATCACCAATTTCGTCATTAATGGTATGTAGTAAGCCAGCGACTCTATTGCCAAATAATTCAACTAAGTAATTAGCAAATGCATCTAAATCAAACTGATCCAAATCATGAGATGTAGTCACTAAATTGAAAAGCAATTGATTGGTTTTATAAGATTTTCTAACTACAAAATAACGAAAGAAGCCTTCTTTCTTTGGAGCATGCCAAGGAGCTAACCCAATATTTTCACAATAGGTTCTTATGTCTTTAAGATAGTTCTCTAACTCGGCATCAAACAAACCAGAATCACTATTCAGGTTATCTCCACACCACCAAAGGCCTCGACGTTTAAAACCTAAGGTAAACTCATCAACATCTGTATTGGTATTTCTATCAAAGCCAATAGCAGAAAAGCCATATTCCATTTTATTACGATAATGAAATGTGTTTGGGGAACTTACAAATTCATCAAATTTGGATTCTATATCTTTTACTTTACCAATACGTTTAAAGAGTTCTAAAGTACTCTGTTTCTTATAATCATGTTGCTTATCAATCGGTAATTGAATATACGGAGCACCAGGAATGTCTTGATAAGGCATTTCTATCTCATCTTCGGAAGGTTTTAATACATCAAGTAATTTACATTCAGCATACTTTTTACTCGATTTCTTAACCTGAGCTTTTACTAGTTGTCCAGGTAAGGTATTTGGTACAAAAACAACAAACTCTCCATGTTCATTTCTAATTCTGCCGATACCCTTTCCACCAAAAGCATAATCTTCAATTAAGATCTCAATGATTTCTCCTCGTTTTACAAATTTATTGCGTTCTCGTCTTGGCATTTACTATTAATTTGGCTGCAAAGATAGTTGCATTTTATAAATGATGCTACTGAAAAACATAAAGCATCATTTAAAAATTATCTAGAAATTATTAAATTTACAACCTCTAGGGATGATTTCTCTCCCACGCTGCTTTTTCAAAGCTTCACCATAACTTCATAAATGGTTGCGCTAAGCTTTTGAAGGAATAAAGGTAGAGCAGGAATGGTTGTTTTATTCACAATTAAATTATTTAAAATGGCTGTTTTAGACCAATTAACATCGCAACAAGCGATAGATTTAGAAAACAAGTATGGTGCACATAATTACCATCCATTACCAGTTGTACTTAGTAAAGGTGAAGGTGTGTATGTTTGGGATGTAGAAGGAAAGAAATATTATGATTTTCTTTCTGCATATTCTGCAGTAAACCAAGGACATTGTCATCCTAAAATTGTAGGAGCAATGACAAGTCAGGCACAAACTTTAACCTTGACTTCTCGTGCTTTTTATAACGATATGCTAGGGAAGTACGAAAAGTTTGCCACTGAGTATTTTGGTTTCGATAAATTATTACCAATGAATACTGGTGCTGAGGCTGTGGAAACTGCTTTAAAACTTTGTAGAAAATGGGCATATGAAGTTAAAGGTATCGATGAAAATGAAGCTGAGATTATAGTTTGTGAAAACAATTTTCATGGACGTACCACAACAATCATTTCATTTAGTAATGATCCTATTGCACGTAAAAACTTCGGTCCTTATACAAAAGGTTTTATTAAAATTGAGTACGATAATTTAGAAGCTTTAGAGGATGCTCTAAAAAATAATAAAAATGTTGCTGGGTTTTTAGTAGAACCAATCCAAGGTGAAGCTGGTGTTTATGTGCCAAGCGAAGGTTACCTAACAAAGGCAAAAGACTTATGCGAAAAGTACGGAGTTTTATTTATAGCAGACGAAGTACAAACGGGAATCGCTAGAACAGGAAAATTATTAGCTGTTCAACACGAAAACGTAAAACCAGATGTTTTAATTTTAGGGAAAGCGTTGTCTGGTGGTGTTTATCCTGTTTCTGCTGTTTTAGCGAACGACAGTATAATGAATGTCATCAAGCCAGGTAACCATGGTAGTACGTTTGGAGGTAACCCAGTGGCTGCTGCTGTAGCAATTGCAGCTTTAGAAGTTATAAATGATGAAAGTTTGGCTGAAAATGCCGAACAACTTGGACAACTATTCAGATCTGAATTGAATAAATATATTGAGAAGAGTTCTATCGTTAATCTTGTTAGAGGTAAAGGATTGCTAAATGCTATTGTTATCAATGATGACGAAGATAGTGATACCGCTTGGAATATTTGTTTGAAGTTGAGAGATAACGGATTATTAGCAAAACCAACTCATGGAAATATTATAAGGTTTGCGCCACCACTGGTGATGAATGAAGAGCAATTATTAGATTGTGTATCTATCATCACTAATACATTAAAAGAATTTGAAGTTTAATGTTTTTTGTCAATAAATAAAAAAGCGACCATTTGGTCGCTTTTTTTATTTTAAGAGTAAGTAAACCACCTTACTGATTTTGCATTTCCTCCATTCTTTTCATTAGTTGTTCAGGATCTTGTAAAGCCTCCCAACCAACTTGACCAATAAACCAAGCCATGTAAGCAGCAAATAATACACTTAGTATTAATCCAATAATACCCATTATTTTACCTGCTTTTACATTACCGTAGCCTGAATAGCTTTCAGGATCTTGTTTATAGAGCTTTTCAGCTTTTAGAGAAATAATTATAGCGACAATACCAAAAATGACTCCTGGCACACCATAACAGCAACAGCCAACAATAGATAAAATTCCCATTACTAGAGCCAAAGTTGCATTTGGTAACATTTGTTTTTCCATATCGAATAAATTTTGATTAAAAGGTTTTGATTAAATAACTAATTACAATAATACTAATATTTAATATAAACAGGCCTAAAATAATTTTATGGCCAATTTTAAATTGAAATTTTAAGTGAAGTAAAAAAAACGCAAACATACCTATTAGAGTATAAATTGCAGGATACATATAGAAAGCCGAAACAAATTCACCTTTCGTAATTAAGGCTATTGATCGTTGTATACCACAGCCCATACACTCAACATTGAATGTTTTTTTCCACATGCATGGCAGCATGTAATCTTCAAGTCCTTTGGAAATTAAAAACATAGCATTAAACATAAGGCTAAATTAATAATTAGATAAATACTTTTAGTAAAAGAACTAATAATTATTGTAAACTGTATTTTTGTATCAAAATTTGAATTGTATGAATTTTTCCAGATTAATAAATTTCATTTGTGTTGTTGCTGGCGGAATTATAGCCTTATATGCACAAGCTCAAGAAAAACAAAACCTATATTTGTTACTAGGTGGTATTGTTTTATTGATGTTTGGTATTTATAGAACTTCAAGAAATATTCCGAGCAAGTTTGATAAAAAGGAAGAAGAAACTTTTGTAAAGTCTGAAGATGAAGATTAAAATAGGAGATAGAGTAGAAGCGATAGATGATGCTATTTCAGGAATTGTAACCAAAATTTCAGGACATACTATTTTTATTGAAGACAATGATGGTTTCGAATTTCAATTTGAAGCTCATGAACTTATGGCAGAAAGTAATGAAGCTACTTTAGATAACGCTGTGTACAATTCAGATTTAGATGCTGTAAAACAAGAAAAAGAATCTAAAAAGCGGAGGTCTGCAGCTAAAGTGAAACCTAAAGAAAGACACATTCCAAAATTTGAGGTGGATTTACATATTCATCATTTAACCGAATCCACCAAAGGCATGACCAATTTTGATATGCTTAATCTACAATTAGATACAGCAAGAAGTCAATTGGAGTTTGCTATTCGAAAACGTATCCCAAAAATGGTGTTTATCCATGGAGTGGGAGAAGGAGTTTTACGTCAAGAACTAGAAACAATGCTTGGGCGCTATAATAACGTACAGTTTTATGATGCAGATTACAAAACCTATGGTTTAGGAGCTACAGAGGTTAGAATTTTTCAGAATATTGAGCCTTAGTCTTCTTCTGGTTCATTTGTTATTATGAACGAATTTTCGTAAGTCCCTAAATCAATGTAAGTAGAATTAATAATTTCTAGGTTTACGTCAAAGATTTCAAAACGTATTATTGCTGCTCTAGTATATTCGTTATAAATAAAACCAGAATCTTCAAAAGCTTCAGAAGCACCTTCTTCATTAGATAAATAGCGATAAGTTGTGTTTCCGCCAATAACAGTTGTATATTCGTTTGCAGAGTCTCTAGGATTCTGACCGTCCTCACTCATATCTTCAAGTCTTGTTAAGATGCCATCACCATCATCATCATCATCTAAATAATCTGGGGTTCCATTACCATCTGTGTCTAAAGGATTTGTTTCCGGATTATCATCATCGTCATCACTATTGAGTTCGTTTCTTGTAGGTACATTATCATTGTCATCATCTTCATCAATATAATCTGGTATGCCATCTCCATCCGAATCTTGAGGGTTTTCTATACCTCCAGGTCCATATTCAAACTCACTTGGTATGCCGTCATTGTCGTCATCAATAAAAGTAAACGTTACTTCCACTGTGCCAGAATCAGCTATGTATTCGTTTACAACAGATAAATTATTAGGTGGTAAAATGGCACATATATCATTTAAAGATATATTTCTATTATAAGTTCTATAAATAAACTGAACATCTGAGCTTGGGTTTATAGTAAAGTTGTAAGTTACACTATTGCTGTCTAATTCACTTCTAGAAGTGCTGTTTGTAAAATATTCTTCAGTAGTAGCATTTTTAGGAATGATTAAAATCAGAGCTTCACTAGGATCGTCTTTGGTATCAAAAATAATATAGGAATCTTCAAAATTATCACAACGTTGAAGCTCTTGGTCAAAGTCTAATTGAACTGTTAAAATATCGCCATCATCACAGGCAACCAAAAAAACTAAACAGAAAAGGATATAAAAACGACGAATCATAGCTTCAATTTTCAACAAAAATAATGGATTTGTAAAATTATAACGCTTCATTATCTAAATAATTTTATTTGCGATATTTTTGCAGAATGAAGTCCGTTTATTTAGATAATGCTGCTACAACAGCATTAAGGCCAGAAGTTATTGAAAGCATGACGCACGTCCTGAAGGATAGTTATGGAAATGCGTCCTCTACCCATAGTTTTGGGAGATCCTCGAAAGCTCTATTGGAGCAATGCCGTAAAAATATAGCGTCTTATTTTAATGTGTCAGCTGCTGAAATTATTTTTACTTCAGGCGGAACAGAGGCTGATAATTTAGCATTACGAAGTGCTGTAAGGGATTTGGGGGTTACAAAAATAATTACATCTAAGATTGAGCATCATGCTGTTTTGCATACTGTTGAACAATTGCAGAAGGAATATGGTGTTGAAATTGATTTTGTAAATCTTGATCATTGTGGACATATAGATTATAAACACTTAGAAGGCTTATTGTCTGTATCAAACAAGACTTTAGTAAGTTTAATGCATGTTAATAATGAAATAGGTAATGTTTTAGATATAGAACGTATCGCAAAACTTTGCAAAGAAAACAATGCTCTGTTTCATTCTGATAGTGTACAATCTATTGGTCATTATAAAATTGATTTGAGCCAAATCCCTATCGACTTTCTAGCTGCTAGTGCACATAAATTCCACGGACCAAAGGGTGTAGGCTTTTGTTTTGTAAGGAAAGAATCTGGTTTAAAACCCCTAATCTTTGGTGGTGAACAAGAACGCGGTTATAGAGCAGGCACAGAATCTATCCATAATATTGTTGGTATGGCTGAAGCTTTAAAACTCGCTTATACCAATATTGAAATAGAAAAGGCTTATGTGTTAGATTTAAAAACTTACTTTATTGAAGAATTAAAAACTTATTTACCTAATGTAACTTTCAATGGAGGTTGTGAAGATCCTACGCAAAGTACATTTACATTATTAAATCTATGTTTACCATTTGCTCCAGAAAAAGCAGCTATGCTTCAATTTCAACTAGACCTTAAAGGTATAGCTTGCTCAAGAGGTAGTGCATGTCAAAGCGGAAGTAGTCAGCAATCACATGTGCTTACAGCAATTTTGGATGATGAAAAACTAAAACAACCATCAGTACGTTTTTCCTTTAGTATTTATAATACAAAAGAAGAAATTGATTATGTTGTTCAAGTACTAAAAGACTTTGCTAGTTCTTAACAATTACCTTTTGTGATTTTAATGCATTGTTGTTATTTGAAATCACATTAACAACATATACACCCTCACTCAAGTTTGCTGTTGAAATTTCGTAACGATCAGCGACGCTTTTCGTGTTAAATTGAATAACTCTTTTACCAGAAACATCATAAACTTCAACTTTTTTGATGTCTAGATTGTTTGGATTACTAACCAATAACTGACTAAGATTGTTATTTTGATTGATACTTAAAGTAGAAGCTTCAATATCATTAACATTCAAAGATTGGTTAGGTTGAAAAACAATCTCAAAACGATTGGTATAATTTCCTGGGGCAACGTTTAACTCATAGTCTAACTCTCTAAGGTTAACATAAACATCTGTTGCTGTATCATGAATATATATGCCTTGAGTATCTTCAAAATTTTGAATATCAAATATTCTAAAACGTAATGGTTGTTGTTCTTCGATATCCACTATTAATGGAATTACTAAGGTCTCTTCAAAAGGATAAGCCAGACCAGAGAAAGATTTATCGTTATAAGAGAAATAAGCATCAGTAGGATGGTTGCTAGATCTTGCAAGTTCTAAACCGTAATCAAAACCAGCAGTTGCTGTATCATGAAAGTTTAATAAGACTTGTCTTGTGTATTGATCGTTACCTACTGTAAAATCTACGTTAATTCTAAATCTTTTAAAGTCAGAAGGAACTATTGGTAAGCCATTATCTTGATATTGAATACCGTCATTAGAAACTTCATCTGAATTCGTTTGTTGCGTTGGTGTAGAGCTTCTAAAGAAGTAACTGTTAGTACCTTCTTTTTCATACACACGATGAGCATTTTTCACAGTAACATCACCTGTTGTACCAGTACTACCTTCAACCATAAATCCTTGTCCTATAGGTATATAACGTCTAGCTGTTTTAGAGCCACCTGCAGGAGGTCCTGGAGGCAAAGAATAGGTGTTGTCTTGTGCGTCGTAAGTATAAAATGTGGCGGGTGTATTAGAGATTATTGTACCAGCAGCATTTATAGTAAATTCAGAATAACCACCAACAATTTCTACAAGTACGTGAGATGGAATATCTCCATATTGTTCCCAATAAAATAAAGTACCTGTTATATCAGGTGCATTATCTGTATCATGAACAAAAGCAGCAGAGTCTATAGCACTTGGGTAAGGGTTGCCTACCAGCGTAAACTGTCCTGTAGCAACAGGGTTGGTGATATCACCATTGTTAGGTTTACCTCTAAAATCATAAGTTTGGTTTCCTGTAGTTCCGGTTCCCATACCTTTCATTGTGAAGCCTAATCCAGGATTAATATCGTCTGTGGCACCACCTACATAAGTCCATTCACTATATTCGTCAGAACTTACAAAAGTATAAGTCCAATAGGTGGATAGTGTAATAGGTGTAGTACTTGGATTTCCATTATAAATGAAAGAAAAAACAGGGTCACTGCTATCAATTAAATCAGTAGTAGTATCTAGCCTAGGATCATCAATCAATCTATATCTAAAAGGATTATTGATGGAATTATTTGTAGCATTATTACCAACAGGTGAACACCAATAATTATAAGACCATTGGTTGGTAGTACCTTCTTGGTATACACTTAGTTCTCCGACTCCTGAATTACCTGTTGTTCCGTCTCCTTGAATAAGTTGAGACTCTTCTCGTAAGTAAATTTTAGAATCAGATTCTGTAAGGTTAACATTGTCCTTTACATAAAGGAGTTGATCCTTTACATAGACATATGCGTCATTTCTTACAGTTAATTGGGCAAAAATTTGTAGGGAAAAAAACAAACTAAAAACTATAGTTAATGTTTTAGAAATCAAATTCATACCTTTTTGGTGTTAAGATTTATAAAGTGCAAATGTAATTTTTTTTATTTATAATTTTGGATTTTTCCTTTAAAATACAGTAATTTCGGATGTATTTCATTAATTAAATCCCCAAATTATTATGAAATTTCGTTCCCTTATAACCTTATTTTTTTATTCACTTTTTTAGTTTCTTTTTCTCAAGTTGGTATCGGTACCAGTAATCCTGATAGTTCTGCTATTTTAGAAGTGGAATCTGATTCTCAAGGTATGTTAACACCAAGAATGACCACAGCTCAGCGTAATGCTATTGCAAATCCAGCAGATGGTTTGTTGGTTTATGATACTGATGAAAGTGCCTTCTATTTTTATAAAAATAGTAGCTGGTCTAAACTAGAAAGTGAAAATAGCGCCAGTGATTATACGGGCTGGGCTGATTATACAGATGGCACATATACTTCTGCAAGTCCATTTGTTGTAGGCACAACTAAAGTAACCTTGCCAAATGATGCTGCTACTGTAAGGGATAGTCAGAAACCGGTTGATGTTACAACATTTTATGATTCAACAAATTCTACTATTACAGGAAGAGATGGTGATGGTATCAACATTGTTATAGAATTTAAAGCTAGGCCTAATACAGCTTCAACCACACGACTAACGGTGGCTATTGATATAGGTGGAGTTGTAGGTGAAATATATATTAGAGATTTTGTCTTAGCAAAAGGAAATGGAGTTGAACACTATTATTTAAGTTCATTTAATGCCTATACATTGAATACTTGGGAAGCTAATGGTGGAACGGTAAAAATTGTTTCAACAGCATCAGCAGATATATACGATATACGTTACGTTGTGACAAGAACTCACAAAGCTCGATAAGTCTCCGAATTTAAAATCTTGCCGATAACCTTAAGTTAAAAACACGAGGCGTTAAGTAATTAGGAATAGCAAATTGTCTCTTAGAATACACATCTCTTACCCAAGTATTGGTAATTGAATTTTGGTTGTTGAACATATTGTAGATTTCAAAACCTAAAGACAATTCTTTGAATGCTTTTTTCCATTTAGCTGTATAATTTTTTTCAGGATTCACAAGTTCTAGAGAAATACCTAAATCTGCGCGTCTGTAATCTCTTAGTCTTATTTGATAGTTATAAGGATCAGCATAACTTGGTGAACCACCAGGAACACCTGTGTTGTATACTAAATTAAGATACATTTTTAAGTGTGGCATATTAGGAACATAATCTTGAAAAAGTGCTCCAAATTTTAAGCGCTGGTCGGTTGGTCTAGCAATATAGCCTCTATAATCAATATTTTCTTCGGTTTTTAAATACCCGAAACTAAACCAAGACTCTGTACCAGGAACAAATTCTCCATTCAGTCGCATATCTAAACCATAAGCATAAGCTTCGGCATTATTCTTTGCTCTGTAACGAATCCTTACATTTTCGAGAGTATAGGCATTAACATCTGATAGACCTTTGTAGTAGGCTTCAGTTACAAGTTTGAAAGGTCTATCCCACATTTCAAAACTATATTCATTTCCTAATACAATATGAAAAGATTGTTGAGCTTTAACTTTTGGTTGAACAACTCCAGAAGAATCTCTCAACTCTCTGTAAAAAGGTGGTTGGTAATACAAACCTCCTGCAACCCTAAAAAGCATATCTTTTTCCCAATCTGGCTTTATGGCAAATTGAGCTCTTGGACTAAAAACAGTTTGTGATGTGCTTTCTACTCTATCTCCACTTACAGCCCAACTATGAGAACGTACACCAACATTATAGAAAACCTCGTCATTTCCCCAATTTGTACGTTTACTATATTGCGCAAAAGCTTGTAAGCGATTAATCTGAACATTGTTTAAAGCTCTTATATTTTCAAAAGCTGTTAAAGGACCAGAAAAAGGAGTGTAAGGCTGTAAGTTTGGGTTACTAAATCTCGGAGGACGAATAGAAAAACCTGCAGAATCTATCATTTCCCATTCTACAAGACGGTCTCTAATATCCTCATGCGTATATTTTACAGACCATTCCACGGTAGATTCTTCATCAATTTTATAATCACCTCTGTGTTCAGCATTAACAATAAAAGCATCTAAGTCATTTCTAGCATGTGTTAATTGCGAACCAATACCTTCACTAAACTCAACTTCACCTAAGTTTTCATCTCCAATACTGGTGTTAACTTCACCAAGACGGTATTGTGCCAAAATATCAAAATACTCTTGCTCTACAGTATGATAAGCAGAAGCAATCAATTTTAAGGTTAAATCATCATTTACAAAATAATTAGCTTTAAAAGCCCCAAAATAGGTTTCGTATTCATCTTTTTCCTGACCTTCATAAAACACTAAAAGCGCTACAGGATCGTCTATGGTACCAAAGTTGGTTTGTCTATTTTCTGGTTGAAAGTGGTATCTGTTTAATGAAATGTTACCAAGAAAATTTAAATGAAATTTATCTGAAAAACGGTAGGTTAAATAAGTTTGAGCATCAGCAAAAACAGGTTCAACATTACCAGAAGTTTCAAGATTGTTTAAGATTAAACTATTGTCACGATAGCGTAATCCGGCTATTCCAGAGAACTTTCCGTTTTTAGAAACCGTTTCAGCAGCAATACTTCCGCCTAATAAACTAAGGTCTGTTCTAATGCCAAAATCTACAGGATTTCTATAAGTGATATCTAATACTGAAGACATTTTATCACCATACTTAGCTTGAAAACCACCAGCTGAGAAATCAACATTCTGAACCAAATCCGTATTAACAAAACTTAAACCTTCCTGATTTCCAGAACGGATTAAAAAGGGTCTGTAAACTTCTATTTCATTGACATAAACTAGGTTTTCATCAAAATTTCCACCACGTACGGAATATTGAGTACTTAGTTCGTTGGAGATATTAACTCCGGGTAATGTTTTTAAAATATTTTCTACACCAGGTTGCGCTCCTTTTATAGTTCTTATAACTTCGGGTTGAATGGTTGTAACGCCATCTACTTTTTGTCTGGTATTAGTATTAATAACAACGGTTGCAATCTGTTCTATGTTGATATTCATCACAGGGTTAAACTCTAATTCCTGCCCATTTTTCAAATTAAAAGGTACTTCAACACGTTTATAATTAACATGAGAAAAAACTATGGTTACGTCTACATCTGATGGAATTTTTAGCTCATAAAATCCATTTTCGTTTGTAGCTGTGCCTTCACCAGTACTAGCCTTAATATTAACGCCATTAACAGGTTGGTTGGTTTCATCTAAAATAACACCTCTAAGAATTGCGGATTGTGAGAAGGAAAGCAGACTGAAAAGTGAGCTTAGCAGAACTATAAAATGTAAGCGTTTCAAGTAGTTTAGTTTTATTTTCTGAAAAATGTTGCCTCAAATGTAGAACTATTTCCAACATTATCTGTAACAATTATCTTTAATTCGTTCTTGGTATCTTTAACGACATTATCATTAAAATCGTGTACAAGTGTATTGGTTTTATAATCGTACTCCATTAAGATCCATTTTCCATTTACGGTAGCTCTATATTTACTAATCCCAGAAAGTTCATCATCAATTTTTAATTTTAGATAACGGTATTTGCTCAACCACTTTTTGTCTTGAAAATTTATAGGCTGAATTGTTGGTGGCTCGGTATCCATAGCTAAGGCATAAGTTCCAAAGGTTTTGGTTCCTGCGCTTAGAGTGTTGCCTTTTCGTTTGGTATTTACGTAATAAGGCTTTTTGTAATAACCATATAGGTGTGCAATGTATACTTTATCTAAATGTTCAGATTTATAGTTGCTAAGATCGTAATTGATGTAATAATTTTTCTGGAGTGGTATGGTATCTTCATGCAGATAGAGCGTATCAGAACTAACTTTGTAATCTACATGCACATCATCATAAACTGTATTGGCATAAAAATTAACAGTAATGTTTCCTGAATTTAAAGTTGTTGGTTTATCACTATAAATTAAGGTTTTATTGGATAAATCTTCTTTTTTAGGTTTTGTTAAAATATCATTTTTACCTTCGATAGGTATGGTTATCCAAGCCTCATTTTGATTAAAGTCTAGAATTCTGATTTTATAAACCGAAGAGGTGCTGTCTTCAACCATAATATAACCTTTGTCGTAGGCATCTTTGTAAAGACTCAAAGGATTGTTGGGCTCTACAAACAATTTTTGGATCCTAGTTTTTTTTGTTTTGTAGTATTCGTAATCAATAAGTCGTTTAATGTGTTTGCTCTCATCAAAACTGAAGCGTTTAAAATCTATTTCTAAACTTTTATTTCCATTATAAAACGTCTGAATATTACTAACACCATTTTTATTAGGTGCACCATCTAGCCTGTCGTGTGTAGATACACCAAAACCAATATTTCCTAAGGCGGTAACTTTTTCGACTATAAAATCACCGTTGTTTTGAGGAATCAACCGAAGAGGGACGCGCTCGTTTTTACCATTAATCAAGGCATTTTCATCTTTAGGGTAAGCAAAGACGCCTAATACGCTTGGAGTTGTGGTATCTTTTGCAGTAATACCAAAAAGCATAGGATTCATTGGTCGTTCTTGGTTGTCTCTTATTTCAAAATGCAAATGTGGCCCACCAGAACCGCCAGTATTTCCAGAAAAAGCAATAACCTCGTCAGCTTCAACTATTAATTCTTCGGAATTTGGAAATACTTCAACCTCAAAACTTTCCTTATCATACTGGCAAGTTTTAATGTATTTCTCTAAACGGTCCGAAAATTTTTGAAGATGACCATAAACAGTCGTGTAACCATTAGGATGCGTAATGTATATAGCTTTGCCATAGCCGTAATGAGAAACTTTTATTCTACTGATGTAACCAGGAGCTGCAGTATACACTCTTAAGCCTTCTTTTCCTTGGGTTTTTATATCTAAACCACCATGAAAATGAGAAGGTCTAAGTTCTGCAAATGTACCAGCAAGGATTATGGGTATATCTAAAGGTTTTCTAAAATAATCTTGAGGGTATTCTGATTGGGAATAAGCAGAGCAGGTAATAAAAAGGATAATTAAAAATTGTCTCATATAGGCTTTCTGTTGTCGCTAAAATATTAATTTGAATACGATATTCAAACCTTCTAACTTTATATTTTAATCTTAACGGTTTAGTTTTATTGATGTTATTTCAATTAAAAATAATTGTAAAAGAATTGTGTTTTTTCAATTGGTATGTTAACTTTGTTAAAATAGTATTGAATTACTTTAATGAGTAAAATAGAAGACATTGTTGATGCATTAGAGAATAAAATCAGTAAGATTTTACACAAGCAAGAGGTTTTAAAACAGACCAATGCAAAGCTCTCTGAACAATTGGAAAAGCAACAACAAAAGCTACTAGAGCAACAAGAGGAAATAGCTTCTTGGGCAGAAAAGTATGATACACTCAAAATAGCAAATTCAATGCTTGGTAGTGACGAAAATAAACGAGAAACAAAGCTCAAAATAAATGCACTGATTAGAGATATTGACCATTGTATAAGTCAATTATCAGAATAAAAAGTGTAAAACTTAAAGACTTTTATGTCAGAACAATTAAAAATTAAACTTTCAATTGCCAATAGAGTTTATCCATTAACAATAAATCCTAAGCAAGAAGAAGGTTTACGTGCGGCCACAAAGAAGATTGAGGCTATGATTGGTCAGTTTGAGCAAAATTACTCTGTTAGAGATAAGCAAGATGTATTAGCGATGTGCGCATTGCAATTTGCATCTCAAGTAGAGCAAAAGTCAATAGAAAAAGAGTATGTAAATGAAGAAGTTCAAGAAAAGTTAGAAGCTTTAAATGAACTTTTGAGTAAGCATATCTAGTACTCGTACGTTCTTTAAAATACATAAAGGTTACTGCCTACATTAGTTATATTTTTTGATAAACTCAACGTTAATTCTTTAAAAAGGGTGAGTTTAAATTGTAAAAGCAAGCCGTCTTAGAACGGATCCTTGATCAGTTTGTTAGCCCTAAACTTGTTTTTAAGGAGTTTATACAAAATCCAAAACTGATGTAGGCTTTTTTTATATACTAAACTAAATAATTAATGATGGACACTAATACAATTATATATATAGTTGGCGGAGTAGTATTAGGAGTAATACTAGGATATATTATAGCAAAATCTTTAGAGAAAGGTAAAGCATCAAAGCTTATAGCAAATGCAGAAAAAGAATCAGGTTCTATTTTAAAGCAAGCAAAAGCAGATGCAGAATCCTTAAAAAAGGATAAAATACTTCAAGCAAAAGAAAAGTTTATTGAGCTAAAAGCAGAGCATGAGAAAGTTATCCTTTCGCGTGACAAAAAAATGGCCGAAGCCGAAAAACGTATCAGGGATAAAGAATCTCAAGTATCTAATGAGCTTTCTAAAGCAAAAAAATCTAACCAATCTTTAAGTGATAAAATTAAAGATTACGACTTTAGACTTGAGTTTCTAGACAAGAAAAAAGAAGAAATAGAAAAGGCACACAAAAGCCAAATCAAACAACTCGAAGTCATTTCACAGCTTTCAGCAGAAGAAGCTAAAGAACAATTGATTGAATCTCTTAAAGAAGAAGCTAAGACAGATGCAATGGCTTTTATTCAAGACCATGTTGAAGAAGCTAAATTAACTGCGCAACAAGAAGCTAAAAAGATTATTATAAACACCATTCAACGTATAGGAACTGAGGAGGCTGTTGATAACTGTGTTTCTGTATTTAATATTGAATCTGATGATGTTAAGGGTAGAATCATTGGTAGAGAAGGTAGAAACATTAGAGCGATTGAAGCAGCTACAGGAGTAGAAATTATTGTAGACGATACTCCAGAAGCAATTATTTTGTCTTGTTTTGACTCTGTAAGACGTGAAATAGCACGTCTATCACTTCATAAATTAGTGACTGACGGTAGAATTCACCCAGCAAGAATTGAAGAAGTTGTAAGAAAGACTGAAAAACAAATAGAACAAGAAATTATTGAAGTTGGTAAGCGTACAGTTATTGATTTGGGTATTCATGGATTAAATCCTGAATTAATAAAAATGGTTGGTCGTATGAAGTACCGTTCTTCATATGGACAAAACTTACTACAGCACTCGCGCGAAGTTGCTAAACTTTGCGGTGTAATGGCTGCAGAATTAGGATTGAATCCAAAATTAGCAAAACGTGCAGGTTTACTTCACGATATAGGTAAAGTACCATCTTCAGAAGCAGATATAGAAACACCTCACGCTATTTTAGGTATGCAGTGGGCAGAGAAGTATGGTGAAAAACCAGAAGTTTGTAATGCTATTGGTGCTCACCATGATGAAATAGAAATGAATACCTTATTATCTCCAATAATTCAGGTTTGTGATGCCATTTCAGGTGCAAGACCAGGCGCAAGACGTCAAGTTTTGGATTCTTATATTCAACGTTTGAAAGATTTGGAAGATGTAGCTTTTGGCTTTACAGGAGTTAAGAAAGCTTACGCCATCCAAGCTGGTAGAGAGTTACGTGTTATTGTAGAAAGTGAAAAAGTATCGGATGATAGAGCTTCAAGTTTATCGTTTGAAATTTCACAGAAAATTCAAACAGATATGACGTATCCTGGGCAAGTTAAGGTTACTGTAATTAGAGAAACAAGAGCAGTAAATATTGCTAAATAAATTTTGACTAACTCAAGTATTGAAAGAGGTATTCTATTAGTTTAGAATGCCTTTTTTATTTTCTAGGGTGAAATTTATTGAGAACATCACTTAAATGTGAGCGATCTACATGCATGTAGATTTCTGTAGTGGTAATACTTTCATGACCCAACATCATTTGTATTGCTCTAAGATCAGCACCATTTTCTAAAAGATGAGTAGCGAATGAATGTCTGAAAGTATGCGGCGAAACCGTTTTGTTTAGCCCAATTTTTTCTACCAGATTTTTTATAATGGTAAAAATCATGGCGCGTGTAAGTTTCTTCCCTTTATAATTAAGGAATAAAATGTCTTTTGAATTTGCTTGTACATCAATGTGGTTTCTAATGCCTTTCCAAATACTGATATATTTTTGAGTAGTTTCACCAATAGGAACAAAGCGTTGTTTGTCTCCTTTTCCGGTAACTTTTATAAACCCTTCATCAAAAAATAAATCTGATATTTTGAGTTCCGTAAGTTCGCTAACACGTAAGCCACAACTGTAGAGCGTTTCTAAAATGGCTCTGTTGCGTTCACCTAAATTCACACCTTTGTATTGATAACTCAAGTCAATGGCGTTTATAAGATTGTCTATGTCGGTAACGGAGAGTGTGTCAGGAAGTTTTCTGCCAATTCTAGGAGATTCAATTAAATCTAAAGGATTAGTGTCTCTATAATTTTCAAAAACCAAGTAATCAAAGAAATTCCGTAAACCTGAAATAAGTCTTGCTTGAGATCTTGGATTAGCTGTTTTAGAAATCTCGTAAATAAATTGCTTTATAGTTTCGTTACTGATTTTAACAGGTGAAATGGAAAGATTATGTTCTTCAAGATACGATATCAGTTTTTTTATGTCATAAGTATAGTTTTTTATGGAATTTTCAGAAAGCCCACGTTCAAGTTTTAAAAAAATTGTATAGTCTGTAATTAAATTATCCCACTTCATTTTCTCAAAATAAAAAAATCGCTTGAAGATAATTGTTCAAGCGATTTTATTAGACTTTTTAGGAACTCATTTTAAAGGCCGTCCCAATTATCTGTAAGAATGTTTATGATATCAACAATTGCCCAAACACCAATACCAGCAAAAGTGATGATGAAAAGTACGTTCCAATACCATGGGCTACCAAGGTACCATCTATGGGCAGCAAAAGGCCAACCAAGTACAAACCATAAAGCAGCAGCAACCCATTTGTCTTTTCCTGATGAAGCTGCAGGAATAGCTTCTAAAACGTCTTCTTGTGAAATGTCAGTTGTAATTGTGTTCTCTGTAGTTACAGAAGCTCTCTTTACTGGGAATGAAGCATAAGCAGCAGTCATTGTCATAAAAATTGCAATAGCTGAAAGTAATAGTTTAATTTTCATATAAATTGATTTAAGTTTGTCCGAAAATAACACAAAAAAATGAAATGTCAAGTTTTTTTTCTTGATAGTCAGCAAACTGATGTTATATTACACCCTCAAAATAAATAAAATTACACAAATGAAATTTTTAAAAATTCTTATAGTTTCAATAATTTTTTGCCAAATTATTTATAGTCAAAATGAAAATAAATATGTCGGTTTAATAAAAATAAAAGATACCTTAATGATTAAGTACAGAGTTGAGTTTGATGAATCTGACGGTGTTATTTCGGGATTTAGTATATCAGACTTAGGAGGTGAGCATGAAACTAAATCTAAAATCTCTGGATTTTATGACGAAGAAAAAAAAGAACTTTCATTTAAAGAGGTCGAAATCATTTATACCAAATCACCAGTGTCATTAGATGACTTTGATTTTTGTAATGTCCATTTAGAGCCTTCAAAATTTAAATTAGGTTCAGATAAACTTATGGGTAACTTTAAGGGGAAGTTTAGTGATGGTGTAGAATGTGTTAATGGTGAATTGGTTATGAGTTCAGTAGAAAAAATAGCTAAGCGCGTAAGTAAGTTTAGTAAAAAAGTTCAAAAATCAAGAAAAATAGAAGATAGTATAAAGGATAGATTAAAGGGAGTTAAGGTTTTAGATACACTCAACCTTAACGTTCTTAAAAAAGATGAAGTAACATCAGTGTTTACTAAATCTAAACTTATGAAGTTTTACATTTATGACGGAGGCCAAATAGATAACGATGAAGTTACTGTACTCCAAGATGGAAAAATTATTTTATTAAATTATAAGATTTCTGAAAAAAAGAAATTATTAGAAGTTCCTGTAGCCAACAAGAAAACTACAATTACCATTATTGCAAACTCTGTTGGTGATATCGGAACAAATACAACAGTAATAGAAGTAGTAGATGGAAATAATACAATAAAAACACTTACTAATTTAAATAAAGACGAGAAAACCAAAATAGATATTCTTAAGCATTAGTACTTATCCTTCTAATGGTTGTGTTTTTTAATTCTATTATGTATGAGTTTTTTTAGTTAATATCACGTGAATGTTATTTGGAGTTACCCTAAATTATTCTCAAGGTTATAGATTACAAGTTTTTTATTTGCTTTTTTTAATATCGATGAAATACTTAAACTGTTAACATTTTTTTACAAATTGGTTGTGGCTAACCACTTACATTTGCCGTCCAAATTAATTTAAACAAAATTCAAATCATGAAAAAATTATTATTTATGGCTGCTGTTGCAGTTTTTGGACTTACTAGTGTGAATGCTCAAGAAGAAGCTTCAACTTCTGGATTCGCTCAAGGAGATGTTTTTGCTACTGGAACTATCGCTTTTGTAAGTGAAAGTACTGGTGATGTTAAAGATAACGGTTTTACTTTTTCTCCTAAAGCAGGATACTTCGTTTCTGAAAACATAGCAGTAGGTGTAGCATTAGGTTATACAACAACTAAAAGTGAAGTACCAAATGTAGAAGATTATAAAACTAATATGTTTGAAGCAGGTGTATTTGGTCGTTATTATTTTACACCAGCGAGCCAATTCTCATTTTTTGGTGAATTAGGAGTAAATTATGAGTCTTCAAAAGAAGAGCAAGGAAACGCAGAAGCAAAAGCTAACGGGTTTAATGTTGGTTTAGCTCCTGGTATTAGCTACTTTGTTTCTAACAGTTTAGCTTTAGAAGCTAGCTTCGGAGTTTTAGGTTACAGAACTAATGAGCCAGATGTAGATAACGCAGAATCAACTGATACTTTTGCTGTTGGTTTAAATTTGTCAGATATCAACTTTGGTATTACTTACAAATTCTAATATTTTAGAATAATAAAATATCTAATAAAAAACCGAAGCAACTGCTTCGGTTTTTTTATGCGCTTATTTCATATATTTACTTTATGAAAAAACTAATTATTATAAACGGTCCTAACCTGAATTTATTAGGAAAGCGTGAAACTAACATTTATGGCAATCTTACTTTTAATGAGTTTTTTGAAACAATACTTAAAAAGTATCCTAATGTTGAGTTAGAGCATTTTCAATCTAATATAGAAGGTGAGTTAATTGATAAAATTCAGGAAGTTGGCTTTTCTTATGATGGTGTTATTTTAAACGCTGCAGCTTATACACATACGTCTGTGGGTATTGGTGATGCCGTTAAAGCTATAAAAACTCCTGTTGTTGAAGTTCATATTTCCAATACATTTGCCCGTGAAGAATTTAGACATCAGTCTTATATTTCGCCAAATGCTAGAGGTGTTATTTTAGGATTTGGGCTTCAAAGTTACGAATTAGCCATTCAGAGTTTTATATAATTTTTAACACAATTTTTCTTATCGGATAAGTCTTTTAAGCAAACGAGCAAAACTCGTCTATTTGTAATTATTATTAAATTTTACTGCTTTTCAAATTTTTGTTAAACCAGCGTTAATCTAGCTTGGAGGGGCAATTTCAACTCCTAATTTTAAGGTATTAACCCAAATAAAAAAGACAAAAAAATGAAAAAATTATTTCTTTCCGCAGTAGTATTATTTACTACTACAGCAATTGCAAATGCCCAATCAGATTCAACAACTCCACAATTAGGTATTAAAGGTGGACTCAACTCTTCGTCAATTACAAGTGATGATTTTGGTGATACCAAATCTAGAACAAGCTTTAATATAGGTTTATTGGCTGAAATTCCATTATCAGAACGTATTTCTATTCAACCAGAGCTATTGTATTCAGGTCAAGGATTTGATATTGAAGAGCGCGATCAAGATAATATCTTTGATACAGATGAAAATATAGAATATCAATTAGATTATATTCAAGTGCCAGTTTTACTAAAGTTGTACTTAGTAAAAGGACTTAGTGTAGAGGCAGGACCGCAGTTCGGATTTAAAATACATGAAGAAATCGATTATCAACCAAATGCTGATGGAGGAGATGTAGAGATTAGCGAAGATGATTCTTATGTAAAGGATGTAGATACAGGAGTAGCGCTAGGTGCTTCGTATAAGTTTGATAGTGGATTTTTTATTAACGGACGTTATACTATTGGTTTAACCGATATATATAAAGACGATACTATTTTTCAAAATGTAGATGCAAAAAATAAAGTGTGGCAAGTTGGTTTAGGGTTTATGTTTTAGTTAAACCCTAGAGTTTTAAAAACGAAAAAGATCCAGATTATTCTGGATCTTTTTTACTTTATATATGTTTTGTAGTTTTACAAATGAATAACTTCATCATAAGCTGCTGCTACAGCTTCCATAACAGCTTCACTCATTGTTGGGTGAGGGTGAACTGCTTTTAAAACTTCATGACCTGTAGTTTCAAGCTTTCTTCCTAATACAGCTTCAGCAATCATGTCGGTTACACCAGCACCAATCATGTGGCAGCCTAACCATTCACCATATTTGGCATCAAAAATAACTTTTACAAAGCCATCTTTGTTTCCACCTGCACTAGCTTTACCAGATGCAGAGAATGGGAATTTTCCAACTTTAATATCGTATCCTTTTTCTTTAGCTTGTGCTTCAGTTAAACCAACACTAGCAACTTCAGGAGTACAATAAGTACATCCAGGAATATTGCCGTAGTCTAAAGCTTCTACATGCATTCCTGCTATTTTTTCAACACAAAGAATACCTTCAGCAGAAGCTACGTGAGCTAATGCTTGTCCTGGAGTAACATCTCCAATAGCATAATATCCAGGTATATTGGTTTGATAATAATCGTTAACCAAAATCTTATCTCTATCTACAGCAATACCTACGTCTTCAAGACCAATATTTTCTATGTTAGATTTAATACCAACAGCAGAAAGAACAATATCAGCTTCTAATGTTTCTTCTCCTTTTTTAGTTTTTACAGTAGCTTTTACACCATCTCCTGAGGTGTCTACAGAAGTCACTTCAGAAGAAGTCATTATTTTGATACCAGATTTTTTAAAGCTACGTTCTAATTGTTTAGAAACTTCATCATCTTCAACAGGAACAATTTTGTCCATATATTCTACGATAGTCACTTCAGTTCCCATAGAGTTATAGAAGTAAGCAAACTCCACACCTATAGCACCAGAACCAACAACAATCATTTTCTTTGGTTGCTTTTCTAAAGTCATAGCTTGTCTGTAGCCAATTACTTTTTTACCATCTTGAGGTAAACTTGGCAACTCGCGAGAACGTGCACCAGTAGCCACTATAATATGGTCAGCAGAATATTCAGTACCATCAACATCAATTTTCTTTCCGGCTTTAAGTTTACCAAAACCTTCAATAACATCAATCTTGTTTTTCTTCATTAAGAATTTAACACCGTTACTCATACCTTCGGCAACACCACGACTACGTTTTACAACAGCATCAAAATCGTGTTCAGCATCCTTAACTTTTAATCCATAATCTTCTGCATGCTTTAAATATTCAAATACTTGAGCAGATTTTAAAAGGGCTTTTGTTGGGATACAGCCCCAATTTAAACATACACCACCAAGACTTTCTTTTTCTACTATGGCAGTTTTAAACCCTAATTGAGATGCTCTAATCGCAGTTACGTAGCCACCAGGACCACTTCCTAAAACTATAATATCATATTTACTCATGCGTAAGTTTTTTAGTTGAATTTTCGAAGTTACAAAAGTAAGAAATTCTGAAACTATATTCTAAAAACCAAAAGCAAAATGCCTAACTAAAATGTCATCAAAGAATTAAATGCTTAATGAACTGAATTATACATCATCAGTAAAATGCTTTCGACTTTTTTCTTTACTAAACTTATCTTTATTGTAAGCTTTTGATTTTCCTTTTGGTATAGATAAAGATACCCAATCGCTACCTTTGGTAAGTTTTCCTAAAAGTACAATTTGTCCAACGTGATAGGCATAGTGCATCATTTGTCTATTAATGGCTTCGGTAATACTATGACCTTGATTTCTGATATAGATAACACGTTCTAAGTCGTCTTTTTGTAAAGGTTTAATGGCATTGAAGAGACAATTCCACCCTTTTTCCCAATCTTCAAGAAATTGAGCTTTGTTTTTAAAACTGTCTATAAATTCCTCATCGCGTTTTCTCCATTCTTTTTCACCGTCTTCGGTTAAAAAGTTGGTCCAACGGCTAAGCATGTTACCAACCATATGCTTAACGATTATAGTTATGGAATTAGAGTCTTCTTCAAATTCTCTTTGAAGTTCATTAAAGGAGAGTTGTTCAAAGGTTTTGTCTCCAAGACTTTTGTAATACTCAAACTGTTTTATGGAGCTAGATAAGTAACTTTTCATTCTTCCGAAGGTACAAATTTTAGAGCAACACCGTTTATGCAATGACGTTTTCCTGTAGTTGCTTTTGGACCATCATTAAAAACATGTCCCAAGTGGCCACCACATGTGGCACAATGTTCTTCGTCTCTAACATAGCCAAGTTTACTATCTGTTCCGTAAGCTACGTTACCTTCAATAGTTCTATCAAAACTTGGCCAACCAGTACCAGAATCAAATTTATGTTCACTTTTGAATAAAGGTGTATTACAAGCGGCACAGTGGTAAATGCCTTTTTCATAATTTTTGTTCAGTGGACTAGAGAACGGACGCTCAGTACCTTCTTCAAAAAGAACATAATACTGCTCTTTGGTAAGTTCTTTTTTCCATTCGGCATCGGTTTTAGAAACTTTATAATCCTCTGTTTCTTTCTTTTCCTTTTTTTGAGCATTACCATTACAATTAAGTAACGTCATGGCAATTACTAATAGAAGTGTCTTTTTCATATACTTATTTTTTATTTAGAATCAGGATTTTTAAGTCGTAGCAATTCTAAAATTATTACATAATTTAAGAAAAATTAAACTAAGTATAACTTATGAAGTTGTTAACTTAACCTTATATTTAGTAAATTTATAATCGATACTTAAGACTATTAAATGAGAATCATTCATGTCAGTGCAGAATGCTACCCAGTGGCTAAAGTTGGTGGGCTTGCAGATGTAGTTGGGGCTTTGCCAAAATATCAAAATCGATTAGGTGCTAATAGTAGTGTTATTATGCCTTTTTATAATAATAGCTTTACAAGCGAGCACCAATTCGAAGTAATTTATACTTCAAGTTTAACGCTTAGAAATTCAGAATATCCTTTTGATGTACTTAAATTAAAGGATGATAAACAGGATTTTGATATATATTTTGTAGACGAAAAACAGCATATTTATAAAGACTATGTGTATTCATCTGATGACACAGATCGTTTTTTAATTTTTCAAATTGCTGTTATGGATTGGCTTTTGACTTTAAAGACTAAGCCAAATTACATTCATTGTCATGATCATCATACGGGTTTAATTCCATTTATGGCGCAAGAGAGTTTTAAGTATGAAAAGCTCAATAAAATACCAGTTATAACAACCATTCATAATGCGCAATATCAGGGTTGGTTTGGATATGAGAATTTAGATAAAATTCCGCAATTCAATCTTCAGAATATCGGACTTTTAGATTGGAATGGTATCATAAATTCACTTGCAGCTGCTATAAAATGTGCTTGGCGTGTCACTACAGTTTCGCCTAATTACATGGAGGAATTAAAAGAAAATGCTAATGGACTTGAAAATCTTTTAAGGTATGAAAGCGGAAAATGTGTGGGAGTTTTAAATGGTATTGATGCTGAAGTTTGGAATACCGAAACTGACAGTTTTCTTATTGAAAACTACACAAAAGCAAAAGTTCAGTCTGGCAAAAAAGCCAATAAAGAATGGATTTGTAAAGAATTTAATTTAGATAAAAGTAAACCACTATTTGTGTTTATTGGAAGATTGGTAGGAGAAAAGGGAGCAGAGTTACTTCCTCAGGTTTTTTATGAATCCTTAAAAGAGAGGGCAATATCCATTTTGCTTTTAGGATCTGGTTTTAAAGAAATTGAAGAAGGGTTAGACAATCTAAAAACTATATATCCTAGCAACTATAATGCTTACATAGGCTATAACGAAAAATTATCTCACATACTTTATGCTGGTGCAGATTTTTTATTGATGCCGTCTCGCGTAGAACCATGTGGATTAAACCAAATGTATGCTTTGCGTTATGGAACCGTTCCAATTGTAAGGTCAACCGGAGGTTTAAAAGATACGGTTACTGATATTAAAGAAGGTGGTTTTGGATTTTGCCATAACCATGTTTCTGTTGAAGATGTCGTAGAAGCTATAAATAGAGCTAAAGACTATTATAATGAAAAGCCCTCAGATTTTAGAAAAAACAGGAAGACGATTATGAATATAGATCATTCATGGGAAGCTTCAGCAAAAACCTATATCGAACTTTATAAAACTATAAAATAAATAACATTATGATTAATGATAAGGTATTATCTATAATTCTAGGCGGAGGACAGGGTTCAAGATTGTATCCGCTTACCGAAAAGCGTTCAAAGCCAGCAGTACCAATTGCAGGAAAGTATAGGTTGGTAGACATTCCAATTTCAAATTGTATAAATTCAGAGATCAAACGTATGTATGTGTTAACTCAGTTTAATTCCGCATCGTTAAATAGACATATAAAGAATACCTATCATTTCAGTTTTTTTAGTCATGCTTTCGTTGATGTGTTAGCAGCAGAACAAACCATAAAAAGTGATAAGTGGTTTCAAGGAACTGCAGATGCTGTAAGACAGAGTATGCATCACTTTTTGCAACATGAGTTTGAATATGCTTTAATTCTTTCGGGTGATCAATTATATCAAATGGATTATAACGAAATGATTGATGCTCACATAAACTCAAAAGCTGATATTTCAGTGGCAACCTATCCTGTAAATGCTAAGGATGCTACGTCTTTTGGAATTTTAAAAACAGATGAGGATAACAGAATTACATCATTTATAGAAAAACCATCTTCAGATTTATTAGGAGATTGGAAATCTGATGTTAGTGATGAAATGAAAAGTCAAGGTAGAGAATGGTTAGGGTCTACAGGGATTTACATATTCAATAGAGAACTACTTATTCAGTTAATGGATGATGAAAGTACGGTAGATTTTGGTAAGGAAATTATACCCCAAAATATAGATAAGTATAAAACCATGAGTTATCCTTTTGAGGGTTACTGGACAGATATAGGAAATATAGATTCTTTCTTCGAAGCTAACCTTGGATTGACAGATAGTATTCCAGAATTCAATCTATTTGATTCCAAACAACGTGTCTATACTAATGCTAGAATTTTGCCAACGTCAAAATTATCTGGTACAACTTTAGATAGAGCAGTTATAGCAGAAGGTTGTATTGTAAGCGCAGCAAAAATCGAAAAATCAGTAATTGGTATTCGATCTCGAATAGGTAAGGATTCAACTATAATCAATACTTACATGATGGGTAGTGATGATTATGAATCTTTAGAAAGCATCAATAAAAATCATACCGAAATTTTAATGGGAATAGGTGAGCGATGCTACATTAAAAACACTATTATAGATAAAAATGTAAGAATAGGTGATGATGTTAGGATTAATGGAGGTAATCATCTAGAGGATGCAGAAACAGAAAATTATGTAATAAAGGATGGTATTGTGGTTATAAGAAAAGGTGCAGTTATTCCTAAAGGATTTGTACTTTAATATATGGCTGAAGTATTAGTTTATAGTCGTTTTACAGAGTTTGATATTAATTTATTCAAAGCAGGAAAGCATTATCGTCTTTATGAAAAATTTGGTTCTCACATTACAACCGTAGATGGTGTTGAGGGAGTCTATTTTTCGGTTTGGGCTCCAAGTGCAAAAATGGTTTCTGTAGTTGGTGATTTTAACTTTTGGACCGAAGGAGAGCATCAGCTTAATGTACGTTGGGATTCGAGCGGTATTTGGGAAGGTTTTATTCCAGGAGTTGGTAAAGGTACTAAGTATAAGTACAAGATACAGAGTAATCATAATGATATAAAAACCGAAAAGGCCGATCCTTATGCCAGGCGTGCAGAGCATAATCCTAGAACGGCTTCAATAGTTTGGGACGAGCCCTACACATGGAAAGATAAAAAATGGATGTCTAAACGAAAAAAGCATAATGCTTTGGATGCTCCGTTTTCGGTATATGAAGTTCATCTTGGATCTTGGAAAAAGCAGATTGAAGAAAATAGGTATTTGTCTTATTTTGAAATGGCAGACGATCTTGTTACCTATGTTAAGGAAATGGGATTTACGCATGTAGAGCTAATGCCTGTCATGGAGTTTCCTTATGATCCATCTTGGGGTTATCAAATTACAGGATACTTTGCACCAACGTCTCGTTACGGCTATCCAGAAGAGTTTAAATTATTGGTAGATAAACTACATCAAAACGATATAGGAATTATACTAGATTGGGTACCTTCTCATTTTCCAGAAGATGCTCACGGACTTGGTTTTTTTGACGGTTCTGCGTTATATGAACATCCAGATCCTAGAAAAGGCTATCATAAAGATTGGAAAAGCTTAATCTTTAATTATGGCAGAAATGAAGTAAAGTCCTTTTTAATTAGCAATGCTATTTTTTGGTTAGATCAATTTCATGTTGATGGTTTAAGGGTAGACGCAGTAGCTTCAATGCTTTTTTTAGATTATAGTAGGGAAGATGGTGAGTGGGAACCAAATATGTTTGGTGGTAGAGAAAACCTAGAAGCTATGTCGTTTTTAAGGGAAATGAATGAAGCTGTTTATGAGTCGTTTCCAGATGTGCAAACTATAGCTGAAGAATCCACGGCATTTCCAATGGTATCTAAGCCTACATTTATAGGTGGTTTAGGTTTTGGAATGAAATGGATGATGGGTTGGATGCATGATACTCTACAGTACTTTTCTAAAGAACCGATTTACCGAAGATATCATCAAAACGATTTAACGTTCTCAATGACTTATGCTTTTACGGAAAACTTTATGTTGCCATTAAGTCATGATGAAGTGGTTTATGGAAAGCGATCTATACTAGGTAGAATGCCTGGTGATGAATGGCAGCGATTTGCCAACCTAAGATTGCTTTACAGTTATATGTTTACACACCCTGGAACAAATCTATTATTTCAAGGAGCTGAAATCGGACAATACGATGAGTGGGATTTTCAAGGAAGTATTGATTGGCATTTGTTACAATATGAGCCACATAAAGGCGTACAAGAACTTTTGAAAGACTTGAATGCGTTATACAAAAATGAACCAGCACTTTATGAAAAACAGTTTTCTTCCGAAGGCTTCGAGTGGATAGATTATAACGATCATGAAAATTCTGTATTGGTTTATATAAGAAAGGGAAATGAACCCAAAGACAACCTAATTATAGCTTGTAATATGACTCCTGTTCCTAAGGAAAAATATAAAATAGGAATTTCTGTAAAGGGAAAATTAAAAGAAGTCTTTAATAGTGATTTAAAAAAGTACTATGGAAGTGGTGAGTATAAAAACAATGTGAAAATCACAAAGGAAAAACCGTGGCATTTTAGAGATCACTCAATCGAAATAGATATTCCACCTTTGGGAATGGTGGCGTTTAAGTACTCTAGTTAATTTATTAATTCAACCAAATTTATAGATAAAATTGTTTTTTTAATAAAAACTAATGTCTAAAACGTTATAGTTGCTAAATCCTTATAAATAGAGGTTTAAACTCTTTTAATAATTCTATTTTTTCCGTTTTTTTACAGACATTTTTACAAAATGCGATTATATGATTGTAAATACAGAATTAGAGCATAAAGGAAATTTATTTCCTTCCAAAATAATAGACTTCAAAAAAGATGTAGATAAGCTTTACTTTTCTACAGATAATGATGTCATTTTAGAACTAACAGTTGTAAGAGATAGTGTTTTAAGATTTAGATATACTACAGTAGGAAATTTTAATAACGACTTTTCGTATGCTATAACTAAATACGCAAGTATAGGTTATAATAAGCTAGAGATTGAAGAGAAGGAAAGTAGTTATGAGGTTTTAACGAGTAAGCTTCGTTGCGAAATTTCTAAAGAAACTCTCAAAATCTCAATATACGATGCTGTTGATGGTACACTCATCAACCAAGATGAGAATGGTTTTCATTGGGAAGAGAGTTACGAGTTTGGTGGTAACATCGTAAAAATGAGTAAAATCTCTAACGATGGAGAGAGTTATTATGGGTTGGGAGATAAGCCAAACCATTTAAATCTCAAAGGAAAACGATACACAAATTGGGTGACAGATTCTTATGCTTATGGTAAGGATACAGACCCTATTTACAAAACTATTCCTTTCTACACAGGACTTCATCATGGAAAGGCTTATGGTATTTTCTTTGATAATACATTTCAATCTTCATTCGACTTTTCATACGAGCGAAGAAATGTAACAAGTTTTTGGGCACAAGGAGGTGAGATGAATTATTATTTCTTCTACGGGCCAAAAATGGGAGATGTAGTAGAGAGTTACACAGATTTAACAGGGAAACCACATCATTTGCCGCCACTTTGGGCTTTAGGTTTTCATCAGTGTAAATGGAGCTACTACCCAGAAAGTAAGGTTAAAGAAATTACATCTACATTTAGAAAATTACAAATTCCTTGTGACGCTATCTATTTAGATATAGATTACATGGATGGTTTCCGTTGCTTTACATGGAATAAAGATTATTTTCCAGATCCAAAACGTATGGTTAAGGAATTGGCAGAAGACGGTTTTAAAACCGTAGCAATCATAGATCCAGGAATCAAAATAGATAAAGATTATTGGGTGTTTAATGAAGCTTTAGAAAATGATTATTTCTGTAAGCGTGCCGATGGTGATTACATGAAAGGTAAAGTTTGGCCAGGAGAATGTTACTTCCCAGATTTTACAAATCCTGAAGTTAGAGATTGGTGGTCTGGTTTATTCCAAGAATTAATTGAAGACATAGGAATTAAAGGAGTTTGGAATGATATGAACGAACCTGCAGTTATGGAAGTTCCTAATAAAACATTCCCTGACGATGTTCGTCACGATTATGATGGTAACCCTTGCAGTCATAGAAAAGCGCATAACATTTACGGTATGCAAATGGCTAGGGCTACGTATCAAGGTTTAAAGAAATATTCTCATCCAAAACGTCCTTTTGTTATTACACGCTCAGCATATTCAGGGACGCAACGTTACACATCAACTTGGACAGGAGATAATGTGGCAACTTGGGAGCATTTATGGATTGCAAACTTACAAGTGCAGCGTATGGCTATGTCTGGCTTTTCTTTTGCAGGAAGCGATATTGGTGGTTTTGCAGAGCAGCCACATAGTGAATTGTTTACGCGTTGGGTACAGTTAGGAGTTTTCCATCCTTTCTTTAGAGTACATTCTTCAGGAGACCATGGAGATCAAGAACCTTGGACTTTTGATGAAGATGTTACAGATATCGTTAGAAAGTTTATTGAGATTAGATACCAGTTGTTACCGTATTTATACACAGCATTTTGGAAATATACAGACCTAGGAACTCCATTATTAAAATCTTTAGTGTTGTATGATCAAGAAGATGTTCAGACGCATTATAGAACTGATGAATTTATTTTTGGCGAACAGATTTTAGTATGTCCTGTTTTAGAGCCAAATGCCAAAGGAAGACGTATGTATATTCCTAGAGGAAAATGGTACAATTTCTGGAATGATGAGATTGTAAAAGGTGGTAAAGAAACTTGGGTTGATGCAGATATAGATAGTATGCCAATCTATGTTAAAGAAGGTGCTATAATTCCTAAATTTCCAGTACAACAATATGTTGGTGAAAAGGAAATTGAAGAAATTACTTTAGATGTATACTATAAAAAAGGTAAAGAGGAAAGTGAGTTCTTTAGCGATGCTAACGATGGTTTCGATTATACTAAAGGAAGATATAGTCTTAGAAACTTCAGCCTTACAGGTAGATCTGATGAATTGATTATAAATCAATACAAAGAAGGTAAATATATAACAGAGTATAAAACCTTTAAAATTCAATTCCACGGGTTACCTTTTGAAATTCTTGAAGTACAAATAGACAATAAAACTATTGATTATGATACAATAAAAATCAATGGAATAGACTCTATTAGAGTAGATAAGAATTTTTCTGAGTTACATATTAAAGGAAAACAGCTAAATGCTTAGTGACTTATTGACTATTTTCGTTTCAAATAAATATAAAACGATTTTGTATTTTAGTATTAAACTTAAAAACCATCAGAAATGAAAATAAATAAAACCATATTCAGCTTTGCTATCTTGTTTATAGTATTGTCTTGTGCAACAAATCCATTTACAGGAAAGAAAACAATGGCTTTTGTATCTAATGATCAACTTTTTCCTTCCTCTTTCGCTCAATATAATCAAGTTCTAAATGAAAGCAAGGTTATTACAGGTATAAACGATGCGGAAATGATAAAAAGAGTAGGGCAACGTATTGCAACTGCGGCTGAAAGATATTTAGATGCAAATGGATTTCAAGGTTATTTAGACGAATATAAATGGGAATATAATCTTATTCAATCAGAGCAAGTTAATGCTTGGTGTATGCCTGGAGGTAAAATAGCTTTTTATACTGGTATTTTGCCAATTGCAAAAAATGAAACAGGTGTTGCTGCTATTATGGGACATGAGGTAGCTCATGCCTTAGCAAATCATGGGCAACAGCGTATGAGTGCGGCATACATTCAACAAGGTCTGGCAGTAGCAGGTAATGTAGCTTTAGCAAATGATGAACAAAAACTAGGTATCTTCAATCAGTCTTTTGGTGTGGTTTCTAATGTAGCTGGAATGTTACCATTTAGTAGAAGTCATGAAACAGAAGCAGATGAAATAGGAATTTACCTTATGGCTATTGCAGGTTATAATCCTGATGAAGCTGCACAATTATGGGAGCGTATGAAAGCAAATAGTGGAGGTCAAGCTCCACCAGAGTTTTTAAGTACACACCCAAGTAATGACTCTAGAATTGCCAATTTAAAATCATTAGCTCCAAAGGCAAAAGCTGAAGCAAAGAAATTTGGTGTAACATCATTTAGACCGATAAATTAATATTAGGTTAATAATATTTACCTATTTTAGAAGCTGCTCAAAAAGAGCAGCTTTTTTATTACTATAATTTATGAGCGAACTTAAAAAAGGAAGCAAAAAACTTTTAAATGCTTGGGCGTTTTACGATTGGGCAAATTCTGTATATACCTTAACTATTGCGTCTTCAATATTTCCAATATTTTATTCAGCATTATTTGTGTCAGAAGTCAAGAAAATTTTGGCTTTCGGATATGAATTTAAAAGCACAGCATTAATCACTTTTGTTACAGCTTTTACTTTTATGGTGGTTGCAGTTATGTCACCAATTTTATCTGGTATTGCCGATTATATTGGTAATAAGAAAAATTTCATGAAATTCTTTTGCTATGTAGGTTCAGCTGGCTGTATTGGCTTATATTGGTTTAGTTTGGATAGAATTCACCTAAGCTTATTGTTCTATTTTATGGGACTCATTGGGTATTGGGGAAGTTTAGTATACTACAATTCATATTTACCAGATATCGCTTTTGAAGAACAGCAAGATAGTATAAGTGCCAAAGGATTTTCATTAGGATATATTGGTAGTGTATTGTTGTTAATTGTTAACCTTGCAATGGTGATGAGTCAAGAGGATGGTACGGATAAGATGCAAATGATGCGCTATTCTTTTATAACTGTTGGAATTTGGTGGGCTGGATTTAGTCAATATACTTTCTATATTTTACCAAAAGGAGTTTCTTCAGGTCATAAAGTGACAAAAGATGTTGTGTTAAATGGTTTTAAAGAACTAAAAGGGGTTTGGAAGCAATTAAAAGGCAACTTAAGGTTGAAACGTTACCTAAATGCATTTTTTGTATTTAGTATGGCGGTACAAACTATAATGTTAGTAGCGGTTTATTTTGGTGAAGAAGAAATTGATTGGGGAAGTGATGAAGCTAAAACAACAGGTTTAATAGTCAGTATTTTAGTTATACAATTGGTTGCCATATTAGGAGCTTTTTTAACTTCGAGAGCATCCTCAAAATTTGGAAATATTCCTACGTTAATAGCTGTTAACTTTATATGGATGGGCTTGTGTTTTTATGCTTATTTTATGGAAACACCAATTCAGTTTTATATAGCGGCATCTTTGGTAGGTTTGGTTATGGGAGGCATTCAATCCTTGGCGCGTTCAACATACTCTAAATTTCTACCTGAAACCGAAGATACCACATCTTACTTCAGCTTTTTTGATGTGGCAGAAAAAATAGGAATCGTAATAGGTATGCTTATTTATGGGTTTATAGATCAAATTACGGGTAGTATGCGTAACTCAATTCTCTTCTTATTTGTATTCTTTTTATTAGGTATTATTTTATTGTTTAGAGTACCAAAACAAGAATCGTAAAAATTAAATTCATCACTAAATACATAGTTGACAAATATTATTATATTGCAACGAACTAAATAACCTATAATGAAAAAATATCTTGTATTATTAGCTCTACCTGCATTGTTATTATCATCATGTAGTCAAACTGTTGATTTAGCAATTGATAATCCTACAAAATTTGACCTTGAAATCATGGTGGATACCTTAAGAGTTAGTGTACCGCCAAAAGAAGTAGTTTGGGTAGAAATGGGACCAGGTGAGCATAAGCTTACACTTGAAAATGATAGTGTAATCAAATACAATTTTACAGAGCCTGTATACATGATTAACGCTTCATTATCAGAATATTTAGTTACTGATGAATATTATGGGCCTCCAATGTATGAGGACAGTTATGTTTCTACATTACCTAATAAGGAAATAACATATTTAGGAATTCCGATGGAAGGAAATTTTGATGTGGTTAGAGATGTTATTAATAAAGTAACTTGGGATTATGGACCAAGAGAAGACTTACCAGGAATGGTTGAGGTAGATGCTGACGAATCTTACACAACTCTAGTTAAAGTTTATGATCCTAGAGAGTTTATGGATTTAATGCAAAATGCTTACGATAATTATTCTGAAGACGAAGAATAATAACCTGAATTCAGAATTTTGAAAAACTCATTAGGAACTCATATTACTTGGGATGTCTACAATTGTAATCCAGACAGTATTTCTTTCGTGCCAGAAATCAAACAGGTTTTAAACGATATTGTAAAAGAATTAAAACTGTCTAAAGTCAACGAATCCTTTAAACAATTTGAACCTATTGGTGCTACCGGATTTATTTTATTAGAAGAAAGTCATGTAAGCATTCATACTTGGCCAGAGCATCAGTTTGCAGCTGTAGATATTTTTTCTTGTAGAGCTTTTGATGCCAATAAAATTCAGAAGTTGTTAATGCAGTCTTTTGAATCTAATAATGTTGTTATCAAACAAATTGAAAGGGGAGAAGCTATCTCAATTATTTCCCCAGATCTTATATAATATAATGAGACATAAACTCACAATCATCGGTTATAATAGATGATTCTTGAGCTCTTAAGTTAATAGCAGAAGCTTTTGATGTGTAAAACATGCCTATTTGGTAAGAATAGGCTTCCAAATCTAAGTCTAAAGGGTAATATTTTTGATAGATCATATCCTGATTACCAAAATCTCCCTGTGATTCTAATCTTGCCTTAGATGTCGTTTCAACTGTAATATTTTCGCCCAAACGACCATAAGCAGGTTTTTTTACGTAATCTCCTAAATACGGTTGTTGTGTGATATAAGTTTCTGCCAAAACAGAATTAGGAAAGTTTTTAGTGATATAAGCCAAAAACTTTTTATTCTGCCAAACAGCTGTATAAGGTGGGTTTAATACTACTACTTTTTCGTTTATAATTAAATCAGATAGTGTTTTGGCAAGTTCAGGTTCGTCATTAAAAATCCAATCCCAAGGAATCATTTTAAATAAAACATCTACATCTTCATATTCATTACCAACCTGATGAAAAACTCCTTCATCAGAAAAAATAACATTTTCAAGATTTGTATAAAAAGGTTTGTATCCAGATTGATATGCTATGTCTATTATGCAGTTTACATTTTCAACATCTTCAATGTATCCAAAAGAAGTCCCTAGAAATACAGGTTTATCTTTTCCTAGATAAGATTTTAGAGTGGAAAGTGTAGCGGTAATATCGTCTTTAAGCGAATTAAAACTTTGAGGTGTTCCTTTTAATTGTTGAAGTTGAAGTGGTTGCCATAAAAGCGTTTCTGGTAGTGTGCTACACGTATCTGCATTAAATTCTATAATACGACTACGATCAGATTTTAAGCCTCCATTAATATCAAAACGTCCATAAAGAAACGGATGTTTGTTTTTATTTTTCCAACTGTGAATAATACATTGATGAAATGATTGCGGAATACCAAGTTCACTAAGCTTATTTTCTGAAATAATTTTATCCGTCGCACGCTGAAATAAATAAAAAGCTTCATCAGAAACACGACGAAATTGCTCAACTTCTGAACGGTAAATACCTAGAAGCTCTTCAGAAAAATAATCTTCCTCTAAAAACCAATGTAATCTGTGTGGTGTATGTTTTTTTTTGAGGCGTTTAATTTCTTTAAATCGACTATCCGCCAAACGACCTAAACGATTTTCCACTGCCATATCCTCTAGATGATGTTCCTGGTACGCTAACTCTACGAGATGTAGCTGTACTTCTTAAATCGTTTTTAAGTCCTGTAGACTTGTTGTAAGCCGAAGCGTTTTTATAGTTACTTTGGTTTGGCGTTACATTACTGAGTCTTCTATTAAAATAAGAGGCTGCTAATGAGTAATAAAGGATACTTCTTAATCCTGAATGGCGAGTGTAAGATGAATTGTCTTCTTTCATTTTTCTTAATGAAAGTGTGTCTACATTACCTTCAAGTGTATGAACAATGGCAATAGACTTATCTTTTTCATCAATAATACGCTCGTCTATAATTTTGTAGTCATTTCCTGGTTCAACTTCTTCTACTTCGGTAATAACACCTTTTGTAGATTCATAAATGGTTTCTTGCTGTGCGTCCTTAATTCTTGGACTTGCATCTGCCTCACCACAACTCTGAAGGATTACCGAAGCAGAAATTGCCGTAGCTAAAGTTATTTTTTTAGTTAAAGAAAGACCTGTTATAATTTTTTTATTCATCTTTGACCAGTTATTTGTCCTCAAACATAGTTAAATTTTAATGAATAAAAAAGCCTTAATTCCATTTGCAGTTTTTATTGCAGGATTGTGTTCCATTATCTATGAATTACTGATTAGTACTACAGCAACGTATTTTTTAGGTGATGGTGTTAGACAATTTTCTATAATCATTGGTGTTTACCTGTTTTCAATGGGTATTGGTGCGTTTCTGTCAAAATTTTTCAAAGACAAACCATTGCAGTTTTTTATTAATGTAGAATATGCTTTAGGATTAATAGGAGGTATTTCTGTACCGTTATTATATATGTTGTTTGTATATGTCTCGCCAACTATTCTGCAGATATGTTGCTTGGTATTAATTTTTGTAATAGGTCTATTAACAGGAATGGAAGTGCCTTTGTTGACCTTTGCCCTCGAAGAAAGTAATATTAAAAACAATCTATCTAATGTACTGTCTTTAGATTATATAGGAGGACTTATAGCAACGTTAATTTTTCCATTTATAATTCTGCCTTTTGTAGGGCTCTATTATTCATCTTTAATTTTTGGTATTGTAAATATTCTTTTAGGCATTGCTTTAAATTATACTGTACTAAAGCATAAAAAAAGAAACAGTATTTACGGGTTTTTAATAATTATTGCACTTTTGGTTTTAGTTGTTTTTGGAGGAAGATTATTAAAAGTTTGGGATCAAAAAATTTATAAGCGTCCCATAGTTTTAAATGAGCAAACACCTTATCAAAAAATAGTGATGACAAAGAACAATGATGATGTAAGGTTGTATCTAAATCGAGTAATACAGTTTTCGTCAGCAGATGAGCATCGTTATCATGAATCTTTGGTGCATGTTCCGCTAAGTATGCATACTAATGCTAAACGTGTTTTAATTTTAGGTGGAGGAGAAAATTTAGCAAGCAGAGAAGTTTTAAAACATGAAACTGTAGAGCGAATTGATGTTGTAGATATTGATAGTACTATGTTTTATCTGGCAAAAGAAAACAATTATTTAAAGACTATAAATAATAATGCTGCGACTAACAAAAAAGTAAATTTAATAACAGAAGATGCCTTTACATTTTTGTTTAATAATGAGGAACCTTATGATATTATAATCGCAGATTTACCAGATCCAACAAATCAAGCTATTGCGAGATTATATAGTAAGCAGTTTTTTTTAATGGCTAAACGAAATCTAAAAAAAGAAGGAGTTTTTGTGACGCAGTCTGGTGAAATATATTTTAGTAATACAGTTTTTAGCTGTATAAAAAATACACTTAGTTCAGTTTTTGAGATTGTAGAACCTTATCACACCTATATTCCGTCTTTTGGAGATTGGGGATTTATTATTGCTAAGTACAAAGACAATGATGAGGTTATAGATGTGAGTTCTCTACCCAAAGATTTAAAGTACCTTAATGCAAACCAGGTTGAACAGTCGTTTATTTTTCCTAAGGATATTACCATAGCAGAAACAAAGCTGAATACTTTGGATAACCCTATAATTTTAAATTATTTTCTTGATGATTGGGAAAAGTGGAAAGTTGATTTTGAAGCTGGTACTAAATAATAGATGAAAGTTTACAGGACTATAAATCTTAATTTTATTTTCCTAAATTGCCGAAGAAGAAAAATAATAAAACATTTAACCTATCGTATCAATGAAAAAAATAAGCATACTATTTACTCTTTTTATATTGCTTACTGCATTTACTTGTGAAGATGAACCAATAGATCAAGATCTTTTAGATAATCAAGAAACAGATTTGTCCTGTCAAGAAGCATCTTTAAATACAGCAGATGCAGCATTAGCATTTATTAACAATATGGCTTCAGGCGGAAACTACACTGAGCTTTGTAGTGCTTACAAAGAAGCTCTTGAGAATCAAATTTTAGCTTGTGGTGACCCTGATGGTTCCATACAGCAATCCATAACTGCTTTAGGTGATTGTATAGATCCAAATGATTTTACAGACTGCCAAGCAGCTGAGAACGCAGTGAATTTGGCTCAGATAAATTTTGAAAATGCCTCAGATGAAAACTATGAAGACCTTTGTGTAGTTTATAAAACAGCTTTAGAAAATCAGATAGCAGAGTGTGGTGATGATGGGAGTTTACAAGCAGCAATAAATGCATTAGGTAATTGTGTGTCTGAATCTGTTGGCTCATTTGCTTTAATGACAGCAAATTTAGATGGTGTTCAATACAATGATATGAAACCGAATGGATACAATATATTTAATAGTGCCATTAGTATAGTTACCTTTTCTTATGCCAACGACTATGATTATATATCTATTGACGGAAACAGTACTTATCAAGAAATAATACCAGACGTTACATCTACTAAAGAAATCAAATTATATATTCCTGAAAATACGTGGGAAGAAGGAACATATGTTTTACAAACAGATCCAGTGTATGATAATGATGGAGAAGAAGTAGTTCCTCATTTTGATATCAACTTCTTTTATGTGAATAACGCATTGGGTTACCCTGATTATGACAATCCAGGTACAATAACTATAACCAATTTCGATTTAGAAGATAGAGTTATTTCAGGAACATTTGAATTTGAATATCGGATTGTTGATAATAGTAATAACGAAGAAACAGGGCCTTTTCAATGCATAGATGGGACATTTAATTATTCCTTAGATGATGAATATTTTAATTAATTTTTAACCATAAAAGAAACATAAAACAGTAAGGGTAGCCTTGCTCCTTTATGTTTCTTTTATGGTTGATTAAGCTCTAGTTATGTACACTTCCAGAGCCTGTTACTTTAGTATCTCTGTTTGTTGGATTTCCTGAGTACCTCAGGTCTCCAGAGCCTGTAATTCTTACTTTTAATTCTCCATTGCAAACTACATTTGCACCACCAGAGCCTGTAATTTTTGCTGTAACATTAGTGCTGTCTAAGTCACTACCATCAAAATCACCAGATCCTGTGATTTTTGTTGTCAAATCTTTTGTAGAACCATTTAATTCAATGTCACCAGACCCAGCAATACTACTCTCAACAGAATTACTGCTAATTTTTAAATCAATATCTCCAGAGCCTGCCAAGGATACATCAAAATGATTAGCTTTAATAGTTCCTGAGTTTTTAATGTCTCCAGACCCAGCTAAAGATACTGAGTTGATAGATTGGTAAGGGACTGTTACAACAATAGTCTTTGTTGGTCTAAGGTTAATGCCATTCTCAACTTTCACAATAAGTTTACCTCCTTCAACTTTGGTAATAATATATTGAATAAGGTTTGCGTCACCTTCAATGGTAATATTTCCTTCTTTACCTTCGACCAACTTAAAGTTCATTGGTCCAGATGATTTTAAGCCATCATAATCACCAGTAGATCGGTTTTCTGTAGTAATGTTTCCATCTCCTTTAACTCTTTTAGATTTTCCCCATTGTGCACAAGATGTTGTAACACTAAATAGAAATACAACTAACGTGATTGATTTTAATAATTTCATTTTTTCTAATTGATTAGTTACTGTTCGTTTTGATTGTTCACCATAACTTTTAGTAAGGGTGAATTGATTATAATTGTTTAAAGCTTACACTTCCGTACTCTGATTTTATTCTTACATAATTACCAGATCCTTTTGAATTATAGTAGCCTCTATACTTTTTACCTGTATGGTTAATATCTTTTACAGTGAAATTAAATCCGTCAGATTCTCTTAAAGAAGCATAATCTAGATCGATGTCAAAATCAAAATTAAAGTTGGCATCATGTCCGATTGTTATACCTGTATAATCTGAGTTAATATCCAAATTATTAGCTTTAGAAGCAATGCGGTCAATTTTTATAGATCCAAAATTTGCCTTTATAGAGGCACTTTTATAAACATTTCCTAAACGGAGAGATAGATAGTCGCCATTACCGTCAAGGTTGTTAATGTTTTCCACTTTCAAAGAGCCATAATCACAGTTGTATCTTACATTTTCTGAAATTTCTATAATGGATTTTGTATAATCTGCGTTAATATCTAGGTTTTTAGTTTTTGCCACTGTAAAACCACTATAGTCAGCATTTATTTTACCACTATTAATGTATTCAAAATAGCAGTTGTTACTGTAATCAAACTTTATGTAGTTATTTTCAGCCATCAGTTCTTTTGTGGTGATTTTTCCATAATCACAATTAATTTTAGCGAGACCTTCAAGTCGGTCTAGATTAATAGATCCATAATCATTGTTTAGGTCAACACTATTGGTGATTGGCATTTTTACGCGGTAGTTAACTTCAATTTTAAGATTGTTATTGTTTCCCCAACTCCACCAAGATTTTTTGCTTTTACTGAATTTTGTTACTGCAGAAACTATATTACCTTCATTAGAAAACGCTACATCGATGTCTTCAAGTTTGTCATTAACTTTATCTGAATTTCCACCAGTTACTTTTATTGTAATGTCAAATTCTACGCGGTTTTCGTTCCAGGTAACAATATCTAAATTGCCATAGCTATTATTAATTTTTACAGTTCCGTTAGAGGAGGTGTTAAATGATTTTTTAATATTTTTTTCCTTGGTTGTTTTAAGTGTGATGTCATTATTTGCAATTAGCAAAGTAGGCATCAATAAGAGCAAAAGCCCTAATCTAAATTGTATTTTTAGTTTCATCGGTGTTGATTTTTAGATTTTTAACATCTTCTATTTGTTCCAAGACAGTATTTAAAATATCTATCCTGGTTTGAAAGTTTGAAATCATAGCATAAATAACACGCTGATCTTTTCCACTTTCGGTTAAATCTGTTTTTAATTTTTGGTATTCATTTTCTAATAATTGAATCTGTTCTAAAGCATCATTGATGATAGCTTCCGTTAACGGTGAACGCTCTTTGTTGAGTTTTTTTAGTTCGTCTTCAATTGTAACAGTAAAGAAATCTTGAGTCTCGGACATTTCAGGTGAAACACTTGCTAAATCCAAAGTTTTAGGTTGGTTTTGAGCTGTAATAAAAACACTAAAACAAATGACTAATGAAGCCGCAACAGCTAATAAAGGCTTCCAGTTAAATCTCGATTTTTCGATATCATTGATAACAGCTTTATCAGCATTCAATTTTTCTAAAAATCGGTTTTCATGCCCACTTTTAGGTACGTTGATATCAAATTCATCTTTAAGTTCTTCAAATAAATTGTCTATAGTATCTTTTTTCATACATCAATAATTTAGACTGTTAGCTCTAATTTCTTTCTTAAACTTTCTTTAGCTCTAGAGATCATTGTTCTGCAATTAGCATAAGAAATATCCATAATTTCACAGATTTCCTCATAATCATAACCTTCTATAAGATGTAGTGTTAAACCTAAGCTATAGTTGGTTTTTAAACTTTTCATAGCCTTAAGTATTTGCTTCACTTTTTCAGAGTTATGACTTTGTTCTTCAATACCGTTGTCATTTTCAACTTTGTACATTACATGTTCTAGAGGTACTTCATTTTGCTTTACGGTTTTGTTGTAATGAGCTATACTGTTGTTTACAACAATGCGCTTTAACCATGCACCAAATAATTTAGTGTCCTCTAACGTTTTTAACTTTGTAAACGCGGTTAAAAAAGACTCTTGCATTATGTCTTCAGCCTTAAAGGAATCTTTTACAATCCTTAGGGCTGTGTTATACATTGCTTTGTTGTACCTGTTGTATATTTCCAACTGCGCACGTTGGTTCCCAGAGCCACAAAGCAAAACTAACTGTTCGATATCTTGATTGGTTGATGTCAAAAAAACAATTGCTTTGGTATAAAGATGAAGCGTTTCATAAACTGTTACACTTTTAGAGAAAAAAGTTTTAGTGGTTATAAAGGTAATGGCATAACAATTGAAAATATACTAGTGTGAATAACTTTGAATATCTTATAAGTTGTTGATATTCAATATAAAGTTAAATATTAATACATTTAAACAAACGCTAATGTGCTCATATGAGTGACATAATGGCTTAAAAATATTATGAAGAAATCAAATTTTATGAACCTTGACAGTTTGTCATTACAGGATTTTGACGAGAATTCAGAGTTAATTCCTCTAATGACGCCTGAGGATGAGGAACAAATAAATAATGAAGTTTTACCCGAATCTTTACCAATTTTACCTTTAAGAAACACAGTATTGTTTCCAGGTGTTGTTATTCCTATTACTGCTGGTAGAGACGCATCTATTAAGTTGATAAATGATGCTAATAATGGAGGTAAAGTAATTGGTGTGGTAGCGCAGAAAGATGAATATGTTGAAAATCCGACAGAAAAAGATATCTACAAAACGGGTACGGTTGCTAGAATTCTGAAAGTATTAAAAATGCCTGATGGCAATACTACAGTGATTATTCAAGGTAAAAAGCGTTTTCAAATCAATGATATAATTTCTCAAAAGCCTTACCTAACGGCAACAATATCAGATATTCCAGAGGCTAAACCAGCTGCGGATAATGAAGAGTTTAAAGCAATCATAGATTCTATTAAGGATCTATCTTTAGATATTATTAAGGAAAGTCCAAACATTCCGACAGAAGCTTCTTTCGCGATTAAGAATATTGAGAGTAACTCATTCTTGGTAAATTTTGTGTCTTCAAACATGAATTTAAAAGTTGAAGAAAAGCAAGAATTATTAAAAATTAATGATCTTAAGGATCGTGCACTTCAGACTTTAAAATACATGAATATCGAATATCAAAAGCTAGAGCTTAAAAATGATATTCAAAATAAGGTTCAAAGTGATATGAACCAACAACAGCGTGAGTATTTCTTACATCAACAGATGAAAACTATCCAAGAAGAATTAGGAGGTGGTGTTTCTTCTGGTGAAGAAATTGAAGATATGAAAGCGCGTGCCAAAGAAAAGAATTGGGATGAAAAGGTAAAAACCCATTTTGAAAAGGAATTGGCCAAAATGCAACGTATGAATCCTCAAGTTGCTGAATATTCTATTCAGAGAAACTATTTGGATTTGTTTTTAGATCTACCATGGAATGAATTTAGTGAAGATAAATTCGACCTAAAACGTGCTAAGAAAATTCTAGATCGTGATCATTTTGGTTTAGATGATGTAAAAAAACGCATTATTGAATATTTGGCTGTTTTAAAACTTCGTAATGATATGAAGTCGCCAATCCTTTGTTTATACGGACCTCCAGGTGTTGGTAAAACCTCATTAGGAAAGTCTATAGCTGAAGCTTTGGGAAGAGAATATGTAAGAATCTCACTTGGTGGTTTACGTGATGAAGCCGAAATCCGAGGACACAGAAAAACCTACATTGGTGCTATGCCAGGTAGGATCATTCAAAGTTTGAAAAAAGTTGGTACATCTAATCCGGTTTTTGTTTTGGATGAAATAGACAAGTTATCAGCAGGTCACCAAGGAGACCCTTCATCAGCGATGTTAGAGGTGCTAGATCCAGAGCAAAATAATGAGTTCTATGACAACTTCCTAGAGATGGGTTACGACCTTTCTAAGGTGATGTTTATAGCGACTTCTAATAGTCTCAATACAATTCAGCCAGCATTGAGAGATCGTATGGAAATCATCAATGTAACAGGTTATACAATTGAGGAGAAGGTTGAAATCGCTAAACGCCATTTGCTACCAAAACAGTTAACAGAGCATGGTTTGGATGAAAAAGCTTTAAAGATAGGTAAACCACAATTAGAAAAAATTGTTGAAGGTTATACACGCGAATCTGGTGTTAGAGGTTTAGAGAAGCAAATCGCAAAAATGGTGCGTTATGCAGCTAAGAACATAGCGATGGAAGAGGAGTACAATATTAAAGTAACCAATGAAGATGTTGTTGAAATTTTAGGAAGCCCAAGATTAGAACGCGATAAATACGAAAACAATAACGTAGCTGGTGTTGTAACAGGTTTAGCATGGACTAGAGTAGGAGGTGATATTCTGTTTATTGAATCTATTTTGTCAAAAGGAAAAGGCAATCTTAGTATTACCGGTAACTTAGGAAAAGTAATGCGAGAGTCTGCAACAATTGCTATGGAGTATATTAAGGCAAACGCAGATAAGTTTGAAATTAATCCTGAAGTCTTTGATAAGTATAACGTGCATATTCACGTTCCAGAAGGTGCAACACCAAAGGACGGCCCAAGTGCAGGTGTAACTATGCTAACATCTTTAGTATCTTTATTCACACAACGTAAAGTGAAAAAGAGTATTGCTATGACGGGTGAGATTACGCTACGTGGTAAAGTATTGCCAGTTGGTGGTATAAAAGAAAAGATTTTAGCTGCGAAGCGTGCTAGAATAAAAGAAATATTACTTTGTGAAGATAACAAAAGAGATATTGATGAAATTAAACCAGAATATCTTAAAGGTTTAAAATTTCATTATGTTAAAGATATGAGTGATGTGCTAGATATAGCCATTACAAATCAAAAAGTAAAAGATGCTAAAAAGCTGTAAAACCATACTAGGATTACTATTTCTATTAACGTTAAATCATTTTGCTTTCGGGCAAGCTGATGGAAAATATAGAGATGTAATCCTAGATGGCAAACCAGCTAAGCTGAATATTGTTACTGGTGAAATTACTCTGATGAAATCTGAAGCTACTAAAGCTGAAGAGAATAAGGATAATACATCGCCTGATCCAATTTTAGTTACAGACAATACAGTAATTACGTCTTCTGTAAAAAGTCAAGATAATATTCCTATATATCATATTGTAAAGCCAGACGAAACATTACTTGATGTCTCCAGAAAATATAATGTTACCCTTGCAGAATTAAAGCAAGCCAATAATTTACAAACTACTTTGGTGGACGAAGGTCAAAAGCTTTTGGTTAAAAACTTTGATTTGGTAGATAAAAATAGTTCTAATTTAGATGCTGATTCAAAGGAGACAGCTTCTAATTATCATGTGGTTGTTAAAGGAGAAACCTTATATAGTTTGGCTAAACGTTATAATTTAAGCTTAGAAGAGTTAAAACAGCAAAATAATTTAAGTTCTAATCTTATAAAAGTTGGACAAAAACTTAAGGTTAGAAATTTTGATGACTCCAATAGTGAGAAATTATACCATTATACAGTCGCTAAAGGTGATACTTTATATAGCATAGCCAATAAAAATGGAGTTACTGTAGAGGCTCTAAAAGAATTAAATAGACTATCGAGTAACCTTATTAAAGTAGGTCAAAAACTTCAATTAAGGAGTAAAGAATAGCCTTTAAAAAAATAAAAAAATCATATCACCGTTTTAAGATAGATTTAGTTATTTTGCAAATCTATGATTAAGAGGATTCTTACCTTACATTTTCTACTATTAGCCGTGCCTTTATTCGCTCAATTAGGAGGTGAATCTACTTATCAATTTCTCAACTTAGTATCCTCACCAAGACAGGCTGCTTTAGGAGGAAAAATTATCACAAATTTCGATCATGATGTAACGGAAGGCCTTTACAACCCAGCTTCAATTAATTACGAAATGGGTAATCAGCTTGCTGTAAATGTTTCAAATTATTTAGGGGGAATAACTTACGGAACTGCAGCTTATGCCTACACTTGGGATAGACACGTACAGACCTTCCATTTTGGTGTCACTTATATAAATTACGGTTCTTTTGATGGTTATGATGTTAATGGTGTGTCCACAGGAACATTTACTGGAAATGAAGCAGCTATTTCATTCGGTTATAACTATAATATCCCTTTTACCGATTTTTATGTTGGAGCAAATGTAAAAATCATAACCTCTTTATTAGAACAATACAATTCCGTTGGAGGAGCTGTAGATATTGGTGCTATGTATATTAATGAAAAGTTAGATTTTCATGCGGCTTTAACCATTAGAAATATTGGAACACAATTTTCAACTTACGCAGGACAAAACGAACCATTGCCTCTCGAAGTTAATTTTGGAATGTCTCAAACTTTAGAAAATGTACCTTTACGCTGGCATTTAACCTTAGAAAATTTACAACGTTGGCCAATTTCGGTGGCTAATCCTGCGAGAGCAACAACGGACTTGGATGGAAACCAAACTCAAGAAAAAGTTAGCTTTTTCAATAAAGGATTAAGGCATCTTATTCTAGGAGCAGAACTCTTTCCTGAAGGAGGTTTCAATATAAGATTGGGTTATAATTTTAGAAGAGCCGAAGAACTTAGGATTGTAGATCAAAGAAATTTTTCTGGACTTTCAGTTGGTGTGGGAATAAAACTAAACAAGATGCGCTTTAGTTATACACATGCCAGATATACTAGCGCTTCTAACACAAGCTTTTTTGGGCTACAAATAGATTTAAGATAAATGAAGAAAATAGTTATTGCTATTGACGGATTTTCCTCTACAGGAAAAAGTACTATTGCTAAGCAATTGGCAAAGACCTTAAACTATGTTTATGTAGATACTGGTGCCATGTATAGAGCTGTAACGTATTATGCTCTAAAAAACGATTTTATAGGAGATGGCTTTTTTCATGAAGAGCAATTAATTGAAAATCTTGATGATGTAAATATTACATTTAAGTTTAATGAAACTTTAGGTTTTGCTGAAGTGTATTTGAATGGAGAAAATATTGAAAAAGACATTAGAACCATGGAGGTTTCAAGTTTTGTGAGTCCTGTTGCTACATTGTCTGAAGTACGACGAAAACTTGTAGAGCAGCAACAACTCATGGGAAAAGAGAAGGGCATCGTTATGGATGGAAGAGACATTGGAACCGTTGTTTTTCCTGATGCAGAATTAAAAATTTTCATGACAGCATCTGCAGAAACAAGAGCAGAAAGACGTTATAAAGAACTTTTAGAACGCGGACAAAAGTTGAGTTATGAAGAAGTTCTTGAAAATGTAACAACAAGAGATTATATAGATTCCACTCGAGAAGATTCTCCTTTAGTAAAAGCTGATGATGCTATAGAAATTGATAATTCAGGTTTAACTATTGAAGCACAAGTTCAAAGTATTCTTAACTTAATTAATCAAATGATAGAAAAATAAAAAGCGACCTAAAATAAATTAGACCGCTTTGTATAAAGATTTTCTTTCTTAATTAAATATTAGGAATCACTAATTCTTGATCAGGATAAATTAAATCCGGACTTTTTAGAATATCTGTATTAGCCTGGTAAATCTTTTGGTATTTTGAAGGATCACCATAATATTGCTTAGCAATTTTCCCTAAAGTTTCGCCAGAACTAACCGTATGTCTTGCATAAACTGATTCGTCTGCAACCTTAATATCAGCCATTATATCAGAAGGATTTTCACCACCAATACGTTTTATTTCGTCCCAAAGTAAGTTTTTTTCATATTGTGTAGCGGCTGTTCCCCAAACTTTTAGTTTTCCGTCAGTTTCTTCTACTTTACCGTTTTGGATGTTCAATTTTTCTCCTAAATCAAGAACATCTTGATATTTTGCTTTAACCATGATTTTATAGTTTTTAGTTTGTTTATATGTTACTCGTAAATATACCAATTTTAGCAGTATTTTTTAATCTACTCAACATCAAATTGATAATGTAACATTAAGACACCTAAAAAATGTTGAAGTCACAATATTTAATGTTTGGTTTTCAGTAAAATATATACTACTTTTGCACTCCTTTTTTAGCGGACTAGAGAAAGTGGAAAAGGAAACACATTTTTTAATTAATAACTTCTGTAAAGTTTTCCGTTAATCTTTCAAACAATACAGAATACAAATTTTTATTCAGCGCATGTCTGAAAAAGAAACAAAACAAGCTGAAGTTGAAGCAACTGAAGCAAAAGTAGCAGAGGCTCCAGTAGTATCTGAAGCTCAAGCAAATCCAGAAAAATTCTTAAAAGAATTCGATTGGCACAATTACGAAGAAGGAATTGAGCAAGTTGAAGACAAAAAATTAGAAGAATTTGAAAAGTTAGTATCTGAAAATTTCGTAGACACTTTAGATGATGAAGTTGTAGAAGGTGAAGTTATTCATATTACGGATAGAGATGCTATTATTGACATTAACGCTAAGTCTGAAGGTGTAATTTCTCTTAACGAGTTCCGTTACAATCCAGATTTAAAAGTTGGTGATAAAGTAGAGGTGTTAATTGACGTACGTGAAGACGCTACAGGTCAGTTAGTATTATCTCACAGAAAAGCTCGTGTAATTAAAGCATGGGATAGAGTAAACAAAGCTCACGAAACTGGTGAAATCGTAAATGGTTTCGTAAAGTGTAGAACTAAAGGTGGTATGATCGTTGACGTTTTCGGAATCGAAGCATTCTTACCAGGTTCTCAAATCGATGTGAAGCCAATTAGAGATTACGATCAGTACGTAAATAAAACTATGGAATTTAAAGTTGTGAAAATCAACCACGAATTCAAAAACATAGTAGTTTCTCACAAAGCGCTTATCGAAGCTGATATCGAAGAGCAAAAGAAAGAAATCATTGGTCAGTTAGAAAAAGGACAAGTATTAGAAGGTGTTGTAAAAAATATTACTTCTTATGGTGTGTTTATCGATCTAGGTGGTGTAGATGGTTTAGTTCATATTACAGACTTATCTTGGTCTCGTATCAACCATCCAAATGAGATTGTTGAGTTAGATCAAAAACTTAACGTTGTAATCCTTGATTTTGATGAAAACAAATCAAGAATTCAATTAGGTCTTAAGCAATTATCTAAGCATCCTTGGGAAGCTTTATCAGAAGAGGTTAAAGTTGGAGATAAAGTAAAAGGTAAAGTTGTAGTTATTGCTGATTACGGTGCATTTATTGAAGTTGCTGATGGTGTAGAAGGTTTAGTACACGTTAGTGAAATGTCATGGTCTACACATTTACGTTCTGCTCAAGATTTCGTATCTGTAGGTGATGAAATCGAAGCAGTTATTTTAACATTAGATAGAGAAGATCGTAAGATGTCTCTAGGTATTAAGCAATTAACACCAGATCCATGGACAGACATTACAACTAAATACCCTGTAGGTTCTAAGCACACAGGTATTGTACGTAACTTTACAAACTTTGGTGTGTTTGTAGAATTAGAAGAAGGTATTGATGGATTAATTTATATCTCTGATTTATCTTGGACTAAGAAAATTAAGCATCCATCTGAGTTCTGTAACGTAGGTGACAAGTTAGATGTTGTTGTATTAGAGTTAGATGTAGAAGGTCGTAAGTTATCTCTAGGTCATAAACAAACTGAGGAAAACCCTTGGGATAAATATGAAACTGAGTTTGCTGTAGGTACTTCTCATACTGCTGCTATTACAGAAATGGTAGATAAAGGAGCAACAATAGAATTTAATGAGGATATTGTAGCATTTGTACCAGCACGTCATTTAGAAAAAGAAGATGGTTCTAAACTTAAAAAAGGTGAAGAAGCAGAATTCAAAATCATTGAGTTCAACAAAGAATTCAAGCGTGTTGTAGCATCTCATACTGCTGTATTTAGAGAAGAAGAAGCAAATATCGTTAAGCAAGCTGTTAAGAAAGCTGAAGCACAAGCTGCTGAAGCTAAACCAACATTAGGTGATGCAAACGATGCTTTACAAGCTCTTAAAGATAAAATGGATGGAAAATAAAATCAGCTTATAGGCTGAATTTTCAACCTAAAATGATTAAAGCCTTTCAGAAATGAAAGGCTTTTTTTTGTAACAAACTGTTATTCAGAAGACTATATTTGTAGTACAATTCGTAAAATTGAGTTTGAAATGTTAAAAAAAAGTGTATTTCAGCCAAATAATTAGTATTTCATTAAAAATAAGTGTTAAATTTAAGTGAATACCAATAACCCAAAATATAATTTTAGAAATATGAACTAAAGCATCTATAACCCAAAATTTCAATAATATAAACCCTAAGATTTAACTAATAAGGCTCATTTTAACCCTAGTCTTAATAACAGTATAACCCAATAACCCAAAATCTTTATATTATGAAAAAAACTTTACTCTGTGTCGGGTTGTTTGTTGCTTTTGCAATAAATGCCCAAGATGGTAACACTATTGAAAATGCCATCGAAATTAATGGAACCAGTGTTTCTGTTAATATTCTAAATTACAATTCTGCCACAAATTCAGGTTTAACACCTGCTTGTGATACATCTGAAGATGTTTTTTATAAACATGTTGTTAGTCCTGGTGATAACAAAGTTCAGATAGGCATGGCAAGCCTTGGTCTTACATTAGTGGCAAATATTGATTATCAGATTTTCTTAGCTCCTAGTGATGATTTAGGGCAATTGCAAGAATTAGAATGTGATTCTTACAATATTGTTGCCTTAGTTGGAGGTAGCTTTGAGGTTGTTTTAGACAATGTTACTCCTTCTGATGCTTATTACCTAAGGGTTTATAAGAATAATCAAGCGCTTATTAATTTATCATCCTTATTAAGTGGTACATCAATTACTATGAATAGTGTATTTGATGCAACGCTTTCAAGTGTAGATGTTGAAGAGAATAATGTAAAAGTATTAGTTAGTCAAGATCAAATAAGATTGGTTAATAATACAAGCTATAACTCTTATCAAATCTATGGTTTAGATGGAAAAATAGTTCAGATAATAGAGACAGATGAAAACATTGCAGCTATAGACACATCTTATCTTAGTGATGGTTTCTATGTATTAAATTTAATTAATGAAACAGAAAATTACACTTACAAGTTTATTAAGTACTAATTAATAGTCAACTCAACAAAGTGTGTGAGAGGAAGTTCTATAAAAAAGAGCTTCCTCTTGTTTTATAGCTTACAAATCTAATTGGAAACCCTAACTTTTTGTTTTAACTTTGCTAATTAGTAACGTCCTGTAAGCATATGAGTAAAAAAGTCTTACTTAATTCTAAAGAAGTAAATATTACCCTTCACAGATTGGCTTGTCAACTCATTGAAAATCATGATGATTTTTCTCAAACAGTGTTAATAGGCATTCAGCCTAGAGGTACTTTTTTAGCAGACCGTTTGGCATCAATGCTAAAAGAAGAGTATAAAATAAAGGATATAAAATTAGGTCATTTAGACATTACCTTTTTTAGAGATGATTTTAGAAGGGGAGATAAACCTTTAGAAGCCAATACTACCGAAATAAATTTTATAGTTGAAGATAAAAACGTTGTCTTTATAGATGATGTATTGTATACTGGCAGAAGTATAAGATCTGCTTTAACAGCAATACAATCATTTGGAAGACCAAAGAATGTAGAACTTCTTACATTAATTGACAGACGATTCAGTAGACATTTACCAATACAACCAAATTATAGAGGAAGACAGGTAGACGCTATTGATAATCAAAAAGTGAAAGTCAATTGGGTAGAAAATGAAGGTGAAGATGCTGTATATTTAATTGATAAATAAAATTAACTGAGACTTCTAATTAAACAATTATGAGCGAATTAAGTGTAGACCACTTATTAGGAATAAAATATCTTACAAAGCAAGATATAGATCTTATTTTTGAAACTGCAGATCAATTTAAAGAAGTCATTAATAGGCCTATTAAGAAAGTCCCTTCGCTTAGAGATATCACTATTGCTAACTTATTCTTTGAAAATTCTACAAGAACAAAACTTTCATTTGAATTAGCAGAAAAAAGGCTTTCTGCAGATATTATTAATTTTTCAGCAGCTCAGTCTTCAGTAAAAAAAGGAGAAACTCTTATTGATACGGTTAATAACATTTTATCTATGAAAGTAGACATGGTTGTTATGCGTCATCCTAATCCTGGTGCTGGAATATTTCTATCTCAGCACGTTAATGCAAGTATAGTCAATGCAGGTGATGGAGCGCACGAGCATCCTACACAAGCCTTATTAGATTCTTATTCCATAAGAGAAAAGCTAGGAAGTGTTAAAGGTAAAAATGTTGTTATTGTTGGTGATATTCTTCATAGTAGGGTAGCACTTTCAAACATTTATGCTTTACAACTTCAAGGTGCTAATGTTATGGTTTGTGGACCAAAAACATTACTGCCAAAATATATAAAGGAATTGGGTGTTAAGGTAGAGACAAATCTTATGAAAGCCCTAGAATGGTGTGATGTGGCTAATATGCTTAGAGTTCAAAACGAACGAATGGATATTAGTTATTTTCCATCGACAAGAGAATATACTCAGCAATTTGGTGTCAATAAGGAGATTTTAGATAGTCTAAAAAAAGAGATTATAATCATGCATCCTGGTCCAATAAATAGAGGTGTAGAAATAACTAGTGATGTAGCAGATTCTAAACAAGCCATAATTTTAAACCAGGTTGAAAATGGTGTAGCTATTAGAATGGCTGTAATCTATTTGCTGGCGTCTAAAATAAAAAAGTAAGTTATGATTATAGATAGAGATGGAAATATTACAATCATTACTCAAGAAAAAGCTTCAGTAAAAACGTTGGTCAACAATATAGAACAGGCTTACGATAAGTATAAGAATGACCATCTTATTGTGAATTTATCGAGCTTGGATAAAATTTCTTTAGAAGATATTATTGAGTTTTTACGCCTATCTAACAATCATCGCGGTGATAAAAAATCGTTTGTTGTTGTTTCAGATAAAGTAGATTTAGATGAAATGCCAGATGAAATCATCGTAGTTCCTACCATGCATGAAGCTTACGATGTTATTGAGATGGAAGATATTGAAAGAGATTTAGGGTTTTAGTTTGAATAATGAGGCTATCATACTAAAAGAAGAGAAAATCTTAGATTTCATTTGGTTTTTTATTCTATTGATTGTTTTTGGCATAATTTCTATTCCATTCGAAGGGCTTTTTGAAAAAGAGGTTCATAATAAAGCTTTCGATTTTATAATGGCTTTTTTGTTTTTTTCGATTCTTTACATGACTCGTATAACTTTTATAGAAGGAGGATATATAGTTAAAGGAATAAAATTATCGTCATTTATCTTAAACAAACAAAAAATTCTAATTGCAGAGATAAAAGATGTAATAATTACCCAAGATCTTGAAAATTATTATGTGATTTCTGCAATTCATTATAATAATACTAGCTTTGAAATAAAGAAAATACCTAATAAGAATCCAGCACTCAAAGAGTTGGATTTAATTAGAACATATTTGAATTTAAATTCACATAAAAATTGAAACTCACCATTCTCGGCTGTCATAGCGCCACACCACGTACCAATACCAATCCTACATCTCAGGTTTTAGAGATAAAGAATCATATGTTTCTTATTGATTGTGGTGAGGGTACGCAAGTAGAGCTACGCAGAAATAAGATAAAGTTTTCAAGAATAAAGCACATTTTTATATCGCATCTTCATGGTGATCATTATTTTGGTTTGGTAGGTTTAATTAGCACATTTAGGCTGTTAACAAGAGAAACCGAACTTCATATATATGCTCCAAAAGGTTTAAAGGAAGTTATAACGTTACAAATGAAACTTTCGGATAGTTGGACTAATTATCCCTTAATCTTTCATGAATTGTCTTCCAAACAATCCGAATTAATTTATGAAGATGACAACGTTGAAGTACACACTATACCTTTAGACCATCGCATTTATACCAACGGATTTCTTTTTAAAGAAAAGGAAAATGATAGAAAAATTGATATTGAAGCAGTCACAGAAGCCAATATTAATGTGGCATATTTCAGAAAGCTAAAACAAGGAGCTGATGTCTTAAATGAAGATGGTGTTTTGATTGATAACAATACTGTTACAATGGATCCTAATCCTTCATTAAGTTATGCATTTTGCAGCGATACCGTTTACAACGAAGCAATTATTCCTATAATAAAAGAGGCTACAGTTCTATATCACGAATCTACTTTTTTAGAAAAGAATAAAATACTTTGTGCACCAACAAAGCACAGTACGGCTATCCAAGCTGCAACTATTGCAAAAAAAGCTAATGTAGATCATTTAATTCTTGGTCATTATTCTACGCGCTACAATGGTTACGACGAATTTAAACAAGAAGCACAGACGGTCTTTGAGAATGTACTTTTAGCCAAAGACGGTAAGTCTTTTGAGTTTAATTAAACTCACTAAGTTTTTGTACCCAGTCTATAGCTTCATCTAAACTTAAAGCTCTTTTTATTGGTATTGAGGCGAGTTGCTTTTCAATATTAGCATTTATAAATGTAGAATCTCTATAACTAACAATAGAAGCAGCTACTAAAATACTATCATCTTTATCAAAATACGACCATAAAACAGGGTCAATAGAGTAGGCATTTACTCTGTTAGCTATATAGGCAAGGGTTTTATGATGTCCATAATGTGCTCTAAGCGAAATAAGAACCTCTCCTAATTTGTTCCAATTAAAGTGTTCACCCTCATTAACTTCCATTATAAAAAAGTTGTCACATAAGTAGTAAGAACCAAAGTCAAGAATGACTTTTTTGTGTTGTATTGATTTGGAATAAGGGGAATCTTCAAATCGCATTTGTAAAAATTTTCTCTAAAATAGTCTTTTTTTTATCTAATCAAAAAATTGAAGTATCTTCGTAATACCATGGAAAAAGACCTCAGTAACTATAGAAAATCTTACGAAAAAGGCGAGTTATTACTTGATAATGTGCCAGATAACCCAATAGAGTTATTTAGAAATTGGTTTGTAGAGGTGGAGTCTAATTTTGATGTTGAAGAGCCTAATGCTATGACGGTATCTTCCATAGGATTAGATGGTTATCCAAAAAGTAGAGTAGTATTATTAAAAAAATATACTCACGAAGGATTTATTTTTTATACCAACTATAATAGTGAAAAAGGAAAAGCTATTGCAGAAAACCCACATGTATGTCTATCTTTCTTTTGGCATTCAGCAGAAAGACAAATTATAATTAAAGGTAAAGCCGAAAAAATTGCTGAAAATTTAAGCGATGGTTATTTTGAGTCTCGTCCCAGAGGTAGCCAACTTGGTGCTTTAGTTTCTAACCAAAGTGAGGTGGTAAAAAATAGAGAAGAACTAGAATCTAAACTTAAGGATTTAGAACTAGAATACGAGGGTAAGGAAATCGAACGACCAAAACATTGGGGAGGCTATATCATAAAGCCTGTAGAACTCGAATTTTGGCAAGGTAGACCCAATAGACTTCACGATAGAATACGATACAAACTACAAGAAGATTTCGATTGGAAAATTGAAAGATTAGCCCCTTAATTTTTTAACTAATATTCTGTGTTTTAATAGTCGTTGAAATGTTGTTTTTTAACGGTTAAACGCATTTTTATTATCCTGAATTATGTATTTCGTCGATGTTTTACATTTAAAATCGACGAAATGCATGTTTTTAATCGATTTTAACTTTTCTTTAACAATTTAGCAAATTTCCGCTGTTAAATTAGTAATCCCAAACCTAAATAACCTACTTATGAAAGTGACTAAACTATTGCCATTATTGGCTATTGTTGCCCTCTTAGGCCTTACATCTTGTTCTTCAGAAGATACTTTAGACGACCAAATGAATGCTATAGAAGTATCTGAAGCTCCTCAAGCCAAACAAATTGAAATTGAGATTATGGAGCTAATTAATAATTACAGAATTACCCAAGGATTAAATGCCTTAAATCAACATACCATAGTTAAAGCTGTAGCTTATACTCATACTGATTATATGATTGAGGTAAACAATGTATCTCATGATAACTTTTTTCAAAGAAAGCAAAGTTTAGAAGTTAATGCACATGCCAATTTAGTTACCGAAAATGTAGCTTACGGATTTAATTCGGCTGCTTCTGTGGTTAATGCTTGGTTAAATAGTCCAAGTCATAAAGAGAACATAGAAGGCAATTACACAGATTTTGACGTATCTGCCGAAATGAATAGCGAAGGAAAATGGTTTTTCACAAATATTTTCATTAAGCGATAAACCGCTATAAAAGTTGATTAATAGCCCCAACAGCCACAATGTGATTGTGGCTTTTTTATTTCTAATGAAATAAATAACTATGCTATTAAGATTGTAGACTTAATTAAAATTTATTTAAATTTCTTCTTTTAAAGTAGATGAAGATTTCAGATAGATTTAAAGGCTGTATTATGGGAGGAGCGATTGGCGATGCTTATGGGAGTTGTCATGAGAATGTTTTGCCTATTCAAAATTCAAAAGAAACATATTTCCTTTATGGTAAGCCTGAATCAGAAGATATGATTTGGGGTATTACAGATGATACTCAATTAACAATTGCTACTTGTGAGGCAATAACTGAAAATGAAAGTTTAGATGCAGAGATTTTTGCAAAAAAATATCTAGAATTTTATAAATCAAGAAAGCTAACAGGGTTAGGTGCTAGTACCCTTAAAGCCATGCAAGAGTTAGAGGTTGGTGGCCATTGGAGTCAGGTAGGTAGAAAAGGTGAATACGCAGCAGGTAATGGTTCTGCTATGAGAGTAGCTCCTTTAGCTTTTGAAACAAAAGTATCTAGAGATTTCATTAGAAATTTTTCAATTATAACTCATCATAATGATGAAGCTTATGTAGGAGCTTTATCTGTGTTTTTAGCAATTCAAGCCATTATAGAAGGAACTTGGACAGGCTTAGAAAATTTGTTAGAAATAATTATTGAGCAAATTCCTGATACGAGAGTAAGAGATAGGTTAATTACCATAAATAAATTGAACTGTGACGTAAATGAAGTAGGCAAATTAGGGAGTGATGGATATGTGGTAAACTCTATTCCATTAGCTATTGCTTATGCAAGCATGGTTCCAAAATTAGGTTTACATAATGTGTATAAACAGATTATTAGTTTAGGTGGTGATACAGATACTAATTGTTCAATTGCAGGTCAAATAGCAGGTGCATTTATTGGATATAGCAATATTCCTAGAGAACTCTTATTTAACCTAAAAGAGCTTAAAGAATATACATGGATAGATAAGACTATAGAAGCTTATCTTTCAAATAAAAATTGGTCATAACAAAAAAGCAAGCTCATGGCAAGCTTGCTTTAAAAAAACTAATTTGAGGAAGGTTATTAATCTTCCAAAATATAGAAGTAAGATCTTCGGTTGAGCTGGTGCTCTTCTTCCGTACATGTTACTCCGTTAGCACATTTATTTAATAATTGAGTTTCTCCGTAACCAATAGCACTTTCTATTCGCTCTGAAGCAATTCCTCTAGAGATGATATAGTCTCTTGTAGATTTTGCTCTTCGGTCAGATAATTTAAGATTGTAGTTATCTCTTCCTCGACTATCAGTATGCGATTCTATTTTAATCACCATTGTAGGATGCTTACGCATAACATCAACAATATTCTCAAGCTCATATTCTGCATCGGTTCTAATATTAGATTTATCAAAATCGAAGAAAATAGGGTTAATTACAATTTGATTGCTGACAATTAATGGCTCAAGATTTAAGTCAACATTATTAGATTTTTCGTTTTCCTCCGAAGTGGTAATTGATTTTTGATCATCTTTATAATCAGGCTTACTTCCAACTACAGTATAGGTTTTGCTACAGTCTATTTTAGGGAAAATATATTCGCCATTACTATTAGTGGTTACTTCATCAATGACCTTACCGGTTTCATCAATGAGTCTAACAGTAACTTCTTCTAATGGGTTATCAGTTCTTAAATCTCTGGCAATACCTTTTAATTTTTGTTGACATAAGTGTGAATTAAAGCTATAGATATCATCTCCACCTTTACCATTTGGTCTATTTGAAGAGAAATAACCAGATTGTTTGTCAGAATCTATAAAAAATGCAAAATCATCATAACCACTATTATAAGGTGCGCCAATGTTTTCAGGTTCTGAGTTGTCTCCTTTTAGGATATTAGATTTAAAAATATCTAACAAACCCAGATTAAGATAACCATCTGAAGAAAAGTATAAGGTACTGTCTTTGCTAACAAAAGGGAACATTTCTCGTCCTTCGGTATTGATTTTATCGCCTAAATTTTCAGGCTCTCCATAAGAACCATCATCATTTATTTTTACAGAATAAATATCGGTTTGTCCAAAACCACCTTCTCTGTCAGATACAAAATATAAGGTCTTATTATCGGCACTCAAAGCAGGATGACCTGTTGAGAAAACATCATCATTAAAAGGTAATTCTACAACATTAGACCAGGTTTTATTCACTAAGTTTGCTTTATATATCTTAAGGTGTGTTGTGCCTTCTTTGTCGTAATTTAACCTTTTGCGTTTGTTAACATTATCTCTGGTAAAATACAAGGTTTTACCATCATTAGTTATGGCAATAGAAGCTTCGTGATATTCAGAATTTATAGCTTCAGCTTCAAGCTCTGTAGGTGAACCATAGTTAATACTTTGACCATTTTCATTAACATCAACGACATATAAATCTAAAAAAGGTTCTTTATTCCAGTCATAAACTTTTCCATCACCTCTTGATGATGCAAAGTATAATTTTCCATCAGCTTGAAAAGAACCGAAATCTGAATTTTCAGAGTTAAATGGTAAGTTTTCTATATTTACTAGAATCTCATTTTTTGCTGTTAGCTTACTGTATATATCTGTCTCATCTGGGTTATAACCTTTTAGTCTACTATCACCTTGTTGAGCAGCACTTAACTCTTTAAACCATTTATCTGCCTCGTCATACTTACCAATACTTCTTAAAGATTGGATGTATTTAAACATATGTTCAGCATCTATTTTTTTATGTTTTTTTATGGCTTCACCATACCAATAAGCAGCTTTATCAGACTTGGAATTATTGTAATTTGCATCACCTAATCGAGTTAGCACGTGTTCACTGTCATCACCATTTTCTAAAGCTTTTTCATAAAGTTCTATGGCTTTTACATAACCATAGTTATCAAAAAACTTATCAGCCAATTTCGTTTGTGCAAAAGAAACTGACGAAGCAATAATTAGAAGTAAAGCTAATAGTCTTGTTTTCATAATCCGTTTCAATTTAGAAGTATCTTGGCGATTTAATTCGTTTGCTTTTAAAGACTTCAAACATTAAAAGAACCTCATGTGTTCCACCTGTGTAAGGTCTTATATCAGAAATAGGATATTCATATGCATATCCAACTCGTAGTTGTTTTGAAATTTGAAAATCAGCAATGCCTCCAATAGCACCAGCGTTATTATCAAATCTATATCCACCACCAATCCAAAACTTTTCATAGAACAAAAAGTTTGCCGAAGCATCAAAAGAAAGTGGCGCACCATTGGTTGCTTTTAATAATACCGAAGGTTTCAATTTTGTGTTTTCGCTAAGCGTGAAAACGTAACCACCAGTAAAATAATAACTGATTCTTTCTAAAGCCACATAGTCAAGAGTTCCGTTTTCACCTTTGTTGTAATCGGTATTTAATATTCTGGGAGCAGATAAACCAATGTACCATAATTGGTTGTGTAAATAAATTCCAGCTCCAAAATTTGGACTCCATCGATTAGATACATCTGCAAAGAATGGATCATTAATAACACTAGGGTCGTTTAGTAATTCTTCATCTAGAGTATAATGTGTAACACCACCTTTAATACCAAAAGCTAATTTTGTTTTTTCACTAGTCTTTATGGTATAAGAGTAATCAGCATATAAATAAGAGAAATTTTCATAACCTAGTTGATCATTTATAAAAGAAATCCCTAAACCCATATTTTCATTTCTCATAGGAGTATGTATAGATAGGGTTTGTGTCTCTGGGCCTCCTTCTAAGCCAACCCACTGGCTTCTATGTAAACCAACGATACTTAGTGTTTCTCTGCTTCCTGCATAAGCGGGATTTATAGAAATAGTATTAAACATGTACTGTGTAAATTGTGGAAGCTGCTGTCCGAAAACTGCAGAAACACACAAAAGGAGCAATACACTACTTATTAATTTATATAACTTCATCGGTTAAGTTTTAATTTGTTGCTACATAGATAGGACCTGTAAAAGGAGCCAATCCACTATTCTTTATATTGATGATATAATAGTATGTTCCAGTTGGGACTTTTCCAGAATTTCCTACAGATGAGCTATGCGACTCACCTCCCCAATCATTTTGATAATTACCAGACTTGTAAACTTCCGCACCCCAACGATTGAAAATCTGAACTTCAATTTCGAAACCACATTCTTCAATGGCAGAAACAGTAAAGAAGTCATTAAAGTTATCACCGTTAGCGGTAACAGTTTTAGAAATAACAACATTATCTGCAGAGCTACACGGTAATACTAAACACTCGTCATCTACACTAACAGTTACTTCAACTTCTGTCGGACATGGACCTTCAGTAATCGAATACCTAAAGATGTAATCACCAACATCAACAGAATTAGGATCAAAGTAGCTACCGTTTAATGTAGCATTTCCAGAAACTACTGTCCATGCTCCATTCATATCAAAATCTCCAGATAAGAGATTGAATAAATCAAATTCAATATCAAGAACACAACGTTGAGCATTCTCAGCTTGTATAACATTACTTATTTCAACAGTAATATTTTGTACAAACTCAGATTGATTTCCACAATCATCGGTAACAGTCCACATTCTTGTAATACTGTAATCTTCAAAATCATTAGTTTGAGTAGATGTTTCGTTATAATCAACATCAATATTATTAGAACAAGAATCTTGAAATACTAAACTTGGTACATTTGGAATTTCATCACATGAAACTGTAATATCTGAATCAAATGTAGATACCATTGCTGGTGGTGTAGTATCTTGAACTGTAATAATTTGAATATGAATTAACTCATTTCCACAGCTGTCACTTGCTATCCAAATGCGTTCTATAATATATTCGCCAATACAAGATGAATTTGAATTATCTATATTCTCAGAGAAATTCACAGTAGCAGATCCACAACTATCTGTTGCTGTTAAATTTGCAGCAGCTGGTACATTGTCGCATTCAACAATGATATCTGTAGGTAAATTTTCATTAAAAGTTGGCGCAGTAGTATCTTGAACAGTTATATTTTGCGTATGGCTAGTTTCGTTACCACAAGCATCCTGAGCAACCCAAGTTCTAATCAAAGTATAATCATTATCACAACTTCCAGAATTGATAGTTTCAGTCAATGTTACAGTAGCATCACCACAATTATCGGTAGCAGTTAAGTTTTCAGCATTTAATAAATCTTCACACTCCACAGTAATATCTGCTGGTAGACTTTCATTGAAAGTTGGTGCAGTAGTATCTTGAACTGTAATGGTCTGTACCAGAGCAGTAGTGTTTCCACAGTCATCAAATAAAGACCAAGCACGATTAATTGTAAAGCTTCCAGCGCAAGCACCATCTACTATAGTGTCTGTAAATGTTGCCTCAAGGTTTGAAGAAGAACAGTTATCACTTTCATCTGTAACGTCACCTGTAAAGACAAGGTCGTTGACATCCTGATCGCATTCCAAGGTTAAGTTTGCAGGAACCGAGAAAGTAGGAGGCGTTGTATCTTCAGTGGTTATGGTCTGATTAGCAGAAGTCGTATTTCCACAAGCATCAGTAGCCGTCCAAGTTCTGATGATAGTTTTGGTGTTTCCACATGCAGCGGTTTCTACGTCCGAGTATGAGATAGTTGGTGTAGCACAATCATCTGTAGCTGTAGCCTGACCTGTATTGGCGGGAGAAGTATCTTCTGTACATTCAATAGTTACATCTGCAGGAACAGTAAGAACAGGTGCAACGGTGTCTACAATAGAATATGTAGCAGTAACCGAGTCTGAATTTCCACAGACGTCTGTAGCAGTAAATGTTACTGTAATAGCACCATTGGCACAATCCACAGTAGTACTGTTGTTATAGTCATTGGACCAAATTACGTTACCACAACTGTCAGAAGCTGTTGCTCCAGCGTTGTTGGCAATCCAAGTCTCAAGCGTACCATCAGGTGTAACACCACATTCTATATCTATATTTGAGATATTTGAAGCATCGATAATAGGAGCAGTAGTATCTATAACTGTGATGGTTTGGTCAGCTGAAGCCGTATTTCCACAAGCATCAGTAGCAGTCCAAGTTCTAACTATGGTTTTAGTGTTGCCACATGCAGCAGTCTCAACATCGGACTGAGATATAGTTACATCTCCACAATTATCTGTACCAGTAGCACTTCCGGTAGCATTACTAGAGCTGTCCTCTGTACACTCTATAGTTACATCTGCAGGCACTGAAATTTCTGGTGCAGTTGTATCTTGAACTGTAATGGTCTGTACCAGAGCAGTAGTGTTTCCACAGTCATCAGATAAAGACCAAGCACGATTAATTGTAAAGCTTCCAGCACAAGCACCATCTACTATAGTGTCTGTAAATGTAGCCTCAAGGTTTGAAGAACAGTTATCATTTTCATCCGTAACGTCACCTGTAAATACAAGATCGTTGACATCCTGGTCACATTCTAAAGTCAAATTAGCAGGAACAGAGAAAGTAGGAGGCGTTGTATCTTCAGTGGTTATAGTCTGATTAGCAGAAGTTGTATTTCCACAAGCATCAGTAGCTGTCCAAGTCCTGATGATAGTTTTGGTATTTCCACATGCAGCGGTTTCTACGTCCGAGTATGAGATGCTTGGAGAAGCACAATCATCTGTTGCAGTAGCTTGACCTGTATTAGCAGGAGAAGTATCTTCTGTACATTCTATAGTTACATCCGCAGGAACAGTAAGAACAGGTGCTACGGTGTCAACAATAGAATATGTAGCCGTAACCGAATCTGAATTTCCACAGTCGTCTATGGCCGTAAATGTCACTGTAATGGCACCATTAGCACAACCCACAGAGGTACTGTCGTTATAGTCATTAGACCAAGTTACGTTACCACAAGAATCAGATGCTGTAGCACCAGCATTATTGGCAATCCAAGTCTCAAGCGTACCATCAGGTGTAACACCACATTCTATATCTATATTTTCGATATTTGAAGCATCGATAATAGGAGCAGTAGTATCTTGAACAGTTATGGTTTGTGTATGGCTAGTTTCGTTACCACAAGCATCCTGAGCAACCCAAGTTCTAATCAAAGTATAATCATTATCACAACTTCCAGAATTGATAGTTTCAGTCAATGTTACTGTAGCATCACCACAATTATCAGTAGCAGTTAAGTTTTCAGCATCTAATAAATCTTCACACTCCACAGTAATATCTGCAGGTAGGCTTTCATTGAAAGTTGGTGCAGTAGTGTCTTGAACTGTAATGGTCTGTACGAGTGAAGTCGTGTTTCCACAGTCATCAGATAAAGACCAAGCACGGTTAATTGTAAAGCTTCCAGCGCAAGCACCATCTACTATAGTGTCTGTAAATGTTGCCTCAAGGTTTGAAGAAGAACAGTTATCACTTTCATCTGTAACGTCACCTGTAAAGACAAGGTCGTTGACATCCTGATCACATTCTAAAGTCACATTAGCAGGAACAGAGAAAGTAGGAGGCGTTGTATCTTCAGTAGTTATGGTCTGATCAGAAGAAGTAGTATTTCCACAAGCATCAGTAGTAGTCCAAGTTCTGATGATAGTTTTGGTATTTCCACATGCAGCGGTTTCTACGTCCGAGTATGAGATAGTTGGTGTAGCACAATCATCTGTAGCTGTAGCTTGACCTGTGTTGGCAGGAGAAGTATCTTCTGTACATTCTATAGTTACATCCGCAGGAACAGTAAGAACAGGTGCAACAGTATCTACAACAGTTATTGTTTGTACACCTGTTGTTACATTACCACAATTATCTGAAACAGTCCAGGTTCTTTCAATAACTTGTGTATTCCCACAAGTATTCGTAATGTTATCAAATTCTGAAATAGTTACACCACCACATGAATCTTCTCCTTTTGCTAAACCAGTATTATCACTGGAAGTATCATCTCCACATTCTAAAGTAATATCTTCAGGTAAAGTTAAAATTGGAGGAGTGGTATCTTCGACAGTAATAACTTGATCAGCAGAAGTGGTATTTCCACATTCATCAGTAGCAGTCCAAATTCTAACTATAGTTTTTGTATTCCCACATGTACCAGGTGTTTCATTATCAATTTGTGTGATAGTAACAGTACTACAGTGATCATTACCTGTGGCTTGACCTGTATTATTACTTGATGAATCGTCTGTACATTCAATAGTAATATCAGAAGGAATATTGATAATAGGTGCAATTGTATCTTCTATAGTTATGGTTTGTACAGCACTAGCAGTATTATTACAGCTGTCAGTAATTGTAAATGTTCGAGTTAAAATTATTGGGCAATTATCAGTTGAAGTTATAACATCAATATAAGTTATATTTTCAATGCTAAAATCATCAGAGGCATTGTAATCTGAATTAGACTGAAATATAGATTGAACATCTGCTGATTCCACTGAACTATATGTGAATAAAGCATTGCTTTCTGTGATGTCTGAAGTGCTGCAACCTTCTATTGTGATTGTAGATGGTACAGATATTTCTGGGTTTTCTGTATCGTCAGCAGAAATAGTTATATCTAAACTAAACGAACAGTTATTAGAGTCTGTAACAAGAACAGTATAATTTGATGCTGATAAATTATCAAAAATCCCATCAGATTGAGATGTTATACCATTATCAATAGAATATGAATACGGAGAAACTCCACCAGATGCTTCAATTATGAAACTTCCTGTATCATTTCCAGAACAATCTACATTAACTGTTTGTGTAACGGATGCAGAAAGATTTTCAGAAGGTTCACTAATTGTATTTTGAGCTGTAGTAATACAACCATTAGCATCAGTTATGGTAACAGAATATGTACCAGCTGACAAGTTATTAATATCCTTACTTGTAGCTCCATTATTCCATGAATAAGTATAAGGTTGTGTTCCGCCAGAAACTGTTAAATCTATGGATCCTGTACTATCTCCTTTACATAGTACATGAGATGGGTTAGTAGAAGCACTCAAAGTATCAGGTTCTGAAATAGTGATGGTTGTAGATTCTTCACATAAAGTAGTTTCATCCGTAACTGTTACAGTATAATCTCCAGCTGGTAAGCCTGAAACTGAAGGTGTTGTATCGGTTAAAGAATCCCAAGTATAAGTAAATGGTCCAGTTCCATTAGAAACTATAGCAGTAGCAGTACCATTACTTTCACCATTACAAACTACAGGTGTCGATGTACCAGAAATAGATAAATCATGGCAAGTACCTGAGTCTACTGATGCAGATTTTGATAATGTACAACCATTAGCGTCCGTTACGGTTACAGTATATGAACCGACAGATAAGCCTAAAATACTAGGAGTTGTTTCACCACCAGGACTCCATAAATATGAATAAGGAGGAGTTCCACCAGAAACTGTTGCCAAGATGATACCATCATTGGTAAGAGGTCCTAACAAATCTGTTACAAGTGTAGAAATACTTAAAGGACTATCTGGTTGGGTTATTGTAAATGATTTTTGAACAGAAGAACATACGGTTCCATCCATAGTAACCGAAACATCATAGTCTCCAGATGGTAAGTTGTTAAGCGTACTGCTTGTTACTCCAGAATCAACCTGACCTGTACTCCAAGTAAATGTATATGTAGCACTTGGATTGTAGGCTGAGGCAGCAGATACTGTTGCAGAACCTGTAGCTTCACCGTAACAAGATACATTATTTGTGTTATCTATAGTAACTTGAGTATCACAGGTGTCATTACATTCTATTACAATAGTTTCTATTATTTGACAGTTGTTTGCATCGGTAATAGTTACAGAGTGGTTTCCATTACTCAAATTAGTTACAGTAGCACTAGTTTGGCTATCAGCAGAATTACTCCATAAATAGGTGTATGGTGCAGTACCTCCAGAAACATTTATTGTTGCTTGTCCATTGTTACAACCTTGAGAGGTAGTAGCGTGTGTAATATTTATATTTGAACTTAGAGCACTAGATGGAGAAGAAATGTTTTGACTTATTGTAGCTGTACAACCATTAGCATCAGTTACAGTAACCGAATAATTTCCTTGTGCAATATTTGTTATATCTTGACTTGTAGCTCCATTATTCCAACTGAAAGTGTAAGGAGGAGTTCCTCCTTCAACATAGGTGTAAATATTGGCATCAGATTCGCCATAACAAGAAACGTCATTATAATCTTCAATTGAAATTTGTAAAGCTTCGGCTTCAGTAATTTGAGCATCAATTGTAGTAGAACATGCGTTTGAATCTAAAACTGTTATAGTATAATTGCCAGCAGCTAAATTTTCGAATAATCCACTAGTTTGATAACTTGTACCTCCATTGATAGAATATGAGTATGGAGAAGTTCCACCAACACCTTCAACACTAATACTTCCAGAAGTATCGTCATTACAATCAATATTTTCTATACTAATAATATTTGCTGTTAATATAGAACTAGGTTGTGATATTGAAACTTGACTAGTTGAAGTACAGCCATTTGCGTCTGTAACAGTAACTCCATAAGATCCTGGTGCTAAATTGTTTAAATCTTGAGAAGTAGCTCCCGTATTCCAATTGTAAGTGTAAGGAGCTGTGCCACCAGAAACCGTAAGATCAATAGAACCATCAGATTCACCATAACAGCTTACGTTTGAAGTTGAAAGTGATGTTACTAACTCTTGAGAAGGTTGATTTATAGTATAACTATCTGATATAGTACAACCATTAGCATCGGTAACAATTACATTGTAAGTACCTCCAAAAACGTTTGAAATATCTTCCGAAGTAGCAGTATTATTCCATTCATAAGAGTAAGGTGGAGTACCTCCTGTTACAGTTATATCTATAGCTCCTGTGTTTTCAAGTTTACATAGAACATCAGTTACTGTAGCGGTTAAATTCATACCAGTAAGAACAATAGGATCTAAGTTTATGTTTTCACATTGAGTGTAGCTACTTCTTACTCTAAGTGTATAAGTACCAGATGATCTGGAAAATATTGGTGAACTTTGAAATGGTCCATTGTTAAGACTATATTCAAACTCATCACCAACAGGATTAATAACTTCAATTAAAAAGTTGCCATTTGTAGGGTCACAGCCTATTTCTACTTCAGGTTCCGTAGGTTTATTAACATAGGTTAATGTAACAGTAGCTTCATCACAGACGGATGTGTTAGGTGCAGGAAGGCAAACACTATAATCAAAAGTGACGTCACCTGTAAAACCATCATTTGGTACATAAGTATATGTACCATCAGAGTTTAATTGAAACGATTGACCAGCAGGTGTAGGACCTGATACTAATTGATATGTTGAACCGGCAGGCACATTGTTACCTAAATCAATATCACCACTATATGTAGAATTTATACAATTTACATCATGGCTATCTATGGCATATTTTTGAAGTATAAAAAACTTACCATCTCCATGGTCTCTTGTAGCGGCAACAAACTCTATTTTAGTGATTTTTGAACCAATAGGCGCAATATCATTTAAATAAAATAGAGCTATACCTATAGTCTGTCCATTTTCATTACATCTTCCAGATTGCCAATAGTCAGAATTATTATAAGGACTACCAAAATTACAGTTTTGGTAATTACCAGCATTTCTTACAAATGTAGATCCTAATACTTGTTCTGGGCCACCACCATTAGGTGTTCCCCAAATTTCTATATAAAAACAGTTATTTCCACCTCTTTCGGTAACTGCTAAAACACTTCCTTCATTAGCAGGAATAGAAGGGCTGTAAAAGATTGTTTGCCTTTGAGCATCAGTTGATTGGATTGCGCCAAAGTTTGAACAAATATTTCTACCGTTAAAGTTAGAAGTAAAGTAATGGTTTAAGTTTTTATCCTGAAAAGCACTTATAGCATCAGTATTCCAACTTGCAAAACTACTGTTAACACCCAAATCACTTCCGTTTAGTTGAATGCCGTTTCTGTAATCTCCATCAGGACCTAATGTGGTCATTTCATAACTCGTAGGAACTACGAATGTATTATACATTGTACCATTTACGGTAACAGACTGTATAGTTGCAGGATCACTAAGGCTTGATTGTGTATCTTCCCACTGAAACGTAACGCCTGATTGGATTGATGGAGCTTGTTGTGCTAATATTAAATTAGGAGTAATAATAGAAAGCGCTATTAAAACAATCCAAGATACATTTACTATTGTAGCACAAAAGTATCTATTTTTCATACTTTACTTTTATAACATTATTTAATGTTGTATACCTAAGAATTAAGCAAACTAAATTCAGAATTAGATTCTGTGTATTAGATAGTTACTTAATCATAAGTACTGAAAATTTGTTTTGTAAAAATGTAGAGGGAAGCAATGTTAATGTAAATGCACAACAGAATGGATTAATATATTTTTGATTTGGGGTCATTTACATTAATTTTACATAACAAAAGAAATTATAACTTAAATCATACACAAACATTAGAGTTAAGGGGGCAAAATAATCGTTAAAACGGATATAAACAACCTTTTGTCGATAAAATTTGTGCTTAATCGATAATTTATGAAATCAGTAATCTTAGTAAGACACGGAAAATCATCGTGGGAATTTAATGTTGTCGATAGAGATAGACCATTAAAATCCAGAGGAATAAATGATGCTAATTTGGTCGCTCAAGAGTTCTTAAATAGGGTAGATTTGCCAGAAAAAATTTTTTCAAGTCCAGCCAATAGAGCATTAAGTACTTGTAAAATTTTTGCCAAACATTTAAAAATATCCGAAGATTCTATTCATGTTGATGAAGAACTCTATGATTTTTTAGGTGAGAATGTCACAAGATTTATTAAAAATATATCCAATGATTATGATACTGTTATGATTTTTGGTCACAATCATGCTTTCACCTCAATTTCCAATATATTTGGCGATAAATATATTGAAAACCTTCCCACAAGCGGTTTGGTAAAATTAAATTTCAATATTGAAAACTGGAAAGATTTAAAACAAGGCACCACGGAATACATCATTATTCCTAAGGAAATAAGATAATGACAAAAGACAAGAATATTTACATAAATAGAGAGCTAAGCTGGTTACAGTTTAATGCAAGGGTACTTCAGGAAGCGGCAGATAAGGAAGTTCCTCTTATTGAACGGTTAAGATTTTTAGGTATATTTTCAAATAACTTAGATGAATTCTTCAAGGTAAGATATGCAACGGTTAAACGTATTTATGAAGCAGGTAAAGCAGGAAAAGCAGAGCTAGGAGGTATTAGTGCAGGTGATCTGTTAGAGGAAATAACCAAAATTGTAATAGACCAACAAAGCGAGAGTATTGAGATTCTAGAATCGATAGATGAAGAGCTAAAAGGAGAAAATATTCATGTGATTAATGAAACTCATATTGCTAAAGATCAGCACGATTTTATACGTAATTATTTCTATCAAGAAATAAGTCCAGCTCTTGTTGTTATTGTGCTAAATGAAGATGTAGAATTACCACATTTAAAAGACACTACAGGCTATTTAAGTATAAAGATGTCTAACAAAAATGGTCCAGATCAATATGCACTTATTGAAATTTCAAAAGCTATGGATCGTTTTGTGGTTTTGCCAAAGAAAAATGGTGCTGATTACATCATCATGGTAGATGATATCATCAGGTATTGTTTAGATGAAATATTCAACATATTTGATTATGAGACGATAACATCTCACATGATAAAAATTACTAGAGATGGTGAATTAGAATTCGATAGTGATTTAAGTAAAAGTTTTATTGATAAACTTTCTGCAAGTGTAAAAGATAGACAGATAGGTGAGCCAATTAGATTTGTTTACGATAAAAGTATTGATGAAGACACCTTAAATTTTCTTTTAGAGAAGATGGGAATTGACTCTAAAGATAGTATTATTCCTGGTGGTCGTTATCATAACCGTAGAGATTACATGGACTTTCCTAGTCTTGGAAGAACAGATTTGTTGTATGATAAAATAAAACCTTTACCTGTTCAAGGGTTAAGTTTAGAGGAAAGTATCTTTAAAACCATTGCAAAGAAGGATTATTTGGTTTATGCACCATATCACACCTTTTCTTATGTAGTGAAATTCCTAAGAGAAGCAGCTCTTGATCCTAAAGTTAGATCTATAAAAATTACCATATACAGACTTGCCCAAATTTCTCATGTAGCCAGTTCTTTGATAAATGCAGCTAAAAACGGAAAACATGTTACGGTTTCCATAGAACTTAGAGCTCGTTTTGATGAGGAAGCCAATATTCATTACGCAGAACAAATGCAGGATGCTGGAGTTAATATGTTGTTTGGTGTTCCTGGTCTTAAAGTACATTGTAAAATGTGTGTTATTGAGCGCGAAGAGAATGAAAAATTAGTGCGTTACGGATTCATAAGCACTGGAAATTTTAATGAATCTACAGCTAAGTTTTATACAGATTTCACTTTGTTGACTTCAAACCAAAAAATACTCAAGGATGTCAATAAAGTTTTCAACTTTTTTGAAGTCAATTATAAGATCAATAGATACAAGCATATTATAACATCGCCGCATTATACTAAATCAAAATTATTTAGTTTAATCGATCACGAAATTGATAATGCTAAAAGTGGAAAACCAGCTTATATAAAGCTAAAGATGAATAGCATCAGTAGTTATAAGATGGTTGATAAATTGTACGAAGCAAGTAGAGCAGGCGTAAAAATTCAGATGATTGTTAGAGGTTTGTGCTGTTTGGTTCCAGGTATTGAAGGTATGAGTGAAAATATTGAGATAATTAGTATTATAGACAAGTTCTTAGAACACACACGTCTTTATATTTTTGGAAATAACGATGATCCAAAAATTTATATATCTTCGGCAGATTGGATGACTAGAAACATAGATAATAGAGTAGAGGTGAGTTGTCCGATTTATGATGAAGACATCAAGAAAGAGCTTCAAGATTTATTTGAAATTTGTTGGAATGATAATGTTAAGGCTCGTATTGTAAATGAAACACAAGACAATCAATATCGTAGAAACGATAAGGAAAAAGTAAGAGCTCAATTTGATACTTACGACTATTATTTAAAAAAATTAGAAGGATAACATGCTGAAGATTGAAAAATACGCAGCTATAGATATTGGATCTAACGCTGTAAGACTACTAATTTCTAACATAATCATTCAAGATGATGTATCAGTCATTTTCAAAAAGAACTCATTGGTACGTGTGCCCATAAGGCTAGGTGCTGATGTGTTTATGAATGGCGAAATTTCAGAATACAATCAAAATAGAATGATTGATACCATGCAAGCTTTTAGTTTGCTTATAAAATCTCATGGAGTCGTTCGTTATAAAGCTTGCGCAACTTCAGCAATGCGAGAAGCTAAAAACAGTGAACCTCTGGCACAAAAAATTGTAGATACCACAGGAATTAATATCGATATTATTGATGGTGAAGAAGAAGCAGCTATTATTGCAGCAACTGATTTACATGAGTTTATAGATGAAAACAAAACCTATCTTTATGTTGATGTTGGTGGTGGTAGTACAGAGTTTTCCATCATTCATAATGGTGAAAAAATAAAGTCTAGATCTTTTAAAATAGGTACGGTTAGACTGCTTAACGATATCGTAAAAAATGAAACCTGGCAAGAATTAGAAAAGTGGATTAATGAAAACACCAAGCAATACGAAAAAATAGACCTTATAGGTTCTGGTGGAAATATCAATAAGATTTTTAAAATTTCAGGAAAGGCAATCGGGAAACCTTTAACGTACTTTTATTTAACCAGTTATTATAAGACTTTACAAAGTTATTCTTACGAAGAGCGTATAACAAAGTTGAATCTTAATCAAGATAGAGCGGATGTTATTATTCCTGCAACAAGAATATATTTGTCTGCAATGAAATGGAGTGGAGCCAAGGATATTTATGTACCAAAGATTGGTTTGTCAGATGGTATTATTAAAAGTATGTACTATGAAACGGTGTCTAGCGTAGAATTATAAGATTACAGTTATCCTTTCGTCTAGTATTTCTGTACAAAAATCCGATTATTGAATTCAATATTATAATTTAATTTATATTCGCTTACTCAAGTCTTAATAAATTTTAAATGAAAAAATTACTATTCGCCCTTGTCTTCGTAGCTTTTACTGTTTCTGGTTTTTCTCAAGACGTAAGATATGGTGTAAGAGGCGCTCTCAATATTTCCAATTTAGATTTTGATCCTGATGCTGATTTTGAAAACAAACACCGTAATGGTTTTGCTTTTGCTGGTTTTGTTGATTATGGGTTTACAGAAGACATCTCTTTATTAACGGAAATACAGTGGTCTGCCGAAGGTGGTAAGGATGAATCGCTACGAGCAGATTATATTAAAATGCCTATACTTTTAAGATTTATGCTATCTGATCGATTTACTGTTGGAGTAGGTCCTCAACCAGCTTTAAAAACGTGGGAGGATAAAGATGGTTTTGCAACATTTACTTTTTCTGGTGTTGCAGGATTAGAGTATATGATTACAGATGAGCTTTTTATTGATACAAGATTAACTTTAGGTTTAAGTAATATCTTAGATGAAGATTTAACAGATACAAAAGCAACAAACCATGTTATTCAATTTGGTTTCGGAATTAAGCTATAATATTTTCAAAAACATATAACAGAAAAAGCCTCGATATTAATCGAGGCTTTTTGTTTATCCATGTATGGTTTCTTTTGTACCTAAGTCTCTCATAATTTCAGCTTCATATTCTAAAAGATTCTGCCATTTTTCATCAACCTCTTTACGTTCTCCATATTTTCTAGCAAAGTTTAAAAACATAGTGTAGTGGTTAGCTTCACTAATCATTAGTTTTCGGTAAAACTTGGCTAATTTTTTATCCTCTAGTTCTTCAGAAAGTAATCTGAATCGTTCACAACTCCTAGCTTCAATAAGTGCTGCGTATAATAATCTATGTACTAATTGTGTGGTTCTACTACCTCCTTTTGGAAAGAATTTTAATAACGCAATTACATAGTCGTCTTTACGATCACGACCAAGTGTCCAACCTCTTTCAAGTATCAGATCATGAACCATTTTAAAGTGGCTCATTTCCTCTTCAACTAAATCAATCATTTCTTGTACAAGTTCCGTGTATTCAGGAAAGCCAACAATTAACGAAATAGCTGTACTTGCTGCTTTTTGCTCACAAAAAGCATGGTCAGTTAGTATGTCCTCAACATTTTTCTCAACAATATTTACCCATCTAGGGTCTGTTGGTAATTTTAATCCTAGCATAATTATTTTTTAGCAGTTTGAATAAAATTTGATCGTCCCTTACTATTAATGGTCATTCTATGGTAAGACGTACGTTCTGTTTCTGGTATGGTATAAATGAAATCTATTGCCACATTGTTAGTCAGGCTAGGGTCATCATCTACCTGAACCGATTTTAATACAGCCAATTCATAAAAGTTATGTAGTTCAGAACCTTGCTCAAAATTAGATTTAAATCCGAAGACTTTATTAGCCTTCTTTTTATCAAAGCTTTTATTGTAAATGATTTTTCCGTTTTTTTCAACTAAAATATCAAACTTGAAGTTTCTATAATGAGTTTGATAGTTAATAGTGTCTTTTATTTTGGTGAAAAGAACACTATTAGACATATCAGAATAGCTCTTTATTTTTACATGAAATCCGTTGCTTAAAAGTGTGTCAACTTCACGCTCAATATAGGTTTCAGGAATATAAATATCCTTTTGAAAACTTACTGTTTTTTTGAATTCTTCAACGCTATCCGCTAAAGACTGATTAGAAGTTCTTCTGCCTTCACAACTTGTAAAGCCAATAACCACAATTAATAATAATCCAAGAAGTGCTCTCATATTAAATTTCGTTTATCAAAGATATTTTAAAAATTTAATATAGAAAGTTCTGAAGTATTATTCTCTGTTTTTAGAAATAACAGATAACTATAAAGCTCTTTTATTTAAGTTTTCATCAGGGAAATCTCTTGGTAAATCATTCGGCTGATCAAAAGATTTAGTATCGCTAAGCGCTTCCATAAATTTAATAATATCTGATATTTCCTGCTCAGTTAAGTTTAACGGATCACTAGATAAAGTTTGATGTTCTAAATTTAATCCATTTCCAGCTCCACCACCTTTGTTATAAAAGTCCATGACCTCTTCTAAGGTGTCAAAAACTCCATTATGCATGTATGGTGCTGTTAAAGCTATATTTCTCACTGTTGAGGTTTTAAATGCTCCTTCATAAAAAGAAGCGACTTCTTGTGTAAGACCATTGCTGTATCTGCCTTTATCGTCATCAAAAGCCCAAGGCTCTTGTTTATTATTAGGCACGCCTAAAACTTCAGCTTCGCTATCAATATAAAGCGGTGGTAAGTTTCCTGAAAATAATGGAGCAAAATGACAAGTTGCACAAGCTGCTTTGCCTGTAAAGAGATTAAAACCTCTTTCTACAGCTTTTGGTAATTGATCTATTTTATTTTGAAAATATTGATCTACAGGACTGTCAAACGTATTAAGTTGCATTACGTAAGCTGCTAGAGCATAGTCAATATCATTAAATTTGATTTGATTACTGTTTGGAAATGCTTTTTTGAATAAGTCCACATACGTTGGACTATTTTTAATTTTTTCTAAAATCTCTTTGTATGAAGAGTTGAATTCTTTTTCACTTAGTACCACATGTTCAAACTGATCCTCTAAGCGCTGCGCTCTTAAATCGTGAAAGTATTTTGTAGCATAAACTGAATAATTTAAAGTCATGGCATTACGCTCAAGGTGACCGCCATTACTAGAAGAACTCAATGTTTTTCCGTCGGTAAATGCTTTTTTAGGATCATGACAAGTTGCGCAAGACATGGTGTTTTTTTGAGATAGAATAGGATCGTAAAAGAGTAAACGACCTAATTCTGATTTTTCATCGTAAGTATCGTCTTTACTTAAACTAACATAATAGAAGTTATTCAGAAAATCTTTTTCAAATAAATTTTCTGAAGTATAATTAACAGCTTGTGGATATCTTGAAACTTCATCTATAGTTTCATAATTCAAAGCTAAGTGAATGTCTTTTATATTTTTATATAAAGGATTTATAACTTCTTTAATGAAAACCAAACGATTGAAATTTTCAAAGTCAGCTCCTTTAATAATCTTTAAACCTTTTGAAATAATATTTGAGTTTTTCTTTAATAACTCAATTTGATTTACATTGTTTAATTCTGGTTTATATAAGCCAGTGTATTTTTTTATAGTTTGTAAAACTTTGTCTGCATCTTCAATACCTTGCAGTGTTCCAGGTGTATCAAAACCTGTGATACCTAATGAAGCCAAACGAATTATGGATTGTCTAGTAGCTTCAAAAAATTGTCTATCGTTAAATTTTCTAATTTTAAGATAGGTATTGATTTTTTTGATGTTTTTTTCAAAAAGTTCAACTTCTTTTAAAAAGGCTTCTTTTTCATCTTTATTAGAAAAATCCGAACCAGCAATCATCTCATCAATAACTTGCAACCCGTGTGGTTCAAGTACTGTAAGATCGGAAACTTTTTGTTCTAATTTAGGTAAAGGAGCTCCATTGACAATTTTATCATAAGCTTCCTTGTCTGAATATTCAATAATATACTCTACACTTTTAAAAGCATCTCGTAAAGCTCTATAAGACTTATCTACATTTTGTTTGGACTGATTTTGGTTTACAAAACCATCAACACTTTCTCTAAAATTGGTTGATTCTTCAACTAAAAATTCTAAATCTTCTATAAATTCAGCGTTGATTTCACCTATTACATTTGGTCTATAACCTTTGTAATTATTGAGATCGTTAAAATTAGAATCTGACCATTGGCTAAAAAGAGAAAAAACAAATCCAAGCAACAAGCCAACTAAAACAATGTGAGTATTTATCTTCATAATATTATAAAATGAAATAAGCCGGATGATTTACTCATCCGGCTAAAATTTTCTAAAAAACTTACTTAATGATTACTTTTTTAGTAATGCCTTCGCTAGTTTTTAATAAATATGTTCCTGTTTGGATACCAGAAATATCTATTGATTTTGTGTTACGATATACACCAATACGCTTTCCTGTAATATCGTATAAAGCACAATCAGTAGTTTCGCTTAAGTATAAGATACGCTCTGTTGGATTAGGATAAATTCCAAATTTGTTTGAATCAAAATGAAACTCTCTACTAGATAACGTCGCTAATGCTGTAGGATCATCAAACCCAGTGATAGCAAAAGTTAATGAGTTATTGTATGGGAATGGGTTAGCACCATCTGGATGCTGAGAGTTTACCAATACAGATTTACCATCAGCTGTAGCGCAAGCACCTGTAATTTCTGCACCTCTAGGAGTTTGGGTTAAACGAATTAAATTATCAACCGTAGGGTTAGCAACATCCATGTCTAAAATATACATTTCACACATACGATCGTTAGGATATTCTGATGGAGTTCTACCAAAAGACGTTCCATTTAAATCTTCGTTGATTAACATATATGTTTTTGGTGTACCATCAACATCTACATAAAGCATGTTTAAACCATCAGGATTAGATAAGTGCTTTGTTGGATAGTTAGCAACATCAGGACTTGTTGTAAAATAAGGACCACCTTCAACAAAAATATTAACATCTCCAGTAGCAGGATCGTATTCTAAAACACGTCCGTAATAATCCCAATATGCAGCATCGTCAGGACCAGTTGCTCCTTGATCTATAGCTCTTTGAATATGGTGAGCAGCATAAACTCCACCAGCAGTAGCGTCATCAGACCAGCTAGAAGCAGGATTGTCTCTGCCAGTTTCAGTCATATATATTTTACCATTATTTTTGTTTATAGTAACCCATTCTAAGCGGTTGAACATTGTAGCACCAGCAGCAATAGCTAAATCTGTAAAGTTCAACATGTTTGAGAAGTTAGAGTTGTCTATTTCAACCCAAGGATCACCAGCATTATCATGCTTATAAACATAAGTTGTTCCAGAAGTAAAATCACCAGGAGTATCTGCAACGAATTTTGTAAATAAACCAGGAGTTGCATCTGCACCCATATAAACTGTTTGGTTATCATTAGCAATTGTACCACCTTCAAATGGTTGACGTCCCCAATTATATTGTTTGCGTATTGCTTTAGAAGCTCTTGGGTCTATTTCTACCATCCAGTTGAAGTTTTGGTATTTTGGAATCGTTTGGAAGTTAGCCATCTCAAACTCTGTGTATTTAATAGTGTAGTCACTAATGTCTCTTACACCATTACCACTATCGTAAACGTCATTATTACTATTTCTAAACCATTCTTCAGCAGACCAAACACGACCATCAATATTAGAGTTAATACCTCCACAGTTCATCCCTGTTTCACCAACAGCAGAAAAATCTACATTAAAGAAGTCACCTTCACGACCATCACTTAAAGTTTGTGGAATAATATATAATTCATCAGTAGAAGGGGTTCTACCTAATAAGAAGGTAGTCATTCCACCACCATCACCGATTTTGTCATCAGCAATAATCATTTCGTGATTTACAGAAGCCCAACCAATAGCATTAGGATCATCTACACAGTCTTCAGCTGTTAAAGGAGTAAAACCGATAAAATCGTGCCATTGCTTAGCAGGTACTTCTTCATTAAGCCCTGTTTGTACCATATCTTCTCCACCAATAAATAATACTTGGAGTTGAAAAGGAGAAGGAGGAACTACTACTGTTGTAGCATCCCAATCTGTGTCAACCATAGTGGTTGGAAATTGACTCTGTGCTATTGATACTAAACCAAATCCGCACATCATCAAAGAAAGTAACTTACGTTTCATTTTAAATAGTTTTGTGATTAAATAAATTGGTTAATAATTAATGACTTAAAATTACTGGCGCTTTGTAAAGTCATTTTAAAAGCTATTTAAAATAATTGCAAACGAAACATTAAGGATGTGTTTTAAACATTATGAGAATGACCTATTATTAATTAGATAATTTACCTTTTAGTAACAAAGATTTTTTAAATTATTTAGTGTTGAAATTCTATAAACCCAATAAATACAAGTGATGTGAATTGAATTTAATGCTATGCCATTTTTTTTAACATTTATAAACAAGTGAAAGTTTCCTCTTATTTAGACATGTTATAAACAAGCGATTATCTCAAGTTATTCTTAAGAATAATAAACGGAATACCATCTTTCATCCATTGTTCAACATAGCCAAGTTTTGGAATTACTTCAAATGCTAAGGAGCCTAGAATTAAATCTGTATCACCATCTTTATCGTAGTCAGCGGCATCCATAACTACCCAACGGCCTTTATTTACTTCAGGAAAAGTGAAGTTTTGAAACGTATTATTTCCTGTGTTTTCATAATAAACAAAACTTTCTTCAGGTGTATTTACCCAATCTGGAAAAAAAGAAATCGCAGCTATATCCTTGTCGCCATCTCCATCAAAGTCATTGACTATGGCATTGTACGCTCCATTATGTTGAATGAATAACTCTTGTTTGAATTTGTTATTTCCATCATTCAAATAAATATAGATGCCATGCCAGGGCTTCATTATAGGTTTGTAATCTGCATTATCACCAGCTGTGTAAATGATATCCAAGAAACCATCATCATTATAATCTATAAGATCCATAAAACTTCCTCCCATAGATGGCGAAAATTGAAGTACTCGGTCTCTTTTAAAATTGGCCTTACCATCGTTGTAATAAATATCAATGCCTTCATCGGCTTGAGCAAATAGTGCTACAATATCTAAAAAGCCATCGTTGTTCATATCTCTCATATATGATTTTATAGCGCCAGGCTTTGCTAGTAAGGTTTTCTTAGTGTAAGAACTATCATTTTGAATGAAAACAGACAACGCACCTGTCCATTTTCCAAATTCTGAAACTACAATATCCATTTTTCCATCACCATTTAAATCTCCATAATCACTATGCACAGGTCTTTGTAAACCTTTTATAGGAACAGTTGATTTTATTCCAGATTTTTTTGGCAAGGTGGCAATTAACCCTTTTGGCGCATCGGTAGGAGAAAAACTACCCATTACGGTAAGCCAGAAGGCGTCATCTGTATCATAAAGGCTTACAGCACCTTCTTGTACATTTCCAGAGGTTAATAATTTTAGGTTACTAGAAAAAATGGAAAAACTTTTAGTAAAAGCATCACCTAAATAAATTTGACCGTTTTCTGAAAATTCTGCCATAGTAGAACTTGGTACATTTACTTTTTGATCTGGAATTATTGTGGTAAACTGCTTGAGTTCTTTTTTAATTATCTTTTTTGGTGGCAACGCTAATTCGTTTGGAGCATTATTTAAATAATAATCTTGAATCTTTTTCCAAGATAAACTATCCAAGGTTTGTTCGTTTGGAAATAATCCACTGGCTTTTACCAACTCACCACCTTCATTATTTTCAAAAAGGGCTTTTCTTTCATTGGCATTTTTATAAATGCCATACATGTAACCCATTCTTGGCAGCATATAATCTTTCCATATGTCTACAGTTAACATTTCAGGCTCTGGGTATTGATGACAGGCTTTACAATATATTTTTGAAAGCTGTTCTCCACTTAAATCGTCTTGTTTAGTGGTTTCTATTATTTCGTTGGAAGGTATAGAGTAAGTGTCATTACTATTATTTTTACAAGAAACGAGTAGTGTAGATAAAACAAGGATGAAGTAAACTTTATTCATTTGGTATTCAAAATAGAGATTAGTATAGTCATACTAATTTCAAAAAAAAGGGTATGCTTTATAATACCTTATTGTTACTATTTTATTAAGCTTAAGTAGGAATAAAATAAAAGTACCTAAATGTCTAACCCAAACGTTTTTTTGAGTAGTTCAATGTTTGGGTTTTTCTCCTTTAGTTTTTCGTACTTCTCTCTTGGTGTAAAGGCATATTTTTTAGCGATTTCTTCATTAACTTTTATATCTAATTCTAGATCGTAGTTAAGAAGTGTTTTCTTTAAATAAGCCATTAGAGGAAATTGAGCACGCTCTAACTCAATTTTATTTGTATTGTTGGAGTAGGTAAGATGAATCGTAGTTCCTTTTAGCTTAGGTGTATCCATTTGTAATATGGAAGCCATAATTTTTTCACCTTTCTTATCCATTTTAGCTGTGTAGGCTTTCCAAGCTTTTAGCAATGCTTCTTGGGTAACTGGTTCTTTTGGTAAATCGTCTTCATCAATAACAACATCCATCTGTCGTATTTGATGCTCTTTCTTTTCCCTTATACTTTTTAAAGAGAGACCAGAAGTAACTTTGCCAGGTTTATTGATGGATATCTTTGGTATTGTTGTAGGTTCTGAAACAGAGTTCTGAACTTTTTCAGGCTGCTTTTTAACAACTTCCTTGTTTGAGATATCTTTAGATATTTTTGGTTGAGCTTCTTCAGGTTTTTTTACAGGAATAGGAGTAATACCTTTTGCTGTAAAATAAGAAGCAGGAATTATGAAGCCCTTATTTTTTTTTTGCTCCATCAAAGGTGATAGAGGCTAGCTGCATCAATGTGAGTTCGACTAAAAGCCGTTGATTTTTACTCGATTTATATTTTAAATCACAACTGTTGGACAAATCAATACCTTGCATCAAAAAGGTATGTGAGGTCTTTTGGCATTGAATCATGTATTTTTCCTTAGTTTCTTCACCTACTTCTAAAAGTTCAAGCGTTGCTGGATTTTTACAAACCATTAAATCTCTAAAATGGGAAGCTAATCCTGCGATGTAATGATGACCGTCAAAGCCTTTAGACAGTATAGTGTTGAATTGTACTAACAACTCAGGAATTTTATTTTCTAAAATTAAATCGGTACTTGTAAAATAAGTCTCGTAATCTAGTACATTAAGATTTTCGGTAACGGCTTGTCTTGTTAGGTTTTTTCCAGAGAAACTTACTACACGATCAAAGATTGAAAGCGCATCACGCATAGCACCATCTGCCTTTTGAGCTATAATGTGAAGTGCATCATCCTCAGCAGTAATATCTTGTTCTTCTGCAATGTATTTTAAATATTCTTTAGCATCTGAAACCGTAATGCGTTTAAAATCGAAAATCTGACAACGCGATAAGATGGTTGGTATAATCTTATGTTTTTCAGTAGTTGCTAAAATAAAAATACAATGCTTTGGTGGTTCTTCTAAGGTTTTAAGAAAAGCATTAAAAGCCGCTTGAGACAACATGTGTACCTCATCAATAATGTACACTTTGTATTTACCAACTTGTGGCGGAATACGAACCTGATCGGTTAGGTTTCTGATATCATCAACGGAGTTGTTAGAAGCCGCATCCAATTCAAAAATATTGAAAGCAAAATCTTCGTCCTCGCTAGTGTTACCGTCACTGTTTATCATTTTAGCCAAAATACGAGCGCAAGTGGTTTTACCAACACCACGTGGACCAGTAAATAATAAAGCTTGAGCTAAATGATGATTTTCAATAGCATTCAGTAAAGTATTGGTAATAGCCTGCTGACCTACAACATCCTTAAAGGTTTGTGGTCTGTACTTACGTGCCGATACTACGAAATGTTCCATTGATAAATTAGTGAATTACAAATTTAAGAATAACCTATAAATAGGCGTTTTTGATATTTAATATTTAATATGAGTTATTAACAATTTATGTACATTTGCCGCCACGCAGATTGCCTTATCGTTCCGATAATTATCGGGAAGGAAAGTCCGAACACCATAGTGCAATCATAGTGGTTAACAGCCATCCATCGAAAGGTGAGGAAAAGTGCAACAGAAAGTATGTACAGGTAATGCTGTAGTGAAATCAGGTAAACTCTATGTGGTGCAATGTCATGTATACCAACGCTCGAGGGCTGCACGTCCGATTGTTGGAGGGTAGACAGCTAAAGTTTGCTGGTAACAGTAAATTCAGATAAATGATAAGGGTTAAGACCTTTGTGGTTTTAATACAGAATTCGGCTTATAGATTTGCTTGTCATTAAAAAACCCTTTACTGAAATAGTAAAGGGTTTCTTTTTGCGTTTAAGATTTTTTTATTCTGCATAGTAGCTTAAATCTGGACGAATTTTAGCTTCTACTTCATTGTATTTAGTAGCGAGCTTAATAACTTCCCAAAATGTAGCTTGGCTTTCATCTCCTAAAAGTTCATCATCATCTTTACCGTCTTGTGCTATGGCTAACTCACTTTCACCAGCTACAGAGACCATATAGTAACTTTCTTCGCTACCAAAACCGCTGTGATATACCTCATATCCATTTTTAACACCTTTATTTTCAAACATCTCTTTAATTTTTGCCATGCCTTCATTCATTGCTTTGGCGTTTTTGGGTGCGTAATACAAAAAGTGATATTCCCTTTCGTTTTTGTCTTTGGTATCATAGCCTTCTGGCATGTATGATAACTCAGGAATGAAATGTATAATCTCGTTACTATGAGAGTCATAGCATTCGTCCATTTCCCCAAACATTTTGCCCATTTCTTCTTTTCCAATTTTCTTAGCAAGGTCTTCCATTGGGTTGGTATCTAACTCAGCCATGTTCTTAATAGGAGATACATAAACGTATCGACCATCTTCCACACTAATAGTTGTCCAACTCATACCTTCAATCTTATTCTCCTCACAGCTATTTTTTAGCTTTAGTGCTAATTCTTCGTATTTTGGCATCATTTCAAACTTTACATTGTCTGTATGTACAACAAACATTGTAGGTTGCGCTTCTTCTTGTGAATTTGAAAAGTTTACAGTAAAAACTGTCATTAAGAGAACTAGTAATCCCATTTTTAAATTCTTCATAATAATTTGATTTAATTGGTTAGTAATATGTTTAATAGCAAGCACTAACAAAGAGGTTAATTAAATCGTAGATAAACAGGACTAGTTTATTTATTTAAAAATCAGAAGTTTATACAGCTAATTTAATAAAAAAATAATTTTAGGATTTATACTACAAATTGAAGTGTTTTAGAGTAGTATGCTTTGGTTTGAATTGAAGAGTAAAAAAGATATCTTTTTAGCTAAAAAAGCTAAACACATTACCACCATAACTTTTAGAATGGCTGTAATGATTTAACTGACTTAAATCGGTGTGTTTAGAATGTTCAACAATTAGAAGACCATCTTCTTCTAAAAGATTATTTTCAAAAACCAATTCAGGGATTTTAGAAAAAGCCTCTAATTCAAACTCATAAGGAGGATCTGCAAAAATGATGGTGTGCTGTTGTTTTGAATTCACCAAGAATTTAAAGACATCACTTTTTATAGTATTGATGGGCATTTCAAAAGCTTTAGCAGTTTCATTTATAAACTTAATACATCCAAAATTGTCGTCTACAGCAGTGATTGCAGTGGTACCTCTAGAAGCAAACTCATAACTAATGTTTCCGGTTCCAGAGAATAAATCTAAAACAGAGATATCATCAAAATAATAATGATTATTCAAAATATTGAAAAGTGCCTCTTTTGCCATATCTGTTGTTGGCCTAATAGGTAACTTCTTTGGTGCGGTAATTCGCCTTCCTTTGTATTGTCCTGAAATTATTCGAATCAAAACGAATTTAGAATTAAATAGTGATGATGAATTTTGGTATCATCAATACTGTTTGAAAATTTAAAATTATATTTTGTGGTGTTAAACTCAACATGTCTTACATAAGTGTAAAGTATGTTGTATAACTCATCATGTTCATCAATTAACCCACTAAGTTTTATGGGTGAGGTTTCTACATCAAGTTTTAATTGTTCAAAAACAAATAAGATATAGTAGATAAAATCTTCTTTGCTGTGATATTCAAATACATTGAATAACTGCAGTTTGTTGTAAGTAACAACAAGCAATTCTAATGTAGTTTTGTTACAATTGATATAAACAATAGGTGTTTCTGTAACGTCGTTCTTCTGTAAAACAGAATTGATTAATACACTAGCTGAATGCTTGTAAATAAATTCGCCAAAGGTTTCAAAAATGTAATTGTTGATGTTTACATAAGGTATGTAAACATTAATACTATCATTTACGGCAATATCATCTTCGGTGATAAAATCTGTTTTAAGAATTTTAGCGTTAAACTTTAGATAATCTGCTTTATTATTTTCGTTATAAATTTCCTTAGGAACTAGTGATGATAATTCGTTTTGGTGTATCACAGAAACAGAATTAAAATCTTCGGAAAATACGGTGTTGCTGCTTAATTCAGCTTTTAAATGATTTAAAGTATTGTAAGGTGTAGATTTTTGCTCAAACTCAATAGTATTGAGATATTCTACAGTATTTGTAGTTTGGTTTAGTATACAAAAAGAAAGCCCATTCAAATGTATTTGAATGGACAGTTCTTTAATATCTTTTGGTTTCAAATTTACTCTTTGTTTGTGTAGCTCTTTGGCCAGTTTCCTTTTGTGAATACTTCTTCCATAGAACCTACTTTAAGCGTTGGTCCGTTAACACCATCAACAGAAACTACTTGCTTTTCTTTTTCTACTAAGTAAGGCTCCTGGTCGTTTAAGATAACAGACTTTTCTACACTAGCTTCAAATACAGGGAATTCATCTAGTTTACCTGCTTTTAATGTAAACTTAGCTCCTTCTTCACCAACACCAACGTTCATCATCTTTTTGTAACGGTCACTACCTTTAAAAAGAGAATCTTTTACAGAGAAGTAACTTAAGGTATCTATTAAAGTAATTGTTTTAAAAGTTTCAACACCTTGAAAACGACGTGTAGCTTCTTCATCTAATACTAATGTGTCACGTCTTTGTGTAATTGGCACTTTAGCAGTATCAATAAACTTTATTAAGTTATCAAAACTATCAGTGTATTCACCATTAACTTCTTTATAGACTAATTGAGAGTCTCTAATATCTATTAATCGATCGATAGCTACTGCAAAACGTTTTTTCTTTAATTGGTTGAATTGAATCTCTTCATAAACGGACATGAAGGTTAAATAGCCTAAGAATATAATTAATGCCCAAAGCAAAAGGTTAATGACTGGTTTTAATTTTTTAGGAACAAATTTGTCAATTAACCAAACAATACCAATGGTTAATAGTATAATAACTACAACTGCAATAATTACGTTTAACATTTTCTTTTTTATTAATTAGGTCTTATCGCAAATCTACAATTTTTTTTTGTTCGTAAAAACTATCTAAATAAAAATCATTCAAAAATAAATTGTCAATAACTTATGATTTTGGAAAATATATAATAATGCTATCTTGCTTCATATTTATTACTCTATGATTTCTAATGCATCAGCATTTTACTCACTTTTAAAATCAAAATTTCCATTTGTACCCACATCTAAACAAGATCAGGTACTTATGCAATTATCTCAATTCATTTTTAGTAATGATAAGAATGCTATTTACCTCTTAAAAGGATATGCAGGTACAGGAAAAACTAGTATTATAGGTACTATTGTTGCTAATTTATGGCAAGCAAAAAAAAATGCTGTTTTGTTGGCTCCAACAGGTAGAGCGGCTAAGGTGATCTCTAATTATTCCCAAAAAGAAGCTTTTACCATTCATAAAAAAATATATTTTCCTAAAAAAGAAAAAGGAGGCGGTGTAAAATTTGTAATGCAACCCAATAAGCATAGAAATACAATTTTTATTGTAGATGAATCTTCTATGATTCCTGATGCGCCATCAGATTCCAAGTTTTATGAAAATGGTTCGCTTTTAGATGATTTAATGCAATATGTGTACTCTGGTCATCAATGTAAACTTTTACTTATAGGTGATGTTGCTCAGTTGCCTCCAGTAAAATCAGATTTAAGTCCTGCGTTAGATCCTAATGTTTTAAGCTTACACTATAACAAAGAAGTTATAGGAATTGAGCTTGATGAGGTTGTAAGACAAGAACAAGACTCTGGTATATTAGAAAATGCAACGGAATTAAGATCTGTATTAGAATTTGATTTTTATGAAAGTTTCAAATTTAATGTAGGTCCATTTAAAGATATAGTAAGGTTGATTGATGGGCATGAAATAATGGATGCTATTAATGATGCCTACAGCAGTGAAGGTTACGAAGAAACGGCTATAATTGTTAGGAGTAATAAAAGGGCAAACCTATATAATAAGCAAATAAGGGAACGTATTTTATTCAACGAAAATGAATTGTCAGCCGGAGATTACCTTATGGTGGTTAAGAATAATTATTTCTGGATAAAACCAACAACCGAAGCTGGTTTTATCGCTAATGGAGATATTATTGAAGTATTAGAAATATTCAGTATCAAAGAATTATACGGGTTTAGATTTGCCGAAGTAAAAATTAGAATGGTAGATTACCCTAGAATGCGACCTTTTGAAACCGTTTTACTTTTAGATACTATAGATGTTGAAAGTGCATCTTTAAGTTACGAAGATTCCAATAGATTATATCAGGAAGTAATGAAGGATTATGAGAATGAAACCTCAAATTATAAAAAGTTTTTAGGTGTAAAAAACAATAAATACTTCAATGCATTACAAGTGAAGTTTTCTTATGCTATAACATGCCACAAATCTCAAGGTGGACAATGGAATACCATTTTTGTAGAGCAACCTTATTTACCAGATGGTATGGATAAAGATTATATCCGTTGGTTATACACTGCTGTAACAAGAGCCAAAGAAAAACTATATTTAATTGGTTTTAAAGACGATATGTTTACCGAAAACCATTTGAACTGATAAGCTAAATAGCATAAGGCTTTCATGAGCCATATGCATATAAACTTTATAAAAAGTTAAAACATAACAAGACAAAATCATCCTAAAACAGTATTTTTGAATTCAGATAAAGTCGAAATATGAAGATTATTTCCATGATTCCTGCACGGTATAGTGCGTCACGTTTTCCAGGTAAATTAATGCAAAATTTAGCAGGAAAATCGGTGATTTTAAGAACTTATGAAGCTACTGTGGCTACAGAACTTTTTAGCGAAGTCTATGTGGTTACCGATAGCGAAATTATTTATAATGAAATTGTAAATAATGGAGGCAAAGCCATTATGAGCCAAAAAGAACATGAGTCTGGAAGTGATAGAATTGCTGAAGCCGTAGCCAATGTAGATTGCGATATTGTGGTAAATGTTCAGGGAGACGAGCCCTTCACAGAAAGAGAAAGCCTTTTTAAAGTTCTAGAAGTTTTTAAAGGAGATGCAGAAAAGGAAATAGATTTAGCTTCACTTATGGTTGAAATAACTGACTGGGATGAAATTAATAATCCAAATACAGTTAAGGTTATTGTAGACCAAAATAATTTTGCACTTTACTTTTCACGCAGTCCAATTCCTTTTCCACGAGATAAAAATGTAGGTGCACGTTATTTTAAACATAAAGGTATTTATGCATTCAGAAAACAAGCGTTGTTAGATTTTACGGTATTGCCGATGCAATTTATAGAAGCTACCGAAAAGATAGAATGTATTCGTTATCTAGAATATGGTAAACGTATAAAAATGGTAGAAACTGAAGTACAAGGTGTGGAAATTGATACACCAGAAGATTTAGAAAAAGCCAAGCGTTTGTGGAAATAGATTACAGTAACATAAAAGTAATTGGCTTTGATGCTGACGATACACTTTGGGTCAATGAGACTTATTTTCGTGAAGCAGAAGAAAAAGTAGGCCAATTATTATCCCATTATGAAACCCCTAATAAAATAGACCAAGAACTATTTAGGTTGGAAATAAAAAATTTACCAATTTATGGTTATGGAGTTAAAGGGTTTGTGCTTTCTATGATAGAATTGGCTATTGAACTATCTAATGGGCAAGTTTCAAACGAAATTATTTCAAAAATACTTCAAATAGGTAAGGATATGATAAACAAACCTATTGAGTTGTTAGATGGAGTAGAAGACGTATTAAAATCACTTTCCAAAGATTATAAGCTTATTGTAGCAACAAAAGGAGATCTTTTAGATCAGGAACGTAAGCTAGAAAAATCAGGTTTGCTCCAATATTTTCATCATATTGAAGTTTTAAGTGAGAAGCAAGAATCTAATTACGAGAAGCTTTTGAAGCATTTAGATATTAATCCATCAGAATTTTTAATGGTTGGTAACTCATTAAAGTCAGATATTTTGCCACTTGTAAATATTGGTGCAGAAGCTATTCATATACCTTTTCATACCACTTGGCTTCATGAAGAAGTTACAAAAAACGAAACTGATGGTGTGGAGTATAACACTATAAAAAGTTTAACAGAAATTTTAAAATATTTCAAACCGACTAAATAGAACTAAGTTCTTATTTTTGAAAAAGATATTAAAAAGTAAATGACATACAAAAATTATCCAATGGTGTCCAGAATTGTCTTTGGACGTGGAAGTTTCAATCAACTTGATGAGATTCTTGCGCCAAAGCGTAAAAACAGACAGGCTCCATTTATATTTTATGTAGATGATGTCTTTAAAGGCAATCATTGGTTAACGTCTAGGATAACACTGTCTTATAAAGATAAAATTGTTTATATACCTACTGAAGATGAACCTAAAACATCTCAGATAGATCAACTGGTAGAAGATATTATTTTAGAATATAGTGAATTGCCTTCTGGAATTATTGGTATTGGTGGTGGTATTGTAATGGATATTGCAAAAGCAGTTTCATTAATGCTAACCAACAAAGGGGAGTCAAAAGATTACCAAGGTTGGGATTTAATTAAACATCCTGCGGTATATCATGTTGGTATCCCTACAATATCTGGAACAGGAGCTGAAGTATCTCGAACAACAATACTCACGGGTCCAGAACGTAAACTGGGTATTAATAGTGATTACACACCATTCGATCAGGTAATTTTAGATCCAGAGCTTACTAAAGGAGTTCCTAAAGACCAGTGGTTTTATACAGGCATGGACTGTTTTGTTCACTGTGTTGAGTCCTTAAACGGAACATATTTAAACGCTTTTAGTCAGAGTTATGGTGAAAAAGCCTATGAACTTTGTAGGGAGATTTTTGTTGAAGATAAATTAAGCGAGGAAGAGTCTCAAGATAAATTAATGATGGCATCCTGGCATGGTGGTATGAGCATTGCCTATTCTCAAGTAGGAGTAGCACATGCTATGAGCTATGGGTTGGGATATTTGTTGGGTGTAAAACATGGTATTGGTAACTGTATTGTTTTTGATCATCTAGAGGAATTTTATCCTGAAGATGTGAAATTATTTAAAGAAATGAAGTCTAAATTCAACATAGAATTACCACAAGGAATTTGTGCAGATTTAGATGAACATCAGTTAAATATTATGATTGAAGTAGCTTTAAGCTTAGAGCCACTTTGGGAAAACGCTATTGGTAAAAATTGGAAAAAAATAGCTACACCAGAAAAATTAATGGAGCTTTACAAAAAAATGTAAGATGCATTGGTTAGCCAAATTCATCTATTTTAAGCTTTTGGGTTGGAAAATTGTAGGAAATACAAACTTTTCAAAAGATGCGCTTAAGAAAGTTGTTATTATAGCTGTTCCTCACACGAGTTGGCATGATTTCTATATTGGCGTTCTGCTCAGAAAAGCTGTAAATATTAAGGTGAATTTTGTAGCTAAAAAAGAATTGTTCAGGTGGCCGTTTGGTTATTATTTTAGAGCCGTAGGCGGTAGAGCTTTGGATAGAACTTCGGGACAGAATAAAGTAGAATCCATTGCAAAACTTTTTGAAAATGAAGAAGAATTTAGGTTAGCATTGGCACCTGAAGGTACACGGAAAAAAGTTGAAACATGGAGAACTGGCTTTTACTACATTGCTAAAACAGCAAACGTTCCTATCATTATGTTTACGCTAGATTTTAAAAACAAACATAATAAAGTCTCTGAACCATTTTATCCAACAGATAATATGGAAGCCGACTTTAAATTTATGAAGTCATTTTTTGAAGGTGTAGAAGGAAAGGTAAAAGCTTATAGCTGAGACTTTGGCATGAGATTTGAATATTATATTATGCAATGAAACATAAAGTAAACTCTATATAGTCCCTAAAAAGAAACATTGCCTCAAAAAGCTATCAAATTTATTTTGGTAGCTTTTTTTCTGCCATATACTTATCGAGAAGATAGTTGGTTTGAGATTGCAATTTAGTTCTGAAAAATTTAGTCCCTCCAAGTAATAAGCCTTTGAATCCCATAGCTTGCTTTGCCCATTTGTGCAGATCAAAGTTGTCTGTATGCTTAATAATAAGTCCATCTTTAAATTCAAATTCGGCATCAATTTTATTATGAACTTTTCTTCCTGTTTTGCTAAAAGTATACATAGCTTCCCAGTGTGCAGAACCTTTATTAGCATCTGTTTTTATATCAGAAAAAGTTACTGTAAAATCTTTTCCTTTTTGAGATTCGCACAACATAAGCCACATAGCCTTGGCGCGTTCACCTTTTAAAATACCAAAAGCAGGATCTTGAAAAATGATATCGTCATGATAGTATGACACCATTTTTTTAGCATCTAAATTGTTAAAAGAATCATAAAATTTAAATATTAAATCACTCATTATCAATTTATTGTGAAATAAGAGTCGATTTTTTAAAACCCACTTATTCATAATTGCGTAGGTAAAGTACAAACAAAAAACTTAAAATCATGAAAAATCAAAATGTAATGAGAAATCGAAAACTGAACTTAACCTTAACTATGGTAATGGCATTATCATTATTTGTAACATCTTGTAGTGATGACGATAGTAATGATGGTGGTATGAATAATACAAGTGTAGAACTTTTTGCCTCAAATAATTCTAATGGTAATATTACTGTTTATGACTTTTCTTCTGGAATGAATGGTTCCTCAAGAACTTTGCTTACTGCATCAACTGCAGCTGATGGTGTTTATTATAACAGTAGTTCTGAATCTGTTTTTCAAGCCTCAAGATCTGGAAACAATTTAGAAGGTTTTATGAATATTGATGATATTTTAGATGGTTCTTCAATTAGTGTAGGTATCACTGGTACAAGTGATATGATGAGTCCAAGAGAAGTTGCTGTAAATGGAAATCTTTTCGTTGTGGCAGACAATGCAGATGTAGATGGCGATACTAATACTCCTGACGGTAGGTTGTATATCTACAACATGAGTGGTGGAAACTTTACTTTAAGAAACGTTATTACAACAAATTTTAAACTTTGGGGAATTACCTTTAACGGTAATGATTTATATGCTGTGGTAGATGCAACAAATGAGTTAGCTGTGTTTACCAATTTTCTATCTAATACATCAACAACTACACTTAGTGCTTCTAAAAGAATTGCTATAGAAGGTATTGTTAGAACACATGGTATTACTTACGATGCTGGTTCTGATGTATTGGTGATGACTGATATTGCTTTAGCGTCTAACGGACAAGATGATGGAGGTTTTCACGTGATTGAAAACTTTACTAACAAACTTAACTCTACAGCTAATGGTGCAACATTAGCAATGTCTAGCCAGATTAGAGTTGCTGGTAGCGCTACAATGTTAGGTAACCCAGTAGACGTAGCTTATGATGCTGATACAGAAACAGTATATATTGCTGAAGCTGGTAACGGAGGCGGAAGAATATTAGCCTTTAATGATATAGGCTCTGGAGGAAATTTAACTCCAAGCTTTAATAGCGCGCTGGCATCGGCTTCGTCGGTGTACTTGTCTAGCAATTAATAATAATGATTGAGTTTTTAAATTTAAATTGCTATGAAGAAGAGGGCTTCCTTTAATTAGGAAGCCTTTTTTATTCTATAACAATTTTATTTCTATAGCCTATATCGGTGCGTTTATCAAATAAGAAATCAAAATAAATAGCATCACCAGCTTTACCTTCAACCATTACTTTCGTTCTTCCTATCTCTTGGTTCTTTTTGTTGTAAGCCTTAGCTATAAGTTCTTTGCTAAAATCCTTTTCAAAAATAATGTATAATATAAGCTTGTTGTTATTACCTACAGGTTGACTTTCTATGTCATAAACACCTTTCTTTAAGCCTTTGTTTAATAGTTCTTCAGAGAAAATAATTTCGCAATCTAAGGTTTTGTCTACACCATCAGAAACTCCATCAAAAAATTCCGTAGCAGATTCGCCGACAACTTCGCCACCTCGATTTATGCCTTCTTTAGCTTTATTAGAAATTCTATCACAGGATAAAAAGAGTATTAACGTAATTGTAAGTAATAATCTAAAATATTTCATTCTGAAAGTGATTTAATTTATAGTTATAAAACTACAATTTTAGAAGTAATTAATTAGTATAACGCTTTACTTTATCAATCAACTTTGTAATTTTTGAATAGATAAATTCATTGGTCTTCACATAATAAAAGGCAATAAAACAAACTGTTAATAAAAATAGAATTGCGCCAATTATCGCTTGCCATGGTACAAGTGTTCTTCCTATAAATCGATTGAGTCCTAAACCTGTATAACTTCCATAAATAATTATAAAATGAATGACATAGATGGATAAGGTTTTTTGTCCAATCTTTAAAATAACCGGTTGCTTAATATAGTTTTCGAACAGATAGAAAATAGCAAATATGACTAAAACGTTTCCAAGTCTGGTAAAGAGGTAATTGTAGTTTGCAGCATCTAGTAATAATTTAAAATCTGTAATATAAGATAAGCTTGTTAGTATATCAGATGATAGCATTATAAGGATAATCCCAACTACAAAAAAGCCTGAAACAATAGCAAGCTTAAATTTTGGACGCTCTAAATATTTGTAAAATAAAGTGGCTATAAACGCACCAAAAGCTACATAACCAAACCAAGGAATAATATTAAAAATAGAACCATTGGCTTTAGATAAATAGTTGGAAAATACCAGAGGTACATTAGGCAATTCTAAAAACCGATATAAAGGTTCTGTAATGAAGATGGCAACTCCAAAAAGCAACATTAATATTGAAAAAATTAGTGTCTTTTTAAAAGTAGCTTTATAAACTAATACGACCATTATTAGAGATAAACCAATGCATTGTAATACATCAACTACTAAAAAATAAGGTCTAAAGACACCAGTTAACCACTCAAAAAGAGGAATTCTAAGTGAGTAACCTATAGCAATAAGCATAAGACCGCGTAACAAGCCTTTTCGCATACGGATTTTCTCTGTGCCTTTATGTTTAGCCTTAATTAAGAGATAGGAAAATATTAAACCCGAAATAGTAAAAAACGTGGGTGCTGTAATACCTCTAAAATATTCCCAAGTACTGTAAGCTATATGGTTAGGATCTCTATACGAAACATCTATCAACGTATCAATAAAATGCCCTTGCAGCATCATAAGGATGGCAAATGCTCTTACAGCATCAATAAAATATAAACGATTTGCACTCAAGTTTTAGTTAGTTGGTATACAAATGTACTATTTACTCGGAAATATAAAAGTTGAAAGTTTTTGAGAGATGTGTATATTGTTAAGATATAGTTCCGTTTCAATAAACTATACCAATTGACATAACTAATTTAGTTTTTTAATGCTAAAGATCAAAGACTTAAGTATTTTAGTCTACCTTTGTCATATTTTAAAATAACGTATAACCCAAAATTAAAGACATAGAGTTGTAGTCTGAAGTCCAATCATTATAATAGGTCAACACGTTTCTTCTTGTGTGTAATCTGCACTCAATACTAAATTTATCAAGCAATTTATAGCCTATGCCAAATCCAAGATTACTAGAGGATTTAATATCTAAGTTAGACCTGTTTTCATATTCAATAACCGAACCATCACTAAATAAGTCTACAACCAAAGAAGCATTTATAAATATCTTAGAGTTCTTATTAAGGAAAAAGTAATGTCTTATACCAATAGGTAACTCAATAGAAGTATAATCTACTTCTACCTTTTGTGTTACAAAATAAGCAGTAACATCTGTGTCTGTTTTAAAGTAATGATAAGTCGGTTCTATAATAATAGCCCATTTATTTTTGTGGAAAGGCATTATCATTTCGGCTTCAACACCTAATCTAAAGGTAGTTTGTTCACCAAAATCAATATACGATGTGATTGAGTAACCGTTGATTGAAAGAGATGTTTGATTGACACCTAGTCTGGCGTTTAGATTAAAGAGATCTTTTTTCTCTTTATTTTCAAAGTTTGTAAATGTTTCGTTATTGCATTTATTGTATTTCTCAAAAAACTTAACCAAATCGCTTTTTCTGTAATGTAAATTCTTAATAGTGCCCATACCAATTGATGAGCATTGAAGATTGTTTATCAATTGTTGTTTGTATTGGTTGTTTTTTGTGATTTTATCAGATTCATTTAGAAATTCTTTGTAAACAAGTTGCTCAACATTTTTGTCTTCGGTACTAAAAAAATAGCGACTAACTTCAGCATTGATATAAGAATATAAATTGGCTTTGCCTTCTATGAGTACTTGTAAAAACAGAGTCTCTTCTTTAAAATCAGGTAGGTAATTTCTGTTTAAATCTTCGTTTCTAGAGCTAGAATAATCTATATCAACGGTATGTCTGCTGTATTTAAATCTATCATATACACCAAACTCTTTTACAGAATTAATTGTTTCTTTTTTATTTTCAGAGGTTTCTGTTAATTTATAGGTAAACCCGTCTGGATTAAATTTTAAATCTACATTTCTTATGAGGCACTCTACCTTTTCATCCGAGTTTGTTATAAAGTAACCTTTTTCAAATTTGATTTGGGAAAAAGAAAATAGATTGATAAAAATGATAAGAAAGAAAGTTAAGGTGTATTTCATGGCTAATAGCTGTAACTTTGTTGTTGTATTGTGTTTGGTTAGTTTTTGATAAAAAATATTGGCAATATAGGTTTTAAAGAATGAAAACTAAAGATTTACAAGTTAATAAAGTAAGAAATTACCAACAATATTTTTGAGATATAAAATTTATGAAAGCATTAGAAAATATACTTGCAGAATTCTCATCCTTAGCCTGGGGTTTACCATTACTTATTTTACTGATTGGAGGTGGACTTTATTTAATTGTGCGTTCACATTTTTTGCCCTTTCGGTATTTAGGGCATGCGATTAATGTACTTAGAGGCAAGTATGATGATTCTAACGATCCTGGTCAGATATCGCATTTTCAAGCGTTGACTACAGCATTATCTGCTACCGTTGGCATGGGGAATATAGCAGGTGTTGCTGTGGCTATTTCTGTTGGTGGTCCTGGTGCAGTATTTTGGATGTGGGTGAGTGCGGTTATTGGTATGAGTACTAAGTTTTTTACATCAACTTTAGCTATTTTATATCGTGGAAAAGATAGTGCAGGTGAGATACAAGGAGGTCCGATGTATTTTATTATCGAAGGTTTAGGGAAATCATGGAAACCTTTGGCAGTGTTTTTTAGTATTTGTGGATTGGTTGGTGCGCTTCCTGTGTTTAATGTTAATCAATTAAAGCAGGCAATAAATGATATTTTATTAGTTCCAAATGGTGTTGAAGTTAATCTGTATACCAATATAGGAATAGGTTTGGTTTTGGTATTTATCACTTCATTGGTTATTCTTGGAGGAATAAAGCGAATAGGTTCTGTAGCTTCTAAGTTAGTGCCGAGTATGGTCGTGTTGTATTTTGTTTTAGTGGTTGTTATTTTGATTTCGCATAGCGACGTGCTTCTTGATTATTTAATCTTAATTTTTACAGATGCTTTTGCTGCGAATAATTTTAAAGGAGAACCATTTCTAGGAGGTGCTTTAGGCGCTTTGATTCTTCATGGTATAAAGCGAGGTGCTTTTTCTAATGAAGCTGGTATTGGTACTGCGCCAATGGCACATGGAGCTGCAAAAACAGATGAGCCTGTTAGAGAAGGTTTGGTTGCTATGCTAGGACCTGCAATAGATACTTTAGTAGTTTGTACATTAACAGCATTAGCTATACTGGTAACAGGAGTTTGGCAAACTACAGATAATAATGGAGTAAGTCTTACAGCTTCTGCTTTTGCAAATGTTATGCCTGTTTATGGCAAATATTTACTTTTAGTTTGTATAGCTATTTTTAGTATGAGTTCTTTATTCTCTTATTCTTATTATGGTTCAAAATGTATGTCTTTTCTATTTGGATCAAAAAACAAACATTACTATAATTATTTTTACATTCTTAGCATTATCCTCGGAGCAACTACAAGTTTAAGTATGATGATTAATCTTATTGATGGTGTGTTTGCGCTTATGGCAATACCAACAATGTTGGCTACTATTATTTTGGCGCCAAAGGTTATAGTTGAAGCTAAAAGGTATTTTAAAAGTATTAAAAATTAAGGCTTACTAATCGAAGACTTAAACTGTGCAGGAGTCATCAATTCCATTTTTTTGAATTGTCGGTTAAAGTAACTCGTGTTATTAAACCCAGATTTAAATGCGACTTCAGACATTCTTAAATCTTTAGCCTCTTTGATCAGTTTTTTGGAAAACTTAATCTTTTCGGAATTAATATAATCTATTGGAGAAATACCTAGTGTGTTTTTAAACTGCTTGTGAAAATGAGAGGTGCTCATATGAGCTTTTTCGGCTAATAAATCGACAGAAATATCTTTATTGGTAAGATTGTCTTTTATGAACTTAATAACCGTTCCGATTCTGGTGTCATTAAAAATATTATTAGAGTCATTAATGATTAAAGACTTAGCTTTGGTTTGAAGTAACCTTACAATAAGTTCCTGAATCATTAAATCTAATAATACATCTTTAGATTTATTATTGTTTGTAAAGGTGTAAGTTAATCGTTCAATAAGATGATTAACATCTACATTATTAATAAGGTGCGAAGCGGAATTATCAATATCCCAATTATTGTTTTCATTTTCTATAGCAACATTGTGATTGAACTTTTCTACGACTTCTTCAATTTTGTTGGCATCAATACCTAAAGCTAAGCATTGCGTAGGTTTGTCTTCAGTTGCTAAAGGAAAGTCAATAACCATTTCCTTATTAGTTGGCATTACTACCGATTCTCCTGGGAAAAAATCAAAAGCTTCAAAACCATCAATATGCATAATTTTCTTTCCTGTAAGCATACTTGCTATAATAGGAAAATCAAAAGTTAAAGACACTTTTTCAGCATAAGCGTGAGTTTCGTAGATATTCAACTCGGCATATTCTGCATTGTAAGTAGTTCTATTTTCTACTAATGTAGTGAGTTTTCGGTTGTTTCGGTGATGACTTAGTAATGTTGCCATATTCAATAATACGAAATTTAATTTCTAAAAAGTCTTAATTATCGTTAATAATAGATATGTTCAAAAATATAATAATTATGTTCAATTTTTTTAGAATTTGATAAAATAACTTTATCAAAACTAAGTAATAGTCAGTTTTTTGGCTAAATAATAACAAATTAATAAATAAACAATTTAAAGGTATGAGTTATTCAAAACCACAATTTAAAGACAAATATTCCAACTTTATAGACGGAAAATTTGTACCACCTGTAGGTGGAGATTATTTTGAAAACACGTCTCCTATTGATGGGAGTTTAATTGCAAAATATCCTCGTTCTCAAAAGGAAGATGTAGAAAATGCAGTTGCGGCTGCTAATGCGGCAAAAGAAGCTTGGGGAAATACTTCGGTAACTGAGCGTGCAGCACTTTTAAATAAAGTAGCAGATATTATAGAAGAAAATTTAGAAGAGTTTGCATTGGTTGAAACTTGTGACAACGGTAAGCCAATTAGAGAAACTTTGAATGCAGATATTCCTTTATGTGTAGATCATTGGCGCTATTTTGCGGCTTGTATTAGAGCAGAAGAGGGTAGTGCGACAGAGTTGGATGCTAATACACTTTCCATGAATATTAAAGAGCCACTGGGTGTGGTTGGTCAAATTATCCCATGGAACTTTCCATTATTAATGTTATCGTGGAAGTTGCCTCCTGCTTTAGCAACAGGTAACTGTGTAGTGTTAAAACCAGCAGAGCAAACACCGTCTTCAGCAACTTTATTAATGGAGAAGATTGCAGATGTTTTTCCTCCTGGTGTCATAAACATAATTCATGGTTTTGGGCCAGAAGCTGGTAAGCCGTTAGCCTCAAGTTCAAAGATTGATAAAGTAGCCTTTACAGGTGAAACTACAACAGGGCAATTAATAATGCAATATGCCTCTAAAAACCTAAATCCTGTAACAATGGAATTGGGCGGGAAATCTCCAAACATTTTCTTTAACTCGGTTATGGATGCAGATGATGAGTATTTAGACAAAGCTATAGAAGGTGCTGTATTGTTTGCGTTTAACCAAGGTGAGGTTTGTACATGTCCTTCTCGTATTTTGGTTCAAGAAGATATCTACGATAAATTCATGGAGCGTGTTATTGCTAGAACTGAAGCAATAGTGCAAACAAGCCCATATAGTACAGACTGTATGGTTGGTGCTCAGGCTTCAAACGATCAGTACGAAAAAATTCAATCCTATATTAAAATAGGAAAAGATGAAGGTGCTAAAGTTTTATGTGGAGGTGAAGCGAATACAGAAGGTGATTTGGCAAATGGTTACTACATAAAACCAACAATTCTGGAAGGTCATAATAAAATGAGAGTTTTCCAAGAAGAAATTTTTGGACCTGTAGTTTGTGTGACAAAATTTAAGGATGAAGCTGAAGCTTTAGAAATAGCAAACGATACACTTTATGGTCTAGGAGCTGGCGTTTGGACACGCGATGCGCACCAATTATATCAAATACCACGAGCTATTAAAGCAGGTCGTGTTTGGGTAAATTGTTATCACGCTTATCCTGCACACGCACCATTTGGTGGCTACAAAAAATCTGGATTCGGTAGAGAAAATCACCAAATGATGATGAGTCATTACAGACAAACAAAGAACATGCTTATCTCTTACGATAAGAATAAATTAGGCTTCTTTTAATGGTTGATTAGTAGCTTTAAAGGCTGGATTATATATTATAGTTCGGCCTTTTTTATTACATTATAATATGAAAAGAGTAGAAATTACAGATAAGGCAGTTGAAATTGTAAAGCAATTAAAATCTAAACACGGAGATTTGATTTTTCATCAAAGTGGAGGTTGTTGTGACGGATCCGCACCTATGATTTTTGAAAAGGATGATATGTATTTAGATGAGAGTGATATTTTTCTTGGTGAGGTTGAAGGAATTCCTTTTTATATGAACCAAGATCAGTTTGAATATTGGAAGCATACACACTTAACAATCGATATTACTAAAGGAAGAGGGGCAAGTTTTTCTTTAGAGATTCCGTTAGGTCTAAGGTTTATTATTCATTCAAGAATATTAACTGAAGAAGAAGACGAATATTTTAATCCTAAGTTAACTTAAGAACACATAAATATTTTCTTACAATGGAAACCTCTAAAATTTATGATTTTAGAGGTTTTATCATTTTAATAAATTTACATGCTTAAATATTGTAATCTTTCAATTTTAAACACGAGTATTTACGGTATTTTTAATTAATTAAGATTATTTTACTTTGTTTGTTGCTAAAATAGTATATTTATGCTAAAATAATATATATGATAATTGATCTGTGTCCAAATTGTGGTTCTGACCAATACATTAAGAGTGGTGTTGTAAAAGAAAGACAACGCTATAAATGTAAAAAGTGTGGTTATTTTTTTACCGTAAATAAGATGGGAAAGAAAGTTGACGACTATTATGTAAACAAATCATTGCAGCTTTATTTAGAGGGTTTAACCTATAGAGAGATTGAGCGTATTTTGGGTGTCTCTCATGTTAGTGTGATGAATTGGGTGAAAAAATATAATATCAAACGTCCTTATAATTCTAATTATCACCCTACTTATAAAATACTAAATGCTCATGAGCTCGGTAAATTCTTTCAGCAACCTGAAAATATAAAAGGAGCAGGAGTTGTTGTAACTGAGTTAGGAGATAAATTTATGCTTATAAAATGGGAGAGATTCAAGGATTAGTATAGTATTTTAACAATTAAGTATATTAACTTTTTGTTAAGCATTTGTTTTTTAGAGATTAGTGGTGCACACAAAACTAATATTTAATAACTAACTAATTTCTAAGCTTTATGAAAAGACTTAATTGTTTTATAGTGTTATTTGCACTATGCTTCTTTTCTGGGTTTTCCCAATCAGAACCTGAAACAGGTTATGGGAAAGGTTACAGAATTAATTTTAACGACGACGGTACTAAGTACATGAGATTTATTTCTTGGGGACAATTTTGGGCACAATATAATGGTGATGCTCCAGATGGTACCGAACAATTATCACTTAGTGTAAGAAGAGCTAGAATTCTAAGCTGGATAAAATTCAGTGATAGATTTTCTCTAGTTACTCATTTTGGACTTAATAGTTTAAATGGTAATAATACTGGTCCGGTTGGTAAAGATGCTAGCGCTCAACTATTCTTCCATGATTTTTGGGGTGAATATAAGGTCGCTAAAGATTTTTATGTAGGTGCAGGTCTTCACTATTGGAACGGTATTTCTCGTTTAAATAATCAGAGTACATTAAATATGTTGACCTTGGATAATAATAGATCTTCATGGTCTACTATAGGTCTGTCAGATCAGTTTGCACGCCACATAGGTGTTTATATTAAAGGTAAACTAGGAAAAGTTCAGTATCGTTTTGCATTGAACGAAGCAAACACAAATACTTTAGATAATGATGCTTCTTCAAGAGATGTTGGTACGGCTACAGTTTATAGAGGAAGAGAGGTGCTTGGAGCTGATGAGGCTGGAAAAGTTATTCAGGGTTATGTAGATGTTAATTTATTGGACCAAGAATCTAACGCTTTACCATACAAAGTAGGAACATACTTGGGGGCTAAAAAAGTGTTGAATGTGGGTGCTGGTTTCTTCAGTCATCCTAACGGTGTAGTGCTTCCTAATGGAGAAGGTGATGATGTCCTTTTGTTTGCAGCTGATGTTTTCTATGATGCACCAATTGGAGAGAATGGATCGGCAATTACAGCCTACGCTACTTATCAAAATAATGATTATGGTGAAGATTTCATTTTAGGACCTTATACAACTGGTAATATGATTTATAGTCACGTTGGTTATGTACTGCCTGGTGATAAAACAAAAACAAGATTCCAACCTTATTTGGCTTACTCTACAAGAGCAATAGATGTTATCGATGACAATGCTAATGAATTTAAACTTGGAGCAAATGTATACTTCACAGGTCATCATTCAAAATTGAGTTTTGAATATGCTAACAGTAAAGTTGGTGATGCAGATGCAACAGGAATATTTACAGTGCAAGCTATGATTTTCTTGTAAAATCGGGCTCAAGAATTTATTTAATAATAACTAACTAAATATTAATTATGAGTGAAAAACAACAACACGCAACAGCGTACTGGCGAGAAAACCTCAGATACTTAATTGTATTGTTAACAATATGGTTCGTGGTGTCTTATGGATGTGGTATTTTGTTTAAAGATGCCTTAAACGAATTTAAACTTGGTGGTTTCAAACTAGGCTTCTGGTTTGCACAGCAAGGTTCAATTTATGTATTCGTGGTTCTTATTTTCGTTTACGTAAGATTAATGAACAAATTAGATAAAAAATACGGTTTCGACGAGTAACCCTTAACTAAAAAAAAATCAAAAAAGATTATGAGTGTACAAACTTGGACATGGATATTAGTAGGGCTTACTTTCGCTCTATATTTTGGAATAGCAATTTGGGCTAGAGCAGGCTCAACAAAAGAATTTTACGTTGCTGGTGGTGGAGTTTCTCCTTTAGCAAACGGTATGGCAACTGCTGCAGATTGGATGAGTGCCGCCTCTTTTATTAGTATGGCTGGTATAATTTCTTTTGCAGGTTATGACGGTTCGGTTTATCTGATGGGATGGACTGGTGGATATGTGCTTCTAGCTTTACTTTTAGCACCTTATTTAAGGAAGTTCGGTAAATTCACAGTGCCAGATTTTATAGGTGACAGATATTATTCTAACACTGCAAGAACAGTTGCGGTAATTTGTGCTTTAATTGTGTCATTTACCTACGTTGCTGGTCAAATGAGAGGTGTGGGAATTGTATTTTCTCAGTTCTTACAAGTAGATATTAACCTTGGTGTTATCATTGGTATGGCAGTAGTATTGACTTTTGCATTGTTAGGAGGTATGAAAGGGATTACCTATACACAAGTAGCTCAATACTGTGTTTTAATATTTGCGTTTATGGTGCCGGCTTTCTTTATTTCTATGCAAATGACAGGAAATATAATTCCTCAAATAGGTATGGGAGGAACAGTAGAAGGTGGTGAATTCTTGTTGGATAAATTAGATAAACTTCACACCCAACTAGGTTTTAACGAATATACGAGTGGGACAAAGTCAACTTGGGATGTATTTGCTATTACACTAGCTTTAATGACTGGTACTGCTGGTCTTCCACACGTAATTGTACGCTTCTTTACAGTTCCTAAGGTAAAAGATGCACGTAAATCGGCAGGATTAGCATTATTGTTTATAGCTATACTTTATACAACAGCTCCAGCTATTTCAGTTTTTTCTAGAACAAATTTAATTGAAACAGTAAGTAATACTGAATATACTGAAATCCCTGAGTGGTTCAAAAACTGGGAAAATACAGGTCTTATTGCTTGGGCAGATAAAAATGGAGATGGAAAAATACAATACGTTAATGGAAGCTCTATAGATGGTAAAAAGCCAGTTTACACTGATGCAAGAGGGGAGTATGGTCAGCGTATGATCTCTAACGCTAACACTTCTGCAAACGAACTTTATGTGGATAGAGATATTATGGTATTAGCAAATCCTGAAATTGCTAAATTACCAAATTGGGTTATTGCATTAGTTGCAGCTGGTGGGTTGGCTGCAGCTCTATCCACCGCAGCAGGTTTATTACTTGTGATCTCAACATCTATTTCTCACGATTTAATTAAAAAGCAATTAAAACCAGACATTTCTGATAAAGGTGAATTAATGTGGGCTCGTATTTCAATTTTTATAGCAATCTTAATTGCTGGTTATTTTGGAATTAATCCACCAGGTTTTGTGGCGGCAGTGGTTGCGCTGGCCTTCGGATTAGCGGCAGCATCATTCTTCCCAGCGATTATTTTGGGTATTTTTGATAAGCGTATGAATAGCCAAGGTGCTATATCTGGTATGGTTGTCGGAATTGTATTGATGTTGTTTTACATGATGAAATTCAAATTGAATATGTTTGGTGGAGGAACTAGTGAAGATTGGTGGTTTGGAACATCTCCTGAAGGTTTTGGTACCATTGCTATGTGTGTGAATATTGTTATCTCTGTAGTTGTATCGAGATTAACAGCAGCACCTCCTCAAGATGTTCAGGAAATGGTTGAAAATATTAGGATTCCTTCTGGTGCAGGAGAAGCATCAGCACATTAATATTTAGTTTTTAATTAGTACTGAATAAAGTTTTATTCAGAAGGTATAATCAGCATTACTTTGTAGTGCTGATTTTCCTTATATTAGTATCAAGAATATACTTATGAAAAAACGCCATGAACAAAAGCTGATAGTTCTCTCTATAGCTTTGTTTTTAATTTTTAATGTGCCTTTTGTATTGATTTTCAGTATTGATGGCCAGTTTCTTGGTGTACCTGTATTTTACTTATTTATTTTTTTAGTGTGGTTAATATCATTGATTATTTCTTACATTGTTTTAAAACGTCACTATGAGTAATTATGCATTGGTAGTCATAATTGTAGTGTATTTGGCAGTGTTGTTCTACATTGCCTTTCTTGCTGAAAGAAAGAAACAGAGCAAGTGGGTTAATAATCCTTATGTATACACCTTGTCCTTGGCGGTTTATTGTTCCGCTTGGACGTATTATGGAAGTGTAGGTATAGCAGCAAATTCTGGTGTTAATTTTTTACCGATTTATCTAGGGCCTGTAATTGCAGCTCCTCTGTGGATTGTAGTACTTCGAAAAATCATAAGAATATCAAAGCAACACAAGATTTCCTCTATTGCGGATTTTATTTCATTACGCTATGGTAACAATCGTTTTCTCGGTGCTTTGGTTACTTTTACATGTCTTTTAGGAACACTTCCTTATATCTCGTTACAGTTAAAAGCGGTATCTGAAACTTTTGAAATAATGTCTGATGAAACCAGTTATGTTTCAACTTCGGCTATAGACGATTCTACGTTTTATGTGGCTTTACTTCTTGCTGTATTTGCTACATTTTTTGGAACTCAAAAAACAGATGCTTCTGAAAAACATAAAGGTATTATTGCATCAGTGGCTTTTGAGTCGATATTAAAGTTGGTCTTTTTCATTGCAATAGGTGTATATATAACCTTTTATTTGTTTGATGGTACAACGGATATTTATGATCAAATTTCTAAAACCGATAATTTTAAAGCCTTAACGAATATTGATGGACTTAAGGGAGGATTTAATTGGTTTTTTACTTTAGGATTATCTTTTATAGCGGTTTTTCTATTGCCAAGACAATTTCAAGTTGCTGTATTAGAAAATAATAGAGAAAAACATTTAAAGAAAGCCATATGGTTGTTTCCATTGTATTTACTACTGTTTAATCTTTTTGTAATATTTATTGCTTGGGCAGGAAAGTTAACCTTTGGGGACTCGGCAAATGCTGAATACTATACTTTATTACTGCCGCTTCAGCATGACAATTCTTTTTTAGCAACTCTTGTGTTTTTGGGCGGCTTTTCAGCTGTGATATCAATGGTTATAGTTTCTACTTTAGCACTTTCGACTATGGTGAGTAATAACTTGGTGATTCCTTATGGTTTCTTGGATAAATTCATTAGAAATCAACCTGAAAGAAATTCAAAATACATAAAAACCATTCGTAGAATATCAATTTTCACAATAATTATATTTGCTTACTTTTTTTATATATCGTTTTCCAAAGAACTGTCGCTTTATTCTATAGGTCTTATCTCTTTTGTTATTATTGCTCAGTTAGCTCCTTCGTTTTTCATTGGATTGTATTGGAATCGAGGCTCTTCTAAAGCTACGATTATTGGGATGATAGTGGGTTTGTGTGTAACCATTTATACTTTGGTGCTTCCTTTTACTCTTGAAGCATATACGGGTACTGATGATTTTGTTCAAAATGGGTTGATGGGAATTTCACTATTAAAACCTCATGCCTTATTTGGAATTGATTTTTTAAGTCCACCTATGCATGCGTTTTTCTGGAGTATTACAATTAATACGCTGTGCTATTTAACATTTTCGTTGACTTCTAAGGGGAATTATAGGGAAAGAAATTATGCTGAAATGTTTGTGGATAGTAGAAATTTCACAACATTACAAGATAGTGCCTTGGTTTGGAAAGGTGAGGCTTACGTCGCTGATATTAAAAATGTTTTAGTGAGATTTTTGGGTGAAAACAGAGCTAATCGAGCGCTAAAAATATTTTTTACCAAATACGATTTACCTCAAGATACCCAGTTAGCAGATGCTAGATTGATTAATTTTTCAGAAAAACTATTGACAGGAAGTATAGGTTCGGCTTCTGCTAAAATACTGATAGCGAGTGTTGTGAAAGAAGAGCAAATAAGTCTTGTTGAAGTGTTAAAAATACTCGAGGAGTCTAAAGAGAATATAGTGAGTAATAAAGCTCTTTTAGAAAAATCAGAAGAACTGTCGCAGTTATCTTCAAAATTAAAAACTGCTAACCAAGAACTGATTACTAAGGATAGGCAAAAGGATGAGTTTTTAGATACCGTGGCTCATGAGCTAAAAACACCAATAACAGGAATTAGAGCAGCTACGGAATTACTTATGGATGATGAGGAAATGCCTAAGGATATCAAAAATCAGTTTTTGAAAAATATTCTTCAGGATTCTGACCGTTTGGGGAGATTAATCAATAATATCTTAGATTTTGAAAAGCTTGAAACAGGACGTCTGAATTTAGATTTGTCTCGTCAAGATATTTCAAAAACAATAGCAAAGGCAATATCAAGCTTAAAACATATAGCAGCTAAAAAGGAAGTTGAAATCATAAATAAGAATCCACACAGTTTTAAACTTGATTATGATGAGGACAGAATCTTGCAAGTTCTTACAAATCTTTTGTCTAATGCAATTAAATTTACAGAAGCTAAAAAGGGAAAAATTATAGTAGATTACAAGTTAGCTAACGAATTTGTAGAAATCTCAGTAAGCGACAATGGTAAAGGGATTCCGAAAGAGGATCACGATTATATATTTGATAAATTTTACCAATCGCAACATCAAAATACAATAAAGCCTCAAGGGAGTGGATTGGGCTTGGCAATTACCAAACAAATAGTAGAAAAACATCACGGAAAAATATGGGCTAAAAAAGGGTTAAAAAAAGGTGCAATGCTTGTTTTTACGTTACCTTTTAAGTAAATTGTCCCCACGTTTATATGAAGAAGAAAATTTTAATTGTTGATGACGAACCTAATATAGTGATGTCGTTAGAATATACTTTCAAAAAACAAGATTTTGAAGTGTATATTGCAAGGGATGGTAGTGAAGCACTAGAGATATTAAAGCATGAAATACCAAATGTGGTATTGTTAGATATCATGATGCCAAATGTAGATGGTTACCAAACCTTAACACAAATAAAAAATAATGACAGTCTTAAGGATACTAAAGTTGTATTTTTAACTGCAAAAAATAAGGCTTCAGACATAGAAAAGGGTTTAAATTTAGGAGCCGATAAGTATTTAACTAAACCTTTTTCAGTAAAAAAAATAGTTTCAGAAATATTGGAACTTGTAGATTAGAATTCAGTCTTTTAGGTTATTAAATATTGGTTTTGTGTGCAAACAAACAGTATTTAATTAAAATGAAAAGACAATGAAGTTTCGTATCAACCCTTTAGCATCAGATATTATAATTAGTATCTATGTTGTAGCTACGCTATACCTTAGGTTTAAGTTCGAAAATCAAACTCCAATTAGCCCAATCTTATCCATCGTTATGGGTATTTGTTTTGTGGTAATCATTTGGGCGTTGATTAAATTGAAAGTACTTAATCCTAATTGGTTCGGTTTGTTTAATTCCAAAAAATCGTAGCTATGCCATATCAAGATTTCTACAGAAAAAGTATAGATCAGCCAGAGCAATTCTGGAAAGAACAAGCCGATCAATTAGAGTGGTTTAAGCAACCAAAAACTATTTTATCTAAAGATTCACATGACTATTTTCAATGGTTTGAAGATGGAGAACTTAACTTAAGTTATCTGTGTATAGACAAACATATTAAAGATGGTTTTGGTGATCAAGATGCTGTTATTTATGACTCTCCAGTAACACACACTAAGCAACATATTACTTTTAATCAGTTGCATGAAGAGGTTTCTAAACTAGCTGGTGGATTACAGAGTTTAGGCCTGAAGAAAGGTGATACCTGTATTATTTATATGCCTATGATTCCGCAGGCATTATATGCAATGTTGGCTTGTGTAAGAATAGGTGTAATACACTCAGTTGTTTTTGGTGGTTTTGCACCGCATGAATTAGCTATTCGTATAGACGATTGTAAGCCTAAAGCAGTAATTACCGCATCAAATGGTATCGAAATTCAACGTGTTATTCCGTATAAACCTTTTGTTGATGAGGCTATAAAACAAGCTGAAAGTAAGCCTGAACATGTTATTGTGTTTGATAGAGAACAAAACGTTGAAATTCCAAAGCAAAATTATGATGTGGATTATAAGACATTGGTAGAGAAATCCTCTTCAGCAGAAGCGGTGTCTTTACCAGCAACACACCCTTCTTATATTTTATATACTTCAGGAACAACAGGAAAACCAAAAGGTATTATTAGAGATACCGGTGGTTATGCTACGGCGTTAAAATTCTCTATGAAATACGTGTACGGAGTAGATGAAGGTGATACTTATTGGGCAGCTAGTGATGTGGGGTGGGTAGTAGGACATAGCTATATTGTTTATGCTCCATTACTGAATAGAAATACAACTATTTTATTTGAAGGTAAACCTATAAAAACACCAGATGCCTCAACATTTTGGAGAGTGATTTCAGAACATAATGTAAAAGTGATGTTTACAGCTCCTACAGCAATTAGAGCAATTAAAAAAGAAGATCCTAACGGACACATGATAAAGCGTTTTGATTTGTCATGTTTAAAATATCAGTTCTTAGCTGGTGAACGTTGTGATGTAGCAACACTAACGTGGACTCACGAAAAATTAAACGTTCCTGTAATTGATCACTGGTGGCAAACCGAAAGTGGTTGGCCTATGTTAGCTAATATGGTTGGTGTACAATTACAGGAAGTAAGGCCTGGTTCAGCAAGTTTCCCTGTAAGTGGTTATGATATTCAAATTTTAAATGAAGAAGGGCACGAATTAGAAGCAGGAGTAGAAGGTTACGTTGCTGCTAAATTACCATTACCACCAGGAACATTAATGAATTTGTGGGGTAATCCAGAGCGTTTCAAATCAGGATATTTAGATAGATTTCCAGGTTATTATTTTTCTGGTGATGGAGGTTATAAAGATGAAGATGGCTACGTGTTTATCACAGGTCGTGTAGACGATATTATTAATGTTGCTGGTCACCGTTTATCTACTGCTGAAATGGAAGAAATTGTTGCTTCTCATAAGTCTGTTGCGGAATGTGCGGTATTTGGTGTCCACTGTGATTTAAAAGGGCAAAAACCTTTAGGTCTTGTTGTTTTGAAATCGGGATTAAATGATGATGAGGCTAACGTTCAAACAGAAATAATTAAAGAAGTAAGAAAAGAAATTGGTGCTGTAGCTTCATTTAAAGATGTTTACGTTGTCAATCGATTACCAAAAACAAGAAGTGGGAAAATTCTTCGTAAATTACTACGAAATATTGCGGATGAACAACAATATAACATTCCTTCAACAATAGATGATGTGGCAATTATAGACGAAATAAAAAATGTTTATGCCAAAAATCATGTTGGAATTCATTAACAAAATCTTAAATAACTAAAATAAACATATCTAAATCATGAGTAATTATCATATTAAACACTTAGAAGAATATTATCAAGTCTACCGTAAGTCAGTCAGAAATCCTGAGGTGTTTTGGGAGGAAATAGCAGAAGAGCACTTTATGTGGCGTAAAAAATGGGATAATGTTCTTAGTTGGGACTTTACTAAACCTGAGGTAAAATGGTTTGAAGGTGCGCAACTTAATATCACTGAAAACTGTATCGACAGACATTTGTACACACGTGGAGATAAAACGGCTATCATTTTTGAACCTAATGATCCGAGTGAAAAAGCAGAACACATCACGTATAGAGAATTACATGAACGCGTTTGTAAATTTGCTAATGTTCTAAAAGCACAAGGTATAGGAAAAGGGGATAGAGTTTGTATTTATTTACCTATGATACCAGAATTAGCGGTTTCAGTCTTGGCCTGTGCTCGTATTGGTGCTATACATTCTGTGGTTTTTGCAGGATTTTCATCTACTGCATTAGCGACACGTATAAACGATTCTGAATGTAAAATGGTCATCACTAGTGATGGGTCATATCGTGGATCTAAAACAATAGATTTAAAGGGTATTGTAGATGAAGCTTTGGAAGAGTGTGAGTCTATAGACAGTGTTTTAGTCGCTAAGCGCATCAATTCAGAAATCAGCATGAAAGATGGTCGCGATCATTGGTTGCAGCCCTTGCTAGATGAAGCACATCATGAATGTGAACCAGAAATAATGAATGCTGAAGATCCATTATTTATTTTATATACATCAGGCTCTACAGGAAAACCAAAAGGAATGGTGCATACTACTGCTGGTTATATGGTATATACAGCCTATACATTTAAAAATGTGTTTCAGTATAGAGAAAAAGATGTGTATTGGTGTACGGCAGATATAGGCTGGATTACAGGACATAGCTATATAGTTTACGGACCGTTATGTAATGGTGCAACAACCATAATGTTTGAAGGTGTGCCTAGTTATCCAGATTTTGGGCGTTTTTGGGAAATTGTAGAAAAACATAAAGTCAATCAATTTTACACGGCGCCAACAGCTATTCGTGCCTTAGCTAAAGAAGGTGTAGATTATTTAGATAAACATGATTTATCATCATTAAAAGTATTGGGAACTGTTGGTGAGCCAATTAATGAGGAGGCTTGGCACTGGTATGATGATAACGTAGGAAAGAAAAAAGCACCAATTGTAGATACTTGGTGGCAAACTGAAACAGGAGGTATTATGATTACGCCAATTGCTTTTGCTACACCAACAAAACCAACGTATGCGACCTTACCATTTATCGGAATTCAACCAGCATTAATGGATGAGCATGGACAAGAAATAAAAGGAAACCAAGTTGATGGTCGTTTGTGTATAAAATTTCCTTGGCCTAGTATGGCGCGTACCATTTGGGGCAACCATCAACGTTATAAAGACACCTATTTCTCAGCGTATGATAATAAATACTTCACAGGTGATGGAGCATTAAGAGATGAAGTAGGGTATTATCGTATTACAGGTCGTGTGGATGATGTTATTATCGTTTCAGGACATAACTTAGGTACTGCACCAATTGAAGATGCTATAAACGAGCATCCAGCAGTAGCAGAATCTGCAATTGTAGGTTTCCCACATGATATCAAAGGAAATGCATTATATGGATATGTGACTTTAAAAGAAACAGGTGAAAGTCGTAACCATGATAACTTACGTAAAGAAATCAATCAATTGATTACTGAGCAAATTGGGCCTATTGCTAAGTTGGATAAAATTCAGTTTACCAATGGATTGCCAAAAACACGAAGTGGAAAAATTATGCGTCGTATTTTAAGAAAAATTGCAAGTAAAGATACTAGCAATCTTGGTGATACAAGTACATTGTTGAATCCAGAAGTTGTTCAGGAAATAATGGACAACGCTTTGTAGAGTTTAATTAACTCAACTGTTTGTAAAAAAAGCGCCAAAGCATTTTATGTTTTGGTGCTTTTTATTTTATTCCTTTTATCTTCGCCTCAAATTAAAATTCCTATGCTTAAAGCTGTTTTATTCGATATGGATGGTGTTATTGTAGATACTGAGCCATTGCATCGAAAAGCCTATCATCAAATGTTTAAAGATGTTAACATTGAGGTAGATGAAGATCTGTATTCGTCTTTTACCGGACAATCTACGATTAATATTTGCAAACGATTGGTGGATCGATTTGGTTTAAGTCAAACGCCTGAAGATTTAGTAGCTTTAAAACGTAAAAATTATAAGGACTATTTTGAGAATGATGGTTTGGAGCTTATAGATGGTGTTTTAGAGAGAATTAAAGACTATCATGCTAATGGAGTTAATTTGGTTTTGGCTTCTTCGGCATCAATGACAGGAATTAATCAGATTTTTGAAAGATTTGATTTAAATCAATATTTCAGTGCGAAATTTAGTGGAGCTGATTTGGAAAAATCAAAACCGCATCCTGAAATATTTTTAAAAGCTGCTGCATCCACAGGTTTTGATAAGTCTGAATGTATGGTGATTGAGGATTCTACCAATGGTATTAAAGCAGCAAAAGCAGCAGGTATTTATTGTGTGGCTTTTAAAAGTCCTCACTCAAAACATCAGGATTATCATTTAGCGGATAAGGTAATTTCAAGTTTTAAGGAAATTAGTTATGCTAATATAGTTGATGCTATTTAGTTTTATTGACTATACTTCTCCTGTAATTGGTCAACAACATTAGCAATTTTTTCATCCATTAATTTTGAAGTGATAACGTTTGGTTCAGCCTGACGAACATCACAATTTTTAATAACGCAGCGTTCGCAAGTTACACCGACTTCAGCTTTTGGTATGGATTTGCTCTCGGCAAAAGAAACTTTCCTTTTGAACTGATTGTTGATTTGAATACCAATACTAACACTTCTATAACGATTGGCAACAAACGGATCTGTAGTTGCTGAAGACATTACCAAATAGGTTTTTTCTTCATTTGGATAGTTAGATATTTGAATATCAAATTCATGGTCTTTATTTGAAGCACTTATGCTTTTCAAAACTTTCATAGATACCCAACGTCTACAATAATGCTCGTCTGTTTCGTTAGCATGAGGAGATTGTTGTTTTGATAAGTGTAACTCTTTGTTGAGTTTAAAATCATTAGTGCCCTTCTGATGAGAAAAACGTAAAAAGAATAAACTTTTTAAGTTAAAATCTTTCGGTAAAATATTGGTTAGTCTTTGGTAAATAGACTCTGGAGAAGCGTTGTAGTTTTTTATAATACGCTCAAAATCTTTTGCTTTAAAAGACTTTTTTGAAAATAAAAGCTTTAGGTCGTCAACTAATCTTGTTCTAGGTATTATCAATGCTCCTGCAAAATAAGAGGCATAAAAATTATTTAAAACCTGATCGAAATTTTCAAACTTAATCCAAGAAAAAGTGTAAAGTCGTTCGCTTATCTTTAAATAATTATAGGCAATTTCTTTAGCATATATAAATGTGCGTTGCGCATCGTCAATATGTTTGGCTAGTAAAAGCGTTTTTGATTTTGGAATAAAAACAGAACGTAGATTATCTAATTCTGTGTGCGAAGCTAATTCTGTATTGTTGATTTTATAACTGTACTCTTCAACTAAAATATCTTCAAGCTCTTTAGATTTTAAAGGTTGGGTTAAGTCAACTTGGTAGGTTTTGGCAAATGCCAAAACCGCTTCTTCCATAGTGTCAATGTAATTATTGTTGGCTTCTTGAAAAGATCTCACAGAGGCTAAATAAAAACTCTCCTTACTGAAATTGTAGTTTTTAGCAATTTCTATTATGGTACTTATAAAAGCAGTAACCTTTGTAGGCGCATTTGAAATAATGTCTATCATAGTGCTTTCCTGAATGCCAAATAGCTCTAAAGGAATCTCTTTTAAGATTTTGGATTGTAGAATTTCACCAATAGGAGCAAGGTTTTTATCTAGTTTTAACGATACTAATTCGTCATAAGGCACTTCAAGATGTTTAGAAAGTAATGCTATTTTATCTGGTTTAGGATATTTTTTTCCCTTCTCTATTTCATTTAAATACGACTTAGAAAGTCCTGATAATTTTGAAAGTCCAAATAACGACAACTCTTTATCTGTGCGGATTTGCTTCAGTTTTAATCCGAAAATTAACTTGATATAATCTTGTTCCATAAATACAAATATAACACTAATTGCGAACTTATTTAAAAAGCGAAAAATAATTTTTAGCGAACGTTCGCTTGTTTTTTTAAAAAATTGGTTGTAACATTGTTTCATCAAAAAATAACAGTATGGAAATTTCAGTAACCACTCAGCAGAACATTACATTTTCACCACAAGTGAAAAACGTTTACCCACAATTGTTAACCGAAGAAGCTTTGGAGTTCCTTTCAGCTTTGCACCAAAAATTTAATTCTAAACGTTTGGCCTTATTAGAACGTAGAGAAAAACAGCAAGAAATTTTTGATAAAGGCGCCTTTCCTTCATTTCCGGTTGAAACAAAATCTATTAGAGAATCTGATTGGACAGCAGCACCAATACCAGAAGATCTTTTGGATCGCAGAGTAGAAATTACTGGTCCTGTAGATCGTAAAATGGTGATTAACGCACTTAATTCTGGTGCAAAAACTTTTATGGCAGACTTTGAAGATAGTAATGCACCATCTTGGGCAAACAATCTTGAAGGACAACAAAACCTTATAGATGCCAATAATAAAACCATTGAATTGATAGACGAAGCTAGAGGAAAGCATTATAAATTAAATGATGAAACAGCTGTGCTTTTGGTGAGACCTAGAGGTTTGCATCTTAACGAAAGTCATTTGCTGATTGATGGGGAAGAGGTTTCAGGAAGTTTATTTGATTTTGGATTATATGTGTTTCATAATAGTAAAACATTAATGGATAGAGGTTCTGCACCATATTTTTATTTGCCAAAATTAGAGCATTATCTAGAGGCTAGATGGTGGAACGAGGTTTTTGAATTTGCACAAGGTTATCTAGAAATTCCAAACGGAACTTTCAAAGCGACCTTACTTATTGAAACGATTACAGCAAGTTTTCAACTCGATGAATTTATCTATGAACTTAAAGAACATATTGTTGGATTAAACTGTGGACGTTGGGATTATATATTCTCATATATTAAAAAGTTCAGAAATCACGATGGATTTGTAGTGCCAAACCGAGATCAGGTAACCATGACAACACCATTTATGGCTGCATATTCTAATTTGGTTATTCAACGTTGTCATAAACGCGGTATTCATGCCATGGGAGGTATGGCAGCACAGATTCCAATCAAAAATAACCCTAAAGCTAACAAAGCTGCTTTAGAAAAAGTAAGAGTAGATAAAGAAAGAGAGGCTAAAAACGGACATGATGGTACATGGGTGGCGCATCCTGCTTTGGTAGAAGTGGCCATGTTAGAGTTTGATAAATACATGCCAACACCAAACCAGATTTTTAATAAACGAGAAGACATTAATATAACAGAGGAAGATCTGGTAGAGATGCCTCAAGGAACAATAACTGAAGCTGGCATACGCAAAAATATTAATGTTGGTGTTCTTTATATGGAGGCATGGTTAAGAGGTTATGGTGCAGTGGCACTTTACAATCTTATGGAAGATGCTGCTACAGCAGAAATATCAAGAACTCAAGTGTGGCAATGGTTGAAAAATGAAGCTTATTTAGAAGATGGTAGAGTTTTTAATAGAAATTTATTTGATGATCTTTTCGATGATGAAGTTGAAAAAATAATACGTGAAGTAGGTGAGGGAAAAATTAAAAATACAAAATTTTGTGATGCTATTAATCTCTTTAAAAGATTGGTGGCACAAACCGAATTTGAAGAGTTTTTAACGCTTTCGGCATATAAACAACTATAATATAAACAACAAATCCCGCGAATGCGGCAACATTCAAACGGGACTCATATTTAATAATCGTTAATTACAAATTTATGAAAAATTTATCAGAAACTAAGTACAGTTCTGCATTACAAACCGTGAAAGACCTAAAACAAAAGTACGGTGACACGTGGAATGCAATCAATCCTGAAAGTGCAGCAAGAATGGCTGCTCAAAACCGATTCAAAACAGGATTAGACATAGCTAAATATACAGCAAGCGTAATGAGAAAAGATATGGCAGCGTATGATGCAGACAACTCTCAATATACACAATCTTTAGGGTGTTGGCATGGTTTTGTAGCGCAGCAAAAAATGATTGCAGTGAAAAAGCATCACAAGACGACTGATAAAAAATATTTGTACTTATCTGGTTGGATGGTTGCGGCCTTACGCTCAGAATTTGGACCATTACCAGATCAATCTATGCACGAAAAAACAGCTGTACCAGCATTAATTGCTGAGATTTATGATTTCCTCCGTCAGGCAGATGCCATAGAGTTGAATGATTTATTTAGAAGATTAGAAAATGGTGAGGATGTTCAAGCAGAAATAGATAATTTTCAGACTCATGTTGTTCCAATTATTGCAGATATTGATGCAGGTTTTGGAAATGAGGAAGCAACATATTTATTGGCAAAGAAAATGATTCAAGCTGGTGCTTGCGCTATTCAGATAGAAAATCAGGTTTCTGATGCTAAACAATGTGGTCATCAAGATGGTAAAGTAACGGTTCCTCATGAAGATTTTATTTCAAAGCTAAATGCGGTTCGTTATGCCTTTTTAGAATTAGGTGTTGATGATGGTATTATTGTAGCAAGAACAGATTCTGAAGGAGCGGGACTAACCCAAAAATTACCTGTGAGTAAAGAGCCAGGTGATTTAGCTTCAAAATATCTCGCTTTTGTAGAAGCTGAAGAAGTGGCTATTGAGGATGTAAAAGAAGATGAGGTATTGCTAAAACGAGACGGAAAATTGACAAAACCAGTGAGACTACCTAATGGTTTATATAAATTCAAAGATGGATCTAATATTGATAGAGTAGTGCTAGATTGTATTACGAGTTTGCAACATGGAGCGGACTTGTTATGGATTGAAACTCCAACACCAAATGTGAAGCAAATTGCTCATATGATGAATAGAGTTAAGGAAGTTGTTCCGAATGCTAAATTGGTTTATAATAATTCTCCATCATTCAACTGGACCTTAAATTTCCGCAATCAAGTATTTGAAGAAATGCTAGCTGAAGGTGAAAACATGACAGCTTATGATAGAAATAACTTAATGGATGCACAATATGATGGAACAGAATTATGTCATCGTGCTGATGAAAAGATACGAACTTTCCAAATTGATGGAGCAAGAGAGGCAGGTATTTTCCACCATTTAATTACGTTACCAACATACCACACAACAGCTTTACACATGAACAATTTAACAGAAGGTTATTTTGGAGATGAAGGTATGCTGGCTTATGTAAGAGATGTGCAGCGTCAAGAAATTAGAAAAACAGTGTCTTGTGTAAAACATCAAAGAATGGCAGGCTCAGACCTTGGTGATGATCATAAAACATTCTTTGCAGGTGATAATGCATTAAAAGCTGGAGGTTCTAAAAACACGTCTAATCAGTTTGAGACTGAAGCAGCACCCAAGAAGAAAAAATTGACAGCTGTAGCGTAAAGCTTTAAGATAATTTAAATTGTTAGAAGAGGATGTGATTTAATTCTTTTATTTATTTTAATTAGTTAGGTTGAGGCACACTTATTTGCAAAGTGTGCCTCTTTTTATAATAAACCTCTTCGTTCAGGTTTTAATAAATCTTTCAATTTTAAACTCCCATTTTTGTTAAGAATGGATACCAATTTTAAGAATAGGAGTGCAGTGATATAAGCATCTCCTGAAGCAGTATGTCTATCGTGAAGTGGAATTTTAAAACGCTCAGCTAATTCGTCTAGACTAAAATGAGCTTTACTAGTATCTAGTCTGGTTTTATTGAATAGATGGCTAGTGTCTAAAGATTTATTCTTCAGTTTTGGTAACTCCATACGTTTTAAAGCATTGTTTATCATAGCAATGTCGAATGCGGCATGATGTGCTACTAAAACACTATTTTCAACATAATTTAAAAATTCAATGATGGCATTTTCTTCCTCAACTTTATTGAGCTTACCTTCTTTCAATAAACCATGGATTTTTACAGTTTCAGAATTGAAATGTTCTTGTTCTAAATAATATTCAAACTGATCTGAAACTCTAATTTTTAGGTGAATTATCGCAATACAGCCAATAGATAAAATCCTATCATTTTTTGGATCTAAGCCGGTAGTTTCGGTATCAAAAACTATAAATCTTATAGCTTCTAGGTTTTCTTCAGAATTCTTGAATTTTGAAGTATAATCTTCCCAAAATTTGGGATATGATTTTCTACTAAACCAACCCATATTACATCAATTGATTAAGCTTAAAACGCATTTTTATCAATTCTTGGATAGCTTTAACAGCTTTAAAACTTCGTTTTAGTTTCAATCGATCGCTTTTACTCAAGTCCACCAAATTTATAAAGCGACCAGAGTCAGAATTGGCAAGACCTTGTTCTGTTCTAAAGCGCAATAAGTCTTTGAAAGCTTCTATGCAGAATAAATAAGTGTCTTTGTTTTCGGGTTCTAATTCTATTAATTTTTCATAACGATTAACAGTGTTATTTACAGACTTAATATTGTGAGATAAAATGAGTAGCCGAGCAGCATCAACCAAAGGCATCATTGCCCTAGCTTTAATATCAAATTGATCTTTGTGTTCACCATTATCTTCAACTAAAAACTGTCTGAAGAAGCTCAATGGAGGTGGGTTTTGTAGTGCATTTCTGCCTAAATAACTCAAGAAAATTGAATTATGTTCAATGGTTTCAAAAATATGTTCAGATAGTTTTTCGACCAATTTTGTATCACCATATACATAATCGTAATCAAAGAAAATAGTGCAGAGCATTAAATTGTCTTGATCTGGTGTGGTAATCCAACTTTTAAATTGCGCTTGCCACTCTGAAACCGAATTGCACCATTTAGGATTGCTACCCATCATATGTGCAGGGCACAATTCAAATCCAACTATACTCAAAGCTTTATTGATATGTTTTGAAAGCTCTAAAAAATATGGTTTTACGGTTTCATTTTTTTCTTTAGAAACATCTTCATAAACCAAAGCATTATCTTGGTCGGTGAGCAGTAATTGTTCTTCACGACCTTGACTTCCAATGGCCAGCCAAGCAAAATTTACAGGTGGCTTTTTGTTCATTTTATCAATAGACAATTCAATTACTTTTTGCGTAATAGCATTATTAATAGCGGAAACCATTCGGGCCACAAAGTCAATTGGAATATCTTGTTTTAGGTAACGCTGAAGCAAGTCTTCGGTACGTTCTCTTATATTTTTGAGCTGATCAACAGCTGTACTTCGTTTTATTTCTTTTACTAAAGATGACGCATTATTTTCTCTTAAAACAATAATATCATGTTCAGAAAGTATACCTGTTAGCTCAGAATTTGTAGTACCATCTTTTGTAATACAAAGGTGAGTAATTCTATTTTTAAGCATTGCAATTTGTGCTTCTGAAACACTTATATTCTCTGGAAATGTTTTTACAGGAGAAGACATAATGGCTTCGACGGTTTGCTGAATATCCACTTTTCCTGTTGCGATTTTTGTTCTTAAATCTTTGTCAGTTATTATACCTACAGGCTTCTTGTTTTCAACAATAACAATTGAACCAACATGAGCTTCGGTCATTATAGATGCAGCTTCTTTTATAGTTGAGTTTAGGCTACATGTAATTGGATTTTTGGAATAGTCTGCAGATTGTAATTCAGGGAGATTTAGAGAACCATCTAATTCTAGCTCAGTTCTAGTTTTATTTCTGTCTGAAGGTTTTACATTAGAAACAAAGCTTTGCATTAAAAATTTTGAAGCATCACTATTAGTTGTGATGAATTCGTTCAAAATTTCTGATGATATACTATATAACACACTTTCTTCAATAGCTTTGGCGTCTAGAATATAAGTGCCTGTTCTGATTAGTGCTCTTAGACCAAAAATATCACCTTCGTCACACTTATCAACTAAAGTGTTTTCTTCAGAATAAAGACCAATCGCTCCATCTTTGACAACATAGAAATTAGACTCAATACTTTGATTTATAGAGAAAACTGTTTGATCTTTTTCAACATAAATCACTTCCACAGCTTTAGAAATAGCGAACAGTTGTTCGCGAGAAAGCATATTGAAAGGCGGAAAACCTTTTAGAAAGTCATAGATGCGTTCAGCAATGGTATTCATCTTAGCAATTTAGCCAAAAATTGAATTTGGCTAAATGATATCCATCATATAATTGCTAAAATATTATAGTTTTTGCTAACCTTCGAAATCAAAATCGTCATCTCCGCCACCATTTTGACCTCTTCTCGAACCTTCTCTTTTATTCAATTGTTGATTGAATCTATAGATAAAGGATAGGTTGATTTGGCGCTGTCTCCACTGAGATTCGTTATATCTAGTAAAGAAGTCTGTAGTTGTTAAAGCTTGACGTTTTCTTGAGTTTAATAAGTCTCTTACGTTAAGAGATAACGTTCCTCTATTGTTTAAGATTTCTTTACTGAAAGCTAAGTCTATGGATAAGATACCATCTGTATCTGATTGAGCATCTTGTCTGGCACCTCTGTAGAAAGCGTTAGTTTGCCAATCTATTTTCCATGGCATAGTAACTTTAGAGCTAAATCTAGCGAACCAGCTTGTATTTTTTGTACTATAATCTACACCGTTGAATTCACCTTCAGTTTCGAATTGAAAAAAGTTAAAACTAGAATTTAATCTAAGCCATTTTGCAGGGTTGTATAAGAATCCTAATTCTGCACCAGTCCTGTTATTTGTTGAAAGGTTTACAGGTATTGTTCTAATAATATCTATGCCATCAGATGTTTGTTGACCTGTATTTTCTTCAACTCGCTCAAATGAATCCGTTTCATGTTGATAGTAAATAGAACTTGTTAATGTAAATATCTCCCAACGTCTAAGATACCCTAAATCGAATGTACTTGAAAAAGCAGGTTCTAAATTTGGGTTCCCTTGAAAAACGTTAGTTCTACTAGATCTAGAAGGGAATGGGTTGATAAACCAACTGCGCGGACGGTTAATTCTTCTATTATAACCTACAGTTATACTTTCTTCGCTGTCTGAATCGCTACCACCTAAATTATAGATTAAATTAACTGTAGGGAAAAGGCCTAAATAGTTGTTATTGAAATCTGTTTCAATAGGAAAACCAAATTCTTCTACAAGTTCTTCATCTGTTAATCTAGAATCTATTGTTCCTTTAAGTTGTGTATGTTCTAAACGTAACCCTAATAGGAAAGAAAATTTACCAAACTTATTACCATACTGAGAATAAATAGCATTTACATTTTGATCATAATCAAAAACATTGGTGTAAACATCATTAACTTCTAAGTCGCCATTAGCTAAATTTTCTTGTTCAAGAACATAATCAGTAACCTCATTTTCAAAATTACCTCTATAACCTGCTTCAAAACGAGAGTCTTCACCTAATGGTAAAACATAATCAGCTTGGAGTAAATATTCCTTTTGATCTTCGGTAGTAGTTTCTTGTTCGCTTTGTATACCAGTAGGATTTGTTTGGTTTGTAAAAATGTAATCTTCATTATAATTTGTAAAACCTTCTTCTGAAGAATTTTCAAATTGAAAATCAGCTGTTAATTTATGGTCGCTGTCCTCGCCAAAACGTTTCACGTAGTTTAAAGCTACTTGATATCTATTGTCTTGTTCAGTTTGTTTTTCGCGACGTAATGTTTCTTCTACAATGCTACCATCATTAAAACGTTCACTACTATTTAAGGATAAATCTGCATCGCTACCAAGTCTATAGAAAAAGCTACCTGTTAAAGAAGACGATTCACTTAGAAAGTATTCCATACCTATGTTGGCATTATAATTTCTATTGAGTCTTTCTACCTCTTGATCTTCACGAATTCTTCTAAACTCAGGCTCTACAAGATTGTTATCTTCATCAAGTTGATCAAAATACGTGATATCATTAAAACTATTTCTTGGCGCATCAAAATAACGCCACCCAAAGTTAGAGAAAAGGTTATATTTCTCTGTACGGTAATTTATAGCAGCAGAAACCCCTAGATTATCTGGATTACCAATAGTAAGATTTACAGATCCGTTAAATCCTAAAGTTTCTTTTTGACGAAGAATGATATTTAAAATACCAGCAGTACCTTCAGCATCATACCTTGCAGAAGGTGAGGTAATAACTTCTACACGTTCTATAGCTTCTGCGGGAAGTTGACTAAGAATATTGCTATCTCCAAAACCTGCCATTGCTGATGGTTTTCCGTTAATAAGAATTCTTACGTTTTCGTTACCTCTCAAGCTTATAGCGCCATCAATATCAACAGCTACAGACGGAACATTATTAAGTGCATCACTTACGGTACCACCAGCTGTAGTTAAGTCCTTACCAATATTGTATACTTTTTTGTCTAATTTTATTTCTACGGTTGTACTCTCAGCGACAATTTCAACTTCATCTAAGGATTCTATATCTAAATCGAGAGCAACAGTACCGAGATTGATATCTTCAGAAATGGTTTTGTTATAGTAGTTTTTAGTTTTATATGAGATATACTCTACCGCAATATCGTAAACTCCAGATTCTAAGTCTACATTAAATTTTCCTTCACTATCAGTTATACCACCAGTAACGGTTTTGTTATCAGATTTACTCGTAAAAGTAATAGTGGCATATTCTAAAGGGTAGTTAGAGCCTTGCTCTACTACAGTACCTTTTACTGTGACGTCTTTCTGTGAAAAAGAGAAATTAAATACAAGTAAAAGCAAAAAAGGTAAGTATATTTTCATAGCGGTTTTTTAATCGCCACAAAAATACACTTACCCTTATTGTAATCGGTTAATCTTTTGTTAAAGCAGAATTGATTTCTTTAATTCGAAATAGTTAAAAGCAATAGTAACCTAATTCTCAATTGTCTTTGTCTTTTCTTTTTTTACGTTTTTTTTTCTTTTTATCTTTAATAACGTCTTTTTCATCAAAGTCACCTTTAATCATTTCTTTGATTTTTTTCATGTCATTTTCCGAAATGAGTTCTTCCAATTCTTTAAAGTGAGTTTCTTCTAACTTTTTAATAGCTTCTTTTCTATCAAGGCTGTGCTCAAATTGTGTTTTGAAAATAGCGATCTTAGCTTCGAAAAAACTATAGATCTTCTGTTTTAATATCTGTTTTTGAAAATCATCAGCTTCTAAAGTGGAAAGGAAGTTTAGAACATATTCTTCTCTACGCTCTTCCATTTCACGCTCTCTTTTTTCTATTTCTTGCTCGGTAGGTTCAGTATTTGCAGGTACTCTGCCTATATTTCTAGAGCGTTGTCCTAATGCAGAAAGACTTGTTAACAAGAATAAGAATAATATTGTTTTTTTCATACTTATATAATTTTTGAAATCAATTCTGGCGGTCTTCCTACAACAGCTTTTTCTTTATTTACTACTATAGGGCGCTCAATTAATTTAGGATTATTAATCATAGCTTCGATAACTTCGTTGTCACTTAAATCTTTGCCTTTAAACTCAGATTTCCAGATGGCTTCATTTTTTCTAACAAGTTCTAAAGGGCTTATTCCTAGTTTTTCTACTATAGATTTAAGTTCTTTAGCATCAATGTTTTCTTCTAGGTATTTAATGGTTTGAAATTCTTTTCCTGAAGATTCTAATATAGCTAGCCCTTGTCTAGATTTTGAGCATCTTGGATTGTGATATATTTTTATCATCTCCTTAATTTTATAATTATTGTGCCGTATCTTTTTGTCCCATCATCATAAGATAAGATTTTAAAAATGGTTCAATATCCCCATCCATTACGGCATCTACATTACCAGTTTCGTGTGTGGTGCGTACGTCTTTAACTAACTTGTAAGGATGCATTACATAATTTCTTATTTGGCTTCCCCATTCAATTTTCATTTTGCCTGCTTCGATATCTTCTCGTTGAGCCATTTGTTTCTGAAGTTCAATTTCGTATAGCTGAGATTTTAGCATTTGTAATGCTCTGGCTCTGTTATCGTGTTGTGAGCGTGTTTCTGAACATTGAATTTGTATACCTGTAGGCTTGTGTAATAACTGAACTTTGGTTTCAACTTTATTGACATTTTGTCCACCAGCACCACTTGATCGCGCCGTTGTAATTTCGATATCTGCGGGATTTATTTCAATCTCAATAGAATCATCTACTAAAGGGTAGACATATACGGAAGCAAAACTAGTATGACGTTTTGCATTACTGTCAAAAGGTGAAATACGAACTAGTCTGTGAACACCGTTTTCGCCTTTTAGCCAACCAAAAGCATAGTCGCCTTCAATCTCTAAGGTTACGGTTTTTATACCAGCAACATCACCTTCTTGGTGGTTAAGCTCTTTTACTTTGTAACCACTTTTTTCAGCATACATTAGGTACATACGCATAAGCATGCTTGCCCAATCACAACTTTCGGTTCCACCAGCACCAGCAGTGATTTGAAGAACAGCACTTAAACTGTCTCCTTCTTCAGAAAGCATGTTTTTAAACTCGAGCTTTTCAATAGCGTTTATTGCTTTATTGTAGCGGTTTTCAACATCTTCTAGAGTAGCTTCCTCTTCTTTATAGAACTCATAAATGACCTCTAAATCTTCATAAAGTGTTTTTGCAGCATTAAAATCATTAACCCAACTCTTTTTTTCTCTTAGGGAACGCATAACCTGTTCGGCTTTTTTAGAATCGTTCCAGAAGTTTGGGTCAAACGTTTGCTCTTCTTCGTTGCTTATTTCGATGAGTTTGGCATCTAAGTCAAAGATATTGCCTAAGTGCATCTAGGCGGGAATTAAGATCTTTTATTTGATCTGATGTTATCATAGTCTATTTTAATTTATACAAATATAATAGGCCTTATTTAAGTGCCATAATTTTGAATTGTTTTTTTAGAAATTCCGTAGCTTTATCACAAAAGTAAAAGAATGATAATAGATTTAAGAAGTGATACTATAACCAAACCAACACCTATGATGTTGGATGCTATGATGAATGCAAAAGTTGGTGATGATGTGTACAAAGAAGATGCTACTGTGAATGAATTGGAAACGCGTATTGCTGATATGTTTGGTATGGATGAAGCCTTATTTTTTCCAACAGGAAGCATGGCTAATCAAGCAGCATTGAAACTACATACAAATCCTGGTGAACAGGTTATTTGCGATAAGTATGCACATATTTATAATTATGAAGGTGGTGGAGCTTCTTTTAATAGTGGGATTTCGTGTAAATTGATTGATGGTCATAGAGGGATGTTTACAGCAGATCAGGTTGAGGAATCTATTAATCCACCAGATTTTTATCATAGTCCATTGACATCATTGATAGAAATTGAAAATACAACAAATAAAGGTGGAGGTGCTTGTTGGGATTTTGAAGAGCTGAAAAAAATAAGAAAGGTAGCAGATAAACATCATCTTGGTTATCATTTAGATGGAGCAAGACTTTGGAATGCAATGGCTGTCACTGGTGAGGATCCAAAACTTTATGGTGGATTATTCGATACTATATCTGTATGCTTAAGTAAAGGTTTAGGGTGTCCGATAGGTTCTGTTTTAGTAGGTAAAAAAGAACTTATGAAAGGAGCTCTTAGGGTTCGTAAAATTTTAGGAGGTGGTATGAGGCAAGTAGGATATTTAGCAGCTGCAGGACTTTATGCTTTAGACAATCATTTGGATAGACTTTCTGAAGACCATAAAAAAGCAAAGGAAATAGGTGATCTCTTAGAAACATTTTCTTGGATAAAAAAAGTAGAGCCTATAGAGACCAATATTGTTATTTTTGAGTTGAATGAAAAGGTGAATGAAGATATATTCTTATCTCAGTTAAATGAAAAAGGAATAAGAATTATAGGAATGGGAAGTAATAAATTACGTATTGTAACACATTTAGATTATACAGATACTATGCATTACTGCTTATTTGATGAACTAAAGAAACTAAAGGTTTTATAATTTTTGAAAATTCGATTTAACTCATCATTTTTATGACTTTGCAACTAAGTATTATTATTCCCGTATACAATTCTGAGGAATACATAAATACTTGCATTCAAAGTATATTGAAACAAGGTTTAAGTCCTAAAGAATATGAAATCATAATTGTAAATGATGGTTCAACTGATAGTTCTGAAAAATTAATAGAAAAATATTCAAAGAGATTTGAAAATATTAAAGCCTTACACAAAGAAAATGAAGGAGTAGGAAGTGCAAGAAATAAAGGTCTGGAAGTTGCCAACGGAAACTACATTTATTTCATAGACCCTGACGATTACTTAGTAGGAAATGTTTTGGGACAATTGGTAGAGACTGCAAAAAATAACGATTTAGATATATTGACTTTCGAATCTAAATCAACAAAAAGTACTTTTGAAGATAGTACTTTTTCTGAAAAACTTTATTTAAATATAATACTTAATGGCTTAGATTATATAGCAAATCATAAAGTTAAAAATGAGGTTTGGTGGTACTTAATAAAAAAAGATTTTTTATTAAAAACTAATATTAAGTTTATTGAAGGTCGCTGGATGGAAGATGCAATCTTCACAATACAATTATTTCTCAAAGCTTCAAAAATAGCCCACCTCCCTTTTAAAATACATAGACATTATTTATCCAAAAACTCAGCAATGACAAATAGAAATAGTTCTCATTATATCAAAGTCATTGATGATAACAGAAATGCAGCAGTAGTTTTTGAATCAATAATTAATGATGTAGAAAATCAGAGTTCTAATTTTAGAACAATTGAAAGACTTAAAGTGAAACAGCAGTCATTTGTCTTTTTTATGATGATAAGAATGTTAAAATCCAAAATGAAATTATCTGAAATTAAAAAGGTTATTCAAGACCTGTCAAATACCAGTGCTTATCCTTTAGATAAGTTTCCAGGTAAGGATTATGAGGGTTTGCAATATGTTATTTTAGCTAAGTTTTTAAGTAATCAGCACATGTTTTACATGACTTTTAGACTTTTAAATCCTTTTATTCGGTAATAAATAGGTAAAAAAAAGAGACCCAATTTTGGGTCTCTTGTTAATATTATTTTTAGGTGTAGAAAATGATTTCTACCACCACCAGCACCAGTTGTAAGAAGGTTCGTATTCACATAATTCACCTCCTAAAGAACTTTCACCACTTACCACTTCTAGTACTCCACGCTTATATCCAGGACCTATATTGATATCACAGTCAGTTCTAAACTTAGTGTAATAACAGTTACCTACATAAACATAAACATAATCACCGAATGTTCCGTTCCAGTTAACACCACTTAAATCAATTGTGTCACCATGACCTACTACTTGATCATAGATTTTTACTGCATAACAAGTGTTTTCGTAACGTTGGTAAATTTTAACTCTATAGTTGTAATACCAATCCCATTCAAGAGTTAAGTCGGTAACTTTACCAAGACAGTCTTCACAAGAATCAGCTTCAACTTCTTTAGTTACGATTACTGATTGTTTACCATCTGGTACAAGTACTATTGCCATTTGCTCACCACAGCTAGGTGTAAAACCAGCACCTTGAGATAAAGCTAAGCTCTTTAATTCATGTGCTTGAGCAACATCATTTCCGTCGTCATTCCAGTTACCTGTTGGGTCACTTAAATAAACACAATCGTAGCAAACAGAATCGTCAATTAATAGCCAAATAGCATATTGAACATGTCCAAAATTATATGCTCCAAGTCCATTTGGACTTTCCTCACCAATAATAGTTTGATTTAATAACCAGTTTACTTTATCAAAGTTTTGAGGCTTTTCAAAAACTCCTTCAGGTAAGTCTCCGTAAGTAGAATAAACGTCAAAGTCAACAGTCTCGTTGTTATTTAAACTTAAATCCTGGTCAGCACACCAAGCAGGTATGTTAGTTCCAGATAAGTAACCTGAGTTATCGTTGATAGTTAAATTAAAGTAAGCGTCAGTCCCAGGTTTTGCAGTTGTAGTTACTGTAACTTGGCTAGGAAGCATTGCTTCAATAGTATCAATACTACAAGCATCTGATCCACTATTGTTATTACTTCCACCGCCATAGTATCCGCCGTAATAACCTGTTTTAGCAGTAGCTAATTCATTAGAGGTTTTTATTAATTTTTCACTGTCTTTATCAAAGACTAATTCTTTTTCTTCTAAAAGTCCATCAGAAATGACGTTACCATCTTTAAAACGTAATTCAGCTTGATTTTCATTTTGTTGGTTGTCAACTGATTCGCTTTGACATGATGCCATTATGAATAGCACCATTAATAAACATAATTTAAGTAATTGTTTCATAAATTGAAATTTGGTTAATAGCATTATTAATGGGTCAAATATATGTGCAAAGATTTTTCCGAATTTAAAATTTAGATAAACGGTATAACTATTAGGTAGGATTCACAGTCAAATCATTTCGTCGACTAAAAATGCATTTTTACGACTATTTTATTGAATATATAATAAGTTAAGGTATCTGAAAATCAGAATGTAACAAAAAAAAGGCATCTCTTTATTTTGAAAGAGATGCTTTTAAAGTTTTATAAATGAGTCAATTATTTAAACATATCCATACCAGGAATATTAGGCATTCCTTCTTTTGCTACTGCAGCAATTTCAGATTCATTGACGTTTGTAGCTTTTTCAATGGCCTTGTTAATTATAAGAATGAGATAATCTTCAAGCATTTCTTTATCCTGTAATAAATCTCCATCTATCTCAATAGACTTTAGGGCTCTATTAGCGGTAATAGTAACTTTTAGCTTATCGTCATTACTAGATTCGTCAATTAAAACAGTATTTAAGCGTTCTTTAGTTTCTTCAACTTTTTTCTGAGCTTCTTTAAGTTTACTCATCATTCCCATCATATCTCCAAACATAAAATTTCAATTTTAAATTAATACAATACAAAATTACTAAATTGCGCCACTTTTTGAATAAATATTTCCTAAAACAGTGTATGGGTAAATTAGAAATTAAGCCACCAATAGCAAAAAAGATTCCTCATCAATTAGAAAAGCATGGAGACGTCAGAGTAGATGATTATTTTTGGATGAAAGACAGAGAACATCCAGAGGTGATAGATTATCTCAATGCAGAAAATGACTATTGCGATTCTGAAATGGCTCATACCAAGCAATTTCAAAAGGATTTATTTGAGGAGATGAAGGCCAGAATTAAAGAAGATGATTCTTCGGTGCCTTATAAATACAATGGTTATTGGTACATCACAAGATTCGAAAAAGGTAAAGATTATCCAATATATACTCGTAAAAAGGAGTCATTGGATAACCCTGAAGAATTGATGTTTGATTGTAACAAAATGGCAGAAGGTCACAGTTATTTTAAGTTGGCCGGAATTAGTGTAAGTCCAGATAATAAACTTGTGTCATATGGAGTCGACACTACAGGAAGAAGAAATTATACTGTAAAAGTAAAACGTTTAGATACGCATGAAGTATTTAATGATGATATTGAAAACACTACAGGTTCTTCAAGTTGGGCTAATGACAACAAAACATTGTTCTATACTAAAAAAGATGAAGTAACTTTAAGAGCATATCAAATTTATAAGCACAAGTTAGGTGAAACTGAAGACGAACTAGTGTTTGAAGAAGGTGATGATACTTTTGGTGTTGCGGTTTACAAGTCTAAGTCTAGAAAATATATCATTATTGCTTGTTACAGTACGTTAACAAATGAATATCATATTCTTAATGCAGACAAACCCGATGAGAAATTTCAGGTATTTCAAGAACGTATTAGAGGATTAGAATATAGTATATCGCATTACGATAATCATTTTTATATCCTAACGAATAAGGATAAAGCTTCCAACTTTAAATTAATGAAAGTTGAAGAAACCAAAACTAAGATTGAAAGTTGGACAGAAGTTATTCCACATAGAAAAGATGTATTGCTAGAAAATATAGATATTTTCAAAGATTATTTAGTGGTAAGCGAAAGAAGTAATGGCCTTAACGAAATCCGAATAATGAGATGGGATGGAGCAGAGGATTACTATTTGCCGTTTGATAACGAAACCTATACAGCGTATACAGGTACAAATGTCGATTTTGATACAGAATTACTTCGTTATGGTTACAATTCACTAACAACACCATCTTCTGTTATTGAATTTAATATGAGAACCAAAATAAAAACTGTTTTAAAAGAACAGGAAGTTTTAGGAGGAAAGTTCAATAAGGATAATTACACTTCAGAACGTATTTGGGCTACTGCAAATGATGGTGCTAAAATTCCTATGTCTTTGGTATATAGAAAAGACATTAAAAAAGATGGCAATAATCCATTATTGCAGTATGCTTATGGGAGTTATGGTTCTACAGTAGATCCTTATTTTTCTACAATTAGATTAAGCTTATTAGATAGAGGTTTTATCTATGTTATTGCTCATATTAGAGGAGGTGAATATTTAGGTCGTGGCTGGTATGAAGATGGTAAATTATTACAGAAGAAAAATACGTTTTCAGATTTTATAGCATGTTCAGTTCACTTAATAAAAGAAAAGTACACGTCGTCTAAACATTTGTATGCCATGGGCGGAAGTGCAGGTGGCTTATTAATGGGAGCTGTAATTAATGAAGCACCAGAATTATATAATGGAGTTATTGCAGCAGTACCATTTGTAGATGTAGTAACAACTATGTTAGATGATTCTATTCCATTAACAACGGGAGAATATGATGAATGGGGAAATCCTAATGATGTACTCTATTATAATTATATGAAGTCGTATTCACCTTACGATAATGTTGAAGCTAAAAATTATCCAAATATGTTGGTAACAACAGGTTTGCATGATTCACAGGTGCAATATTGGGAACCTGCAAAATGGGTGGCTAAATTAAGAGAGTTGAAAACAGATTCTAATAAACTATATTTAAAAACAAACATGGATGCTGGTCATGGTGGTGCTTCAGGACGTTTTGAAAGCCTAAAAGAAGATGCCGAAGAGTTTGCTTTTTTATTAGACTTAGAAGGAATCACGGATTAATTCAAAAAAAAATGTTACTTTTGCGAGGTTTTAGGTGTCAAAACAAGTAACTTGATTACCGATAAATAGCATTTATGGACAAAAACAAAAATGTATTTGATAATGTACTTCAGCTAATTGGAAGTACACCTCTTATCAAACTGAATCGAATGACAACCGAAATAGACGGTGAGTTTTATGCAAAAGTTGAAGCATTTAATCCAGGTCATTCATCTAAAGACAGAATCGCTTTACACATTATTGAAGAGGCCGAGCGTCAAGGTATCTTAACTCCAGGCGATACAATCATAGAAACTACATCTGGTAACACAGGTTTTAGTATCGCAATGGTAAGTATCATCAAAGGATATGAATGTATTTTGGCAGTAAGTTCAAAATCTTCAGCAGACAAAATAGACATGTTAAAGTCTATGGGAGCTAAAGTTTACGTTTGTCCAGCACACGTAAACGCTGATGACCCTCGTTCATATTACCAAGTAGCAAAGCGTCTTCACGAAGAAAATAAAGGTTCAATATACATCAATCAATATTTCAATCAATTAAATATTGATGCACACTATAACAGTACAGGTCCAGAAATTTGGAATCAGACAAATGGTGAAATTACGCATTTGGTGGCATGTAGTGGTACAGGTGGAACTATCTCAGGTATTGCAAAATACTTAAAAGAGCAAAACCCAAATGTAAAAATCATTGGTGTTGATGCTTATGGTTCTGTTTTGAAAAAGTATCATGAAACTAGAGAGTTTGATGATAAAGAAATTTATCCATACAGAATTGAAGGTTTAGGAAAAAACCTTATTCCTACAGCTACAGATTTTGATGTTATAGATAAGTTTATAAAAGTTACTGACGAGGAAAGCGCACATACAGCAAGAGAAATCTCAAATACTGAAGGTTTATTCGTAGGTTACACTAGTGGTGCAGCAATGCAAGCAGTAAAACAATTAAGTGAAGAAGGCGAATTTAAGCCAACAGATAAAGTTGTGGTGGTTTTTCCAGATCACGGTTCAAGATACATGAGCAAAGTGTACAATGATAAGTGGATGGAAGATCAAGGTTTTTTCGATAGTAAAAATAAAGTACACACAACAATAGAGTACGTAAAGTAAGACTACTAACTATATCTAAAACCTATCTCAATGCATGTTGCGATAGGTTTTTTTATGTTTAAAACTTGGTGGATAGTTACTTTAAATAAATTATGCTGTGATAATATTATTAATTAATTTTGCAGCAACTAACAAGATTAAATTAACAATAAATTAATGGTTTATTTACTTGCTTTATTTCAGGTAAAAAAGCATTAATAGCAATTTTAACGCATGAAGGATTTATTTGAAAAGATTTATAGAGATAAAGGACCACTTGGTAAATGGGCTGCTCAGGCAGAAGGCTATTTCGTTTTCCCAAAGCTAGAAGGTCAAATTTCTAATAGAATGAAGTTTCAAGGTAAAGAAGTTATTACTTGGAGTATTAACGATTACCTTGGATTGGCGAATCATCCGGAAGTAAGGAAAGTTGATGCAGAAGCAGCAGCACAATACGGATCTGCTTATCCTATGGGCGCACGTATGATGTCTGGCCATACAGATCTTCATGAACAACTACAAAACGAACTTGCTGAATTTGTTAGTAAAGAAGCTGCTTATCTTTTGAATTTTGGATACCAAGGTATGGTATCTACAATTGATGCTTTAGTATCTAAAGACGATATCATTGTTTATGATGTTGATGCGCATGCATGTATTATTGATGGTGTGCGTTTACACATGGGTAAACGATTTACATACAAACACAATGATGTTGAAAGCTTAGAGAAAAACTTGGAGCGTGCAACTAAAATGGCAGAGCAGACTGGTGGTGGAATCTTAGTGATTTCAGAAGGTGTTTTTGGTATGCGTGGCGAACAAGGACGACTAAAAGAAATCGTTGAGCTTAAGAAAAAATTCAATTTCAGACTTTTTGTTGATGATGCGCATGGTTTTGGTACGCTAGGAGCTACAGGTGCTGGAGCAGGTGAGGAGCAAGGAGTCCAAGATGATATTGATGTGTATTTTGCTACGTTCGCAAAATCTATGGCGAGTACAGGTGCTTTTATTGCTGGTGATAAAGAAATCATTGATTACTTAAAGTATAATTTACGTTCTCAAATGTTTGCCAAATCTTTACAAATGCAACTTGTTGTAGGTGCATTAAAACGTTTAGATATGTTGCGTACAATGCCAGAGTTAAAGAAAAATCTTTGGACAATTGTAGATGCATTACAATCTGGTTTAAAAGAAAGAGGTTTTGATATCGGTACAACTCAAAGTTGTGTAACTCCAGTATATTTAAAAGGAAGTATTCCTGAAGCTATGGCACTAGTTAAGGATTTAAGAGAAAATCATGGAATATTCTGTTCTATTGTGGTTTATCCTGTTATACCAAAAGGGTTAATCTTACTTAGAATGATTCCTACGGCAACACATACTTTAGAAGATGTTAGAGAAACCTTAGATGCTTTTGATGCTATTAGAGAGCGTTTAGTGAATGGAACTTACAAGAGAATGTCTGCAGCTTTAAATGCCGCAATGGGAGAATAATTAAAATATTATTATTTGATATATAAAAAAAGCTACCGTAACGGTAGCTTTTTTTAGTTTAAGTTTTTTCTAAAGGTTTTACGTCTTTTATAAACTTCAGGACCAAAGTGTTTCCATATTTTGTGAATGGCTACATTGTCTTCAAGTTCAGGTGTTCTATAACAGTTTTGGATACCTTTGCTTTTAAAGATGTCATAGTATTCATTAAAAATAACAGCATGGACACCTTTGTTTTGATATTCAGGATGAATACCTATTAAGTAAAAAATAACGTCTTTACTGTTCTTTTTCGCTTTTAATATATGTGTGAATCCAAATGGAAATAGTTTACCATTAGCTTTTCTTAATGCCTCAGCAAACTTTGGCATTACAATAGCAAAACCAATAAGCTTTTCATTTTCATCAACGACAAATTTTATATATTCTGGGTTAACAAAACTGATGAACTTTTTCTTAAAATATTCCTTTTGAATATCGGTAATTTCAACAAAAGAGGATAGTGAAGAGTAAGACTCATTAAACAAATCAAACATCTTATCCGCCCAAGGCATTACCTCTTCGGTTTTTGTGAAAGAAAGTGCTTTTAATTTATAACGTCTTTTGATTAAGGCTTGAGCTTTTCTAAAGCTTTCAGGATCTACATTGTTAAATGGAAATCTACTTTCAGAATATTCTTTTTCAATTTCATAACCAAGCGCCTTATAGTGGTCTACATAGTATGGATGATTATACCATGTTATCATACTTGCAAGACTATCGAATCCTTCCGTTAAAACCCCAACTTTATCAAGGTTAGAAAAGCCTACTGGTCCTTCAGCATAATCTAGTTGGTGCTCTTTACCAATATTTTCAACGGTTTCTAATAATGCTTTGCTGACTTCGAGATCGTCGGTGAAATCAAACCAGCCAAAACGCATTTTCTTAATTTGCTGTTTATTTATTTCTAACCAATTTACAATAGCTGCAACTCTACCAACAATTTCATTACCCTTATATGCTAGGAAAAACCGAGCTTCGGCATCATTGAAAATAGGATTTTTATCTTTATCAAAGGTTTCTAATTCTTGCTTTATAATAGGAGGAACCCAATATTTGGAATCTTTATAGATTTTAAAAGGAAACTTTACAAAATCCTTTAAGTCTTTTTTAGAGACTGCTTCTTTAATTGTAATCATAAAAATTAATTATAGTTGAAGACTAATTGTCGAAACCATCTAGTACTTTAACTTTTTCTTCTTTTTTCTTCTTTTTCTTTTTTCGTTTCTTTTTGAAATTTCCATCATTACCATTGCCATTATCAATTTTCTTATCTTGATGGAAATCTAACCTGTAAGAAGCCCCAAAAGCAATATTGAACACAGAAGGAGTATCTTTAGTATTGAAGGCTATATTGGCGTCTAATTGAAAATCTCTAGTCCATAGATAGGCACCACCGAATCTAAATATATTATCGGCATAAAAATCACTTTTAATACCTTGAGCTTCTCCAAAAATAACCCATTGAGGAGTAAAAGAATGTGTTAGAGTCAGAATATATTGAAAGTCTGAAAACTCAGAACCAATTCTATCTTTTATTAAATTCATTACAAATACCCATCCACCATTAAAATTATTTTGTGTTGCTACCATTATTTTTGGACTTACACCTTCAACATCTGGAGCTGTGTATGGATTATTTTTTGTGTCGAAATTAGCACCTGCATAAATAGAAACAGCTGGAATTAATGATTTCCATTGGAACTTTCTATTCGCGTGATAACTATATAAATTAGGTTTTGCTTCTTCTGCATTTTTGTAAGGATCGTAAATAAGATATTTTGCACCTAGAGTAAAGTTCTTCATGTTTGAACGAGAATTTTCTGTAGGTATTACAGCATTGTTGTTAGTGAAAGTATCATTCTGATAAACACCATCTAAGGATAATTCTAGTTCTTCAAAAAGTAAACCGTATCTAATAGCAAAATCCAATCCAAATCCATTTACCTCATAATTTAATGGTACATGTTCTTCATTTACTGTAAAAGCGCCTGCTTCTAATTGAACAACACCTGTTCCGACAGAAAAAGCACTTTTAGAGACACCTGGTCTGTTAGAATTGATGACTTCAGTATACTGCGCATAGACAGAACTAAATGACAATAAAATAAGTAGAGAAAAAAATGATTTGAGTGTTTGCATTTTCTTTTGGTTTAAAATCAAATATAGATATTTTATAGTTTTTTTAAGGAATAATAACGGATTATAAATACGTATAATTGTATTTTTGATAATTATTAGAGAATATGATACAACAAGCTTCGGCCATGGGATTATTGAGAACCATTTTAATTATCTTACTCATTTATTTTGGTATAAAAATATTATCTCGCCTTTTTGCTCCAGTACTTATGCGTTTTGTTGCTAAAAAAGCACAAGAAAAGTTTGGTCAGCAATTTGGAGGATTCCAAAATCAAGCAAATCAAAAACAACAGCAGAAATCTAAAGAAGGTGAAACTGTAATTGACAAAATGCCAAATCAGAATAAACAATCAAATTCTGATGTTGGAGAATATGTCGATTACGAAGAAATTGATTAATTTTCCACTTTAATGATTTAAGCCAACTTACTACATGTCATTTTTTTTAAAACGATTTTTACCTCACATCCTAATGATTATAGGCTTTGTGGTACTTTCCCTAGCATATTTTAGCCCAGTTTTACAAGGCAAAAAGATATTTCAAAGCGACATTATGCACTACATTGGTATGGCGCAGCAGCAAAAGGAATTTGCTGAGAGTACTGGTGAAGAAACCTATTGGACAAACAGTGCTTTTGGTGGTATGCCCACCTATCAGTTAGGTGCAAAATACCCTCACAACTATATAAAGAAGTTAGATTTAACTTTAAGATTTTTACCAAGACCAGCAGATTATCTGTTCTTATATTTCATAGGTTTTTACATCTTATTGTTATCGCTAAAAGTAGATTTTAAATTGGCAGCTCTTGGAGCTATAGCTTTTGGTTTTTCAACATATCTCATTATAATTCTAGGTGTAGGTCACAATTCAAAAGCTCATGCTATTGCATATATGCCTTTGGTTTTAGCAGGAATCGTATTGGTATTTAGGAAAAAATATATTTTAGGATTCTTACTTACCGTTGTAGCTTCTGGTTTAGAGATTGTGGCTAATCATCCACAGATGACTTATTATTTGCTGTTTTTAATTATAGTTTTAGGAATTACGTATTTAATAGATGCTTACAAAAAAGGCGTTCTACCTCATTATTTTAAATCTGTTGGTTTGTTGGCTTTAGCAGGAATTTTGGCAGTTGGCCTAAACGCCACAAGTCTTATGGCAACTCAACAATACGCTAAAGAGAGTACAAGAGGAAAAAGTGAACTTACTATAAATCCTGATGGTAGTGAAAAGGAATTGACTTCGGGATTAAATAAAGACTACATCACAGAATATAGTTATGGAATAGCAGAGACCTTTAATCTGTATATCCCAAAATTTATGGGAGGAGGTAATAGTGAGGATGTTGGTAGAGACTCTGAAACCTATAAAGCATACATCAATTTAGGCGCTTCACCAATAGACGCTCTAGATGCTTCTAAAAACGCACCAATGTATTGGGGAGACCAGCCTATAGTTGAAGCGCCTGCCTATGTTGGTGCAGTTATTATTTTTCTTTTTGTTTTAGGATTATTCCTTGTTAAAGGCAGGTTGAAATGGTGGCTAGTTGGCGGAACAATACTTTCATTATTATTGTCTTATGGGAAAAATCTAGGTTTCTTAACCAATTTTTTTATTGACTATGTGCCATTATATAACAAATTTAGAGCGGTAAGTTCTATTCAGGTTATTTTGGAATTGTGTATTCCTGTACTCGGAATTTTTGCTTTGGTACGTTTGTTTAATGATTCCAAAACCAATGAAGAAAAGCTTAAAGCATTAAAAATTACAACCATAATAACTGCAGGCTTAGCTGTTGTATTCTTATTATTCAAATCCGTTTTATTTGATTTTGAAGGACTAAGAGATGATCAGTATATTGAAGCTTATGGTAGACCTTTTATCAATGCCGTAATAGAAGATCGTATGTCGTTGTTTACAACAGACACTATAAGAACATTGATTTTAGTTTTACTTTCTGCAGGTGCTATTTACTTATTTCTAAAGAAAAAACTTTCTGAAAATCTTACGGTTGTTGTTTTCGCGGTCTTAATCCTTTTTGATTTGGTGACAGTAGATAGGCAATATGTCAATAACGATGATTTTATATCTGCTATTAGAGTTGATAAACCCTATCAGGCCACTGCGGCAGATAAAGAAATTTTAAAGGACAAAGCTCACTTTAGAGTTTTAGATATGTCTTCTCAAGGACAAAGCCAACCAGGAAGAGCAGCTTATTTTCATAACTCTTTGTTCGGATATCACGCAGCTAAATTAGGGCGTTATAACGATTTAATGGAATTTCATATTTACAACAATAATATGAACGTTTTAAATATGCTGAATACCAAATATATCATCGCTGAAGAACAAGGTCAGGTATTTCCTTATACCAATACTGATGCTAATGGGAATGCTTGGTTTGTGTCTAGTTTAAAACGAGTAGAAAATGCTAATAAGGAGATAAAATTATTGGATAGTCTTGAGACTAAAAATAAAGCAATCACGACCCAGTCTATAGCTGAGAAATCAAAAACATTTATTGTCGATTCAACAGCTTCAATAACTTTAAAAGAATTTAAACCAAACTACCTTAAATACGAATCAAATAATTCAAATGATGGTTTTGCTGTATTCTCAGAAATCTATTATGGTGAAGGTTGGAGTGCTTATGTTGATGGTGAACTAATGCCTTATATAAGAGTAAATTATGTGTTAAGAGGGATGGAAGTGCCAAAAGGAAGCCATATCATAGAGTTTAAGTTTGAACCGGAAGTTGTAGAAACCGGAAGTAAAATAGCATTAGCAAGTTCTGCTGTTTTTGGGATTTTATTGCTGTTGGGAATATATTATGGTTTTAAAATTAAGAGAGAAGAATAATAATACACCTTGCTTTTGCAAGAATAAAATCCCTTCCCTTTGGGAAGGTTAGGATGGGCTTAAAAGTACTCATAATCACATATTACTGGCCACCAGCAGGTGGGCCAGGTGTACAACGTTGGTTGAAATTTGTAAAATATTTACCAGATTTCAATATAGAGCCAATTGTCTATTGCCCTGAAAATCCTAATTATCCGATTGTAGACGATAGTTTAATTTCTCAAATTCCAAAGGATATAACTATTCTAAAACAACCTATTAGTGAACCCTATGGCTTAGCTAATGTATTTTCTAAAAAGAGTTCAAAAAAGATAAGTTCAGGAGTTATACCAAAAGCAAAAAAACAATCTTTTTTAGAAAAGTTGATGCTCTATGTAAGAGGTAACTATTTTATACCAGATGCTCGTAAGAATTGGATAAAGCCTTCGGTAAAATTTCTTTCAGAATACATCAAAGAAAATCACATTGAAACTGTTATCACTACTGGTCCTCCACATAGTTTGCATCTTATTGGTCTTCATTTGAAAGAAAAATTGAATATAAAATGGTTAGCAGATTTTAGAGATCCTTGGACGACGATTGGTTACCATAAAGATTTAAAACTTACTAAATCATCTCAAGAAAAACATAATGCACTTGAATCGGCAGTATTAAATAAAGCCGATCAAATTTTGGTTACAAGTTTTAATACTCAAAAAGAATTTAGTACAAAAACAAACCAACCCATTACTGTTATTACAAATGGCTATGATTCACATTCCGTAAGAGTAGAAGGGAAGGATGAATCGTTTACATTCTCGCATATTGGGTCGTTATTATCTGAGCGAAATCCTAAAGTTTTATGGGAAGTGTTTTCAGAACTTGTTGCTGAAAACAAAGAGTTTTCAAAATTGTTTCAGTTGAATTTAATAGGAGTCGTAAGTGATGATGTTGTAGAGTCTATTCATAATTACGGTTTAAAAAATCACTTAAATATTGTTGGCTATGTTAGCCATAATGAGGCGATAAAATTTCAGATGCAATCTCAAATATTATCACTAATAGAGATAGATTCGGAAGACACAAAAGCTATTATACCAGGAAAGTTGTTTGAATACATGATTTCTGAAACACCAATTTTAGCTATTGGTCCTGAGGAAAGTGATATTCAGAAAATAATTGCTTCAACCAACACAGGGAATTACTACAGTTATAATCAGAAAGAAGAACTTAAACTTCAGGTTTTAAACTATTTTGATGCGTATCAAAATAATAGTTTAGAGGTTAATGCTATTGGTCTTCAACCTTACAGTAGAAAAGCACTTACAAAAAAATTAGCAGACTTGATTGCAAGTATGTAATTTAAAGAAATAGTTGTAATTTGTATAGCTATGGGAATTGTTCTAAACCAATCATTAAAAAACACAGTAAGTACATACTTGGGTTTTGGTATTGGAGCCATTAATACACTGTTTCTTTACACTAATTTTTTAACGGACGATTACTACGGTTTAGTAGCATTTTTACTTTCTGCGGCTAATATTATGATGCCATTTATGGCTTTTGGTGTTCATAATGCCATAATAAAATTCTACTCTTCCTACAAAACCAAAAACAGTATCAATAGTTTTCTAAGTTTGATGCTTTTTTTGCCTTTAGTTTTTATTATTCCGGCTACAATTATAGGCTTCTTTGCTTATGATTTTATTGGTAATCTCTTGGCTAATGAGAATATGATTGTAAAAAGTTACGTATGGCACATTCTTATTTTGGCTGTAGCTATGGCTTATTTTGAAATCTTTTTTGCTTGGACTAAAGTGCAGATGAAAACCGTGTTTGGTAACATGATGAAGGAAGTTTTTCATCGTGTTTGTATTATGGTTTTACTTTTTGCAGTTTACTTTAAATGGCTTACTGTTCAGCAATTTATTAACGGTTTGGTAGGTGTGTATTTGCTAAGGGTTTTAATTATGAAATTGTATGCCTATTCTGTAAGATTTCCTAAGCTTAAATTTCAGAAAATTGAAAAGCTTCCTTCTATTTTAAAATACTCAGGATTAATGATTATAGCTGGCTCTGTAGCTATGCTAATTTTAGATATAGACAAGTTCATGATTGGTATTATGGTCGATGATATTGGGCAAGTAGCCTATTACAGTGTCGCCATTTTTATAGCCACAGTTATTGCCGTACCACAGCGCGCCATGCACCAAATCATGATGCCTTTAACAGCGAAATATCTTAATGAAAAAGATCATATTGCTTTAGAAGATTTGTATAAACGAAGCTCTTTGAATTTGTTGGTTATAAGCGGATTTATCTTCCTTCTAATTATATTGAATATCAATAAATTGTATGAGATTCTTCCAGAACAATTTACCGGAGGACTATTTGTAGTTTTATTAGTAAGCTTAGCGAAGCTGTATGACAATATTTTAGGAAATAATAATGCTATACTTTTTAATAGCGATTATTATAGAATGGTTTTATTTTTTGGGGTTTTATTGGCTGTACTCGCTATTATTTTAAACTATATTTATATTCCTCTTTATGGCATTGAAGGATCTGCAATAGCAACATTTTTAGCGGTTGCAATTTACAATACAGTGAAATTGATTTTTGTAAATAGTAAATTTAAGATTCAACCCTTCTCTTTTGCTTCAGTGAAAATTCTCTTGATTTTAATGGTATTTTTATTAGGGTTTTATTTTTGGGATTTCCCGCTTCATCCTATATTTAATATTGTAATAAAATCACTGCTCATAGGTGTTTTATATTTCTGGATTATTCATAAGCTGAATATTTCAGAAGATATTTCTCAGCAAATAAAAAAGTATCTAAAACTTTAGATACTTTAATAAAACGAGAAATCCCGTAAGGTGCTCTGAGGCATACATCATACGGGACTTCTACTAACCAACCAAAAAAATCATATTTTTATATCTTAACCTCTTGTTCTTCTAGAGCTTGATCTTGTAGAACTTTGGTTGCTTTTTCTACTATTGCTAGATCTTGAACTCACAGACGAGGAACTTCTTTTACTTTGAGAAGAACTTCTAGGTTTTACGCTTTGTGTTCTTGCTTTACTATATGTACGAGAATTGCTTGTACTTGGTTTTCTAACTGTTGTACTTTTTCTCGTATTTGTATTATTAGACACTGTACCTCTATTAGAGGTCACATTTCTGTTTGAACTTCTATTAGTTACGCTACTAGTACGCTGTGTTCTGTTTTGGCTAGAAATACTTCTATTATTTCTAGACGTTGTAGCATTTCTGCTAGTTGTAGTTCTCGATGGAGTTGTTGCTCTAGAGTTTGAACTACGTGTACTAGAAGATCTTGATACTCCTGAATCATTGTTTCGAGAGCTTCTTGTTGTAGCAGTATTGCTTGCTAAACGTGTGTTTCTACTTCTAGTGATCTCAGTATTTCTACGTGTTACAGTACGTTGTACTTCACGCTCTCTACTATTTCTAGGGGTTTGTGCATATCTGTTACTATTGTGAGTTTCTCGTCTTACAACAGTTGTGCTACCACGTCTTCCATTGTTAACAGTTACATATCTTACGTTATTTGTGTAAGGTCTGTAGTAAATATGTCTTACAGGTGTGTAATATCTTCTGTAAGGGTTTACACTAATCATACAGTAATTTACTGGTGGTACAACATAGAATCTGTGCCAAGGTCTGTAAACATAAGCTCTATTATATATGTTTATATAACCATCATATCTCCAAAAAACATTATTTCTATAATACACATGTAATCCACCTATTCTGCTAATTCTGTTAAAACTGTTGTATGTAATGAAAATATCACCTATTTGGTTTACCCTTCCGTAGTAATCGTAATAGATTGGTGTGTTTTCAACTTGAATAATAGCACCAAAACTATCGTATTGTACATAAGGATTATAATCATAACCTGAGTTAAAACTTAATGAAAAGCCAGGTGTATTAATACCTACACTAACATCTGGTCCGTAATTCGGAATATAAAAATCAAATTGACCATCTCTATAAACCGAAAACTCGATGCCTCCTTCAGTGAATATGAAAGAATTTCCATAACCTTTCACATAATTATTAGTTGAAGCATTGGCTTCAGTTGTAGTTGTGTTGGTTGCGAATGCAGTAGTGCTAAAAGCCACTAAACTTGCAAATAAAAATAGAATCCGTTTCATAATAATAGGTTTTAAATTAAATACGCTAATTATAAAACAAACAGCGTGCCAAAGTTTGGAGGTGTTGTTTTGTTGTTTGATTTTCAGTTATTTAAGTGTTTTAGATATTGTATTTTGATTATTATTGTGTTTTAAGTGTTATTTTTAAAATGAATTAAGATTAGAACAACAATGATTAAAAAAACGATATTACTATTTATAGTTGCAGGAATAGGATTCTTTAATACAAAAGAAGTTACAACATATCAAACCAAAGAAAATATTGGCTATTACGATGAGTCAATTTCAGACTCCGATGATTACATCCAAGAGCGTTGTGTTTTAGACTTATATTATCCTAAAAAAGAAGAAAATTACGCCACAATTATTTGGTTTCATGGTGGTGGATTAACAGGTGGAAATAAATTTATTCCCGAATCATTAAAAGAAAAAGGTGTTGCGGTTGTCGCTGTAAATTACAGACTAAACCCAAAAGTAGAAGCTCCAGCATATATTGAAGATGCTGCAGCTGCAGTAGCTTGGGTATTCAAAAATATTGAAAGTTATGGAGGAGATCCATCTAAGATATTTGTTTCTGGTCACTCGGCTGGTGGTTATTTGGCTAGTATGGTTGGCTTGGATAAATCTTGGTTAAAAAAGCACGATATTGATGCCAATAGTATTGCAGGTTTAATTCCTTTCAGTGGACATACTATAACACATCTTACGGTTAGGAAAGAGCAAAATATTCCCGAAAAGCAACCTTTGATAGATGAGTATGCTCCTTTATTTCACATCAGAGCAGATGCGCCACCATTAATGTTGATTACAGGTGATAGAGAATTAGAAATGTTAGGTCGATATGAAGAAAATGCATATCTCATGCGAATGATGAAAGTTGTAGGTCATAAAGAAACAACCCTATACGAACTTGATGGTTTTGATCATGTTGGAATGGCTTATCCTGCTTTCCCTTTGTTGTTAAAAGAAGTCAAACGAATTTTAGAAATGCAAAAACCCTGAAATGTTTGGGGTCACATTCAGGGTTTTTAGGACACTAAATCTAGTTTAGTGCGTTCAACAAATAATTAAAATCTCAAACTTTAAGTTTTTTCTGTTTAACGGTTTTACCATTCTTTCTATAATAGTAGTATTCATCATCGTTATTCCAGTTATCGTCCCAGTTATCTTGTTCGTCATTTTCAAAATAGTATGTTGTACTACCAGAGTTTCCATTGCCTCTATTGTTTTGATTCACGAAACCTCTTGTTCCAATAACATCACCATGTCTGTTATAAAGAATTTGTAAACCGCCAACTTGTTTTAACTGTCCGTTTCTATAACTCATGTAAACAGTTCCAGCACGTTTAATTCTTCCAGAACTATCATAGTTAAGAAACACATTTCCGATTCGTCTTACACGACCATATCTGTCGTGAGTAACCAAAACACCACCATCATGAGCGTAGTTTACACCAGGAGCTCCATAAGTTCTATTAGTGCTTCGTCTAGTTCTTGACGTTGTGCGTTTATAGTAGTAATTATCGTTTGAAGATGTTGTATAAACATCTGTATTAAAATCGAAACTACCATCAGCAAAGATTAAGAACTCTACACCACGTTCTACAAATGAAATAGGTTGTGTATAACGATAGCGTGATGTAAGATCTAAATCTTGGCTAGTTAACCCGAATGAATTCGGGATTTCCGCTGCGGTTACGGTTGTTAATCCCATTAACATACTCGCAAAAAGTAAAGTAATTTTTTTCATAACTAAATAATTTAGATTTGTGCCTACTCATTTTTAGCTTTTCGGCTTACGCTATGCAAGGGTATTTTCAATTAGCGTGCCACTTTTTTAAGTAAAAGATATTCAGTGTTCTATGTTTTGGTTTTTAGTTTGTGAAGTCGTGATTTGAATTTTTATTCTGAAAGAGATCAACTTATGTATTGTAAAAATTGTTAATTTTAGATTCCACAACTAACCAAAAATGAGCATACCAAAAGAAACCTGTAGGAATTGTGAGCAACCTTTACAAGAAGGTTATAGCTTTTGCCCTAACTGCGGACAGAAAACCAATGAAGAACTTACCCTTGGTGTTCTGTTCTACAATACCATTAGTAATTACTTTTCTTTTGATGCTAGGTTCTTTAAGAGTTTTATTCCTTTAATGTTCAGACCAGGCTATTTGGCTAAGGAGTTTATAAAAGGGAAGCGTTTAATGTATTTGCATCCTGCGCAGATGTATTTGTTTATTGCCGTTATCTTCTTTTTTGTTTTCAATTTTTATGTGAGAGATAGTAGAGCTGAAATAGATAAGGGCATGCAGAGCATTATCGAAAAAAGAGAAAATAAAGATTATAGTTTTTTTGATAAAGATAGTGCTAGGGTAGCAGCAGACTCAGTAAAAATTCAAAAGCTCATAAATCCACTAAAAGCAAACAAAGAAACTTTAGGATTGTCTGATGAAGAAATAAAAGCATTAGATTCTTTAGCCATAATTAATGTAGATGATAAGAAAAATATAAACACGTCATTTACATTTAGAGAGCAAGAATTAGATTCTTTAATAGCAATCGGTGCACCAAATGAAACACTATATAAATCCATGGGAATGGATGATGATGCGGGATATTTCAAAAGAAAACTCTATGCTCAGGCATTAAAGTTTTATAAAACAATGGGATTAGGGCAAATCTATCAGACGTTTATTGATAGTATTCCTTTAGCTATGTTTTTCTTATTGCCAATTTTCGCTTTTCTATTAAAGATTTTCTTTTACAACAAAGGTAGATATGCACATCATTTAGTATTTAGTTTCTACTACTTTTCGTTTTTATTTACAGTATTTAGTATTGTTTTCGCTGTTAATCGTTGGGTTTTAGATATTCCAGATGTTATAGATTGGCTTATCGCTTTATCTACATTTTTCTATTTGTTTTTTGCAATCAATAAATTTTACGAACAACATTGGATTTTGAGTTTTATAAAAAGTAGTGTTGTAAGCTTTTTATTCTTGCTGTTTGTTCTGCCGTTCTCTTTTGTTATCCTAGGGTTTATAGCGTTTTTATTTTATTAGGATTTAGGAGTTTCGGCATGCCAAATAGGGACATTTAGAAAGTCACTGAGTACATGAGCGTCATCGATTATAGATTTTAAATTACCATGATCTACAACGTTTTTACGAGAGCCATCCTCTAAAACTAAGTTGAGTTCAAAACTTCCATAAGAACCATTTTTACTACTAATAGTTTCTCCAATGACTTGAATTGCGATAATTGATTTTATAGGAAATTGTTTTTTAGAGTTTTCATCTCTCTTAGAAGGGTCGACTTTATAAGTTTTGTAATAAAGTCCTAATTGTTTATCAAAAACTCTTGGCATAGCTGAGAAATAATAAATAAGGCTTCCTGTGGTACTAAAAACAGCACCAAACATAAACATAATCCAATTTGAAGGAGTTGTGCTTATTACAGAAAGACTAATTATTACAACGATCAGCCCTACGATTACAAAAATACCAGCAAAAAGAATACCACCAAATGATGGACGATAAGTATATTTCCAAGGTGTTTTTTGAATTAGTTCATGCGTTTTAAAATTAGAACCACCAGGTTTTAAAGGAGAAATAGCTACGCTTTTCTTAAGTGAAGTATCTGTGAAATCAACAGCTTTATTTTCTCTAGCTTCAATAACTTCTTTATGAAAACCTTTTGGTAAATCCATCTTACAACTTTTCTTTAAGGTATTCGCCTGTTACCGAATTTTTATTAGCAACTATTTCTTCAGGTGTTCCTGAAGCTACGAGTTGGCCACCATGTTTTCCACCTTCAGGACCTAAATCTATAATATAGTCAGCACATTTTATCAAATCAATATTGTGTTCAATAACTATGATAGAGTGACCTTTTGCTATTAAAGCTCTAAACGACTTTAGTAATTTTTGAATATCATGAAAATGTAAACCTGTTGTAGGCTCGTCAAAAATAAAAAGTGCATTATCACTTTTGCTACCTTTACCTAAAAAGGTCGCTAGCTTAATACGTTGTGCTTCACCACCAGAAAGGGTAGAAGAAGACTGCCCAAGAGTAACATAGCCCAAACCAACATCCTGAAGTGGTTGTAGCTTATTCTTTATTTTTTTCTCTTTATGACTTTCAAAAAATGTAATAGCATCATCAATAGTCATATTCAAGATGTCGTCGATAGATTGTCCTTCAAACTGCACTTCTAAAACTTCTTTTTTGAAACGCTTACCGTTACAGGTATCGCAAGTAAGATGTACATCGGCCATAAATTGCATTTCAATAGTTACTTCACCTTCACCTTTACAGGTTTCGCATCGGCCACCATCAACGTTAAAACTAAAATGCTTGGCTTGGTAGTTTCTGATTTTACTCAGTTTTTGAGAAGCAAACAACGCTCTAATGTCATCATAAGCTTTGATATATGTTACAGGATTTGAACGAGAGGATCTTCCAATAGGATTTTGGTCTACAAATTCTATATGTTGAATATTACTGAAGTTGCCTTGTAATTCTGTGAATTGACCTGCTTTATCACTGAAACCAGTTAGCTTTTTCTGTATGGCAGGAAAAAGAATTTTCTTGACTAAAGTACTTTTTCCACTACCAGAAACACCTGTGATTACAGTAAGCATTTCTAGCGGAAAAGTAACATCGATATTCTTTAAGTTATTTTCACGAGCACCAATCACTTCAACATGATATTTTGAAGTTTTACGTTTTTTTGGTACTTCAATTTCTAATTTCCCATTAAGATATTTAGCTGTTAAAGTATCTGATGCAAGTATAGCATTGTAATCTCCAGCAGCAACAACTTCGCCACCAAAAGTACCTGCTTCAGGACCAATATCTATGATAGCATCAGCTGCTTTCATAATGTCTTCATCGTGCTCAACAACGATAACTGTATTTCCTAAATCTCTGAGTGATTTTAAAACATTTATAAGGCGTTCAGTATCTTTTGGATGTAAACCAATACTTGGTTCGTCTAAAATATACATAGACCCAACAAGGCTACTTCCAAGGGATGTGGCTAGGTTGATACGTTGACTTTCTCCACCAGATAATGTATTGGAACGTCTATTTAGCGTTAAATAATTTAACCCAACGTTAGATAAGAATTCTAATCGCGTATTGATTTCGGTAAGTAATCGTTTTGCAATTTGAGCATCGTATTCATTCAATTCTAATTCCTTGAAAAACGTACTTAATTCATTAAGAGGTAAATCTACCAAATCGGTAATTGTTGCATTTCCGACCTTAACATAATTTGCTTCCTCTCTTAATCGTTTGCCTTTACAAACATTACATTTCGTTTTGCCTCGATAACGCGATAGCATAACTCGGTTTTGAATTTTGTAAGCTTTAGATTCTAGTTCAGCAAAGAAATCATCCAAACCTTCAAAATGCTTATTGCCTTTCCAGATTAATGCTTTGTTTTCATCACTTAATTGGAAATAAGGCTTGTGGATTGGAAAATCGAATTTATGAGAATTGTTTACCAATTGGTCTCTATACCAACTCATGCTTTCACCTCGCCAAGGAAAAATAGCGTTTTCATAAACAGATAACGCTGTATTTGGAATTACTAAGTCTTCATCAATACCAATAACATCACCATAACCTTCACATTTAGGACAAGCTCCGTAAGGATTATTAAAACTGAACAAATGCGCATTAGGTTCAAGAAAAGTCATCCCATCTAACTCAAACTTATTATTGAATGTTTTTTGTTTTTTATCGGCTAGCGATTCTATAATACAAGTGCCAACTCCTTCAAAAAAGGCTGTTTCAATAGCATCTGCTAAGCGATTAATAAAATCCTCATCGTGTTTGTAAACAATTCTATCGACTACTAAGAATAAGTTTTTATCCGACTTAATATCTTGTTTTAAAGCGTCATCAATCCTAAGAACGTCATCCTTCAGTTTTACACGAGCATAACCTTGTTGTTGTAAGGTTTGTAATTTGTTTTCAACAGTTCGTCCTTCTTCAAGAATGATAGGAGCAAGCAGTAATAGTTTAGAACCTTCTTCAAATTCTTTTATATAGTCTAAAACATCTTTAGTTGTATGCTTTTTTACTAAATCACCAGAGATAGGTGAGTAGGTTTTTCCAATACGAGCGAATAATAACTTTAGGTAATCATAAATCTCAGTAGTGGTGCCAACTGTAGATCTTGGATTTGTAGAATTTACTTTTTGTTCAATAGCAATTGCAGGAGCAATACCTTTAATATAATCTACTTTAGGTTTGTTTAATCGTCCTAAGAACTGACGTGCATAACTCGATAAACTTTCCACATAGCGTCTCTGACCTTCAGCATAGAGTGTATCAAAAGCTAAACTAGACTTTCCTGAGCCAGACAAACCAGTTATAACAACTAATTTATTTCTGGGAATAACAACATCAACATTTTTTAGGTTATGAAGTGTAGCACCTTTTATGATGATGTTTTCTTTTGGGTTAACGTCTAAAACAGTAGTGTTCATAGGATTTATACAAAAATATTTCACAAAGATACTACAACTATTTTATCTATTAAAGGAACACTTTATCCGACAAAATGTTAAATTTTAGTACTAAATTTTGTTTTTTCGGAATGATTGTTGTTATATTTGGAACATAAACATTTAAATTACAACTGCGTATACTATAAAATTACTTTAATTAAAAAAAGCTAAAAACCCCAAACTTAGGACCGCTTCTAAGTATTAAAGTAATTATTATGGAAAAAGAACTTATCCCTGACGCAGTATTGGTTAGCAATTACATAAAAGGAGACGAGTGTGCTCTTGCAGTTTTAATTGAACGCCACAAACAAAAAATCTACAGTTTTATATTTTCTAAAGTTTATGACAGAGATATTACGGAAGATGTCTTTCAAGATACTTTTATCAAAGTGATTAAAACTCTAAAACGAGGAAAATATAATGAAGAAGGTAAATTTTTACCTTGGGTAATGCGAATTGCTCACAATTTAGTTATTGATCATTTTAGAAAAAACAGTCGTATGCCTAAGTTTGATAATGCAGGTGAGTTTAGTATTTTTTCTGTGTTAAGTGATTCTAGTCTAAATGCAGAAAAAAGCATGATTAAAGATCAGGTAGAATCTGATGTTAGACGTATCATTGAAGAATTACCAGAAGACCAAAAACAAGTACTTTTGATGCGTATGTATAATGATATGAGTTTTAAGGAAATATCAGAACGTACGGGAGTTAGCATTAATACAGCATTGGGTAGAATGCGTTACGCCCTCATCAATATGAGAAAGGTTATAGAGCAGAATAATATAATTTTAACAAATTGATACAATAAAGTATTTGAAGTTACGTTTTTGCTATATAATAACCCATAAATTATTAAAATGGCAAAACTTTACTCTAACCCTTCCCCAAAAAATGATAAGTTATTACCAAAGGATGAAACTATAAGTTATCTTTTGAATTACTCTAAGGCTTTAAGTGTTATAAGTTATAATAAATTGAAGTTTGAAGCACTTCTTAATTAAGTTGAAAGGAAACCCTAATTTGTAAAAGAATTAGGGTTTTCTGTTAACAATAACTCTTCGTAATTTTGAGTAGTAATATACTCTTCTCTAAGATCTCTTAAGTAAAGAAGTACTTTTTCTTTTAAAGGGTGATTGTCTTTGAGGCAGTTCTTTATATCCTCGTCATAGACCGTAACAAGAATATACCAATGTCCTTTTCTTGATGAATAGCTGTTTTCAAATAATTTGGAATTTCCATTACTTTCTCTTTTAGCATCAGCTATTACAAATGGTAAATTTATGGTTTCATCTGTTCTTTCGGCTTCGTAGTAAGATAGATAAAGTGTCTCGCCTTCAAATTCAAAAGGTACATTATAGCCTACATTTTGATCGTTTAGCTTATATTTTTTATTGATGTAATTATAAAATTCCTTTTCATTTTTAGGGTCTTTAAAAATGAATGCCATCTCTCTAGGCATTTTCTTTTGGAATTTCCGTCCTTGCATTACCTTGTAGTCTACATTCTTGAATTTAGGCGCAACTTTTACGGGAATGCAAGATGTTATTAATAACATGCTGGCAATAATTATTACTTTTTTCATTGATTGATTGTTTTGCAATTCCTTATCAATAATTATACCATTAAAGAGTTATTTCTTCTTTTTGTAATAATCATCTAAAACAGATTTTCTACCAATAGTTTTTGTAATGATGTCTTTATCTAAATCCCAGCCTCTAGCAGGTGAATACTCTCTTCCGTACCATATGATTTGAAGGTGAAGATCATTCCATAGTTCTTTTGGGAACAAACGTTTGGCATCTTTTTCGGTTTGAACCACATTTTTTCCATTACTTAAGTTCCACCTATACATTAAGCGGTGGATGTGTGTGTCTACAGGAAAGGCAGGAATTCCGAAAGCTTGAGATAATACAACAGCAGCGGTTTTGTGGCCAACAGCTGGTAATGCTTCAAGTTCCTCATAAGTTTGAGGGACTTCACCATTATGTTTATCTATTAAAATCTGTGATAAACCATAAATACCTTTACTCTTCATAGGCGAAAGTCCAACAGGTTTAATAATTTCTCGTATTTCCTCAACACTTAGCTTTATCATGTCGTAAGGGTTATCGGCACGCTCAAAGAGTAGTGGAGTAATTTGGTTGACACGAACATCGGTACTTTGTGCAGACATTAATACGGCAATCAATAGTGTGTAAGGATCTTTGTGGTCTAGTGGGATAGGGATTTCTGGGTATAGTTGATCTAGTGTATTTATTACAAAATTGACTTTTTCTTCTTTGTTCATTGAAAATTTTCTTAGTTCTTCAAAATTAATATTCTTGATACAAATTATATCCAAAAGATTGAGAATTCTTAGATTATATAGTTAACAAAAGTATTACTTTGTAGTCAGTTAAGTCATACATTATGAGATTACTATTAATTGTAAATAGAGTTGATGAAGCTCATGGCCTGGTGAGAATTGTTGTGTTTCAAACTAATTATTTTATCAAACATTATGGTTATGAAGTTGAATTATTGATTTTAGACTCTAAGTCAAGATATAAAGAAGCACATTACGATATTTCAAAAAAAGCAAAACTGAATTATTTTGAAGCTAAAGGTGGATTTGATTTTTTTTATAAAGTCCAATTTATAAATAGTATGATAAATAATATTTCACCTGATGTGATTATGGTGTGTATTGATCATTTATTTGGATTAACATTACCATATTTTATTAAAAGAGCATCACCTTTAATTTATCAGCGTCATAGTACAAAAAGTATAAATATAGATAGGATTTCTAGAGGTTGGAAAGTTAAATTAAATAATAAAATTAAGCAGATTCTAATTTCAAAAGCTGGTGCAGGCTATGATAGTTTTGTGATTCTGTCAGAGCAGCATAAAAAAGATTGGAAGCATTTAAAAAATATTCATGTAATAAACAACCCTGTTACTATTGATAGTTTTGGCGAAACAGCTGATTTAAAGGCTAAAACTGTAGTGGCTATAGGAAGGCAGGATTATGTAAAAGGGTATGATATGCTTTTGGATGTTTGGAAGAAAGTACAAGAATCTCACCCTGATTGGAAATTAGAGATTTATGGCAAAGTCAATAAAAGTCTAGGCTTGGAAGAAAAATCTAAACGCTTGGGGCTTGATCAAAGTATTAAATTTTACAACCATACGTCAAACATAAAAGAGGTGTATTTAAAATCCTCAATATTAGTTTGTAGTTCTAGGATAGAAGGTTTTCCGCTTGTATTTATTGAGGCGATGTCTTTAGGAGTGCCTGTTATTTCTTTTGATTGTCCTTATGGCCCTCGCTCTATAATTAATCATGATGAGGATGGTTTGTTGGTTGAAGCAAATAATATAGATAAGATGGTAGAGTCGATTGAAAAACTTATTACTGATGAAAAAACAAGGAAGTATTACGGCAAAAATGCTAAAGTGAATGCAAATAGGTTTTTACCAGAAAAAATATATGACCAATGGGATTTATTATTTAAAAGTGTATTAAAACAAAATGATTAGGAATAAGAGGTTTAACTAATTTATAACAGGCAGTAATTTTTGAAGCCTAATCATTCATTGTATTTTTACAAAAACAAATTTAAGCATTATGACGCATTTAAAAGTAGGTGATAAAGCACCAGATTTTACAGCAAAAGATGAAAAAGGAAATACAGTCTCATTAACAGATTATAAAGGCAAAAAATTAGTGGTTTTCTTTTATCCAAAAGCAAGTACTCCGGGTTGCACTGCGGAAGCTTGTAATCTTAATGATAATTATGAGCGTTTTAAAGCAAAAGGTTATGAGATTTTAGGAGTCAGTGCAGACAGTGCTAAGCGACAAACTAATTTTAAGAATAAGTATAGTTTTCAGTATCCGTTATTGGCAGATGAGGACAAAGAAGTAATTAATGCTTTTGGGGTTTGGGGACCAAAGAAGTTTATGGGACGTGAGTATGATGGTATTCACAGAACAACATTTGTTATCGATGAAAATGGTGTTATAGAGGATGTTATTACCAAAGTAAAGACTAAAGCGCATACAGATCAGATTTTAACTGATTAATCATAAAAAAAAGCGACTTATTTAAGTCGCTTTTTCTTTTTATAATTTCAATTTTTTTTGAATTACTTGTGCATCACTTCTTCAGATTCCCAGCCAAATAGACTCTGTTCTTTAATTAGTTTTGCAATACCTGTTGGTAACATACTTTCCCAACCAGGTTCATTGTTCACAATCATTTTAAGAACTTTTCTGGAGAATACGGATAGGTTAGAAGCATCAAAATCGGTAATATCAACAACTTTACCATTGTATTTAAAGAACTTATAAAGCTCCTTCATACGTGGGTGAACTTTAAGGTTTTCACTTGTAGTTAAGCTACCATCTTCATTTTCCATTGGGTATAAGTAAACTCTAAGATCTTTGTAGAATAATTTACCAAAGGCTTCAAGAATACCACCACTAAGATGACGGTAATATTTCTCATCAAAAATATCTACCAAGTTGTTTACACCCATAGCTAATCCCATTCTATTTTTAGAATATTGAGAGAAGTATTCAACAAGTTTGTAATACTCTTGGAAGTTGGAAATAAGTACCGTGTGACCAAGTGAGCACAATAAACGCGCACGATCCATAAAATCTTGCTCATCAATTTTTCCTTCTGCTCTTAGGTTAGATAATGTAACCTCAAAAATAACTTGAGTTTTCTCTTTATCAACCTTATTTTCTTTAATAAACATTTCATATGATCTCTCAAACATATCAACGTTTACTTTTGTAACAGGCCTAAAACTACCTCTCAATGCTAAGATGTTCTTTTTGTAGAGTACTCTAGCTGGAAGTACATTATTTCCATCAGGCGCAAACATTACGGCATCTGTCATACCATTTTTAACAAGTTGTAAACTCATTAAACGGTTATCTACATTCTTAAAAACAGGACCAGAGAAGTTAATTGTATCAATTTCTAATTGGTCTTTTTCTAAGTGATCGTATAAGTAGCGTAATAATTTGCGAGGCTGATTATATTTATAGAAAGCACCATAAATTAGGTTGGTTCCTAATTTACCAAGCGTTTCCTGTTGTAAGCGTGCATCGTTTTCTTTAAAACGTATATGAATCACAATTTCACTGTATTCGCCTTCTGGCTCAACTTGAAATTTAATACCAACCCAACCATGACCTTTGTATTTTTTAGCAAAGTCGATAGTTGCTACTGTGTTGGCATAAGAAAAGAAAATCTTATTTGGATTTTGATCTTTGGAAATACGCTTTTCCATGAGGTTAACTTCGTGATTCAGCATCTTACGAAGTCGTGCTTCTGTTACATAGCGTTTATCATCTTCAATACCATAAATGGCGTCACTAAAATCCTTATCGTAGGCAGACATAGCTTTGGCGATAGTACCAGAAGCACCACCTGCTCTAAAGAAATGTCGAACAGTTTCCTGTCCTGCACCAATCTCGGAAAAAGTACCGTAAATATCTGCGTTAAGATTTATACGAAGTGCTTTATCTTTTAGCGATGGAATATTTTCTATTTCGTAATCACCTTTATACGTTATGTCCTTCATAGACCTTGGGTTTACATCGTTTTCGCAAAGGTATCAATTTACTATTGCAAACAAAAAAATAAGTTTATTTTTGTTTCAAACTTAACAGTGTTGAAGATTACATTTTTGGGTACTGGTACATCGCAAGGAATTCCTATTATAGGAAGTACTCATCCTGTATGTTTAAGTGATAATCCAAAAGATAAAAGGTTACGTGTTTCTGTTTTGGTTGAGTGGGACGACTATACTTATGTGGTGGATTGCGGACCAGATTTTAGACAACAAATGTTAAGGGCAAATGTGTCTAAAATAGATGGTATTGTTTTTACGCACGAGCATGCAGATCATACCATGGGACTAGATGATATAAGGCCATTTTTCTTCAGGCAAGGAGATATTTCGTTGTACGCGCACAAACGTGTTTTTGAAGCTTTGAAAAAGCGTTTTGATTATATTTTTACTACTGAAGATAAATATCCAGGTGTACCAAGTGTTATTCAAGAGGAAATCAAAAATGAACCATTCTTATTAGGAAATCTTGAAGTAGTTCCTATAGATGGACTGCATCATAAACTTCAGGTTTTTGGGTTTAGATTTAAGGATTTTGCGTATTTAACAGATATGAAAACTGTACCTGATGATGAAATTTTAAAACTGAAAGGTGTCGAGGTTTTAGTGGTTAATGCCTTACGTGAAGAACCTCACATGTCACATTTTAATTTAGAAGAAGCTTTAGCGTTTATAAAGCGTGTAAATCCAAAAAGAGCCTATTTAACTCATATTAGTCACTTAATGGGATTTCATGATGAGGTACAACAAAAGCTACCAGAAAACGTTTTTTTAGCATACGATAATTTACAAATTACCCTATAGATATGAAGAGTAGAATTTTTATGTATTTATTTATTTTTTCGGTTTTATTGATTGTTTTTCAATATGTGAATTCAAAAAACATTATCGATAAGTATGAAAAAGATATAAAGATATTTAAATCTAAAATAACTGATAATGAAAAGGAAATTGCTGAACTACAAGAGCAAAATTTTGAGCTAAATTATTTTAATATCGATAGAAATGAAGATGCTCTAACTTATTTTGAAGCACAAGGCTATGATACGGATCAGTTGATTCCTGCAATTATTGATGGATTATATGCTATGAACGATTATGAAGGGGAAGAACACCCAATAGTGCCTTATGTATCTATGACGGACTCTAAACTATTGATTAATAAAGTCAGGGTTTTAAATCATAAATGGATTATTGCCAATTTTACAGATGGTGAATTTTGGGGTGAAATTTTTGTGACCTATAGCATAGATGAAAATAATGACCTTAAATATAAACTGGTTGAATATTTTTTGTATCCTAAAGTTGTGGGTTAACCCCGTTTTTCTAACCAATTTCTAAAGTCATAGAAGTTTTGTGGTGCTACACCATGTCCGACAGGATATTCTGAATATTTATAATCAATATTCAGAGCTTTTAAAAATTCAGGTGCTTTTCTTGCCCAATCTATAGGAATAACTTGGTCTACTGAACCATGAGAGCAAAAGAAGCTAAGATGAGCTACATCTTTTTCATCAATACTATTTGGAAGTATATCGTCATTAACATAGCCACTAAGCGCCACAACATTCTTCACTTTTTCAGGATAATTTAAAGCCACGGCATAGCTCAAAATTGTGCCTTGACTAAAGCCTAAGAGTGTTACATTTTTTGAATTTACAGGATAAGTTTCACAAGCATAATCAATAAATTCTGAGATTAAATCTACAGATTGTTTAGCTTGTTCGTTATCGCTCCATTTTCCTTTTTCAGCATCAAAATTTATAGCATACCAAGCGTTTCCATAGGGTTGCATAGCGTAAGGAGCTCTCAGTGATATAATAAAAAGCTCTTCAGGTAATTCTGTAGCAAATGAAAACAAATCGTTTTCATCGCTTCCATAACCATGACACATTATTAAAAGTGGTGCATTTTCCTTTAAGCTAGATGGTCTTGTGATATAGTGTAAATTAGCCATAATTATTGACCTATCGATTTAAATACATTCTGAAAAAGGTTACCGAGAATAGGGATTTTATTCATTTTACCAGAAACAGCTCCTGCAATTCCATATACTAAAAGAACAGAAAAGAAAATCCACCAAGAAAGTGTAATATTCCAGTTGTTAAAATAGCCAACAATATAGCCCATGCACATAAACAAAAGCCATAGTCCAAGCCCTTGTCTTATATGAAAAGAGATAAATGTATTTCTTTTATCTTGATTTGTAAAAAACGCAATTAAAACACCAATTAAGGTTAAATATGCAATGATTCCGTAGGTTTTACCTTCTTTAACAGAGTTGTCATTCATTATTTAAGAACGATTTTGTTATTTGCAATTATACCATAGGTTTCTCCAGTAAGTTGCATGCCTAAGAAAGCTGAATTTTTAGACTTGGATGTAATATCAGCTTTACTAAATTGATATTTAGCATCAGGATTAAACAAGCTCAAATTAGCTTCTTCACCTTCACTGATAGTAGTTTCAGTAATGCCAAATCTTGACTTTCCTTGTGTTAAAAGCGCGATGCTTTTTTTGGTAGTAAATACAGTTTGTAATGCACCAAATGCAGATTCTAAACCAATAGTACCATACTTAGCATGATCAAACTCTACTTTTTTATGTTCAATATCAATAGGGTTATGGTCTGAAGTCACCATATCAATAGTGCCATCTTTTAAGCCTTCAATTAAAGCCTCGCAATCATTTTGTGTACGCAATGGTGGCAGAACTTTATATCTGGTGTCAAAACCATCTAGATTATCATCGGTAAGTACTAAATTATGAATAGCAACACTACAAGTGACGTCTAACTTTTTAGCTTTAGCTTCTCTTATTAATTCTACAGATTTTGCTGTTGAGATTGTTGGAATATGAAGTTTTCCTTCCGTATATTCTAATAAGAATAAATCTCTAGCAACTTGTAGTTCTTCCGCTAAAGCAGGATTGCCTTTCAGTCCTAACTTTGTACTGTTGATGTGTTCGTTAACAACACCTAGTCCAGAAATCTTAGATTCTTGAGGAAATGACATAACTAAACCATCAAAATTGCTAGCATATTGCATGGCAATTTTCATAAGGTTAGGATTAGATACTGGTTTTTGATAATCGTAAAACGCAACCGCTCCAGCATTATTCATATCATAAAGCTCTGCTAAATCTGTGCTATTACTAGCTTGTGTTAAAGCTCCGATAGGATAAAGACTTACAGCGTTATTTCGTGCTTTCGCAGCTACAAAAGTAATGTCTGCAAAACTGTCTATAATAGGGTTAGAGTTTGCATTGAGTGCAACAGATGTAAATCCAGCGTAAGCAGCTGTTTTTAAACCGTTATCTATAGTTTCTCTATCTTCAAATCCAGGTTCGCCAAAAGAGACACTGCTATCAAACCAACCTTGCGACACATGCAGATTGTCTAGCTTTATTTCTTTGTAATTGTTGGGATTAGATATGCGTTTCGAAATCTTTGTAATACGACCTCTTTCAATTAAAATATCAACCGTTTCATTGTGAAAATCACTTTTAGAATCAACGATGGTTGCAGATTTTATGAGTGCGTTCATTTAAGATATTTTAGAATAAGCATTTCAATAATTAAAAATGCTAATGCAAAAATAACAAACCATTTCCATAGCGCATTAACATTTGAGCTACTTTTTATTGTGTTTATGGTATTGGCTAAGCTAGAATCGGAGTTAACATTCTCAATATCCGATAAATCGTTATAAAACAATTTGCTTTCTTTTCTGTTGTAATTAAAGCTCAAATGCTCAAGCAGAACTTCTTTGTTTTTTACATCATAAATTCCTGCTGTTTCAGGAAAATCACCAGTTTCAATAGCAACAGATTTACTATAGGTTTTTTGTAATGGAATTATAGAATTCTCAGTATTTGATAAGGTTAAAATATCATCTTGTCCAAGAGAAACATTAACCGCTATAGTATTTCTATCTCCTATGGTGTAGTACAGTTTTGAAAGTTGTAAACTCTGAAGTCCCATATTGTATAAAACAGGTACTATAAGTTGTGAGTTTTTAAAGTTAGAATTATCAGAATTTAATGGTGAAGAAAATGCATACATATTATCATTTCCCATTAAAAAAGAAGCTCCATCTTCATACGCTAATACACTGTTAGATTTCGAAGCAAAAACATAAGACATTCCAACTTTAGGATATTGAAAATTCGTCACTTTAGAATAGAATGCGTTTGCTAAAAGCGGATGGTCATAATTAATACTTGTAATTCGTTTTTCGTTATTTGAAATAGAAGAATAATTTGAAATTAATGAATTTGCAAATGTTTGATTGTAAGAATTTAAATTAACTTCTTTTGAAGGGATAATTAAAATATGACCTCCGTTGCTTTTAAAACTGTTTAAAGCAGAAATAAGTGCGTTAGATATATTATCAATCTCATTAAGAATGATAAAATTTTGATCTGGAATTACATTAAAATTCAGGCTTTCTAATTTGAAGCTTTTAAACTCAAATTCATCATCAGTGTAGATACGTTTTAGAAATGCATCTTCGGCATTTCCGTTAATACTCAAAACCTTAATTTTTGGCTTTTCATTGATGTTGAAATAGAACGTATTGTCGTACTGTAAACTAGCGTCATCAATTACAATTTTTCCGTTTACAGAAGTGTTGGGAATAGTAAAAACTGTTTTAGCTTTATCTTCAATACTAACTGCACTTTTAGCTAATAAGTCGTCACCATTAAATAAAGATACGGTTACATTATCTTCAGGTTCAAACGGGTTAGAAAGCACAGTAGTAATATCTAAAGTTTCAGGAGTGGTTTTGGAAATATAGGCACTGTCAATACTTATGTTTGATACTAAATTAGATTTTGGTTGTACCAAATTCAGATTGACTAGACTATCATTTTCAAAATTCAAAGGATTGTCTTTTTGCTGAAAATCCGAGACCATCAGTAAATTCTTGGTTGCCGAACCATTATTAGAAAAGAGTTGTTTTCCTTTTAAATAAGCCGCCTCATAATTGAGTTGTGTTGGTGAGTAGCTCAGTTCAATTAAGTCTTTCTTTAAAGCTTTTACAGAGGTATTTCTGTAAGTAGCTTCATTAGTGAACAAACTTATTTTTTCATCTTCAGGAAAGGTGTTGATGATATCCTGAATTGCTTCGTTGAGTAGTGAGCCATTACTGCCTTGAGCTTGCATGCTAAAGGAATTGTCTAAATAAATGACCGTTTCTTGGGTATCATTAAAATCTTCTGTGTTAGGAATAAAAGGCTGCGCAAAAGCGATAATAGCACATGCTAAAAGCAACATTCTCGTTAAAAGCGTCAACCATTTTTTTAACTGTGAACTTTTTCGGGTTTGAAGTTTTACAGCTTTTAGAAATTTTACATTGGTAAATTCAACTTTTTGAAAACGACGCAGTTGAAAAAGGTGAATAAGAATAGGAATTATCAGTAAAAATAAAGCGTAAAGTAATTCTGGGTGTTTAAACTGCATTCCTGTAATTCGAATTATTTTTATTGTCTATAAAAGCAAAATAATATCAGTTTGAGCGCAGTCGAAAACTTAGAGAATAAAATACATTAAGCATTTCGACTGCGCTCAATGTGACAACAAAACTGAATCCTGCTTTTAGTTAGCTCAAATATAGAAAATGCAAAGCGATAACAGCATTTTGCTTTTGAGAAATTTAACAGAAAAAGAAGTAATCCGTCATAGACAGCATATTCTGCTTTTTAAAATAGGCTCTAATCTCGCGTTGCGCATCTTCATTGGCAACAGTAACAATACTTTGAGGTTGTTTGAGTTGGGTTAGGTAATCAAAATTTAAAAGCTCTTGGTCGTAGATGTGTTTCCCAATTTTTTTAGGATTATTGCAAATCCAGTAAAACGGGACTTTGTTTTTTAGCAAAAGTTTAGCAACGGTTTTTCCTTTAGCTCCAGCTCCCCAAATTGTGAGTGGTCTAGACTTGTCATAATCTAATTCAAGAAAATAATGTGTCTTTATATCCAGAAAATAGTTTTGGGCGTAATGCTCATGTGTTCTAGACGTTCTGGTGCTGTAATCGCGCCAATGCAACAAGACTTTATCACAAGGAATGCACTTATAATTGGCTCTGTAAAACCGAAAAGTTAAATCGTAATCTTCAGGATAGCGATTGGGTTCAAAACTTTCACAAGCTGTAAAATCATCTCTATGAAGTAACCAACAAGGCGAAGGAATGACACATTCTTTATAGATTTCAGAATAATTGCTTCCAGTTTCAGTGAGTTGATTAATCCAACGCTCGTAGCGCGCGTAACCATCACTAACACCATCTGTTCTAAAATATTTTACTTGTCCAACAGCAAGGTGTTTTTTGCCATGTTTTAATAAGCTGTTCAGCATTACCTCCAAACGGTCTGGAGTCATAATATCATCACTGTCCATTCGTGTTACATAGTGGCCAGAACTGAGTCTAAAAGCCATTCTTAAAGCTTCAATAATTCCAGAGCCTTCATTTTTATAAAGTTGAATTCGCTCATCTTTTTCAGAAAATTGTTTCACGGTTTTATAGGAGTCATCTTCAGAACCATCATCTACAAAGATAGCCTCCCAATTGGTGTAGTTTTGAGCTAATATTGAATTGATACATTCGGGTAAGAATGCCGAAGTGTTCTTAAAGGGAACAAAAATGCTTACTAAAGGTTTTGCCATTGTGCGAATTTAACAAAACCTTTAGGTTTAAAATAGTAACAGATTGTAGATTTGCCGATCTAGTAAAAAAACTAAAATTTAAAACATGAAGAATTATTTAGCCATTCTTGGCTTAAGTATCATTTTAGTTGGTTGTGGTTCAGCAAAGCCAACTGTAGATGATTTAGCAGTTAACAACCCAATTGTAACAGCTTTAGATTTAACAGCAGTAGATAATGATAGAGTTCCTGTGACTATTAATCCTGGTCGTTTTACTACAGAAACCGTAACCTATAGATTACCTCGTGTGGTACAAGGTACTTACTCTGTTAGTGATTTTGGAAAGTATGTAGATGATCTAAAAGCTTTGGATTATGATGGTAATGAATTGGAAGTTACTAAAGTTGATGATAACACTTGGACTATTGCAGAAGCTAAGAAATTAGATAAAATTACCTATTACGTTAATGATACCTTTGATATAGAATCTAATGGTGGTATTGGTGGTGAACAACCATTTTCACCAGCAGGAACAAATATTGAAGAAGATAACTATGTATTGAATCTTCACGGATTTATTGGTTATTTCGATTCTTTAAAGAATAACCAATACGCTTTAGATGTAACGGCTCCGGCAACATTTGTTAGAACTTCTGCTTTAGAAAATAAAGGTATGAAGTCTAGTGCAGATGGAAAATCTATCACTAGCAGCTATTTTGCACAACGTTATTTCGATATTACAGACAACCCAATGATGTACGGTAAATTGGATGTTGAAGAATTTATGGTAGGTGATATCAAAATTGTGTTGAGTGTGTATTCACCAAACGGTGTACATACAGCAGCCAGCCAAAAAGAGACTGTTTTTAAAATGATGCAAGCTCAAAAGGCGTATTTAGGAGATGTAAACAGTACTCCACGTTACGATATTTACTTGTATTTATCAGAAGGTACGGAAACTTCTCCTAAAGGTATGGGAGCTTTAGAACACCATACATCTACGGTTGTGGTATTACCAGAGTCTTCAACTAAAGAAGGCTTAGCAGCGTCTATTGTAGATGTTGTAGCACATGAGTTTTTTCATATTGTAACTCCTTTATCTGTGCATTCTGAAGATGTACATTATTTCGATTATAACAAACCAACATTTTCTAAGCATTTATGGATGTATGAAGGTGTAACGGAATATTTTGCACAGCACTTCCAAGTGTATGAAGGTTTAGTGGATAGTGAAACGTTCTATAACACTATGTTAGAAAAAATCAACATTTCGAAGCGTATGGACGACGCTATGAGTTTCACTATTATGAGTGAAAACGTGTTGGAAGAGCCTTATGCCTCTAATTACTACAACGTGTACCAAAAAGGAGCATTAATCGGTATGTGTATTGATATTTTAATGCGAAAAGAAAGTAATGGTACAAGAAGTATGTTATCATTAATGAAGGAACTTTCAGCGAAATATGGAAAGGACAAACCTTTTGATGATGATACCATCATTGCTGAAATCACTAAAATGACTTACCCAAGTGTTGGTGAATTCTTAAAAACACATGTAGAAGGTGATGTACCAATTGATTACACTGAATTCTTTACTATGGTTGGTTTAACAACAGGTGAAGTAGAAGTACCAACGAATTTTATTTTTGCTGGTGGACAAAATATCATTTTTGATGCAGACCAAGAAAAAGGGTCTATTTTCTTCTCAGAAATGGCATTAAAGAACTCATTCTGGAAATCTCAAGGAGTTCAAGCTGGTGACGTGATTAAGAAAGTTAACGGACAAGAATTGACCTTGCAGAATGCACAAATGGTTATTGGTAGTATGTTCGGATGGCAAGCTGGTCAGGATATCACTATGGAATTAGAAAGAAATGGTGAGGCAATTAAAATTGAAGCAAAACTGACTCAGCCAACAGCTATGAGTGAAGGTTTAACTGAAGATGAAAACGCTACAGCTGAACAAATCGCAACGAGAGAAGCTTGGTTGAAAGGTTAATTAATATTGTATAAGCATCCTGAATTGTCACGCTGAGCTTGTCGAAGTGTCGTTTTAGGATCTTATTTAAAGTTTATAAAATAAAAAGGTTTCCAATTTGGAAGCCTTTTTGTCTTTTGTAATGCTTGTAACAACTTTGTCATTCCGAACTTGTTTCAATCTAATTAGTGTTGGTGTGTGAAATTGTGTGTTTTAGATGCTGAAATAAATTCAGCATGACACATTACGACGAGGTTTGGCACTATAAATTAAAACTCCTCAAAAACTCCCAACCCAAACAACGCAAAATCATATTTCACAGGATCGGTTGGGTCTAACCGTCTTAAGGACGCATCGAGTTCTGCTAAAGCTTTAGCATCGTTTTGTTTTCGTTTTAATAAGCCTAGTTTTCGTGCTACATTACCTGAATGCACATCCAAAGGACAACTCAATTGCGCTGAACGCAATGACTTCCAAATGCCAAAATCTACACCATTATGATCATTACGAACCATCCAACGTAGATACATGTTGATACGCTTGGCTGCCGAATTTTTAAGCGGATCACTCACATGCTTTTTGGTGCGTTCTATATGCGGTAACTCAAAAAACAATTCTTTAAAATGATGAATGCTTTGCTGTAGCGAGTCTGCTGTAGCATATTTTGCAAAAACAGCTTCTAAACCTTGATGCTTCAGATAAATGTGCTGTAAGCTTTTTACAAACTGAATAAAATCTTCACCATTAAAGGTTCTATGTACAAAAGGCAATAGCTTTTCTAAGTCGCTATCTTGGTGCTGTGTCACAAACTCAAAAGGGGAGTGGTCTAACAACGTCACCATTTTGTTGGCATTATTGATAATACTTTTACGATTGCCCCAAGCAATAGTAGCTGCCAAAAACCCAGCAATTTCTATATCCTCTTTTTTTGAAAACTGATGCGGTACTTGTATAGGATCGCTCTCAATAAATTTTGGGTTGTTATAGAGTACGACTTTAGTATCTAAAAATTCTTTAAGAGATTCTTTTGTAAGTTTCAACGGCTTGGTTTTGGTTTAAAACACAAAAATACAAGAAGTTTTAAGGAAACTACGTAAAGTTACGTATAGTGTTTATTGTCAGAAAATTATATTTTAGCATTATGCTTTTAGTTGATTGAAATGGAACTATATCTTGACGTTGCCATCAAGCTTTGAAAATTTTATTACTTTTATTAAATGACTAACAGAAATTATCATAATCAAAACCTTCACGATAATGTGATAAATAGTGCACGTAGATTTTTAAATACTACAGACTACGATATTTACACAAATCCATCATCACAAAAAAATGCTGGTATCGGTGATTTATATCCTGATATTGTGATGACCGTTAAGGGTAAAACTACAGTGAAATTTATAATTGAGGTTGAAACTGCTGATAGTATTAATCTTTATGAGGCGACAAATCAATGGAAAAAGTATGCGACGAATATTCAGGCATCATTTTATATTCTTGTCCCATTAAATTTAAAAGTCAAAGCAGACCAATTATGTAAGCAAGTTGGTATTAGTGTTCGTTTCGGAACGTACAGTGTAGACTATGCTGGAAATGTTACTAATATAAGTTTTAACTAATATGGGAGAAACAATACTTGGAATTATATTAGGAGGTTTAGGAGGTACTTTTGGAACAATATTTTATAATCGTTACAACAACCGAATTCAAAAAATGCATTGTTATTGTATAGATGAAGACATTATGTCTAAACTACCAATAACAAATGATGATGGTACTACACACCAAAATATCTACACCAAAGAATTTCTACTAAAAAATACTACAAATTCAGACCAAAAAGACTTTAGGGTAATATTCGAGTTTGATGTAGGTGCAATTATTTTAAAACATACTAATAAATCTAAAGTCGGCACAGATACTTTTAGCAAAAGACTTCCAAAAGAAAACGAATACTCTGTTAGAATTAAAGATTTTAATCGTGGAGATGAAGTGAAATTTATATTTGAAATTGCCAACATTACTGACAATCACATCAATATAACCGAAGCAAATTGTATTGGTTTTAAAATTGTGCATAAAGATAAGCGTAAGTCCAAAGCAAATTCAAAATTGACCTTTGTTTCGAAGGAAGTACTTAATCCCGATACTTAGAAAGCTAGATGACAACAATGTATACATGCAATTACAGCGGTACATGGTTAAATGAATTTTCGTTTTCTACAAAAACACTATTTTACTAACTGAAAAAACAAAACCGAAAAAGTTGCTACTTTCCATATAAAAACACGATAAGCGTAATACCAAAACCTACCTATTATATACCTGATTTTCCTGTTCCGCGACACGTATAAAAGTAGTGCGTTTGGTGAGTTCTTTTAAACGTGCCGCACCAACATAGGTACAAGTGCTACGTATGCCTCCCAAAATATCTTGTAAGGTATCTTTAACATCACCTTTGTAAGGCACTTCTACAGTTTTGCCTTCACTGGCTCTGTATTCGGCAACTCCACCAACATATTTATCCATAGCAGTGGCAGAGCTCATACCATAAAATTGTTTGTAGCGTTCTCCGTTACGTTCTATAAGTTCGCCACCACTTTCGGTATGGCCAGCAAACATGCCACCTAACATTACAAAATCGGCACCAGCACCAAAAGCCTTGGAAACATCACCAGGTGTGGTGCAACCACCATCGCTAATAATTTGGCCTCCCAAACCGTGAGCTGCATCGGCACATTCTATAATGGCAGAGAGCTGCGGATAACCCACTCCGGTTTTTACACGTGTCGTACAAACGCTACCAGGACCAATGCCTACTTTTACAATATCGGCACCAGAGAGTAGGAGTTGTTCTACCATTTCGCCTGTCACCACATTACCAGCAATAATGGTTTTGTTAGGGTAAAGATTACGGGTTTTGTTTACAAATTCTACAAAATGCTCAGAGTAACCATTGGCGACATCAATACAGATGAATTTTAATTCAGGATGTTGGTTAAAAACGGTTTTTAGTTTATTGGCATCATCTTGTCCTGTACCAGTACTTATGGCAATAAAGTCTGTAATATTGGTTGGAGCATTGCTTAAAAATGCGTGCCATTGCTCTGGCGTATAGTGTTTGTGTATGGCTGTAAAGAGTTTATGGTCGGCAAGTACTTTAGCGATTTCAAAAGTGCCTGTGGTATCCATATTGGCAGCCATAATTGGGACGCCTTGCCATTCAGCTTTACTGTTTAAAAAGGTGAAATCGCGTTCTAAAGTGACTTCAGATCTACTTTTTAGGGTAGAACGTTTGGGACGAAACATTACATCTTTAAAGCCAAGTTTTACATCGTGTTCTATACGCATCTTTGGAGAAATTTGGTTACTCTCAAAAATACGAGTTCTGTAAAAAAGGAAATCATCAAAAGCACAGAAGCCTTGGTGATTTTTATTAACAATTGTTTATAGTTGGTTTGCTTATAATATGGTTCTCGATACAATTTCTCATGCTACTTCGACAGGCTCAGCAGCCATTCGAAATCACTCGAACTGACGTAAGGCTTTCAATCTATATATACTATTGTTTTATTATTAGGTTACCGTCACTTCGAGTGGAATTCTGGAAGAATTTTGTATCAA
>NZ_JARYTG010000003.1:0-302639 GCF_029911945.1 Winogradskyella sp. SYSU M77433 | reverse complement strand
CGTAAGGCTTTCAATCTATATATACTATTGTTTTATTATTAGGTTACCGTCACTTCGAGTGGAATTCTGGAAGAATTTTGTATCGAGAAGTTATTAATGGTAACCAAATAGTTCTCGATACAATTTCTCATGCTACTTCGACAGGCTCAGCAGCCATTCGAAATCACTCGAACTGACGTAAGGCTTTCAATCTATATATACTATTGTTTTATTATTAGGTTACCGTCACTTCGAGTGGAATTCTGGAAGAATTTTGTATCAAGAAGTTATTAATGGTAACCAAATAGTTCTCGATACAATTTCTCATGCTACTTCGACAGGCTCAGCAGCCATTCGAAATCATTCGAACTGACGTAAGCCTTTCAATTTATATATGCTATTGTTTTATTATTAGGTTATCGTCATTTCGAGTGGAATTCTGGAAGAATTTTGTATCGAGAAGTTATTAATGGTAACCGAATAGTTCTCTATTCAATTTCTCACATTTATAAATAATCTGAACAGGTATATAATAAGAATTACAACGCCGCAATCATGCTAATTTCCACATTCACAAACTTAGGCAGGTTAGCCACTTCTACCGTTTCTCTGGCAGGAGCTGTATCTTCATTAAAATAGCTCCCATACACCTCATTGATTTGCGCAAAGTTGTTCATATCACTGATGAAAATTGAGGTTTTAATGACGTTGTCAAACGTCATGTCAGCAGCTTCTAAAACAGCTTTCATGTTTTCCATCACTTGTTTAGTCTCGGTTTTAATATCGTCTAAAACCAATTCCATAGTTTCAGGATTGAGAGCAATTTGCCCAGAGGTATATAAGGTATTTCCGCTTAAAACAGCTTGATTATAAGGTCCAATAGGAGCAGGTGCTTTTGTAGTGTTGATTATTTTTTTCATACTATGCTGAACTGTTTCTGTAAAACAGCATTTTTAAAGATTAAACAATAGGTAAATTTAAAAGAAAAATCGGATTAATTTCCAACACGTTGATCTGGTTGACGACGTTGATCGTACTTAAGATCTTTAAGTAGGTTAGAGGAAATCCCAATAAAGAAGTTCCAAGACGCTCTAGTACTAAAAGGTACCCAAGTAAAGTTCATTCTCCAGCTTAGAAGGTCACGCTCAAAACGTAATTGTGTATAAGTGAACCCTTGGTTTAAAAAGTCGTAACCAGACGAGGCACCTATTGTCCATCGAGGGGATAAATCTATGTCTCCTGAGAACATCAGAGAGTGCGAGGAAATCTCATTTTCTCTGCGTGTGTTGTTGTAGTTGGCAGCATAGGCTAGTCGTAAAGACCAAGGCATTTTATAATTGTACAGCTCGTTGTTTTCTTCTTCGTTTTCAGTTCTATCATCATCTGTGAGCCTCCTATCTGCAAAGTCTTCTGTTTTACCAAAGAGTCCGTCGGTTCTACCACCTGAGCGTGCTGCTTCTTGGGCTGAAGCTTTGTCTTTTTCAGATTCCGTACCAGAAAAACTATCATTAGATAACGTATAGCTCATATTGATATTAGCCGAAGTTAATCGGAATAAGCTTCCACCGTTATTGATGTTGTAGGTATTAATTACTCTATTGTTATTATCTAACGCATAAGGATTTAAAGTCATTCCGAAGTTAATACTCATTTTTTTATTTAAAATTTGAGTACCACCAGAAACTCTCACAGGACTCCAGTTTAGTGAGTCGGCAGCAAGGTTGTAAGATGTAGAAAAGTTTAAGTTGTTTAGGATGAAAACTTTTTCAGCTTCTGTTTTGGTTGAATCTTTAGAGCGTACTTTAGCTTCAATATTATTACCTATAGTAATACCCAAACTACTAGAGTAGCGGTTTCCTGGAACACCATAGAGAGAATTTTCAAAACGTGTGTATTCTTCGGTGGTTGTACCGTCAGCATCAATAACCTCATAAGTTTCGTAGTACTGATCGAATGCTGGACTTACAGAATAACTCAACGATGGTCTAATAACGTGCCTTATCGCTTGTATTTTTGGGTCTTTACCTTCACGTTGAAAATTGTACATACCGTATAATGTTGTACCAACACTAGCACCAAAATTATAAGTTAAAAAACGATCGAATCCATTTTGTTCAATATCGATGACTTCATCTTCTATAGGATCGTAGGTTTTTCTTATGGTTTTTAAAGTCCAAGTTTCCTCAAAATTCGCGCTTGTACTTACACTAAAATGGTCAAAGACTTTAAAGTTGGTCGTAACAGGAATACTGTGGCGCATACCAGTAACAGCATCATCAAACATTTCACTTTTTCCAAAAAGAGAATCCGTGGTATTAATGCGGTATTCAGCTCTACTATTCAGCTGAAAATTTATATTTTGAATAGCACCTTTCTTAGTTCCAGTTTTAGGTTCAAAAGGATAAATTCTACTCATAGAACCTTGAAAGGTTGGTAGAGTAAGATTGATAGCTTCTGTTCTTGTATTCTGCGAATGCGTAGCAGACATACTAATGTTTACTTGTGGCTCGCCTTGAAAGGATTTTGAATACGATACTGACGATGCTAAAGTATTATTCAAGAAGTTTGCTTGATTTAGCTGGTTTACCGATTGTTGGTAATATTGACTACTACCCAAGTTTACTGAAGCCGAAAAACGTGAACTAGGATTAGCTTTGGCATCTTGGCTATGTGACCATCTAATGTTATAAATTGTGTTTTTAGCAAAATCAGGGAAGCCACGTTCGCTAGTCAATAAGTTCTCATACCTAAAACTCATATTTCCACGAAACTTATAGCGGAGAGCATAATTACTTTCCATTCGTATACCATAACTACCATTGGTGTAATAGTCTCCTAGAACCGCTAAATCTACATAATCGCTAATAGCAAAATAGTAACCACCATTTTGTAAAAAGTAACCTCTGTCGTTACCAGTATCTTCACCAAACGAAGGAAAAATGATTCCAGATGTTTGCTTTTTAGACATTGGGAAAAATGCAAAAGGCATCACTAAAGGTGTCGGTACATCATAAATATACATTTGACTCAAGCCTGTAACCACCTTTTTATTAGGAACAATTTTGGCTTTATTCATCTTAATGTAGTATTCAGGATCATCTAAATTTTCAGAAGTAGTAAACTTACCATCCTTAATAAAGTATACTGAATCGTTTTCCTTTTTTGTGGTTTCGGCAATAATGGTTCCACCACTTTGTTCAGTAACCGAATTGTAAATAAGAGCCTTTTTTGTATCCGTATTAAAGATAATTGAATCGGGCTCTATAACATTGGCACCTTGTTTAAAAACGGGTTTTTGTGAGTAGCCTGTAGAGTCTTTTAATCGACCAGCATATACCAAGTTTTTACTGTAATCTATAACAATGATGCCCGATTTAATCTCCATATCTTGGTATAGAACTTCAGCTTCATTGTACATGTATATTTTCTGTTCCTTTTGGTTTATAGAAACATAATCTTTGGCCTTATAGGTTACAATATCTTTAAGGAAAGCATCTTTTTTAACCGAATCTTGATCTGTAGAATCCACCACTTTAGTGTTTTCAGGTAAATTTAGAACAGAGCCGATTGCAATATTTGTAGAGTCTGCTTTTTGCTTTGCAGGAATTGAAGTACTCTTTTTTGGTAATTCTTGTGCAAAGCTAAAAGTGTTGATAAACACTGTAAAACTCAGGGCAAAAAGTATGTGTAGACTATTTGTACGCAATCCTTTTAAATGTATTTTTGTAAAAGTATGGCTCGGTTTTTGAATCGCAAAAGTACAGATATTTTTTTGTGATTAATTTATTAAAATAATAAAGTTTAAAAATACAGTTTACTTAATAGCACGAGTAATAATCCGAGATTAAAAAACGTTAAATTCAATATGCAAACGACGCGTAAATATATAATAGTATTTCTAGTTTTTACATTTATCACTTCTTTAACATCTTTTGAAGGCTTAAATGCTCAAGATGATAAATTTGTAGTGGTTTTAGATGCTGGTCATGGTGGACATGATTCAGGGAATTTAGGAAATGGCTACAAAGAAAAAAACATTGCACTCAACGTAACCTTGCAAGTAGGGAAAGAGCTAGAAAAGGATAAAAACATCAAAGTGATTTATACTAGAAAAACCGATGTTTTTATAGAATTGCACGAGCGTGCCAATATAGCAAATAGGGAAGATGCAGACTTATTTGTATCTATACATTGTAATGCACACAGTTCTCAAGCTAGTGGTACAGAGACTTTTGTTTTAGGTGAAAAAAATACAGGACGAAATTTTGAGGTGGCCAAGCGTGAAAACGAAGTAATTTTTCTTGAGGAAAACTATAAAGAAAACTATTCAGGTTTTGATCCAAGTTCACCGGAATCTACTATTGCCATTGGTATAGAACAAGAGGTTTTTGTAGAGCAAAGTATTGTTTTAGCCAGAAAAATAGAAGACAATTTTATTAAAGATGCTAAACGAAAAAGTAGAGGATTAAAACAAGCAAGTCTACTAGTCATTAGAAACACCTACATGCCTAGTGTTTTGGTTGAAGTAGGATTTTTAACTAATAAAAGTGAAGGCGCTTATCTTAATACTAAAGCAGGTCAGTCTAAAATGGCAAATTCTATTAGAGATGCTATTATTTCATATAAAAAAGAACTAGACCAAAACGTTGGTGCGCATCTTTTTGATGTGGGAGTGCCAGAGGTTACTGAAGTAGAAACCAAGCCTATGATTGTTGAAGGAGTAATTTTTAAGGTACAGATTGCCGCAAGTTCTAACGAATTAGAGCCAAAATCTTATAACTTTAAAGGTCTTGAAAATATTTCCCGAGAAAAAGAAGGAACTATCTACAAATATTTTACAGGAAGTACATCAGATTATAACGAAGCCAAAACACTTCAAGATAAGGCGCAATCAGCAGGTTATCCCGATGCTTTTGTTGTGGCTTACAGAGATGGAAAAAATATTGATGTTTCCGAAGCGTTAAAATCTGCTTCTAATTAAAAACATTATTAATATATTTATTCCTAATTTTGTTTTTAATCAAACTATTGCCCATTGAAAGTCTCAAGAGAAGTCAAAGTAGCATTACTAGTTTTACTAGGGATTGCTTTATTTTTATATCTATTTACATTCTTAAAAGGAAAGAATATTTTTTCCGACAACAACACGTACTATACGCAATTCGACTATAATGCTTTAAGCCCTTCATCACCTGTAACTATAAAAGGTAATAAAATAGGTAAGGTAGAAGATATAAGTTATGATTACCAAACTGGTAAAACTATCGTTGAGTTTTCCGTAAATCCTAAATTAAAATTTTCAAAAAATAGTATTGCAAGATTATATCCAACAGGTCTTATGGGAGGCAATGCGCTTTCTATTGTAGATGCCAATGATGGAGATTTAGCAAAACCTGGAGATTATATTCAGTCGGAAGTAAAACAAGGTCTTATGTCATCTTTAGAAAGTAGTTTACCAAAGGTAACTTCTGGATTGGATGGAACTTTGGAGTCTACAGATACGCTGGTGAATAATCTAAATGCACTTTTACAAGATGATTCTGAGAAAGGGCTAAAAAATGCCATTGCAGAATTAAACACAACATTGAAATCTTTCGCAAGTACATCATATTCTGTTCAGGGTATGATAAAGAATAACGAAGAAAAAATTTCATCAATTCTCGATAATTTCGATAAAACCAGTAAAGATTTAAATGCATTAACTACGGAGCTTAAAGATGCTGGGCTTTCTAATACAATAGGTGAGTTAAATAAAACCATCAGCTCACTACAAAATTTATTAGCAACTATTGATAATGGTGAAGGTACTCTAGGAAAATTAATGAAAGATGAAGCGCTTTACGATAATTTAGAAGCAGCCTCTAAAGAATTACAATTATTACTTCTCGACATAAAGTTACATCCTGCAAGATACAGACGTATCCTCTCTAAAAAAGAGATTCCTTACGAGGAACCAACCGAGGAGCAAATAAATAATAATTAGACTGTTTTATTATGGACTACATTCCAAATATTCTTTTTGCAATAATACTAATAGCTGGTATTGGCTACTTTGCTCGTAATATCAAAAAACTCATCCGAAACATTAAGCTAGGAAAAGACGTTGATGTTAGTGATCATAAATCTGAACGTTGGAAAAACATGACACGTATTGCATTAGGGCAAAGCAAAATGGTAAAACGTCCTATTGCTGGTTTTCTTCATATTGTAGTATATGTTGGTTTTATTATTATAAATATTGAAGTTTTAGAAATCATTATCGATGGTATTTTTGGTACGCATCGTATAGGTCTTCAAGTCTTACCAACATCTGTTTATGGCTTTTTAATTGGTGCTTTTGAAGTTTTAGCAGTTCTAGTTTTAGTATCTGTAATTGTCTTTTGGATACGTAGAAATGTCATAAAACTAAAACGTTTTCTAAGTTCTGAAATGAAAGGCTGGCCAAAAAGTGATGGTAATATCATTCTTTATTTTGAAGTCGTCTTAATGTGTTTATTCTTAGTGATGAATGCTACAGATACTTCATTTCAGAGTATGGCTTCAGGGAATGTTATTTCTCAATTTATTTCACCATTATTTGAAGGTTTTTCAGAAGGAACACTTCATGCCATTGAGCGTACAGCTTGGTGGTTACATATTGTTGGAATTTTAGTATTCTTAAATTATTTATACTATTCTAAGCATTTACATATTTTATTGGCCTTTCCAAACACCTATTTTGGAAGTGTTGAGCCGAAAGGAAAATTCAATAATCTTGAAGCTGTTACAAACGAAGTAAAATTAATGATGGATCCAAACGCAGATCCATTTGCGGCTGCACCAGAAGGAGCAGAGGACGAAACTCCTGCAAAATTTGGAGCAAGTGATGTTATGGACTTAAGTCAGGTGCAATTACTAAGTGCATATACATGTACGGAGTGTGGTCGTTGTACATCGGCTTGTCCAGCAAATCTAACTGGTAAGAAGTTATCTCCAAGAAAAATCATGATGGATACACGTGATCGTTTGGAGGAAGTCGGAAAAAATATTGATGCCAATAATGGTGAATTCAAAGACGATGGCAAACAGCTTTTAGGAGATTATATTACTAACGAAGAGTTGTGGGCTTGTACTACTTGTAATGCATGTGTTGAGGAATGTCCTGTAAGTATTAATCCATTATCTATCATTTTAGAAATGCGTCGCTATTTGGTTATGGAGCAAAGTGCTGTGCCAATGGAGTTGAACAATATGATGACCAATATTGAAAACAATGGAGCACCATGGCCGTATAATCAAATGGATCGTTTAAACTGGGTAAATGAATAAATTATGAGCGAGGAACTAAAAGTGCCGACAATGGCAGATTATATGGCAGAAGGTAAACAACCAGAAATCTTATTCTGGGTTGGTTCTGCTGGTAGTTATGACGATAGAGCAAAAAAAATATCAAAGGCTTTTGTAAAGATTTTAAATAAAGCCAATGTAGATTTTGCTGTTTTAGGAGCAGAAGAAAGTAATACTGGTGATGTGGCTAAACGTGCAGGAAATGAGTTTTTATTTCAAATGCAAGCCATGATGAATATTGAAGTTCTTAATGGCTACGAAGTAAAGCGCATAGTGACTTGCGATCCACATTCATTTAATTGTCTAAAAAACGAGTATCCTAGTCTTGGAGGAAATTATGATGTTATTCACCACACACAGTTTATTCAAGAGTTAATAGAAAGCGGAAGATTAAAAGTCGAAGGGGACACTTATAAAGGTAAACGTATCACATTCCATGATCCTTGTTATTTAGGGCGCGCGAATAGTATTTACGATGCACCAAGAAATGTACTTAAAAGTACAAATGCAAATTTAACAGAAATGAAACGCCATAAAAACACGGCCTTATGCTGTGGAGCTGGTGGAGCTCAGATGTTTAAAGAACCTGAAAAAGGAAATAAAGATATCAATGTTTTAAGAACAGAAGATGCTTTAGAAACCCAACCAGATATTATAGCTACAGGTTGTCCATATTGTAATACAATGATGACGGACGGTGTTAAGGCCAAAGAAAAAGAAGGAGAGATTTCTGTTTTGGATATAGCAGAATTGATAGCGAATTCCTAAATGTCTTTTACCAATCAACAAATACAAATTGAAGATCTTCCAAAGATTGAAAATATAGAGTATAAAGCTGTTTCTAAGCGATACTTAACCATTCTTTTTATAAATGCATTTCTATTTTTTGGAGCTTTTATTGCGGCTGCAATTGCCATCAAAATCTTTGCTGTAGATGATAGTTCTTTTCATGACGTATTTTGGTATATTATTTTAGGAATAATACTATTACTGATTCTTCAAGTTGTAATTCTGAAGCTTGGATTTCAAAAACGAAAATATGCCCTAAGAGAAAAGGATATTATTTACTCCCAAGGTTTATTTAATAATAAAACAACCTCATTACCTTTTAATAGAATTCAACATATAGAAGTATCTCGAGGTTTATTGGAGCGTAAACTGAATATATCTACTCTAAAAATGTATTCTGCAGGAGAATCTGGAGGAGACATCTCTATTAAAGGACTACCTAAGGATGTTGCCGATGCTCAATACGCGTTTTTAACCAATATTATTAATGAGCGCTCATAGTTTTGACACACCTTCACGTCAATCAGCAAAAGGGATTATCGTAATTCTTGGTGTAAGTGCTTATAAATTTATTAGAGCTTCAATAATTCTAATTGTAGCTTTTTTACTAAAGTATTTCCAAGGTGATAAATCTATTGACCTAACGAACCCTATAGTTTTAGCTTCCTTAATAGGAGTGCCTTCAGTTTTGATTTTAATAGCAATACTTCGTTACAGAAATTTTGTCTTTCATGTTAGTAATGACTATTTCATTTTGAAAAAAGGTATACTAAAGAAAGAAGAGATATCAGTTTCAAAACGAAAAATTCAAAATGTTTACATCAAACAAAACTTGCTTCAGCAATTTATAAATGTGGTGTCACTTTCTATTGAAACTGCAGGTGATGACAAAACAGAAATTGAAATTATGGCTTTACCTCGTGATAAAGCTAAAGCTTTAAAAAGTTTGTTGTTATCAGATAGTAAAGTAGAGCAAGTAGAAGATGTAGAACAAGAAACTGACGACACGGTTTACTTTAAAGCATCCCTAAAACGTATAATTCTGGAAGGTATTAGTGAAAACCATTTAAAAAGTTTTATTCTGGTTTTTGGTTTCCTAATTGGTATATATAATGATGTCAAGGATTTTGTTGACCAACTTAGTATAAGCGACCAATTAGAGGAAACATTCAGCTTAGACAGCCAATCTTTAATGGGTTTGATACTGTTTAATGTTACCATTGTTGTAATACTTTCAATCATATCCTTTCTGTTTTCATTGGTTAAGGTTTTAATTCAAAATTTTGATTTAACCGTTACCAAAACAGAAAAAGGTATGGAAATTACCAAGGGCTTGTTTAATAAAATCAATCTAGGTTTAATAGCTTCGAGAATACAAACCACAACCGTTTCCACAAACCGTTTTAAAAAAGCTTTAGGCTTATACCAATTGGCATTTACACAAGCTATGGTGAATAAAAAACAGCGCCAAAAGTTTAATATTATTGCTTTGAGTTATACCCAAATTCATGAGCTGTTAGATAAATTTTATCCTCAAATAGCTTCGAATAACCAAAAACATAAACCACACAACTATTATATATACAGAGCCGCCTTTTTAAGTGTTATACCATTAGTAATCATAAATATTGGTTTAGCTTTTTTACCAACATCCTATTTGTTTTTGAATATACCCATAGTGCTATTCATTGGTTTTAGTATTTACTTTTCATACAAGAAAAAGTATTATAGTATTGATGATAAATATATCACTGTTGGAGGTGGAGGATTGATAGATTTAACCACAAGTTATTTAGAAATTTCAAAAATTCAAGCGGTATCCATTCGGCAGACTATTTTTCAAAAAAGAAGACAATTGGCAAGTGTGAAAATCTTTTCAGCTTCAAAATCACTAACTATTCCACAGATATATTTAGCAACTGCTAATGACATCAATAACTATTTATTGTATAAAGTAGAATCTGAGGACAAAGATTGGATGTAAATCTTTATTTTTGGGGTATATAAATATTATGTATTTGTAGCTAAAGTTTTATAGAGCTTACAGTAACAAAAGCCTTGTAAATCCTATGGAAAGAGAAAAATTGCCTTTAAATATTTTAATTAGAAACGGTATTCTTTTTGGGGTGTTTTTTGCAGTGATTATGGCTTTATTCGACTTTTTTAATCATAAACCATTTTCTGTAAAGCAGTTTATATTTTATGCCATTAGTTATGGTTTTTTTATGTCATTAGCCTTTAGATATAAATACACAAAGAAAAAAGAAGACTAATGTTAGTAGATTTTGATACATTACCAGATGAATCTCGCGTTTGGATTTACCAAGCCAATCGCTCTTTTTCCGAGGAAGAACTTATAGAATTAAACAAACAACTCGATACTTTTATAGAAGCTTGGACAGCACATGGTAAAGATTTAGAAGCAGGTTATAAAATTGTATACAAGCGTTTTATAATAATAGCTTTAAATCAAGATTTGAACAAAGCAACAGGCTGTTCTATAGATGCTTCAGTGCATTTTATTCAAGAACTAGAGAAACAGTATAATGTTGACCTCATGGATAAAATGAACGTATCTTTTAAACAAGGGGAGTTTGTTGCCTACAAGCCGTTATTAGACTTTAAAAAGATGGCGCAACAAAAAGCAGTTTCTAAAAACACCATAGTTTTTAATAATTTAGTAACCAACATTGCGGAATTCAAAGAAAATTGGGAAGTACCTGCAAGTGAAAGTTGGCATAGTCGATTCATTAAATAATTTTTTGAAACACTGATTTGTAAAATTCTTAGTGTTTAAAGTAAATAATTATAATATTCGCAAGCCTAATTATTTTCTTTTCTCAGATAGAATAGTCATTTTTACAACAACTTAATCGTCTTATAATCCATCAATTAATTGTGGCTACAGATATTTTCTTATTAAACATTTCAGGACAAGATAAACCAGGTTTAACTTCAGGATTAACAAGTGTTTTAGCAGAATATGGTGCTAAAATCCTAGACATTGGTCAAGCTAACATTCACGATACCCTATCTTTGGGAATGCTGTTTGAGATTAGTTCAGGGAAAAAATCTGCAGCTGTACTCAAGGATTTACTATTTAAATCTTATGAATTGGGCATTACGGCTAAGTTTACTCCAATTTCTGGTGAAGACTATGAAAAATGGGTAAATCTTCAAGGAAAGGATCGATATATTGTAACGATTTTAGGAGAAAAGCTCACGGCCGAACAAATTTCTGAGGTTACAAAAATCATTTCAGATAAAAATCTAAACATTGACTCCATAAAGCGCCTTACAGGAAGAACATCTTTGGTGAAGGAAGATGAATATCCTAGAGCATCTATTCAACTATCCATAAGAGGAAAAATTGACGATAAAGAAGCGTTTACGTCAAGATTCTTGGAAGTCTCTAAAACTTTAGATGTCGATATTGCTTTTCAGGAAGATTCCATGTTTAGACGCAATAGAAGATTGGTTTGTTTCGATATGGATTCTACACTTATACAAACTGAAGTTATTGATGAATTAGCAGATAGAGCAGGAGTGGGAGAAGAAGTTAAGGCCATTACAGAGTCTGCTATGCAAGGTGAAATAGATTTTAATGAAAGTTTTAGAAAACGTATGAAACTTTTAGAAGGTTTGAGTGAGGATGTACTACAAGACATTGCAGAAAATCTTCCAATAACTAAAGGCGCACAACGTCTAATAGATACCTTGCATTATTATGGCTATAAAACCGCAATTCTATCTGGTGGATTTACCTATTTCGGACACTATCTTCAAAAGAAATTAGATATTGATTACGTCTTTGCGAATCAATTAGAAATTGTTGATGGAAAACTTACAGGTGGTTACATTGGTGAAATTGTTGATGGTGCGAAAAAAGCAGAATACTTGCAAAAATTAGCTGATGATTTGGCTATTGATATCAGACAAACCATAGCCGTTGGTGATGGAGCAAATGATCTTCAAATGTTGAATTTAGCTGGATTAGGTATTGCTTTTCATGCTAAACCAAAAGTTAAGGACAATGCACAAAGCTCTATTTCTAGTATAGGTTTAGATGGTGTTCTATATTTATTAGGTTACCATGATAGGCATATTGATTTGGTTGATTAAAATCTTAAAATCAACATGATGAATAAACGTAGAAAAGTATCTGCAAGCATTGGTTTTAAGAAATACTTCTTGTCTTGGTTTATTTTGGTTGTCGTTTTTCTAATTACATCATATTTTAGTATTGGTAAATTTTGGAGTTATATAGCTTGGATTATCGGCTTTTTTGTGGCTGCTTTATATAGTTCTTTGAAAAAAGTTGAGTTCGATGAAGAAGGAGTGTTTTTTAATAATAAAAAATATAAATACAGTTCAATAATTGGTTTTAAATCATTTGAAATTAATAATAGACTATTTTATATTTTTAAAACAGACTCAAAAAACATATTAAAAAAATACCACTTCACTCAATTAGCTGGATTGAATTATTTTTCATTAGCTAAGACTTTGTTTTCAAAAAAGCGAGTTGAGGACTTACCAATATCTGAATTCTTATCTTTAATAGATGAAAAGTCTAACGTTAAAAAATATAAGAGTTTTTAGTTTTTTTAAAAGTTGAAAAGTGTAACATATATCACATAATTATTTATAAAAAATTACGTTATTTACAGGTATTAATCATTCTGTAAATGAAAAATCTATTCTCTTTCGTCGTGTTGGCAATGATGTTTTCGCTACAAAGCTTTTCGCAAGAATGGCAAACAGATTTCGATACTGCAAAAAAAATAGCTTCAGAACAACACAAAACTATTGTTTTAGTCTTTCAAGGTTCCGACTGGTGCGCTCCTTGTATTAAGCTAGACAAGGAAATCTGGAGTACTGAAGAGTTTCAAAAATTGGCAAAAGATAAATTTGTAATGCTTCAAGCTGATTTTCCTAGAAGAAAAAACAACAAGTTGTCAGAAGAACAACAGCAACATAACAACAAATTGGCCGAAAAGTATAATAACAACGGTTACTTTCCTTATGTGGTAGTTTTAGATGCTCAAGGAAATCAATTAGGGAGTTTAGGATACGAAAAATCCACACCAAAAGAATACTTCAATAAACTTTTAGCTTTTGAAAAGTAAGTTTCTATTATTAATGTGTTTTGTTAGTGCAGTTGGCTATAGTCAAAATGTATATAATAGAACATTGAAGCTAATGGGAAGTCGTTTTGATATAACAGTTGTAGCTAGTGATTCAATTCAAGGGAATAATTATATTGATAAAGCTATTGGTGAAATTAAAAGAATAGAAAGTTTAATTTCCTCTTGGGATGCTAAATCTCAAACTTCAAAAATTAATAGCGCTGCAGGCATTGAAGCGGTAGAGGTTGATAAAGAATTATTTCAATTAATAGAACGAGCTTTAAAAATTTCTAAATTAACAGAAGGAGCTTTTGATATCAGTTATGCTTCTATGGATAAAATATGGAAGTTCGATAGCTCTATGACTGAAATGCCTTCAGAGGAAAGTATTAAAAAGTCTGTTGAAAAAGTAGGTTATAAAAATATTGTGTTAGATGCTTCTAACTATTCTGTATATCTAAAACAAAAAGGTATGAAGATTGGCTTTGGAGCTATAGGAAAAGGTTATGCAGCTGATAAGGCTAAAGCTTTATTAATGAGCGAAGGTGTTGTTGCGGGAATTATAAATGCTTCTGGAGATTTAAATACTTGGGGAACACAGCCAGATGGTAAGGATTGGATGGTTGCCATTGTAAATCCTCTAAATAAAGAAAAAGTGTTTTCTTGGATGCCTGTAAAAAATAGTGCAGTAGTCACCTCAGGAAATTATGAAAAGTACATCAAGTTTGGTGATAAACTTTATACACATATTATAGATCCTAGAACAGGCTATCCAGCATATGGCATTTTAAGTGTAACCATTTTTACTGCAACTGCTGAATTAGCTGATGCTTTAGCAACATCAGTTTTTGTAATGGGAGTAGAAACAGGCCTAGATTTTATAAATCAACTTAAGGGAGTTGAATGTGTCATTGTAGATAAGGATAATAAAATTATTACTTCAAATAATATAGAATTAAAATCAACAAATTAATCATGAAAAAAATTGTTGTATTACTGTTAATAGCTTTTTTCTTTACATCTTGTAATGTTGTAAAGGAATATGAAAAAGTTAATTTAAATGATCCTGATATGACTTTAGCTCAAAAAAAATTGAAGCGTTTTTCTACAAGCTATCAAGTTTATAGAGAAGGAGCCTCAGGAGCTAATGGAGGAAAGTCTGGTGGTGGATGTGGTTGTAATTAATAAGTTATTACAGGTGAAAAAGCTCTCTTTAATACTATTGTTTTTTGTTGTGGCAATTACCAATGCGCAACAAGATTCTACTAAAGTCTATAAAAAGAAAGTGTTAGAAACTACTGAGGTAGATTTTCTAAGTACGTATTATTCTCAAGATGGTAATAATGCCTCGGTTACTGGAGGTGTAGGGACTGAAGAACTAACGGATTTAACAGGAACCATAGTAGTAAGCATACCTTTGAATGCAGATGATGTGTTAACTGTAGATGCTGGTTTTTCTGCGTATACCTCTGCGTCTTCTAGCAATACTAATCCTTTTGATTTATCTAATGGAAATAATTCTGGTAATAAAATAGGAAGTCCTTGGGTAGCTTCTTCCGGAGCTTCAGGTTCAGATGTTTGGTCTAATATTAATATAGATTATTCGCATAGTTCAGATGATAGAAATACTATTTGGAATGCTGACGCTTCCTTTGCTAATGAGTATGACTATAGTTCAATTGGTTTTGGTGGAGGTTTAACAAAATTATATAATGACAAAAATACCACTTTGGGCTTAAGTGCTAATGTATATTTAGATACCTGGAACCCTGTTTACCCAATAGAATTAAGATCGTATAGAGATACAAACGGAAATCTCAATCAGGGATTTTTTCAAGGTATAACTATTATGGATGAATCTGGTAACACATCAACAAATTGGAGTCCTCTTAATGGTTTCGAATCAATAGATAATAAATCCAGAAATTCTTATTCCGTATCGTTTAGTTTCTCACAAATTTTAAGCAAGAATTCACAATTCTCAATCTTTTTAGATGTAGTACAGCAACAAGGTTGGCTAGCTAACCCTTTACAAAGAGTTTATTTCTCTGACATTGACAACTATTATGTAGGAAATGCAGCAAGTATTCCTAATTATATGTCTGCGTCTAATAAAGATGTATTCATGTTGGCTGACGATATAGAAAGACTTCCTGATAGTAGATTAAAGTTACCATTTGGTTTTCGCTTCAATTATTACTTGAATGAAATGTTTGTCATTAGAACATATTACAGATACTATTTTGATGATTGGGGAATAAAATCCAACACATTTAATATTGAAGTTCCTATCAAAATTTCAGAGAAATTTACATTGTATCCTTCATATCGATTTTATAATCAAACAGCAGCAGACTATTTTGCACCATTTGATTCACACTTGTCAACGGAAGATTATTACACTTCTGACTATGACTTATCTAAATTTAACGCCAACCAATTTGGTTTTGGAATCAATTACACAGACATATTTACAAAAGCACATGTTTGGAAGTTTGGTTTGAAGAGTATAGATTTTCAATACAATAATTACAAGAGAAATACAGGCTTGTCCGCTAATTACTTTGGTATAGGGTTTAAATTCATAAAAGACTAGTTTTAGCTTCTATATAAATCTGTCTTAAAGCTTTTCTATTTTCTATTAAATATGCTATTTTGGCATAATATTCGTTGACCTATAAACGATAAAAGATTATACATGCGATATTTTGCCCTCATTCTTATATGTTCATTTTTTCAATTTAATTTCTCTCAAGAAATTATCAATAACCCTTTGCTTTCTGAAGATCCAATTCAACAGAAAAAATGGGTAGATAGCCTATATGGTTCAATGACCATTGAAGAGAAAATAGGTCAGTTGTTCATGGTTCAAGTGTTTTCTAATAAAGACAAAGCACATGAAGCTGAAATAGCAAAACTTATACAAAATCAACATATTGGTGGTTTAATTTACTCTAATGGTGGACCTGTAAGACAGGCTAAATTGAATAACGAATTGCAAGCAGCTTCAAAAATCCCACTTTTAATAGGTATGGATGCAGAATGGGGTTTAAGTATGCGCTTAGATTCTACCTATGCTTTTCCATGGAATATGACTTTAGGCGCAATTTCCAACGACAGTCTTGTGGAAGAAACAGGGCGTTTTATTGGTGAGCACTGTAAGCGATTAGGTGTGCATTTTAATTTTGCACCAGTTGTGGATATTAACACCAATCCTAAAAACCCAATTATTGGAAATCGCTCTTTTGGTGAAGATAGAGACAATGTTACAGCTAAAGCTTTAGCGTTTATGAAAGGTATGCAAAGTGCTGGTGTACTTGCCAATGCTAAGCATTTTCCAGGTCATGGAGATACAGAACAAGATTCTCATAAAACATTACCATCTGTATCTTTTAGTGAAAGTAGAATTGATTCTGTAGAACTTTATCCATACAGAGAACTTATAAAACAAGGCTTGTCTAGTGTAATGGTAGCACATCTTAGTGTACCAAGTTTAGAGTCGCGCAGAGATTTTCCATCGTCACTTTCTAAGCATATCGTCACTGATATTTTAAAAAACAGATTACAATTTAATGGTTTGATTTTTACTGATGCGCTCACAATGAAAGGAGCTGCAGATTATGTGGCAAAAGATGTTGATGGCTTAAGTAAAAAGACCTTGTCTGAAGGTGGTGAGATAGATTTAATGGCCTTTTTGGCAGGAAACGATGTGATGCTCATGTCTGAAGATCCTGAAAAAGGAGTTGCTAAATTTATAGAAGCATACAACAACGGTGTCATTACAGAAGAACGTTTGTCACATTCAGTGAAGAAAATTTTAATGGCAAAATATAAGGTAGGCTTAAATGATTATTCACCTGTTGGAATTTATAATTTAGAAAGCGATTTAAATCGTTTAAAAGATGATTTGCTTTACGAAAACCTAATGGAAAATGCCATTACTGTAGTTAAAAACAATGAAACATTACTTCCGCTAAGGGATTTAGAAACCAAGAAGATTGCCTATGTTACACTTGGTGACGATGACGGATCTGTGTTTTTAGAAGAATTAAAAAAGTACACTAAAGTTCACGAAATAAAGGCTGAGAAATTAGATGATTTAATCGAAAAATTACAAAACTATAATACTGTAGTTGTAGGCTTTCATAAGTCTAATGTCAATCCTTGGAAGTCTTATGAATTTTCACAAAAAGAAATGGCTTGGTTGTACGAGATTGCACGAACTAATACAGTTGTTTTAGATGTTTTTGCAAGACCTTATGCTTTAAATGATTTATTGACTATAGAAAATATAGAAAGTATTGTTGTTAGCTATCAGAATAGTAAAATATCTCAAGAAAAATCGGCTCAAATCATTTTTGGAGCCGTTGGTTCAAAAGGACATTTACCTGTAAGTGCTGGTCAATTTTTTCCTGTAGGTACAGGTGAAACATTTAATTCAATTTTGAATTTAAGTTACGGACTGCCTGAGCGTGTTGGTATGGATTCCGAATTACTTAAAAAGTTAGATTCTATTTCCAACTATGCCATCGATAATAAAATGACACCAGGTATTCAATTGTTGGTTGCCAGAAAGGGTAAAGTCATTTACAATAAAAATTTTGGTTATCATACTTATGAAAAAAAGAATAAAGTTGATTTTGATGATCTCTATGACGTAGCATCCTTAACTAAAATATTAGCAACATTACCTGTGGTAATGGAATTAGAGCAACAAGGATCTATTTCTTTAGATTCTAAGTTGGGTGACTTAATACCTGAGTATAAGAATTCTAACAAACGAAATGTTACTCTAAAAAAAATGTTGTCGCATTATGCGCAGTTAAAACCATGGATACCGTTTTATTATGCAACTTTAGATTCGGTTACAAAAAAACCTGATCCTAAATATTATAGGTCTAAAAAATCAAAAGAGTTTAGTGTAGAAGTAACTAACACACTTTTTATGAGAAATGATTATGTAGATTCTATCCAAAAAATAATTCGTGATACAGATTTGCTACCGTCATTACGTTACCGTTATAGTGATTTACCGTATTACATTCTTAAAAGTTATTTAGAGGGTTTTTATGATAAATCGTTGCAAGAAATTACTCAAGATAGGTTTTACAGATCATTGGGTGCCAACAACACAACCTACAATCCAAGAAAGAAATTCAGTTTAAAAGATATTGTTCCAACAGAAGAGGATGACTATTATCGTTACAAAAAAGTTCACGGTTATGTTCATGATATGGGAGCGGCTATGCAAGGTGGAATTGGTGGACATGCAGGTATTTTTAGCAATGCCAATGATGTTGCCAAGATTATGCAGATGTATTTACAAAGAGGGTTTTATGGTGGCAAACGTTATTTTAAAAGTGAAACCATAGACAAATTTAACACTTGTTACTTCTGTGAAAGTGATAACAGAAGAGGTATAGGTTTTGATAAGCCACAATTAGGTGAAGAAGGCCCAACTTGTGGTTGCATTTCTATGACAAGTTTTGGACATTCTGGATTTACAGGAACCTATGCTTGGGCAGATCCTGAAGAAGAAATAGTCTACGTCTTTTTAGCAAATAGAACTTATCCTCAAGCAGGAAAAAATCTTTTGTTACGCGAAAATATCAGAACTGAAATACAACGATTGATATACGAAGCTATAATAGAATAAACTTTTAAACTGTAAGGATTCTAAATTTCTACAGACTACTCTTGTCATACGTTAAAAAGTACTTAAAATTTTGAAGTGAGCTTAGTAGAAGCAGTAACTTTAAAATCTCAAAAAAGTAAGACACTTATATTTTATAATGAAAATAGGAATTGTTTGTTACCCAACATTTGGTGGTAGTGGAGTAGTAGCTACGGAATTAGGCTTAGAGTTATCAAAACGAGGTCATGAGATTCATTTTATAACCTATAAACAGCCAGTAAGATTAGAGTTGTTGAGTAACAATGTTCATTTTCATGAGGTTCACGTTCCAGAGTATCCTTTATTTCACTATCAACCCTATGAGCTTGCTTTGTCTAGTAAATTAGTAGATATGGTGAAGCTTCATGGCATTCAACTTTTACATGTACATTATGCTATTCCCCATGCTTATGCCGCTTATATGGCGCAGCAAATGTTGAAAGATGAAGGTATTCTTGTGCCTATAGTTACAACACTTCACGGAACGGATATTACTCTTGTGGGTAGTCACCCTTTTTATAAACCAGCGGTAACATTTAGTATCAATAAATCAGATGCAGTAACTTCGGTTTCAGAGAGTTTGAAATACGATACCAATCGTCTTTTCAATATTAAAAAAGATATTTACGTTGTGCCAAATTTTATTGATTTAGAAAAGCACAGAAATAATTTTACAGATTGCCAAAGAGGTATGATGGCAAGCGACCATGAGCGTATTGTGACGCACATTAGTAACTTTAGAAAGGTAAAACAAATTCCAGATGTTATAAAAATCTTTAATAACATTCAGAAGGAAGTGCCAGCTAAACTGATGATGGTTGGTGAAGGACCAGAAAGGGAAGCTGCAGAAAACCTAGTTGAAGAATTGGGGATTGAGGATAAGGTCATTTTCTTAGGAAATAGTAACGAGATTGATCGTATTCTGTGTTTTAGTGATTTGTTTTTATTACCATCTCAAACCGAAAGTTTTGGTTTAGCAGCTTTAGAGGCTATGGCAAGTGGTGTTCCTGTAATATCTACAAATACTGGTGGTTTACCAGAAGTTAATATAGATGGTTTTTCAGGTTATACTAGCGATGTTAGCGATGTTGAAGAAATGAGTGCCAATGCTATAAAGATTCTTTCAGATTTGAATGTTTTAGAAGCCTTTAAAGCGAATGCTAAAGAGCAGTCTAATAAGTTTGATCTTCATAACATAGTACCAATGTATGAAGCCATTTATGAGAAAACCTTGAATAAGTTTTTAGTGTCTTAATTATACCAAACAGCATAACGCTGTCTTCTCAATTCTAATGCGAGTTTTTCTTCAGCTTTTAGGGCTTCGGCTCTAGATGATATAGGTAAAATATGATTGTAAAGACTTGGGCGTAAATATGAACCATATTTTTCTACAATGTTAGAAGAAATTTTATAGCCTTTTTTGTTTCTGCGACCTGTTTTGTGTTGTAAAAATCGTTCTTTGGGAGTTTTACTGGTCATGCCTACATACAAACATTCTAAAACACCATTAAACTGAGGGTTGGCTGCTCTAAACTTTCCATTTTCTGTAAACACACGTTTTGAAAGTTCAACTACATATATGCGATATTCAACTTTAGGCATTTATTTTAGTCTTTCCAGTTTTCCTTTTCGCTTAACGATGTTTTTGTAATCCCATTGTATGATAATGGATTGTTCTAACCAATGTTTTAGTTTATTCTCATCAATCTCATTAACTGAATTGTAAAAGATAGAAGCATCCTTAAACTTTTCTCCTCTGACATTTAAATCATCGGCTCCAAAATCAGATCCACTCCAAAACATGAGTCTAATTCCTGCTTTTTGTTTGCTATAACCAACAATAGGATTGCCATCTAAAAACCAAACAGGATGCGCATGCCATATTTTAGATTCAGCATTTTTAAGAACATTATTGATAGAAAGCGCTAACAAATCACAAATAGTCTTATCACTTTGGGAAAGTTCGTTATAGTAATCTTGAATACTCTTAGACATTTATTTTACTAATTAATGGATCAAAATTTTGATATATTTATAACAATTTTAAAACGTCATAGACATACCTAAGCCAAAATTTTCGCCATTGTAATAAGGCATAACTACACCGTTGAGTTTTTCTTTCTCATTAAAGATAGTCTTTTTCAAAATGGGGTGTAACCAATAAGCAATTTTAGTGCTCAAAATACCTATACCAGCACCAGCAGCTACATCAGTTAACCAATGACGATCATTATACATTCTGAAAAAACCTGTTCCTGTGGCTATTAAATATCCAGAAATGCCATACCAAACAGAAACATCTCTATATTCTTGATAAAGAAATTCTGCTCCCATAAATGCTGTTGCTGTATGACCTGAAGGAAAAGAATTGGTAGATGAACCATCTGGTCTTTCTACATTACCAGTTGATTTTAAAATATTTACTGTAGAACCCATAATTAAATATGCTGTTCCAAGAATTATAGTTCTGTCTTTAAAATTATTTTTGCCTTTTATTCCGAAAGCATTGAGGCCATAAACCGTTAAAAATGGTGTGTATTGTGAAATATCATCAATTGTAAATTGATTGTCTATGTGCTCTCTTAATTCACTACTTGTACTATTATTTATGTTTTTTAAGGTATGACTTTCAAGTCCGATTACTCCATAACCGATTAATACGGTTGGTATTATTAACGATTTAGGTTTAAACTGTATCTGCTTTTTTTGTGTAGCTAATGTATCTTGTTCTTTTTTTTGTGCAGCAAGGTTTAAGCTTAAAAGCAATGTAAGGATTAAGAGAGCGAGATTCCTGATAAATGATTTCAAAATAAGCTTGAATGTATAGAAATAATAAGTGATGCTAACTTACAAAATTTGAAAAATTAAGAAAGCAAAAAGTTTTTTAATTCTTCATAATCACTAATAGATATAGCCTTCTTTTTCTTGTCCATAACAGCTTCAATTTGAGGTGGTAAATCAATGTTTTCTCTAATAGTATCCTCAACGATGTCTAAAAATTTGGTAGGATGAGCCGTTTCCAAAAACACCACATGTGCTTTATTGTTTTTTAAATAATCCTTTGCCCCTAAATAACCAACAGCTCCATGAGGGTCTGCAACGTAACTGTACTCATTGTAAAGCTCTAGCAATGCTTCTTTGGTCTCATCGTCGGTGTAACTATATGACGATAAATTGGATTTTAAACGTTCAAAATCATTATGATGTAACTCTTGAATTCTAATAAAATTGCTTGGATTACCCACATCCATGGCATTACTTATGGTTTGTACCGAAGCTTTAGGTGTATATGATTGGGTGTTCATGTAATTAACAACTGTATCGTTAGCGTTGTTAGAAGCTATAAAATGTTTTACTGGAAGTCCTAATTTCTGAGCAACCATACCAGCGCAAACATTCCCAAAATTGCCACTTGGTACTGAAAAAGCAATGTCTTTATATTTTGATTTTAACTGCTTATAAGCAAACATATAATAGAATAATTGCGGTAACCAGCGTGCTACGTTAATAGAGTTTGCTGATGTTAACTGCATTTTACTTGTCAATTCTTCATCTAAGAAAGCACGTTTTACCATGTCTTGGCAATCATCAAAAACACCATTTACTTCTAAAGCCGTTATATTTTTGCCTAGAGTAGTTAATTGCTTCTCTTGAATATCGCTTACTTTTCCACTTGGATAAAGAATAACAACATTAACGCCTTTTACTTTTAAAAAACCATTAGCTACAGCTCCACCAGTATCTCCAGAAGTTGCCACCAAAACGGTTACATCATTAGTGTTAGATGTATTAAAATAACCTAAACACCTTGCCATAAAACGGGCACCAACGTCTTTAAACGCCATGGTTGGTCCATGAAAAAGCTCTAATGTAGATATGTTTTCATTAATTTCTACTACAGGAAAATCAAAACTCAGCGTTTCTTCTATAATTTGTTTTAATTCTTCTTCAGGAATTTCTGGAAGGATAAATTGTTTAATAGCTTCAAAAGCAATCTCAGTATTGGATTTACTTTCAATAGTCTCAAAAAATGAAGACTCTAAAGGTATTATAGACTCAGGAAAATATAAACCTTTATCAGGAGCAAGACTTCTCACAACAGCGTCTGCAAATGTTGTGTTAGGGGCTTTTTTATTTAAAGAATAGTAGTTCATTTACTTAGCGTTTTTATGCCTTGAGTATTGATTTTTGAAACATAGGTTTCGAATTTTATAGCTGTTTTAGAGTAAATAGCTTTCATAGCATTTTCGACAGTTTTAGCTGTGGCTTCATTTTTACTCAAAGCGAAAATAGATGGTCCAGAGCCAGAAATAGCACAACCCAAAGCTCCAGCCTCTAAAACGGAATTCTTTACAGCGTCAAAATGAGGAATAAGTTGTTTTCTATAAGGTTCTATAACCACATCATTTAGTGCATTTTTGATTAGTTCATAATCAGAAGTGTGAAGCGCATGTACCAAACTACCAACATTAGCCCATTGCGTTATAGCATTTGCTAACGGCACTTCTTTTGGTAGAATGGCTCTCGCCTCAGAGGTTTTTATTTCGATTTGCGGATGAATTAGCGTTGCATATAAATCTGATGGAGTAGGGAGCTCTAAAATTTGAATGGGATTTACGCTTTTTACTAAAGTAAAACCACCAAAGATAGCTGGAGCCAAATTATCTGCATGTTCACACTGGCTTGCTAAAGCTTCCCCTTTCATAGCATAATAGGTAAGTTTAGCTTTATCTAAAGGTTGCCCGAGAAGTTCATTCATTCCGAAAACACTTCCAGCTGCACTAGCCGAACTACTACCAATACCACTTCCTGGTTTTATGTTTTTATAAATTTCAATTTCAAATCCGCAGTCTGGTTGTAGGTCGTTATACATGGCTAAAGCAGATACTCCAGCGACGTTCTTTTCGGCTTCAAAGGGTAAATCGTAACCCTCAATTTTTGTGATTTTAATACCTTTTTCATCTGTTTTTCTAATGACCATTTCGTCACCAATAGTATCGAGACAAAACCCTAGTACATCAAATCCACAGGCTACATTGGCTACAGTTGCAGGTGAGAAAATTTTAATTTCGTTGTTCATTTTCTATTCTGACCTTTAATTATTGGCAACTCTAATGATATCTGCAAATAAACCAGAAGCTGTAACATCAGCACCAGCACCAGCTCCTTTAATAATCATTGGTTGTTCCGGATAACGTTGTGTGTAAAACATTACAATATTGTCCTTTCCTTTAAGGTTATAAAATGGATGACCTTCAGGAATTTCCTTTAAGCCAACTTTAGCTTTGCCATTATCAAATTCGGCAACAAATTTTAGCTGACAATTTTTATCATTTGCTGATTTATATAAGTTTTGGTAGTAGGCTTCGTCATCCTTCAACGTATTGAAAAAATCATCTACAGTCTTAGCTTTCATAGCATTTTCTGTTAGGAAATTATCACTTTCTAAATCAGATAATTCAATAGAATGGCCACTTTCCCTAGCAAGAATCAGAACTTTTCTTGCAACATCAATACCACTTAAATCTATTCTTGGATCTGGTTCTGTGTAGCCTTCTTCTTGTGCTTGTTTTACAACATCATAGAAGGTTGTTTTGTCATTGAAATTATTGAAGATAAAATTCAAACTACCAGAAAGCACCGCCTGTATGGTATTGATTTTGTCACCAGAGGCAACTAAATGATTTAAAGTATCAATAACTGGTAAACCTGCACCAACATTGGTTTCAAATAAGAATGATGAGTTATATTTTCTTGACAATTCTTTCAACTCATTGTAATAGGCAATATCACCAGAACAAGCAATTTTGTTACAAGCTACAACAGAAATACTTTCTCTTAAATAGCCACCATAAACCTTTGCTACATCTTCATTTGCTGTGATATCTACAAAAACAGAATTCCTAAGATTGAGTCGTTTGGCATATTGAAAAAAGGTATACAAACTAGCTTCTTCTCCTTTTGCTAAATCCTCTTTCCAGTTTTTTAAGTTAATACCATCATCATTGATAAGCATAGTTCTAGAGTTAGAAAGCCCTATAATTCTAAGGTTTATTTTAAGGTTTTCTTTAACGTAGGATTTTTGCTGTTTTATCTGTTCGATAAGGCGTTCTCCAACATTTCCTACACCAGTAATAAATAAATTAACTTGTTTGGTTTTAATTTCAAAGAACTGTTCGTGTAAGCTGTTCAGTGCTTTTTTTACATCATTTTTATGAATAACTGCAGATATATTTCGTTCAGAAGCACCTTGCGCTATAGCTCTAATATTCACATTATTTTTACCAAGTGTACTGAACATTTTTCCACTAATACCTTGGTGACTCTTCATTTTGTCACCTATAACCGCGATAATAGATAAATCAGTTTCTACAACTATAGGATCTAATTTTTGAAGTGCAATTTCATATTCAAAAACAGTATCAATAACTTCTTTAGCGCGTTTGGCATCAACATCTGAAATACCAAAACAAATAGAATGTTCTGAAGACGATTGCGTGATAAGAATAATGTTTATTTTCTCCTGAGCTAAGGTTTCGAATAGTCGTTTGCTAAAGCCTGGAACACCGACCATTCCATTGCCTTGCAACGTAAGTAAGGCAATGTTGTCTATATTACTAATACCTTTTACAGGTGAGCCATTGGCTTTGATGTCTTCTGTAATTGTTGTTCCAGAAGCATCAGGATCCATAGTGTTTTTTATAACTATTGGAATTTTCCTTTTAAGTACAGGCATTACAGTTGGTGGATATAAAACTTTCGCCCCAAAATGAGATAATTCTACAGCTTCCTGATAAGAAAGTTCAACAATAGGCGCAGCTTGTTTTACAATTTTTGGATTGGTGGTAAACATACCACTAACATCGGTCCATATTTGTAATTCTTTCGCATTGATAGCAGCGGCAACTATTGCTGCCGTGTAATCTGAGCCACCACGACCTAAAGTCGTAATCTCATCGGTTATAGATTTTGAAATAAAACCTGGTAATAAAACAATGGAGTTGGTATTGTGACTGAAAAACGATTTGATGTTTGAATTGGTAATTTCAAAATTTACCGTAGCATTGTTGAAATTATTATCTGTAATAATTAATTCTTGAGAATTTTTTAAGAAAACATCAGAATTTCTAGATTTCAGTGTGTGAAATATTATAGAGGAAGATAAAGATTCACCAAAGCTCAGAAGTTTGTCTTTAGTTTTTGGAGATAACTCATTGATAAGATAAACACCATCTAAAAGGTTTCTAAGGTTATTAAGTTTTTCAGTGATGAGTTCTTGTAATTCCTCTTGCGCTTCTTTTAATTCTTTAGAAGTATTTAAAAAAAGACCTTCAATAACCTTATTGTGAATAGACCAGATTTTATTGTATTTCTCAATGTAATCTTTATTACTGCTACAGGCTAAATTTGCAGCTTCTAATAATTTATCTGTTACAACACCAACAGCAGAAACTACCACGGCAATGTTTGAGTCTTTAGATTGTTGATCTAAAATTGAAATAACTTTATTTATATTTTCGGCTGAACCTACAGATGTTCCACCAAATTTGAGAACTTTCATGTTTTTTGAATATGTAAATTAACTTAGGATAAAATGTCAATGCAGACAAATGGGAACGGAAGAATATATTATAAATTACCCCAAGGGGTAATCATCGTAGAAAAAATAGACATAGAAATAGCAGCACACATAATGCACATTGTATTTTCTGATATGTTGATTTTTTTCTTCATTACTATTCAAATGTATTATTTTTACAACAATAAAAAAACAATTCATTCCTTTTTAGGGAATTAGTAAAATAGAGCTATTTATTTTATTGAAAATTAAACAGAAATAGCCATTTACAAAAATTTTAAGAGTTAAATGAAATTATTTTCAAAAGAACAAATTTACGAAGGTGATAAACTCACCACAGAGCGTCAAAATATATCCTCGACCGACTTGATGGAACGTGCAGGAACGCAAATTTTTAATTGGATTCATATGCGTATGCAGGGAGCTCAAGTTCCGGTTCATGTGTTCTGTGGTATTGGTAATAATGGTGGAGATGGCTTGGTTTTAGCCAGACACTTAATTCAGCATGGTTATAATGTGTTTACATACATTGTAAATTATAGTGATAAGCGCTCAAAGGATTTTCTCATAAATTACGACCGTATCAAAGAGGTTACAAAGGAATGGCCAGTAATGCTTACAAGTGATAACGATTTTCCTGAAATTCATCCAGATGATATTATTGTTGATGCTGTATTTGGTATTGGTTTAAACAGACCTCCTGCAGATTGGGTACAAGGAATTTTTCAAAAATTTAAAGCTTCTAAAGCGTTTACGTTAGCCATAGATATTCCTTCTGGACTTTATACTGATAAACCTGTTGAAAATGAGGGTGCTGTTGTGTATGCAGGTTTTACTTTGAGTTTTCAATCACCAAAATTGGTTTTCTTTTTACCAGAGACTGCAAAATATACAATTCAGTGGGAAGTTTTAGATATTGGGATTGACAGAGAATATTTAGCTAAAACAGAAACAGAAGCAGAATTAATTTCAAAGTTTGAAGTATTACCACTATATAAGCCAAGAGACAAATTTGCGCATAAAGGAGATTTTGGACATGCTCTAATTTTAGGTGGTAGTTATGGAAAGATAGGTGCTGTAAACTTAGCGAGTAGGGCAGCTTTATCGTCTGGATCAGGTTTGGTAACAGCTTACATTCCAAAATGTGGTTACCATAGTATTCAAGCTTCAATTCCAGAAGTTATGGTGATAACGGATGCTGAGGAAGAAAACATCTCAAAAATAGAATTTGATATTACACCTACCGTTATAGGAATTGGCGTTGGATTAGGTACAACGAAAACTACTGCAACTGCTTTTGAAGCTTTCCTAAAGACAAACAAAACACCTTTAGTAATAGATGCTGATGGCATAAATTTATTATCTAAAAATAAAGATTTATTGAGTTTATTACCAGAGATGACAGTATTGACACCGCATCCTAAGGAATTGGAACGATTAATAGGAGAATGGTCAGACGATTTTGACAAGTTGAATAAAGTAAAAGCTTTTTCTAAGCAATATAATCTTATCGTTTTAATAAAAGGTGCTAATTCAATTACTGTTTTTCAAGATAAATTATATATCAACACAACAGGAAACCCAGGAATGGCGACTGCTGGAAGCGGTGATGTGCTCACTGGAATTATTACAGGTTTAATATCGCAAGGTTACGAGGCCTTGACTGCTACTATCTTTGGTGTTTATCTTCATGGGAAATCTGCAGATATTTCTTTAGAAGATTATGGGTATCAAAGTCTAATAGCAAGTCATATTATCGAAACTATTGGTGAAGCTTATATAGACTTATTTAAAAAGCCTGAGCAACCAAGTGAACAATCCCAAGATGAGGGAAATAAGTAAATAAAGACAATAAAAAAGCCTTCAAATGAAGGCTTTTTTATTTCTATGTGTTTCGAAATCTTAAATTCCTAATTCATCAAATAACTTAACTAATGCAGGACTTGATGGTCTTGGTGCATCAGAGCTCACGATATTTCCATCCGGATCTATTAAAATAAATCTTGGTATACCATTGATTTTATAATCTTGAACAAATTGAGATTGAAAGCCATTATCCGCATAAAGTTGAATACCACCTAAATCTTTGTCTACAACCATTTTTTTCCAGCCTTCATGAGCTGCTTCAGGATCATTTTTATAACCTCTACCGTTATCTACAGAAATACTTACAAATGCAATGTTTTTGTCATGATATTGCTCTTCAACTTTTTTAAGTGAAGGAATTTCTCTTATACAAGGTCCACACCAAGTTGCCCAAACATCAATGTATACATATTTTCCTTTAAAATCTGACAGAGACATATTTCCACCTGCATGATTTTCGTAGTTAACAAAATCAGGCGATTTAGCCCCTTTCGGAAGCGCAGCTTTAGTAGCTAACCTTCTAGACATATAGCTTTGTACTTGGCCTTCTGTTCTTTTTACGTTTTGATCTATAATAGCAACATGTGTTGAATCGACATCACTATATTTATTTTTTAAATCACTGTAAGCATCTTGATAATTCTTTATAGCAGAATCTAAATCTTCCTTAGTTCCACTTGTCATAAGGTCTCTAGTGAAATAATCGTTAGCAATTAAAAACGACTGAACAGAAAAGTTATTAGTGTCAGAATCATCACCTTTGAATTCAATAGTCTTTACTAGAGAATCATATTCAGCAGTGAAAGACGACTCATTATCATTCTTTAAGTATATTTGACCGTATTGATTACCTACTTGAAAAGTATAATCTCCTTCTTCAACTTTTAAGGTATCTTTAAAAGTGCCATCATCATTTATAGTAATGGTTTTCTCATATTTACTTTGTCTATTAAAGACTTTTAAAGTTTTATTCTCCTTAATATTTTCAATTTTCCCAGAAAGGGTAGCGTAGTCTTTAGGTTCACCTTTACATGCTAGTAAAGTTCCAGCAATGCAAAGCGTTAGTAATCGTTTCATAAATAGTTTTTTGTTCATCTTCAAAAATAAAAATTTAATAGGAAATTTAAAGCTTTAATGAATTATTAACAAAATATTGTCAACTCCATAATAATTCGCAATTTTGGGCAACAACAAATCTATATATAATGAGTCAATACCATATAATTTCTTCTGAACCGTTAGATATCGTTACGATTTATAATATTTTTCATGAAGATAAAAAACTAAAATTATCAGAGGATGCCATAACAAAAATTACAAACTGTAAAGCTTATCTAGATGCTAAGCTAGCGGATAATAAAAATCCAATGTATGGTATTAACACAGGTTTTGGTTCATTATATAATGTGAAAATTTCGGATGAGGATTTAACTAAGCTTCAGGAAAATTTAGTGATGTCTCATGCTTGTGGAACAGGTGAACGTGTACCGGAATCTGTTGTAAAAGTGATGCTACTGCTAAAAATACAGTCATTAAGTTATGGCCATAGTGGTGTGCAACTTCAAACTGTAAACCGACTTATAGAGTTTTTTAATCATGATATTTTTCCATTTGTATATACTCAAGGTTCACTGGGTGCTTCGGGTGATTTGGCTCCATTAGCCCATTTGGCTTTACCATTATTGGGTGAAGGAAAAGTGGTGCATGAAGGTAAAGAGTTTGAGGCGTCAGAGCTTTTAGAAAAATTCAATTGGGAACCTATAAAGCTAGAAGCTAAAGAAGGTTTGGCTTTGCTTAACGGAACACAGTTTATGAGCGCTTATGGTGTTTATTTGCTTTTAATGTCTCATAAAACTTCTTATCTAGCAGATATTATAGCAAGTATTTCTTTGGATGCTTTTGATGGAAGGTTGGATCCTTTTCACGATTTGGTACATGCTGTAAGACCTCATCCAGGACAGCGAAAAGTAGCAAGACGTTTTAATGAACTTCTTAAAGGAAGTGAACTTATAGAGCGACACAAAGAGCATGTTCAAGATCCTTATTCTTTTCGTTGTATTCCGCAAGTTCATGGAGCTACGAAGGACACTTTAGATTTTGTTGAAAAAGTCATATTAACGGAAATAAACTCAGTTACCGATAATCCAAATATTTTTTCAGAAGAAGATCTGATTATTTCGGGTGGAAATTTCCATGGACAACCTTTAGCCTTAGCTTTAGATTATTTAAAAATCGCCATGGCGGAAATAGGTAATATTTCTGAACGGCGCATCTTTCAATTGGTTTCTGGTTTACGAGGATTACCAGCCTTTTTGGTGGATAATCCAGGTTTAAATTCTGGATTTATGATACCTCAATATACAGCAGCAAGTATTGTAAGTGCTAATAAGCAAATGGCGACTCCAGCGAGTATAGACAGTATTGTGTCTAGTAATGGGCAAGAAGATCATGTGAGTATGGGAGCAAATGCGGCAACTCAGGCTTATACTTTAATTAAGAACGTAGAACGTGTTATAGCGATAGAATTAATGAACGCCTCTCAGGCATTAGAATTTAGAAGACCAGCAAAAACTTCACCTTTATTAGAATCTTTTCTAGAACACTATAGAAGTGTTGTACCATTCATTAAAGAGGATAAAGTTTTACATTATGATATTGAAAACTCTATTCAATTTTTGAAGGATGTAGAAATAGAAGTAGAGGAGCTGTTTTTAAATCACTATGGATTGAAATAGTTCAAATTAGTTTTTTTCGAATAATTGATCTTTCCACTCGATAGCATCTTCTAATGTTGTAAATATTTCGAAGGGTTTTCCGAAAAACATTTTCTCAATCTGAGCATTGATTTTTGTTTTATACTCTTTGGAAACGACAGCAAAACCAGCTAAGTTTTGAACTTCAGAAGCTCTATGATATATGTTTGGGTCTACAGAGTAGGAGTTGATTCTATTAGTTATATAAACATATGGCTTTTTAAAATGAAGCTCAATGTTTTCAATAAGGATTTCGTTAAGTTTATGGTCTACATGCTCCCCTTCATTGATAACTGCAATAACATAATTATCAAAGAAAGTAAGCGTGCAAAATTTTAATCTTATTATTGTTTCTTCCAATTTTTTGATTGTTTCTTAGACCATTAAGGTAAAAAAAAACTCCTCAATTTTGAGGAGTTTTTTCAATAAATTTATCAAAAGCCTAAGACTCAGTAGCTTTTCCTGAAGTTTTTATTTTGATTTTTAAAGCATCATTTTTTTCATCTAAATCCATAGAGATGGTATCTCCTTCGTGGATTTTTGAATTTATGATTTCCTCTGCTAAAGCATCTTCAACATATTTCTGAATAGCTCTATTTAGAGGTCTAGCGCCATACTGCTTATCAAAACCTTTCTCAGCAATATAGTCTTTTGCTTTATCTGTAAGCTCTAGTTCGTAACCCAAATCTTTGATACGCTTAATAAGCTTCACTAACTCGATATCAATGATTTTATTGATATCTTCTTTTTCTAAAGCATTGAATACAATAACATCATCAATTCTGTTTAAGAACTCTGGCGCGAATGCTTTTTTAAGAGCATTTTCTATAACACCTTTGGCATATTCAGTTTCTTGAGATTCTTTTGCAGAAGTTCCAAAGCCTACACCTGTACCAAAATCTTTAAGTTTACGAGCACCAATATTAGACGTCATAATGATTATAGTATTTCTAAAATCGATTTTTCTTCCAAGACTATCAGTTAAATAACCGTCATCTAGTACTTGCAACAACATGTTGAATACATCTGGATGAGCTTTTTCAATCTCATCTAAAAGTACTACGGCATAAGGCTTACGTCTAATCTTTTCAGTAAGTTGTCCACCTTCTTCATAACCTACATATCCTGGAGGCGCACCAATAAGTCTAGATACAGCGAATTTTTCCATATACTCACTCATGTCTATACGTACAAGTGCATCTGTACTGTCAAACAACTCGTTAGCTAAGACCTTAGCTAATTGTGTTTTACCAACACCTGTTTGTCCCAAAAAGATAAACGAACCAATAGGCTTGTTAGGATCTTTAAGACCAGCTCTATTACGTTGAATAGCCTTTACAACCTTTGCGACAGCATTATCTTGTCCTATAACTCTACCTTTAATAAGTTCTGGTAATTTTGCTAATTTGTTGAGTTCTGTTTGCGCTATTTTGTTTACAGGAATACCTGTCATCATAGAAATAACGTCAGCAACATTATCTTCTGTAACAATTTCTCTATGTTGTTTGGTTTCTTCTTCCCATTTTTCTTGCGCTGTAGCTAATTCTTTTTCAAGACGTTTTTCATCATCTCTAAGTTTTGCTGCTTCCTCATACTTTTGTTTTTTAACAACACTGTTCTTAGTTTCCTTAACCTCTTCAAGTTGTTTCTCTAATTCTATGATTTGCTTAGGAACATCAATATTTGTGATATGCACGCGAGATCCAGCTTCATCTAAAGCATCGATAGCTTTGTCTGGTAAGAAACGTTCTGTCATGTAACGGTTAGTTAACTTCACACACGCTTCAATAGCTTCGTCGGTATAATCAACGTTGTGGTGTTCTTCGTATTTAGCTTTTATGTTATTCAATATCTCTATCGTTTCCTCAACAGAAGTAGGTTCAACAATAACCTTTTGGAAACGACGCTCTAAAGCACCATCTTTTTCAATATATTGTCTGTACTCATCTAATGTTGTTGCTCCAATACATTGAATTTCGCCTCTTGCTAATGCAGGTTTAAACATGTTAGAAGCATCTAAACTTCCTGTAGCTCCACCAGCACCAACAATGGTATGGATTTCATCTATAAATAGAATAATGTCATCATTCTTTTCAAGCTCGTTCATTACGGCTTTCATGCGCTCTTCAAACTGACCTCTGTATTTTGTGCCAGCAACTAAGCTTGCTAAATCTAAGGTAACCACACGTTTGTTAAAAAGTGTTCTTGACACCTTTCGTTTTACAATACGTAGTGCTAAGCCTTCAGCAATAGCAGATTTACCAACACCAGGTTCTCCTATTAGAAGAGGGTTATTCTTTTTACGTCTACTTAATATCTGAGAAACACGTTGTATTTCTTTTTCTCGACCTACTACAGGGTCTAATTTGCCTTCTTCGGCAAGTACTGTTAGATCTCTACCAAAGTTATCTAAAACAGGTGTTTTAGACTTTTTATTTGTTTTACCAGACTGGCTACCTCCAAAAGGATTTTGCTTTGCATCCTCTTCTTCATTCATTTCATCATCAGAATATGATTCGGCTTTAGGCTCGTCTAGATAATCGTCTTCACTTGTAATCATAGATTTAAATTCGTCTTTTACATTATCATAACCAACTTTAAGTTTGTTTAATAACTTAGTAGTTGGGTCATTTTCATTTCTTAATATACACAATAATAAATGTGCTGTATTTATTGAGGTGCTTTGAAACAACTTAGCTTCTAAAAATGTTGTTTTTAAAGCACGTTCAGCTTGCCTTGTTAAGTGCAAGTTTTTCTTTTCGTTAGATGTTGATATAATATTAGGATTAGCCGGACTTAAAATCTCTACTTTGCGTCTTAAGTGATTTAAATCAACGTCTAATGCGCTTAATATATCTATAGCTTTTCCGTTGCCATCTCTTAATAAGCCAAGCATTAAATGCTCTGTACCTATAAAATCATGGCCTAAGCGTAAAGCTTCTTCTTTGCTAAATGCTATAACATCCTTAACTCTTGGGGAAAAATTATCATCCATAGTAAACTCCTTTCTGCATTAAAAATAGTAAAAACATATTATCTACAAGGCAAAAACCATACCTTAAATAAAATGGTTTAACGAATAGACTAAAAAAGCATTTTAAATCAAAGCAAATTCAATGATACTTATTAACGAAAAAGATATTAAAAATTGTTAATAAAAACTCCTAAATTAGACTTTTAAAAGTGCTTTAAACACTACTAAATTGGTTATATTAGCACGTTTTGAAAACTTATAGGAAATTAGCGTTTATTAAGTAATAAAATTTATTCAATAACTTGAATCAATTAACTATTTCTGTCAGTTTAATTTTAAAAAAAATTAATAAAGAATTAATGAAGAAAACATTTTTAATATTACTAATTGTGCCTCTATTATCGTTTTCGCAAAAAAACATTGGAATAGAAGATAAATTTAAAATAACTGAATCTATAGAAGCTTTTTCTACAGGTATATTATTCAGCAAAAGAGTTGAAATAAGTACAACACCTACAGGGACTAATGTGGAAAAGGCAGAAAAAGGTTATAAATTTTTGGAGATGATGATTAGGATGAAAAATATCACTAAAATTACACAGAGTTTAGATTTAGCAAAGTTTCAGCTAGTAGATGAGAAATCAACTGTTTACACCCCAAATTTATGTCAGGCTAATAACCTGAACAAAATTTATTGTGATAAATTTGACTTCAAGCTAAAAAAGAATAAAAAAAAGTTTATTCTAATTACTTTTTCACCTTTAATTCCTGATGATATTTCTATTAAAACTATTCGATATGATGGGGTTGATATCTATGATTTTAAAGAATAAAAAATATTAATAACAATACAGTATACAAGTATTTAGTCTTGTATATATACAAAAAAATCTAATAAATTTTATATATGGCAGAAGGAGAAAAACTCATTCCGATTAACATTGAAGATGAAATGAAATCAGCCTACATTGATTATTCAATGTCGGTCATTGTGTCACGTGCGTTACCAGATGTAAGAGATGGCCTAAAACCTGTTCACAGACGTGTACTTTACGGTATGCACGAACTAGGTGTTAGAGCAAATTCAGCACACAAGAAATCAGCAAGAATCGTAGGTGAGGTTTTGGGTAAGTACCACCCTCACGGAGATACTTCGGTTTATGATACTATGGTACGTATGGCTCAGGAATGGAGTTTACGATATATGTTAGTAGATGGTCAGGGTAACTTTGGTTCTGTAGATGGAGATAGTCCTGCTGCAATGCGTTATACAGAGGCTAGAATGCAGAAGATTTCTGAAGAAATGTTAGCAGATATTGATAAAGAAACTGTAGACCATAAACTTAATTTTGATGATACCTTAGAAGAACCAACAGTTTTACCTACACGTATTCCAGGTTTATTAGTTAATGGTGCTTCTGGTATAGCCGTTGGTATGGCAACCAATATGCCACCTCACAACCTTACTGAAGTTGTTAATGGAACCATTGCTTATATCGACAACAATGATATTGAAGTTGATGAGTTAATGCAGCACATTAAAGCGCCAGATTTTCCAACAGGAGGAACAATCTATGGCTACGATGGTGTTAAAGAAGCATTTCATACTGGTCGTGGTAGAATTGTAATGCGTGGTAAAGCCAATATTGAAGAAGTAAACGGACGTGAGTGTATTATTGTAAATGAAATTCCTTACCAAGTTAATAAAGCAGATATGATTAAAAAGACTGCTGACTTGGTTAATGATAAAAAGCTTGAAGGTATATCTACCATTAGAGATGAGTCTGATAGAAAAGGGATGCGTATTGTGTACGTTTTAAAGCGTGATGCCATTCCTAACATCGTACTTAATAAATTATATAAGTATACGGCTTTACAGTCTTCTTTTAGTGTAAATAACATTGCATTAGTAAATGGTCGTCCACAACTTTTAAATCTTAAGGATTTAATTCACTATTTCGTAGAACACAGACACGAAGTGGTTGTAAGACGTACAAAATACGAATTACGCAAGGCAGAAGAAAGAGCTCATATATTAGAAGGATTAATCATCGCTTCTGATAATATTGATGAAGTAATTGCTTTAATCAGAGCATCTGCAAATGCAGAAGAAGCTAGAGAAAAATTAATAGAACGCTTTAAACTTACTGAAATACAAGCTAAGGCTATCGTAGAAATGCGATTACGTCAGTTAACAGGTCTAGAACAAGACAAGTTAAGAGCAGAGTATGAAGAGTTAATGAAAACCATTGAAGACCTTAAAGATATTTTAGACAAAAAAGAACGTCGTATGGATATCATTAAGGAAGAGCTTGAGGTTATCCGTGATAAATATGGTGATGAGCGTCGTTCTGTAATTGAATATGCTGGTGGAGATTTAAGCATTGAAGATATGATTCCAGATGAAAAAGTAGTGATTACTATTTCTCACGCTGGTTATATTAAACGTACCTCTTTAACAGAATACAAAACTCAAAATAGAGGAGGTGTTGGGCAAAAAGCTTCAACAACTCGTAATGAAGATTTCTTAGAGCATCTATTTGTTGGTACAAACCACCAGTATATGTTGTTCTTTACTCAAAAAGGAAAATGTTTCTGGATGCGAGTTTATGAAATTCCGGAAGGTTCTAAGACTTCAAAAGGTAGAGCTATTCAAAACCTTATTAATATAGAACAAGATGATAAGGTAATGGCATTTATCTGTACACAAGATCTTAAGGATGAAGATTACATCAACAGTCATTATGTCATAATGGCAACGAAAAAAGGTCAGGTTAAGAAAACATCATTAGAACAATATTCTAGACCTCGTACTAATGGTATTAACGCAATTACTATTCGTGAAGATGATGAATTGTTAGAAGCAAAATTAACAACTGGCGAAAGTCAGGTAATGTTAGCACTTAGGTCAGGTAAAGCAATTCGTTTCGAAGAAGCTAAAACCAGACCAATGGGAAGAAACGCTTCAGGTGTTAGAGGTATAACTTTAGCAAATGATAACGATGAGGTAATAGGAATGGTTGCTGTTGATGACTTTGAAAGCAATATCTTAGTGGTTTCTGAAAATGGATATGGTAAACGCTCTAGTTTGGATGATTACAGAATCACAAACAGAGGTGGAAAAGGTGTAAAGACCATATCTATTACAGAAAAGACAGGTAACTTAGTATCTATAAAGAACGTTACGGATGATGATGATTTAATGATTATTAACAAATCAGGAATCGCTATTCGTATGGAGGTGGCAGATCTTAGAGTTATGGGAAGAGCTACTCAAGGAGTTAGATTAATTAATCTAAAAGGTAACGATTCTATCGCTGCGGTTGCTAAGGTTATGAAGGATGACGAAGAGTCTGAAGAGCTTGAAAAGGGTGAACTTAATGAGGATGGCACGGCTATTGATAATAATGAAACTGAAAACTAAAATTAACAATAAAATTATTTAATACGAGATGAAAAAATTAATGACATTAATGCTATTATTAGCAGTAACATCAATGTCCTTTGCACAGAAAAATGAAATTAAGGATATAGAAAAAGCGCTTAAGAAATCGAATTTCGCTGACGCTAAGTCTGCAGTTGCTGCAGCAGAAGCTTTGGAAGGCAATATGGACGATAAGTCAAAAGCAAAATTCTATTTCCTAAAAGCACAAGCATTATATGCTAACGGTGCAGGATCTGATGCTGACATTGATAAAGCAATAACAAGCTTAGATAAGCTTAAGGATTTAGAATCTTCAATGGGTAAGTTAAAGTATACTGATGAAGCTAATGAAATGAAAAACAATATGGTTAATTCTTTTCTAACAAAAGCTAATAAAGATTTTGAAAATAAGAATTATAAATCTGCTGCAACTAAATTCGAAAAAGTGTATAAGATGTCTCCTAAAGATACGCTTTATTTGTATTATGCTGCATCTTCAGCTGTTACCGATCAAGACTATGATAGAGCTTTAGATTATTATATTCAGCTTAAAAACTTAGGCTTTAAAGGGGAAAGAACAGATTATTATGCAACAAATACATCAACTGGCGAGGAGGAATTATTTAGTAGTAAATCAATGAGAGATATAGCAGCTAAAGGTAGTAGCTATAGTACACCAAGAGATGCTAAAAGTGAATCTAAGACAGCGGAAATAGTTAAGAATATAGCTCTGATTTACGTTCAGAAAGGAGAAAATGAAAAAGCACTAGGGGCAATGGCTGATGCTAGAGCTGAAAATCCTGATGATTTAGGTCTTTTATTGTCTGAAGCGAATGTATATCTTAAAATGGGCAATAAAGAAAAGTTCAAAGCTTTAATGGAAGAGGCAACAAAAAAAGATCCTAATAATGCAGAGTTACAATATAATTTGGGTGTTTTAGCAGCCGAAGGTGGAAATTTAGAGGCTTCAAAAAAATATTATAATAAAGCTTTAGAAATTGACCCTAATTATATTGATGCATATAATAATTTAGCTGTAGCTATATTACAAGGTGAAGCAGCTATAGTTGAAGAGATGAATAATCTTGGTACTAGTTCTGCTGATAACAAAAGATATGATGAATTAAAAGAAAAACGTTCTGAACTTTATCATGAGGCCATTCCTTACTTAAAAAAAGCTTTAGAATTGAAAAAAACCAATATTAATGCAGCTAGAACATTAATGAACATATATAGTGCATTAGGAGAAACTGAAAAATTTAAAGAAATGAAAACTAAAGTTGCAGAAATGGAAGCTTCGGCTGCTGGTAACTAATTAGAAATTTCAATTATATAATAAAAAAGCGACTTAAAACTAAGTCGCTTTTTTATTATATAATTTTCTTAATGACCCGCAACTTATGAGTATGGGTATTTTTGTCTACGTTATAAATACCACTATGATCTAATCGGTCAATACGAACTTTACCATGTGCATGAATGATGTAATTATCTTCCATAATAATACCAACATGAATAATATTACCTTCGGCATTATCAAAAAAGGCTAAATCCCCAGGTTCGCTTTCTTCTATAAAACTCAAAGCTTCACCTTGAGTTGCTTGTTGAGAAGCATCTCTTAAGAGTTTATGACCATTAAGCTTGTAAACCATTTGAGTAAAACCAGAGCAATCAATACCGAAAGGTGTTTTTCCTCCCCACAGATATGGGGAGTTTAAAAATAAAAATGAGGTTTTAATAATTTCAGATTTATCTTTTTTACCTGTAATTGCTGTACCATCAAATTCATGACCCAATAAGGCTAATCCTCGTAAGTTTGAACCAATAGGAATTGGGTATAATTGATTATTACTAGGATTTGAAACAAACTCTATTAAGTCTTTTGAAAGCTTTAATTCTGAATTTAATAATTCATCATAGTCGGATTCTTGGATTTCTAGATATTGTTTGTTATCAATCCAACCCTCATACTTATCAAAAGTAAATCGTATACGACTCCATTTTTTTCTTTGCTCCAATACTTTAAAAGCATCACCATATAGGGCTTGCGTTACCATTTCACTAGTATCGCTAGGCTCTAATCGAATAGGTACAATCCCGAGATTGCAGATGCCGTATTGCATAAAAGAAATTTAAGCGCGTTCTAATACCATTGCTGAAGCACCACCACCACCATTACAGATAGCTGCAGCACCATATTTGGCATCATTTTGTTGTAAAACATTAATTAGAGTAACAAGAATTCTTGCTCCTGAGCATCCAAGTGGATGACCCAAAGAAACAGCACCACCATTGACATTAACATTGCTATCTTCTAATCCTAATATTTTCATATTTGCTAATCCAACAACTGAAAAAGCTTCGTTGAATTCAAAATAGTCAACATCTTTAATATCTACATTAGCTTTAGCTAAAGCTTTTGGTAATGCTTTTGCAGGAGCTGTTGTAAACCATTCTGGTTCATGAGCAGCATCAGCATAACTTTTAATAGTCGCTAAAGGTTTAAGTCCAAGACTTTCAGCTTTTTCTTTACTCATTAACACTAGTGCAGCAGCACCATCATTTATTGTAGAAGCATTAGCTGCTGTTACGGTACCATCTTTTGTAAATGCAGGACGTAAAGCAGGAATTTTATCCATTTTTACATTAGTGTACTCTTCGTCTTTGTTAAATATAATAGGCTCTCCACGTCTTTGAGGAACTTCAACAGAAATAACTTCATCTTTAAATTTTCCATTATCCCAAGCAGCTTTAGATCTCTCATAAGATTGAACAGCAAAAGCATCTTGATCTTCTCTAGAGAAATTATATTCAACAGCACAAGCATCAGCACAAACACCCATAGCGTTATTGTCGTATGCATCTACTAAACCGTCTTTCTGCATACCATCCTCAAGAGTAGCGGGACCGAATTTTGTAGCACTACGTGCATGGTAATAATGAGGTATTAAACTCATGTTTTCCATTCCGCCAGCAACAATCACTTCAGCATCACCTAGTTGTATGGCTTGGGCAGCTTGCATAACAGCTTTCATTCCAGAAGAACAAACTTTATTAATAGTTGTACAAGGTACTGTATTAGGTATGCCAGCATAAATAGCAGCTTGTCTTGCTGGTGCTTGACCTGTTCCAGCTTGGACAACGTTACCCATTAAAACTTCTTCTACCATTTCTGGTTTTAAGTTTATTTTTTCTAGTGCAGCTTTTATTGCTACTGCTCCTAATTTTGGTGCAGGCACGCTAGATAAACTTCCCAAAAAACTTCCTATTGGTGTTCTAACGGCAGAAACTATTACAACCTCCTTGTTCATTATGTTTGTGTTTATATTAGTAGCTGCGAAATTAATCATTTTTTAAGAGAATTCGGAATGTATTACATATTATAGCGTTCTAAAATTTTATTATTTATTACATTTGATTGTATATGAATACACTTCTAAATAAATGGTATAAAAATCATGCCTTAATATACAAGGTTTTGTTGTTTGTAGTTACCACGTTTTTTATTGTTTACCTTTTTCCAAAAACAGGAAAATTTAGGTATTCTTTTGAAAAAGGAAAGCCATGGCAATCTGAAAATTTATATGCACCATTCAATTTTGCTATTAAAAAATCACAGCAAGAAATTGATAAAGAAAAGGTTGAAGTAGAAAGAAATAGTCCTGTTTATTTCGATGCAGATCTTGAAGTAAAAAAGGAAGTGGTATCTGATTATGTTCAGTATTTTAATCAGACATTTAAAGACTCTAGTTATTTGAAAATTCAAGATGCTGAATTATATGTTAAGGGAAAAGAGTTCATTAATAAGCTTTACAACAATGGAGTTTTAGATTTTGAATATAGTTATCCGGATAAAAAACAGGTAATTCTAGCGTCTTCTAATACAGTGCAAAAAGAGTTGCTATATGGTGATCTTTATGAATTAAATAGCTTAAGAAAGCTTATAGATCAAGAGTTTAGTAAAAATATTTCAGATGACAGAAAGAAAAAAATGATATCTGTTTTTTTTGATGTCGTTAAGCCTAATGTTACACTCAACGAGAATCTTACCAAACAGGTTTTAGATGAAGAATTATCAAAAATTTCCCTGACTAGAGGAAGTATAGAGAAAGATCAGCTCATTGTTTCAAAAGGACAAGTTGTAGAAGATGACCAATTCGATATTCTTGATTCTTTAAAGTCCGAATACGAATCACAAACATGGAATACCGCTAATTATAATTGGGTTTTGGTCGCTTACACCTTACTGGTGGCTTTAACACTTCTTATGCTTCTGTTATTCCTAAGGAAATACAGGATTGAAGTATTTCAAAACAATACCAAAGTAACATTCATATTCTTCAATATTGCGTTAATGATAACCTTAACAACTGTGGTTATCAATTACAATTCGCAATATATCTATGTTGTACCACTATGTATATTACCTTTGGTTTTAAAGGCCTTTTTTGATGCGAGACTTGGTCTGTTTTCTCACGTACTTACAGTGTTGCTTTTAGGTTTTATAGTACCGAATAGTTACGAATATATGTTCTTACAGATTATTGCTGGAATCGTAACTATACTCACCGTATCAGAGCTGTACAAAAGAGCAAATCTCTTTATTTCTGTAGGACAAATTACTTTTATTTATATTATAGCTTATTTTGCATTCTTTGTTATTCACGAAGGACAACTAACAGGTATGAAATGGGAAACATTTGGCTTGTTTGTACTTTGTGGTTTAGCAACGCTTTTTGTTCAGCCGCTAATATATATGTATGAAAAGATTTTTGGATTAGTATCTGATGTATCTCTTTTAGAACTTTCTGATACAAATACCAAATTACTAAAGGAACTTTCAAACAGAGCACCAGGAACATTTCACCATTCATTAAATGTAGCTAATTTAGCAGAAGCTTCTGCAAATGAAATTGGAGCTAATGCAATGCTTGTAAGGGTAGGAGCTTTGTATCATGATATTGGTAAAATGAAAAATCCAACGTACTTCACCGAAAATCAAAGTACCGGAATCAATCCACATAATGAATTATCGAATTTAGAAAGTGCTAAGATTATTATTGGTCATACTATAAAGGGTATAGAAATAGCTAAAAAAAATAACTTACCAGATAGAGTAATTGACTTTATAAGAACACATCACGGCACAAGTTTGGTTTATTATTTCTATATGAAAGAAAAATCTGTGAATGAGAATGTAAATGTTGAAGATTTTAAATATCCTGGACCAAAACCATTTAGTAAAGAGACAGCAATTTTAATGATGTGCGATAGTTTAGAGGCTGCATCGAAAAGCTTGAAGGAGCCAACAACCACAAAACTCAATGAATTTGTAGAAAACATAATTGATAAGCAGATGGAAAGTGGACAATTTTTGAATGCTAATATTACTTTTAAGGAAATTCAATCCATAAAAAAAGTATTAAAACATAAGTTAGCAAACATCTATCACCTTAGAATTGAGTACCCTGAATAGCAAGATTAAATATATATTGACAAGTCATAATATTTAATCCAAAAAAACTCAGAAAAATTGTTGCGAACTTTAATATGAAAGTTTACATTTGCATCCGCAATTTCAGGATAAGTTCTTTAAATATTGCAAGGAGAGGTGCCAGAGTGGTAATGGAGCAGATTGCTAATCTGTCAGCGCGTAAGTGCTGCCCGGGTTCGAGTCCCGGTCTCTCCGCAACAGATAACCAATTTCGGGGTGTAGCGTAGCCCGGTTATCGCGCCGCGTTTGGGACGCGGAGGTCGCAGGTTCGAATCCTGCCACCCCGACTTTTATGAGTTTTCATCACTTTTGTGATTGAATGGTCGCGTAGCTCAGCTGGATAGAGCATCTGCCTTCTAAGCAGACGGTCACAGGTTCGAATCCTGTCGCGATCACAAAAAGCCTTACTAATTACAGTAAGGCTTTTTTTTTGATTACACTCTCAATATTTAAATCATTATTTATCAATGTTTTTTGTTTGTTAATTCTTGATAATGTAAGTTTACAATATATTAACCAAAACTTATTCACTATGAGGAAATTACTCTTCTTTATGTCAATTTCATTTTTTTTCCAAATTTGTGTAGGGCAAACTACAATGACGGAATATAATTATCTTACTAAAGGATATAAATTAGATTTAGAAACAGGAAGAGATATTAAGAATGGTTATCGTATTTCATTAGCTTGTCCAACGATAACTCAAAAATTAAATGGAGCTGAAAGATCAATTACAATATATAAATTTATCCTATTAGAAGAAGAAAGGACGGTTGCCTTACTTGTTAAATTGGGAAGAACAGATACAAATTATATAGGTTATTATTGCTTGCCTGATAATAAAAGTGATATTGAAGTTTTAGAAAAAGCTACCAAAGATTTTTTCGATGATAATCAAAAATTAAATGATTTGGAATTTGCCAAAACACACTACTTATGGTTATCATTAAATTCTTTAAAATATGCCTTTTTAAAATAAATTTTGCTATTTGAAAAACAAGAGTAATAAAATCTTTACGTTCGATCACAAAAAGCCTTACTAATTCTAGTAAGGCTTTTTTGTTTTTATAACTTAAATAGCTTTACTTTAAGAGCTAGATGTCTAAGTATAAAAACGATAGAGCTTTTACAGATTATGTGCACCAAAAATTAGCACTGCCACTTATTTATAAACCTATAGATTGGCAAAAAGTTCAACTTAGAAGAGATTATGCTAAATATATTGATATGACAGACGGTATCGATTATATTTTTAGAAAGGATAATCAAATCAAAACAGTTCAAGAACGTTTTAGAGAAAGTAAGTACCAAGAGTTTTCAGATTTTACAATTCGATACCGACGCGATGAAAACAAAATTGAAGACCGTCAAGAATCGGAATATTACAAAATGAAAGCCCATTATTTCACTTATGGAATAATTGACGCTTCTAAATCTGAAGTGAAATCGGCTTCAGACTTTCTGAAATTTGCTATTATAGATCTTCAAAAAGTATATCAAAAGTTGGACTCTGAGGATATTATCATTTCGGATAATAACCAGAACAAATGTAGAATTATTGATAATGCTAGGATTGAATGTCCAGTAAAATATAATCCTGATGGCTCTTCATCCTTCTTTCCAATAGACATATCATTCCTTGTAAAACTTTGGGGTGATGATATGCTCATCGCTCAAAAAGGCTTTCTGTAAATGAATTAAACTTTAACTCTAATTTACTAATTACTATTAGCCATTTTTTATAGCTTGTAGCTTCTAATTGTTATTATGAATTTAGTAAAATTCACACAGAAAGGTATCTATTGTCCAAAAGGAAAATTTTATTTAGACCCTTGGCAACCGGTCAACTACGCTATAATTTCTCATGGACATGCAGATCATGCACGTTGGGGAATGAAGAACTATTTATGTACGTATGAATCTAAAGCCATTTTGAAACATCGTTTAGGCGGTGATATAAAAGTAGAAAGTCTGCCATACAACGAGTCTATAACTATCAATGGTGTTAAAGTAAGTTTTCATTCTGCAGGACATGTTATCGGTTCTGCTCAAATCCGATTAGAGTATCAAGGTTATGTCGTGGTGTTTTCTGGTGATTATAAAACACAGCCAGATTTTATTACCATACCATTTCAGCCAATAAAATGCAATACTTTTATAACGGAAAGCACTTTTGGATTGCCTATTTATAATTGGAAATCAGAAACACAGCTACGAGAAGAATTACACAGCTGGATATTGAATAATCAAGCCAATAATAGAACTTCAGTCTTGTTTGGATATTCTTTAGGTAAGGCTCAGCGTTTATTATCGCTTGTTGATGGAGTGGATGAGATATTTGTTCATAGGTCTATACATAATCTTAATGAAGCTATAAAAAGTTCAGGAATAGATTTGCCTGAAACTAAATTATGGTCAGCTGATTTAGACAAAAAAGTTTTGCAAAATAAGATAATCATTGCTCCTCCGGCTTTGTTGGGTTCTCGTATGTTAAAACGTGTACCTAGTGCAGCTACAGCAAGCTGTTCTGGTTGGATGCAAATACGAGGTAATAAGCGCTGGCAGTCTGTAGATGCAGGTTTCGCTATTAGTGATCATGCAGACTGGAACGGACTGATTTCTGCTGTTAAAGCTACCGAGGCAGAACAGGTTTATGTCACACATGGTTCTCAGGCTGTTTTTTCAAAATATTTAAACGAAATAGGAATTAAAGCCAATGAACTAAAGACTGAATATGGAGATGAAGCGCTAAATGATGCTGTTTTAGAATCTGAAAACTCTAATCCAGAATGAAACAGTTTTCTAATCTCATAAGTTCAATTGAAATCACAAACAAGACCAATGCAAAAATTGATGCATTGGTGGAGTATTTTAAGGTTGCACCAGATAAAGATAAGCTTTGGGTCATTGCGTTGTTCTCAGGAAAACGTCCTTCAAGACCAGTAAAAACATCCTTAATGAAACAGTGGTGCATGGAAATAACGGAATTGCCAGAATGGTTATTTCTTGAGAGTTATAGTACTGTTGGTGATTTGGGAGAGACTATTGCTTTGCTTTTACCAGAACCTACTCATAAGTTAAACTTATCATTATACGAATGGATGAAAGAGCTCAAAGCTTTAAAACCTAAATCTGAAGAAGAAAAGAAAGCTTTTGTTTTAGAGGCTTGGTCTGGTTTGAATCAACAAGAACGATTGATTTTTAATAAGTTAATCGGAGGAAGTTTTAGAATTGGAGTTTCAAAAAAAACATTGGTTAATGCTTTGGCGAAGCTCACTAATATAGAACCCAACCGGTTGATGCATAGTATTATTGGCCAATGGCAGGTGGAGGATATTTCATTTGAAGAGTTAATTCATGGTTCACATATAAATTATGATAATTCTAAACCTTACCCTTTCTGTCTTGCTTATGCTTTAGAAAAAGAGCCAAATGAATTAGGAAATCCAGAGGATTGGATTGTTGAACAAAAATGGGATGGTATTCGAGGGCAAATTGTGAATAGAAATAACGAAATTTTTATTTGGTCTCGAGGTGAAGAGTTGGTCACTAAACAATTTCCTGAATTGGTTGAGGCTTTTTCAAATTTTAAAGACGACTTTGTAATCGATGGAGAAATTTTGGCTACAAAGGATAACGATGTTTTATTATTTAATGATTTACAAAAGCGTTTGAATCGAAAAAACGTCACTAAGAAACTTTTAGAAGAAGTGCCTATTGGTTTTTATGCTTATGATATACTTGAATACAATGAAGAAGATATTCGAAGTGAAGCTTTCGTAAAAAGACGTCATATTTTAGAACAAATATTTCAGTTAGTTGCACTTCCGAATTCAGTGAAATTATCGTTTTTGGTGAAATTTTATAAATGGGAAGATTTACATGATATCAGAAACAATTCTAGACAAATCAACAGTGAAGGATTAATGCTAAAACAAAAAGCATCTCCATATCATACAGGAAGAAAAAAGGGAGATTGGTGGAAATGGAAGGTAGATCCACTAACTATTGATGCTGTTATGATTTATGCCCAAAAGGGTAGTGGTAGACGCAGTTCAAAATATACAGATTATACTTTTGCGGTTAAAAACGATGATGGTTTAGTTACTGTGGCAAAAGCCTATTCAGGATTGACAGATAAAGAAATTACCGAAATTTCTCGTTGGGTTAATAAAAATGCAATTGAAAAATTTGGACCAGTAAGAACTGTAAAACCAGAACTGGTTTTTGAAATTGCTTTTGAAGGTATCGCTTTAAGCAATCGACATAAATCTGGTGTCGCTTTACGTTTTCCAAGAATTTCTAGATGGAGAAAAGACAAGCCTGTAGAAGAGATAGATACTATAGAAACAGTAAAACAATTAATCACGGCATCTTGAGTAATTTTAAGGAAAGTACAGGTCTGCAAATTATAAACAAGTGGATGGTAGAACAAAGCCAAACACCATTTCCTTTCCAGTTAAAAACTTGGGAGCGCTATGCTAATGGTTATAGTGGTATGGTTGTAGCGCCTACTGGTTTTGGTAAAACGTTTTCCGTTTTTTTAGCTGTTGTAATAGATTACCTAAATCACCCTGAAAAATATGAAAAAGGCTTAAAATTATTATGGATAAGTCCATTGAGGTCTTTAGCTAAAGATTTAGCAAAAGCCATGACAAAGGCTGTTGAGGATATTGGTTTAGATTGGTCTGTTGAAGTTAGAAATGGAGATACTCCAACTAAAATTAGGCGACAACAAGAACGTTTAATGCCAGACGTATTACTTACCACTCCAGAAACCATGCATTTGCTTTTTTCTCAGAAAAAAAATTCAAGATGGTTCAAAAATGTAAAGTGTGTCGCTATTGATGAATGGCATGAATTGCTAGGAAACAAGCGAGGGGGTTTAACCGAGTTAGCGATTTCTCAATTAAGACAATATTCACCAAAACTCAAGATTTGGGGAATTACAGCAACCATAGGGAATTTAGAGGAAGCTAAAAACGTTCTGTTACCTTATTCTAATCTTAAAACAACACAAATTGTAGCTAAGCAAAAAAAGAAATTAGATGTTATTTCGGTATTACCGGATGAAATAGAAGTTTTGCCTTGGGCTGGACATTTAGGAGCCAAAATGGTAAATAAAATTCTACCAATTATAGAGACTAATACCACAACATTAATTTTTACCAATACTAGAGGACAAGCCGAATTATGGTACCAATTATTATTAAATGCTCAACCAGATTTAGCGGGTTTATTGGCTATACATCATGGATCGATTGATAAAAAATTACGAAACTGGATTGAAGATAGTATTTCTTCAGGATATCTAAAGGCAGTTGTTTGTACATCTTCACTAGATCTTGGTGTAGATTTTAAACCCGTTGATTGTGTTATTCAAATTGGTTCTGCAAAAGGTATCGCTAGATTTATACAGCGCGCAGGTCGTAGTGGTCATTCGCCTTACGAACGCTCAAAAATATACTTTGTACCAACACATTCTTTAGAACTGGTTGAAGTTTCTGCATTAAAAACAGCTATAAAAGAGCAACAAGTGGAAACTAGAGATCCCATGGTCTTAACTTTTGATGTTTTGGTTCAATTTATGGTAACGCTTGCCGTTGGTGAGGGATTTGATAAAGACTTACTATTTCAGAGAATTAAAGAGACACATGCGTTTCAATATTTGACAGAAGAGGAATGGCTTTGGTGCCTTCATTTTATAACTAAAGGAGGTAAAACCTTATCGTCTTACGAAGAGTTTCATAAAGTTATTCGAGAAGAAAACGGTAGGTATAAAGTAAAAAGTAGACGAATTAGCATGCTCCATCGGATGAATATAGGTGCCATTGTGAGTGAAGTTAATCTTAAAGTGAAATACTTTTCTGGTGGTTATGTTGGTATGATTGAGGAGTTTTTTGTTTCTAAGCTAAAACCAGGCGATAGCTTTGTCTTGGCTGGCCGAATTCTTGAATTGGTTACCATTAAGGATATGACGGTTTTGGTTAGAAAAAGTAAAGCGAAAAAGGCTGTGTCTCCAAGCTGGCTTGGTGGACGTTTACCGTTAACATCTAATTTGAGTCATTACTTGAGATTAAAGTTATCAGATGCACTTCAACCTGGAAGATTAGAGAAAGAATTACGATTTCTCAATCCCTTAGTCGCTAGACAGGAAAATCATTCGCACATACCTAAAAATGATGAATTTTTAGTAGAAATGATAGAAACTAAGGATGGATATCATTTGTTTATGTATCCATTTGAAGGTCGGTTGGTTCATGAGGTCTTTTCGGCTTTAATGGCTTATAGAATTAGCAAAATAAAACCAATGACTTTCACTATTGCTATGAATGATTATGGTTTTGAATTGCTGAGCGATCAGCCTATTCCTGTTTCAAAAGAAAATATAGAGATGCTTTTAAGCAAAGAAAATCTTATGGATGATGTTATAGCAAGTATCAATGCTTCAGAAATGGCATCACGAAAGTTTAGAGATATTGCTGTAATTGCAGGACTTGTGGTACAATCGCAACCTGGAACACGAAAAAAAAATAAGAGTTTACAGTCTTCTTCGGGTTTGATTTTTAGAGTTTTAGAAGATTACGAGCCAGATAATTTACTTTTAAAACAAGCCTATACAGAAGTATTCAATCAACAATTGGAAGAGGTTAGACTGCAAGCGGCTTTTGAGCGCATATCAAAAAGTAAAATAATTATAGAATTTGCTAAATCTTTTACACCTTTGAGCTTTCCTTTAAAAGTCGATAGTTTGAGAGGAACGATGAGTAATGAAAGTTTAGAAAAACGTATAGAGCGTATTAAAGCCCAAGCGTTGAAAATAGATTAAATGATTGTTTGTAAGGATATTTTAGTCAGGAATGAGACGCTAACGTTAACAACACAGCGAGCCATCTTTTGGAAACGTGAAAATGTACTTATACTATCTGATCTTCATATTGGTAAAACAGCTCACTTTAGAAAACATGGTATTCCAATTCCAGATGATATCTTAAAAAAAGATTTAGAAAGATTGGATGCGCTTCTGATGAAATTTAAGCCAGAGAAAATGATTGTTGTGGGTGATTTATTTCATGCTGAAGCTAATGTTGACTTAAAATCATTTAAAAGATGGTTGCTAAAACATCAAAATCTTGAAATCATTTTGGTAAAAGGAAACCATGATAGATTACCAGATGTTTTGATGGATGATTTCAGCATTAAATTTGTGAATGAATTAGAGTCTACACCATTTACTTTTTTGCACGACCCTTCTCATAAAAGAGATGAAACTATTAAAATATCCGGTCATCTGCACCCTGGAGTGCTAATTAAGGGTAAGGGCAAACAAAAGATAAAATTACCATCTTATATTGTTACAAATGAATTAATTATTCTACCTGCTTTTAGTCTTTTTACAGGTCTAAATACCCGCTTGAATTTTACCGAAAATGAATATTTCGCATTTTCAGACGCTCATTTTTATTGATTTCACTATAAAAAAAGTGCATTTCGTCGAAAAAATACTTCTTTTTATCGGTAGTTTAATTTTTGATTTATATGTTTGTCATCCCAAATTGAAATAAATAGGTTGTTGCAACTTATTTGTTATTAAACTTTTAACCAATGAAAAACCTACTTAGGCTAATGCCTTTTTTAGGGCTTACAGCTATGTTCCTTACCTGCACTTCTCCAATGGAAGATGAAGAGGTAATAGATTTCGAAGTTCAAAACTCTACATTAGTTCCTTGTGTAGATGATGACCCAATTACCAGAGTTGTTAATAACGGTACGGCTACGTTCGATTTGAATGTATTAGATAGTGACGGTGTAGTTTTGGTATCAATACCAAACATTCCACCAAGCTCTACCACATCATGGGCTAGTTTTCCGCAGGGAGAAGTTCTTTTTGAACTTGCAAGTCAGACTACATTGGTTAGTGATGACAAAGTGATAATACAGATGGATAACTGCATGGCTTTTGATATAGAAGTGAACAGTAGTAATCAAATCGTGTCTTATATACCTACGTCACTTTAGAACAGATAATTACAATTTTTGAGTTATTAAGATCGGTGGTGAAAAAAATATAGTTTTCACCACCATCTTTAATTTTGAATTTTTTTCGAATATCATTTACTGATATAGGGAAATTTCTGGTAGTGATATTAGCTTTCTTAATACCTTCTTTTAAGATTGCTTTTTTATTGAAATCTATACATTTTTCTATTTTGAAAGATCTACCAGGAAACTCAAATAAATCTACAGAGGTGTAAAGATGTGAGTGCTTATGTAGTTTTTTCAGCTTCAGTTTGTCACTAATTGAATTGAAAGCGCCCGATTTTAAGATTGCTGAATTAGGCTCATACAGATAATTTAGCGGTTTTGAATATTCAGCTATAGCAAAACTTTCTTCCTCAATTTTGAAGTCAAATACTTGATTTGATTCTTTTTGTAAATTGATGGTTTTTACAAGAATATCTTTGGTGTAATCTTTCTCTAAGATCCATAAAAGCTCTTTAACTTCATTATTTACTGCAACAACGTGTATCTCTTTAATGTAATCTAAAACATCAATAGTTGCAGAAAAATCCAATAAAGGTGATGTTTTTATCATCACATTTTTAGCATTTTGAAAAAATAAATTTTGAAGTTTCTCTACATCAGGTGTGCAATCACTTAATAGAAAAACTTTTTGTTTACTATTATCTCGTCTTGAAGGGTCTATATAAATCCAGTCAAATACTTTGTCAGTGTTTTCTAAAAAGTCTATTCCACTGTCTTTAATACATGAAATATTTGTAACTCCAAGTTGTTTATAGTTGTGTTTTGCAATAGAGGAAAGTTCTTCATTTATTTCACAATGCGTAAGCTCGTCAACTTTTTTAGAAAAGAAATAACAGTCAATTCCCAACCCTCCTGTAATATCAATAAGTGATTTTCCAAAAATTAAATTTGCTTTATAAGAAGCTGTAATTTCTGATGAAGTTTGCTCAATATTAAGCTTGTTAGGATAATAGATATTGTTAGTATTAAACCAAGTTGGTAGCTTTTTTTGAGAGCGCTTTTTAGCTTCAATTTGTTCTATAACAGCTTTAGGGTCAACATCATTAAAAGGAACACCTTTCAATAATAATTCAGAAATATTTGAATTTATATTTGAATTTATAAACTCTTGAATTTTAGTATTTAAGATGGTTTTATCCAAACTAAATTTATAAGTCTTTAGTAAGTCGTTTTACCACTCTATATTCACTGAAAAATTCTTTAGCAATCACTTTAATTGAGGTATAAAGTGGGATTGCAATTATTAATCCGGTCATTCCAAAAAGTAAACCGAAAATAATAATAATTAAGAAAATTTCTAATGGATGTGATTTTACACTCGTTGAAAATATAAATGGTTGACTGAAGAAATTATCGATTAGCTGGGCGATAATAAAACCAATCATTACATACATGGTTTTTGGTAAAATAACATTACTGAAATCTTGACCTAAATTACTACTAATAGTCAGTAAGATTATTAAGACAGCGCTTATTAGTGGCCCAACATAAGGGATAATATTTAACAGCGCACAAAGTGTAGCAATTACGATGGCATTTTCAATACCAAATATAAAAAGCGTAATAGAGTAGATGGTAAATAAAATCAAAATCTGAAGTAATAATCCACCAAAATATCTAGATAGTAAATCTCTAATTTTTGAAAATGTATTTTTTAGTCTTGTATCTTCTTTCTTAGGAAATAAGGTTAAAATAGCATTAGTAAAGAGTTTGCTATCTTTTAGAAAGAAAAAGAGAATAAATAAAACTGAAAAAAGACCAATACTAAAACTGCCAAATCCGGTTATAATTGAATTCAAAAAATTAGGAACAAAGCTAAAATTCATTTTGGAAAGAAATTGAGAGTCTTCAATCGTAGATTCTACGTCCTGTTCGTTCATACCAAAATGTTCTATCCAACTAACATAAATATCTTCTACACTGCTTTGAAGGTCGTCTACATCTAATAAGGACAAATTTTGTCCTTGCTCAATGACTAAAGGAATAAACATGCCAATTATTCCAGTAATTATTAGTAAAAAGAATACCATAGTAACAATGACAGCTACTGTGTTGTTAAATTTAAGTTTTCGTTCTAAAAAAATCACAACGGGTCTTCCTAATAACGATAAGACTCCAGCGATGGCCAAATAGACTATAACAGTCTGAATTTTATATAAAAAGATAAGAGTTAAAGCTATAACGACAATAACGCCTAAAGCTCTTAAAATGCCGTTTGCAATAGTTTTTGAGTTCATAAAACTTAAATATACCCAAAGATGCTAAAATATTTTGATAGTATAACGACGTAATAAAAAATTATGAGTTGAGCTGTTTGGTTAACTCATATAAGGTAATGCCTGTAGCCTGTACAACATTCATACTACTATTATTACCATACATGTTAATATGAAGTACAAAATCAGCATTGTTTAGAATTGTTTCTGAAACTCCAAAGTTTTCATCACCAAGAATTAGAGCAATAGGATGTTTAGAAGTCAATTTAAAATCGGTTAATTCAATACTGTTTTCTGTAATTTCTAATGCAATTAACTGATAGTCTTGTTTTTTTAGATGGTTTATAGCCTCTGAGATGTTATTTTCAATTCTATAAGACACATATTTTTCTGTAGAACGTGATGTTTTAGTCATGCGTTTACCTAGAGGAATATCATTACCACAAAAAACTATTTCTTCGATACCAAAAGCATCTGCAACTCTAAATAAACTACCAATATTTGGTGCGTTAGTAATATTATCGCAGACCAATGTTATTGGGTGTTTTTGTTTTTTAAAATTTGAATTATAGTGGGTGAGTTGACTCAAAATTATTTTACCATTGTTCGGTTAAAGCTACTAGATTTTTTCTTCATTTCTATCCAAAACCAAATAGGAACACTAAAGGTTATACTAGAAATAAAGCCTAAATCCCATAAAAGAATAGTTGCAATTGCAGCGGCTACGAAACCTATTAAAACTAAGGAGTAATTGTCCTCAGCATAAAGTCTATTGATGTGTTTCTTCGTGAAATTACCACAGTGTTTACATCTTTCATGGAATTCGTTTTTTCCTAACTCCATAAGTAATTCATGTCTATTTTTAGCTTTCGTTTTTAAAGTATTATCTTTTTTACAAGAGCTACAGCGGTAGGATAATTTCATATAAGTGAAGTATTATTAATTCTCAAAAGCATATTTAATAATATTAGCGCCCATTTTTAAGGCTTTTTCACGAACATCTTCCGGGTCGTTATGTACCTCTTCATCTTCCCAGCCATCACCTAAATCACTTTCAAAAGTAAAAAGTAAGACTAATCTGCTTTCCTGAAATATACCAAATGCCTGAGGTGCTTTACCATCATGCTCATGAATTTTGGGTAATCCATTTGGGAACTCAAATGCTGTGTTGAAAATTTCATGATTTTTTGGAATTTCAACCAATTCACTATTAGGAAACACCTTTTTTAGTTCTTTGGTTATATATGGCTCCATACCGTAATTATCATCAATATGAAGAAAACCTCCTGAGACTAAATAGTTTCTGAGGTTTATAGCATCGTCTTCATTAAAAAACACATTACCATGCCCTGTCATATGTAAAAAAGGAAACTGAAAAATATCGGTACTTCCTACTTCTACAGTTTGAACATTTTCATCTATAGAAGTATTGATATTCTTATTGCAATATTTTACCAAATTTGGCAAAGCAGTAGGATTACTGTACCAATCTCCACCACCATTATATTTTAAAACAGCGACTTCTTGTGAAAAAAGTAACAAAGCGAAAAGTGATAAAAAAGCAGAGAACAATAGTTTCATATGTTATTCATTTAAAAATGCCACGGAATGACAGGCAGCAATAGCAGCAGTTTCAGTTCGTAATCGTGTGTCTCCCAAAGTTACAGGAATGTAATTCTGCTGCAAAGCAATTTCAATTTCTTTAACGCTAAAGTCACCTTCCGGTCCAATTAATATGGTATAGTTGCCGTTTTCTTGTAATTGTGATTTTAGGGATTTTTTATCTGTTTCTTCACAATGCGCTATAAATTTTTGACCTTCAAGTTCATTTAAAATGAAATCTTGAAATGCAATAGCTTCATTAAGAATTGGCTTGTAACATTGCAATGACTGCTTCATTGCCGATTGAATAATCTTTTCGAATCGTTCTGTCTTTATAACTTTACGTTCGCTATGATCACAAATAATTGGTGTAATAGTTTCTATGCCTATTTCAGTTGCTTTTTCTAAAAACCACTCATAACGATCGTTCATTTTTGTGGGAGCAACAGCAAGATGTAGGCTGTAAGGTCGTTTTTCTTGAACTGATTTTGAGGTGATATTAACAATGCAGTTCTTCTGATCAGCAGTTGTTAACTCTCCTTCAAACAACCAACCTTTACCATTGGTAATATGAAGTTTATCTCCAATTCTTTTGCGGAGTACTTTTACAATATGTCGACTTTCTTCTTTATCGAAGCTAAAATTGGTTTCATTTTCTGAAATATCGGAATTGTAAAATAGTTGCATGAATTTTTAAATCTCTTCTGTAAATCTTAACACCGTAATTTCCTCAATAGGTTTTTTATCTGCCGTACGCATTACAAGATAAAACTTTTTATTTTCAACATCATCAACTTTAAATACATCATTTAGAGTATGAGTTTTTATGAAAGCTTCTTTGTCAAAAGCTTCCGATATTTCCCCTTGTTTTATCCAACCAGCATCACCGTCAGTTTTTGCAGTGTTACCAGAGGAATGGTGTTTTGCCAAATCACTAAATTTTTTGCCATTGTTGTATTCTGCTAGAATCTTATCACGTATAATTTTCGCAGATCTGTTTGATGATGTTTTGCCATCAATTAAGATAAAACTGAACTTATAATGGTCAACAATATCTTTGTTGATGACTTTATAGAAGGTTTTTTTTAGGCCAGTTTTAACAACTTTTTTCCCACCTTTAGAAAGTCTAAAAAGGTCATTTGCTAATTGAGTTTTGTGCTTTTCTTTATTGTAAGTGTACAATTTGCCATCTTCGGGCTTATGAGCTTTCAAAAAAGTTTTGGCGTCTTCTGAACTTGCAATTGAATCTAAATTTTTTTCAAGTGAATTTTGAGAAAAGCCATAAAGTGAAATAAATAGTAAAAGCGGTAAACAATATTTCATTTTAGTAGGACTTGTTACGTTAGGGTAACTACAAAAAAACTAAAATTTAAGAGAATTAAAAAATAAACTTTCTATATGAGATTTAAATATCAGATAATCAAATTTTTAATCGTGCAGTTGCCATTACATCAAAATCAGAAAAATCTTTCTTTAGGTATTTTAGGTAGCCAACTATAGCAATCATAGCAGCGTTATCTGTAGTATATTCAAATTTAGGGATGTAGGTTATCCAGCCAAACTTTTGTTCCCCATCTTTAAGTGCTTTTCTAATTCCAGAATTTGCAGACACTCCACCACCAATAGCAATATACTTTATTTCAGTTTGTTTTACGGCGAGTTTCAGTTTATCCATTAAAATTCCGATAATGGTATACTGAATTGAAGCACAGATATCATTGAGATTTTCTTCAATGAAATTTGGATTAGCTTTAACTTCACGTTGTACAAAGTAAAGAATAGCTGTTTTAAGACCAGAGAAACTAAAATTTAGTCCATCAACTTTTGGTTTGGTGAATTTGTAAGCTTTAGGATTTCCTAGTTGAGCTCTTCTATCTATTTCTGGACCTGCAGGATAACCAAGTCCTAATATTTTCCCACTTTTATCGTAAGCTTCTCCAACGGCATCATCTATAGTTTCACCAAGAACCTCCATATTAAAATAGTCATTCACTTTTACAATTTGTGTGTGACCACCAGAAATAGTCATGGCTAAAAACGGAAAAGGCGGTTTGTTGTGATCTTCTTCATCAATAAAATGAGCTAAAATATGAGCTTGCATATGATTCACATCTATCAAAGGAATATCCAAACCATACGCTAAGGACTTTGCAAAAGACGTACCTACTAAGAGTGATCCCATCAATCCTGGACCACGAGTAAAGGCAATTGCACTGAGTTGCTCTTTTTCAATATTGGCCTTTTTTAAAGCTTGATGTACGACAGGAACAATATTTTGCTGATGTGCTCTAGAGGCTAGTTCTGGTACAACTCCTCCATATTCTGAATGTATTTTTTGATCTGCTACAACATTGCTTAAAATACTATCGTTACATAATACAGCAGCCGAAGTATCATCACATGAGGACTCTATACCTAGAATATAAATATTTTCTTTTTCCATAGTCGATATTAGGCACAATAATTGTTAATTTTGACAGATATAGTCCATTACAACAATTACAACGTATTGTAAGAACAAAGGTAATGAAGATTTCAGACAATAAAACTTATAAATTCTATCAAAAAAGTACTTAAAATAATAGGTAAAATAGTAGCAATATTTTTGCTGCTGTTTATCATTTTGTTTTTAATTCTTTCAATTCCAGCGGTTCAGACTAGGTTAGGGAAATATGCTACAGATAGAATAAATGAAGATTTCAAAACAGACATAAATATTGGTAAGATAGGACTTCAACTCAATGGCGATATTGAGTTAAAGGAAATATTGATTAGAGATTACAAAAAAGATACACTTTTTAGTATCGGTGAGTTGAACAGCTCTATTATAAGTTTTAGAAATTTATTCAATACGAAGCTTAATTTCGGAGATATAGATATTCAAGATTTGGTTTTTAACCTCAAAACTTATGAAGGGGAAAAAGACACTAATCTCGATGTTTTTGTAGCTAAGTTTGATGACGATAACCCAAGGAAAGAAAGAAGTGATTTTCTGTTTTCATCGAGCGATTTATCTATTGAAAATGGAATTTTTAAGCTCATTGATGAAAATAGAGAAACACCAAATGTTTTCAATTTTGAAGGTATCAACGCCAATACTACCAACTTTTTAATTAACGGTCCGGACGTTAGTTGTAGGATTAACAAATTCAGTTTTACAGATAGTAGAGGTGTAGAGGTTAAAAATCTTATGACCAATTTTGAATACACTTTGGATCATATGAATTTTGGTGACCTTAACATTAAAACAGAGCGATCTGAACTTAAGGGTAACTTACGATTTAACTATAACAGAGAAGACTTTAAGGATTTTGTTGATAAGGTAAATCTTGAAGCCAGTTTTAAAGATTCAGAGATTTCATTAACAGAACTTAATGTTTTTTTTGATGAATTTGGAGTTAATCAACGTACGAGCTTTAATGCCGAACTTTCAGGAACACTTAATAATTTAAAAGCCGAAAATCTAGATTTAAGTACCACTAGAGACACACGAATTTTAGGAGATATCACTTTTAAAAATTTGTTTAGTGATGATGAAGAGGGCTTTGCTATTAATGGCCGTTTCGATAATATAGCGTCAAACTATAAGGATTTAACAGATTTACTACCACGACTTTTAGGTAATTCCATACCAACAATACTCTCTGAAGTAGGTAATTTTAGAATAAAAGGAACTTCATATATAACAGAAAAAACAGTAGATGCAGATATTGTCATTAATACTGATATTGGTTTAATAGATACGGATTTAAAACTAACCAACATTGATGATATTGATAATGCCAACTATGTTGGAAATGTTGTTTTTGACGAGTTCAATTTAGGTGAAATGTTGAATGATCCGCTATTGAAAACTGTATCATTAAATTTAGATGTTGATGGAAAAGGTTTTACAATTGATAACCTAAGAACAGGTGTAGAAGGTCAGGTTTTTGTACTAGACTACAATGGTTACGTTTATGAAGATATTACACTTTCTGGTGATTTAGGGAATAATATATTTAATGGAGTTTTAAAAGCAGATGATCCTAATCTACAATTAGACTTTAATGGTTTAATAGATTTTTCCCAAGAACTTAAAAAGTTTGATTTTAAAGCAGATGTAGCTTATGCAAATCTTAAAGTGCTAAACTTTGTAACAAGAGATAGTATTTCCGAATTTAATGGGTTGGTGACCATGAGAGGGAGTGCAACCACCTACGATACTGCAAGTGGTGAGATTAACATTACAAATACAACATATAAAAATCAGGATAGTAATTATAATTTTCAGGATTTTGATATAGTATCCTCTTTTAATGGTGATGTTAGAACGATTTCCATTAACTCACCAGATATCATAAATGGCCGTGTAGTTGGTGAATTCAAGATTATGGATGTTTTAAAATTGGTTGAAAACTCCGTAGGAAGTATCTATACAAATTATAGTCCTCACGATATAGAACAAGGGCAATACCTTAATTTTCATTTCAACATTTACTCTAAAATAGCTGCTGTATTTTTTAAGGATTTAACCCTTGGAAAAAATACATTTATTGAAGGACGAGTAGAATCTGACGAGAAAGGTTTCGATTTAAAATTTAGTTCTCCAGAAATAAAATACAAAGAGTATTTTGCTAATAATATCAATTTAAATGTAGATAACAGCAACCCTTTGTTTAATACTTTCATTGAAGTCGATAGTGTAAATGCTGGTGCTTATAGAGCGTCACAATTCAGCTTGATAAATGTGACAAAGCGAGACACCTTATTGATTAAAACAGAGTTTAAAGGAGGTGAAAATAATAAAGATAATTACGATTTAAACTTATTCTACACCATAGATCAATCTAATAAATCTGTGGTTGGATTTAAAAAGTCCGATATCAAATTCAAAGGTTATGATTGGTCTGTAAATTCAGGAAAGGATACGCTTAATAAAATTAGTTTTGATAGAGATTTTAAAACCTTTGATATTTCACCAATAAGGATAGATCATGGCAATGAGGAAATTCTATTGTCAGGTAGAATAGAAGATACGCTAAATAAAAGCTTCAAAGCAGATTTTAAGAATGTAGAATTAGTGAAAATTACACCTAGAATAGACAGTTTAGATCTAAAAGGTGTGGTTGATGGAAAGTTGGATTTAATTCAAAGTGATGGAGTGTATTTGCCAAAATCAGACGTGGTTATTAGTAATCTTTTTGTCAATGATTTCGATTTAGGAAACCTTACTGCTCGTGTAGTTGGTAATAATTCAATTACAAATTACCGTGTTAACGTTTCTTTAATTAATGATAATTTAAAATCGCTTGAAGCTAACGGAACTATTGATTTTAATGAAAGCGACCCAAGTATCAATTTAGATGTAGGTTTTGAAGAATTTCTCTTAGATCCTTTAAATCCTTTGGGAGAAGGAGTTATTAGTAATATTAGAGGTTTGGTTTCTGGAAATGCAAGGGTCACGGGAAGTCTTCGGAAGCCTAGTATAGATGGCGAACTGTTGTTAGATAGGGCAGGTATGACCATTCCTTACCTTAATGTAGACTATGGTTTTGATTTCGACTCAAAAGTAATTTTAAGAGGACAACGCTTTAACTTTGGTGATGTCGCTATGACTGATTCTAAATATTTTTCTAAAGGAAGTTTGAACGGTTATATTGAGCATGATAACTTTTCTGATTGGAAACTAGGGCTAGAGCTAAGCACCAACCGCCTTTTAGTTTTAGATACAGAAGAGTCCGAAGATGAATTATATTACGGTACTGCTTTTGTGTCAGGAGATGCTACAATAAAAGGACCTACAGATCAACTAGTGGTTGATTTTGAAGGAAGTACAGCACAAGGTACAGTGTTTAATATTCCTTTAAACGATGCTGAAAGTTTTGGTGATAACTCATTTATTCATTTTTTAAGTCCAGAAGAAAAAGCAGCAAGAGTTAATGGTGAGGTAACAGAACAGATTGAAGTAAAAGGTTTAGAACTTAATTTTGGACTTGCCGTAAACCAAAATGCTTTAATAGAAATTGTAATTGATAAAGAAGCAGGTAGTACTATAAAAGGTAAAGGAGATGGTAACCTTGGATTTTATATAAATACCAATGGTACTTTTAATATGTGGGGAGATTTTTTAGTTAATGAAGGTACTTATAACTTTAAATATGGAGGTCTTGTAGAGAAAAAATTTAAAGTGCAACAAGGCGGAACAATTGTTTGGGAAGGTGATCCAATGAAAGCTCAAATAAATCTTAAAGCTATATATTCAACTAAAGCTAATCCATCTGTATTGTTAGATAATCCAATTAGTCAAAGAATTGATGTTGAAGTAGAAATTCAACTAACAGGTCAATTGGAGCAGCCTGAACCAGATTTTAAACTGAATTTTCCAGGTGTAAGTTCAACCGTAAAATCAGAGTTAGACTATAGACTATCTTCTAAAGATGAACGCGATTATCAAGCTTTAGCACTTTTAGGAACAGGTGGATTCACTACAACTTCTGGTGGCTTAGATATTACAGGTACACTTTCTGAACGTTTATCAGGTATTGTAAATAATATTCTAGGAGGTGATAATGAAAACTTAGATATTGGTATCGTTGCTGAAATAGGGCAAGACACACCAGATGTTCAGACTAACAGTACTGTTGGGTTAACACTTCAAACAAGAATCAATGATAGATTACTGGTTAATGGTCAGGTTGGTGTTCCTTTTGGTGCGGCACAGCAAACGACCATTACTGGAGATGTTCAAATAGATTGGTTGTTAAATGAAGATGGTTCATTACGTGCTAAAGTTTTTAATAGAGAAAATACCATTAGAAACTTCGGTGAAGAAATTGGTTATACACAAGGTGTTGGTCTTTCTTATAATGTAGAATTTGATACTTTTCAAGAGTTAATTCAGATTATCTTTTCAGGAAAAAACAAGAAAGATAAAGATGAAAAGAAGGAAGAAAAGAAAGAGGAACAAAACTCAGATGCCATGCTTCCAGATTACATGAGAATGAAAAAAGAGGACTCTAAATCCAAGTCCTAGTATTATTTCTTTCATTTTTTTTAAATACTTATTAACGAAAACGTTTGAATTCATTTCGCTATCATTATTTTATGATAATAGTCACTTTTTTATGTTCATAATTAAGTAATTTTACTGAAAATAGATTACAATAATGCTACATACAATTAAGAAAATAGGTGTTATGACTTCTGGGGGAGATTCTCCAGGAATGAATGCTGCAATAAGATCTGTAGTAAGAGCATGTGCGTTTCATAATATAGAATGCTATGGTATTTACAGAGGTTATGAAGGCATGATTGATGGCGATTTTGAAAAAATGGATGCACGTAGTGTAAAAGGTATCATTAACAAAGGTGGTACAATATTAAAATCGGCACGTTCACAAGAGTTCAGAACTAAAGAAGGTAGAGCAAAAGCTCATGAGCAATTATTAAAAGCAGGTATAGATGCTTTTGTTGTTATTGGTGGTGACGGTAGTTTTACAGGTGCGATGATATTTAATCAAGAATATGGTTTTCCTGTAATGGGAATCCCAGGAACTATTGATAATGATATTTACGGTACAACACATACTTTAGGTTACGATACAGCTTTAAACACCGTTGTAGAAGTTATAGATAAAATTAGAGATACAGCAAGTTCTCATAACCGTTTATTCTTTGTTGAAGTTATGGGACGCGATGTTGGTCATATAGCTTTAAATGTAGGAGTAGGAGCTGGTGCTGAAGAAATTTTAATTCCAGAGGAAGATTTAGGTTTAGATAGACTTCTAGAGTCTCTAAGACGAAGTAAACAATCAGGTAAATCTTCAAGTATCGTTGTTGTTGCTGAAGGTGATAAAATTGGTAAAAGTGTTTTTGAACTAAAGGATTATGTTGAAGAAAATATGACAGAATACGAAGTTCGAGTTTCTGTTTTAGGACACATGCAGCGTGGTGGTTCACCATCTTGTTTCGATAGAGTTTTAGCAAGTAGAATGGGAGTTAAGGCTGTTGAAAGCTTAATTACAGGAAAGAGCAACTTTATGGTTGGTCTTAAAAATGATCAAATGGATCTAACTCCATTTGACCAAGCAGTAAAAGGAAAATCAAAAATTGATATGGAGCTTCTTAGAGTTTCAGATATCATGACTATATAAAATAACTAAGTAGAATTAAATCAAAATTAGAAATGTCAAAATTAAAATTAGGAATAAACGGATTTGGAAGAATAGGAAGAATTGTTTTTAGAGCAACCGTTAAACGTGACGATGTAGATGTTGTTGCTATCAACGATTTATTAGATGTAGAGCATTTAGCCTATTTATTAAAATATGATTCTGTACACGGTCGCTTTGATGGTACAGTTGAAGTTAAAGATGGTCATTTAGTAGTAGATGGTAAAACGGTTAGAGTAACTGCGGAACGCGATCCTAAAAACTTAAAATGGGATGAAGTTGGTGCTGATATCGTTGCTGAATGTACAGGTATTTTTACAACATTAGAAACAGCAAACTATCATATAGAAGGTGGTGCTAAAAAAGTTGTAATCTCTGCTCCAAGTAAAGATGCACCTATGTTTGTAATGGGTGTTAATGATCATGAATTAACTGCAGATCATAAAATTGTTTCAAACGCATCTTGTACAACAAACTGTTTAGCTCCTTTAGCAAAAGTTGTTGATGATAATTTTGGTATTGAAGAAGCTTTAATGACTACTGTACATGCTACAACAGCAACACAATTAACTGTTGATGGTCCTTCAAGAAAAGATTACAGAGGTGGTCGTAGTGCTTTAATGAATATTATCCCAGCTTCTACAGGTGCAGCAAAAGCTGTAGGTAAAGTGATTCCTAAATTAGATGGAAAACTTACAGGTATGGCATTTAGAGTACCAACAGCAGATGTATCTGTGGTAGATTTAACTGTTAAGACTCAAAAAGAAACATCTCTAGAAGAAATCAAAGCAGCTTTTAAAGCGGCTTCTGAAGGTCCTATGAACGGAGTTTTAGGTTACACAGATGAGTTAGTGGTTTCTCAAGATTTTGTTAGCGATGCACGTACAAGTATCTTTGATGCTGATGCTGCGATTGAGTTAAACTCAACATTCTTTAAATTAGTATCTTGGTACGATAATGAGTTTGGATATTCAAATAAATTAGTAGATTTAGCTCAAAAAGTTAATTCCCTATAATTAATAGTAACATAAATTCTAAAATTCCGTAGGATTATGTTTAAGGCATAGGCTACGGAATTTTTGTATAAAGGTATTATCATGATTTTAATTACAGATAGCGGTTCTACAAAATGCGATTGGATTGCAATTGATGACACAGGTAAGATGTTGTCAGAAAAAATTAGAACTAAAGGTTTAAATCCAGCGATTCTTCCAGAGAAAAAGCTTAGAAAAATAATCAGTAAGAGTGATGAGCTAATGCAGTTTAAGGCACAAGCAACTCACGTATTTTTCTATGGTGCTGGTTGTGGTACAGAAAATCCTAGATTAGCATTAAAAAAAGTACTTGAAGATATTTTTCCTAATGCAGCAGTAGATGTGCAGGAAGATACCATGGCTGCTGTAAGAGCATCATTAAATCACAATGATGAAGCTGCAGTGGTTTGTATTATGGGTACAGGATCTAACTGTAGTTATTATGATGGTGATAAATTACATCAGCGTGTAAAAAGTTTAGGCTATTCACTTATGGATGACGCTAGTGGTAATCACTATGGTAAATTGCTTATTAGAGATTATTATTTCAACAAGATGCCACAAACCATAAAGTTAGCATTTGAACACAAGTACAATTTAGATGCCGACTTTATAAAGTATAATTTATACAAAAAGCCAAACCCAAATGCTTATTTAGCAAATTTTGCTGAATTTATGTTTTTAAATAAAGATTCTGATTATATACAAGACGTTATAAAACGAGGTTTCAGAATTTTTGCTGAAAATATGATCATGCAATACAAAGAAGAGCTGAAAACAGCTCCTGTTCATTTTGCAGGATCAATAGCTTTTTTCTCTAAAAAAGAAATAAAGCAAGTTGCAGAAGAGTTAGGTTTTAAGGTTGGCAATTTTGTGAGACGACCAATTGACGGTTTAGTAGATTATCATATTAAAAATCTCTAAGATGGAAATTGCAATTATTGCTCATGACGGAAAAAAAGCCGAAATGGTTCAGTTTCTAAATGAGCATAAAGATGTTTTACTTCAAAAAAACATTTCTCTAATTTCAACAGGAACAACGGGAGATAAAGCTATTAAAGCAGGTTTTGAAGTTAATGCTTTACTTTCTGGCCCAGTTGGTGGAGATGCCCAGATAGCTGCTAGAGTAGCTGAAGGTAAGTGTAATATGGTTTTGTTTTTTAGAGATCCTTTGGATCGTCACCCTCATGAACCAGATATTCTGATGTTAATGAGACTTTGTGATGTGCACAATGTACCCTTAGCAACAAACCCAGCAACTGCAGAATTATTAATCAAGGCTATATAGCAATTGTTTATTTCCTGTTAATAAATCTCATTTTACCTATTGTAAAACTTATAATTTGGTTATATCTTTGCAAGAACTAAAACGTAAATAAAATAAATAGCATGTTTGATTTTGATCAATATTTAGGATTTTTAGCATTCTTAACCATATTAACAATTGGATTTTGGTTAATGATTTTCCTTTTAACTTTTGTAGTTCCTTATTGGATTTTTGGATCAGCTATTGAACGTTTTAAAGAAATTAAAGAAGAAAAGAAAGCAAAACGTGAAGCTGCAATTCACTAGTCTTTCTTAAAAGTATAAAAATAAAAGAGCGCAATTAGCGCTCTTTTTTTATGTCTCATATTAAATCCTTTTTAAACTTGCAAAACACCTAAATTAAAAGGTTTTTCAATAGGTGAGTGGTTTGCAGCTTCTATTCCCATACTGATCCAAGTTCTTGTATCCAAAGGATCAATCACACCATCTGTCCAAAGTCTAGCAGCAGCATAGTAAGGTGATACCTGATTATCGTATCGTGATTTTATCTTATTGAATAGCTCTTCTTCTTTTTCTTTTGTAATCGTTTCACCTTTCTTTTTTAATGAAGCAGTTTCAATTTGAAGTAGAACTTTAGCAGCAGAATTTCCACTCATCACAGCGAGTTCAGCACTTGGCCATGCAGCGATTAATCTAGGATCGTAAGCTTTACCACACATGGCATAATTTCCGGCACCATAACTATTTCCTACTACGATTGTAAATTTAGGAACAACAGAATTACTCACGGCATTAACCATTTTGGCACCATCTTTTATAATACCTGAGTGTTCAGACTTGCTTCCTACCATAAACCCTGTAACATCTTGTAAAAATATAAGAGGTATTTTCTTTTGGTTACAATTTGCTATAAAACGAGTTGCTTTATCTGCTGAGTCGTTATAAATAACACCTCCAAACTGCATTTCGCTAGGTTTGGTTTTTGCAGCTGTAGTCTTAACTAATTGACGTTGATTAGCAACAATACCAACAGCCCAACCATCAATACGTGCATAAGCAGTTATAATAGTTTTACCATAGCCTTCTTTATATTCTTCAAATTCAGAATTGTCAACCAAACGTTTAATGATTTCCTTCATATCGTATTGGTCAGCTCTACTTTTTGGTAAAATACCGTAGATATCGTCAGGATTTTCTTTTGGCTTTTTAGAAGCAACACGATTGTAGCCCGCTTTATCAAAATCACCAATCTTATCAACTATGTTTTTTATTTTATCTAAAGCATCTTTGTCGTCCTTAGCTTTGTAATCTGTTACGCCAGAAATTTCACTATGCGTAGTAGCTCCTCCTAAGGTTTCATTATCTATAGATTCTCCAATAGCAGCTTTTACCAAATAGCTTCCAGCAAGGAAAATACTTCCTGTTTTATCCACAATTAAAGCCTCATCACTCATAATAGGTAAGTAGGCACCACCAGCCACACAGCTTCCCATAACTGCAGCAATCTGAGTAATACCTATACTACTCATTACGGCATTGTTTCTGAATATGCGACCAAAATGTTCTTTATCAGGAAAAATTTCATCCTGCATTGGTAAAAACACACCTGCAGAATCCACTAAATAAATAATAGGTAATTTATTTTCTATGGCAATTTCTTGAGCTCTTAAGTTCTTTTTTCCAGTAATAGGAAACCAAGCACCAGCTTTTACTGTGGCATCATTTGCAACAACAATACATTGTTTGCCTTGTATATAACCCATTTTTACAACCACACCACCAGAAGGGCAACCGCCATAATCTTTATACATTTCATCACCTGCAAAAGCACCAATCTCTATAGATTTCGATTTAGAATCTAGGAGATAATCAATACGTTCCCTAGCGGTCATTTTACCTTTACTATGATGTTTTTCAATGCTTTTTTCGCCACCACCAAGCTTTACTTTGGCAAGTCTTTTCTTTAAATCAGATACAAGTAGTTTGTTATGATCTTCGTTTTTATTGAAGTTGATGTCCATATGATTATTAGTTTGCTACGAATTTACAAAAGATTAATGGCATTGGTGATGGTGATTTTTCTTAAAGCGAAGTTAAATATATTTACATGGAAATAGTTTCCTTGGAAAATAAATATTTTATCCATAACTTTGTACCATCAAAAAATAGAAATAATGAAAAAAATATTAGCCTTTGCAGGAACTAATAGTAGTAAATCGATTAACAAGCAATTAGCAGAGTATGCTGCATCTCTTTTGAAAGATGTAGAAGTTAACACCATTGATTTAAATGATTTTGATGCACCAATTTATGGTGTTGATTTAGAAAAAGAGTTGGGGGAAGCACCTGAAAGTGCTCATAGATTATTAAACCTTATTAAAAATGCTGATGGAATCGTTCTTTCTTTGGCAGAACACAACGGAGCTTATGCAACCGTATTTAAAAACCTTTTTGATTGGATGACAAGGATAGAAGGTAATTTTCTTTACAAAAAGCCGATGTTATTAATGGCAACATCTACAGGTGGTAGAGGAGGAAAAACTGTATTGACTATTGCTAAGGATAGATTTATATGGCACGACGGTAATATTGTAGGATTATTTTCATTACCTTTTTTCAACGATAATTTTGAAGCAGGAAAAATTTCCAACGAGGAGTTTAATGAAGAACTTTTAGCAGAAGTTGATAAACTACAAAAAGCATTATAAGATGGGAGATATAGCAAAAGATGTTCATTCAAAGTTTAAGGATAATAAAACTAAGGCCTTAATAAATATTTTATATACAGCCAATTGGATTTCGGCTAAACAGAATACATTTTTTGCAAGTTTTGGACTCTCACCACAACAGTATAATATTCTAAGGATTTTAAGAGGTGCTAATGAGCCTTTATCGATGCAAGTTGTTAAAGACAGAATGATAGAGCGCGCTCCTAATGCCACAAGGTTAACAGACAAATTATGTGCTAAAGATCTTATAGAGCGCATACCGTGTGAACATGATAGGCGTGTTGTTCATATTCAAATTACAAAGAAAGGTTTACAGCTTTTAGAAGATATTTCAGATGATTTTAATGATAATTGGTTAAATCGAATCACAGAAGAAGAAGCGGCACAATTAAGTGACTTGCTAGATAAATTGAGATAAATTAAAAGAAAGAGAGAAATGAAAACTATAATTCACAAAGCAGAAGATAGAGGATTTGCAAATCATGGGTGGTTGCAGGCCAATCATTCCTTTAGTTTTGCTAATTGGTATAACCCAGAAAAAGTTCATTTTGGAGCGTTAAGGGTGTTGAATGACGATATTATTGCACCAAATATGGGGTTTGGTACACATCCTCATGATAATATGGAGATTATTACCATTCCATTAAAAGGTGTGCTAAAACATCGAGATAATATGGGTGATGATTGGATACCAGTTATTCCAGGGGAAGTACAGGTAATGTCTGCAGGTACAGGTGTGCAACACTCTGAGATCAATGGTTCGGTTGATGAGTATTTAAGTTTGTTTCAAATTTGGATTATTCCTGAAGAAAGAAGCGTTAAGCCTCGTTACGATCAAAAAGCATTTAATCCAGAAGACCGACAAGGAAAACTTCAAACTCTAGTGACATCTTTTAAGGATGAGGATTCTGAAAGTTTAAAAATTCATCAAGATGCTAAATTGTCTCGTATAGATTTAAAAGAAGAAGAGTCATTTACATATGATTTAAAAAGTGAGAATCATGGAGTTTATATCATGACGATTTCAGGAAATATAAATGTAGATCAAAACACCTTAGAGACAAGAGATGCTATAGGGATTTCAGAAACCGATAGTTTTAATATTGACGCTAAAGAGGATTCTGAACTTTTATTTATTGAAGTCCCTATGCTGAAATTGTAACAAATACATTAATATAATGTTAGAAGCATCACAATTTGTGGTGCTTTTTTTATTTAAAATACGATATTTGTAACACTAACAAACTAACTAAAAGAATAATTTAATTTTAAGAAATAGGTTATGGCGATGAATAAAAATACGGTTTTAGCTTGGGCTACTACCATTATGATAATTGTAGGATTGGGATTAATTGCACTTGGGGCTTTTAGATATTACGAAGTAGCAGGCTATGGTTTTGCTGCTGTTGGTGTGGGTTTTTTAGCGGTAGCATGGGTGTTTAATGCCTTAAAAGGTAGAGTTTAATTTCCGTAAAAATAGTCTAATACATCAGAATTAAATTTTAAGAAAAAATATGAGCGACGATAAAAAAGTCATTTTCGCAATGTCAGGTCTTACAAAGACTTTTCAAGGTGCTAACACACCTGTATTAAAGAATATTTACCTCAGTTTCTTTTATGGTGCCAAAATAGGTATTTTGGGTCTTAATGGTTCAGGTAAGTCTACCTTACTAAAGATTATAGCAGGTGTAGATAAAAATTACCAAGGTGATGTTGTATTTCAACCAGGCTACACTGTGGGTTACTTGGAGCAAGAACCACAGTTGGATGATGAAAAAACAGTGTTGGAAGTTGTAAAAGAAGGAGCTGCCGAAACTGTGGCTATATTAGACGAGTACAACAGTATTAATGATCAATTTGGTTTAGAGGAAGTTTATAGCAATCCTGATAAAATGGAAAAACTAATGAACAGACAAGCTGAGCTACAAGATAAAATAGATGCCACCAATGCTTGGGAACTCGATACAAAGTTAGAAATAGCAATGGATGCTTTACGTACACCTGAAGGTGATAAAAAGATAGGTGTACTTTCTGGTGGTGAGCGTCGTAGAGTTGCTTTGTGTAGATTATTACTTCAAGAACCAGATGTTCTATTGTTAGATGAGCCTACCAACCACTTGGATGCAGAGTCTGTACATTGGTTAGAACACCATCTGGCTCAATACAAAGGAACTGTAATTGCTGTAACGCACGATAGATATTTCTTGGATAATGTTGCTGGTTGGATTTTAGAACTTGATAGAGGCGAGGGAATTCCTTGGAAAGGAAACTACTCATCTTGGTTAGATCAAAAGTCGAAGCGTATGGCACAAGAGAGTAAATCGGCTTCAAAACGTCAAAAGACTTTAGAACGAGAGTTGGAATGGGTGAGACAAGGAGCAAAAGGACGCCAAACAAAACAAAAAGCGCGTTTAAAGAATTACGATAAGTTAATGAGTCAAGATCAAAAACAGCTTGATGAAAAACTTGAAATATACATACCAAACGGTCCTCGTTTGGGTACAAATGTTATTGAAGCAGTTGGTGTAAGTAAAGCTTATGGAGATAAGTTGCTCTATGAAGATTTAAATTTTAATTTACCTCAAGCCGGAATAGTTGGCGTTATTGGTCCTAATGGGGCTGGTAAGACCACAATTTTTAGAATGATAATGGGAGAAGAAACTCCTGATAAAGGAGAATTCAAAGTAGGCGAAACAGCTAAAATTGCTTATGTAGATCAAAGCCATTCTAACATTGATCCAGAAAAAAGTATTTGGCAAAATTTTAGTGATGAACAAGAATTGGTTATGATGGGAGGAAGACAGGTAAATTCTAGAGCTTATCTAAGCCGATTTAACTTTTCCGGTAGTGAACAAAATAAAAAAGTAAAGTTACTCTCTGGTGGCGAAAGAAACCGTTTGCACCTAGCTATGACTTTAAAAGAGGAAGGTAATGTGTTACTTTTAGATGAGCCTACTAACGATTTAGATGTGAATACTTTAAGAGCATTGGAAGAAGGTTTAGAAAACTTTGCTGGATGTGCAGTGATAATTAGTCACGATAGATGGTTTTTAGATCGTATTTGTACTCATATTTTATCTTTCGAAGGTGATTCTCAAGTGTATTTCTTTGAAGGTAGTTTTAGTGATTACGAAGAGAATAAGAAGAAACGACTAGGCGGAGATTTAATGCCAAAACGAATTAAATATAAGAAGCTAGTTCGATAGAAAGAACTGAAATCATAAAAAAGCCAGCTAATTTTTAGCTGGCTTTTTTATTTTCAATATTATCGATTAATTGTCTCCGTATAGATGACCACCTGTAAAATCTTTATAGTTTTCATCAACGTCTTTAAAAGCATTAGTTTCCATTAATTTTTTATTCTCTGCCTTTAATTTGTACATCTTAATTATGGCCACAAGAATAAAAACAAGAAAAATCGAAGCTACAGCTATTAGAATCATGGTAAGCTGAGTAGTTGTTACCACTAAAGCCTTAGGAAGTAGATTGTTATACATGATTAATAGTTTAGATTTGGAATTGTGCCGCTAATATAGAAAAAAACTTAATTGTAAATGCTTAATTTTAAATTATTTATAATAAAAGTATTAAAATTTTATCGATTAAGTGATGTTAAAATGCGTTAAAACACACGTTTTTATTGACTTATTACAGCGTTTGAGAACTTATTAACAATAGTATGTTTATATAAAATTAATACCAATCTAATAGAATGACATTTATAGAGGACTCTTTTTCATTAACTAAATTTTTAAAATGATCAACGTCACTTAATCCTTCAGTTCCTCTATAATGATATGGATAAACAGTTTTAGGCTTAAAATCTAATACAGCATCTGCTGCACTTTCTACTGGCATCGTGTAAGGTAAATTCATACAAACAAATGCTTTATCAATATTTGTAAGATTTCGCATCTCTGGAATATCCTCGGTATCACCAGAGATATAAATACGCTCATCATTAATAGTTAGTATATAACCATTTCCTCTTCCTTTTTCGTGAAACTTTAAAGCCTCTTCTCTTAAGTTATACATTGGTATAGCTTCAATATCTATTGAATTGATCTCTGTTGTTTCTCCATTATTTAGAACTTTTCGGTTGGTAACTGCAGTTGACGGAATTTTTTCAGAAACCGCTTCAGGAAGAACTACCGGAATATTTTCAAGTTTTAAACCTTCTAAAGTTTCAACGTTGAGATGATCTCCGTGAATATCTGTTATAAGAACCAATGTTGGTCGTTTTTGACCTTCAAAAGCTTTTGCTCCACCTACAGGATCTATATAGATAACATCATTCTCGGTTTCTAAAACAAAAGTAGCATGCTCTATGGGATGGATTTTTATGGTTTCTTCGGTTTTGGTTACCATTTGTGGTTCTGCTTCATTGGTTGCAACCTCAGTTTGTTTTTCTTGGTTTTTGCAGCTTGCACATATAATGATAAAGCATAAAACTAGACTGGATTTTAATAATTTCATATATGTTAGTGTTTCTTATAAAGGTATTGAACAATTTTTCCTTTTAAAAGACCTGTAACATTTTTATAACAATTACTACTCATAATTTACTAGGCAAAATTTTTGTACTCTTATAAAATTACCGAAATTGCTTATCCAATTATTGTTCAACTTAATAACACTACAAATATGTCTGACGATTTTGATTTATTAGAAACAAATTCTAACGAAAAAACTGCAAAAGTCGATGTTAACTGGGGAAAAGCCATCGACCAAATGAAATCTAAATTAGCTCAAGAAGATGATCCGGAAAGTCGTCAGAAAATCTTGAATGCTACATTAGACAATGTTGTAGATATGGCAGAGAAGGACAGAACTACACTTCTAGATGCCATTAAAGATCTTACAGATTACCAAGATGAAGTTGGTATTATGTTCGAAGGTTTCTCAGCACTAAATGCTTCAGAACAAAAAGTTATAGATGATGCCATAAAGCGTTTAGAGCGTGCTAAAGTTGAACTTGAAGATGCTGAAGCAAAACCAGATACTTGGTGGAATAATCTTTGGGGAAGAAAAAGTAAGATTAAAGATGCCGAGCAAGAATTACAGAGCGCGCAAAAGGAACGTGATGCAGCAGACAATAAGGCAAAAGCTATGTTTCAACAACGTATTGAAACTGCAGATGTTCAAACCTTATTAAATGAATTGTCATTTAAAAGTCAAGCTGCGATAAAACGTTTAAAAGATAGAGAACTTGAAATCAAAGAGGTTGAAGAAAGTTTAAAAACAGCTATTGTTGAGGCGAGTAACAACCATACAAAAGCACTTGAAAAGAAAAAGCAAGTAGAAGCTCAATTGGAAGAGCAATACGCACTTTTAAAACAAGCACGACAGGCTTTGGAGGAAGTGGCAGACAAACAATCTACTGAATACTCTGAGGCTTTAGAAAAAGTAACGCAGTTAGAGCAAAAAGTAGAAGAACTAGAAGGGCTTAAAAATGCCTATACAACATTAGCGGCTTCAAAAGACAGTTTTGTGCACAAGCATAACTTAACGATTAAAGTTTTAACTTCTTTACGTAGTAATTTACAAACACATCGTGCTAAATTAAAGTCGGACACTGATGAGCGTTTAAAGTATTATGATGGTTACGTTGTGGCTTTAAAAGCACGTACAGACCAAGAGTTTGCTGCTATTTTAGAACACTTAGGTGTTAAAACGGATGAGCATATAGGTGAAACTTTAGCAGCAATGCATACTGCAAGTGCTAGAGCGCGTCAAGAAATGATGGATAATATTCCTGTACACGAAAAAGTAATGCAAGGTGTTTATGGTAGCTATGCTGAGGCTTTAAAAGATATTAGAGCTAAGGATGAAGAAATTCAAAAGAACTTTGCAGATCGTTATGGTATTGATATGAAAGAAATCTTTGATGAATACTATAAAGCAGATCCCAATGCTCCAGCGGATGGTCGTGAGCCAACAGGCCAGCCAAAACCTGAAGCTAATAATGATGATTTACTATCCTAAATCAGTGTAAAGTAATTAGTGTTTAGTTTTTAGAGCCTCTATAAACTAAACACTAAACACTGATAACTACACACTAAAATGATTGTAACCCCTTTAGATTCAGCAATACTAGACTCCAAAGTACAGTATGTGTTCTATCACAAAATGATAGATTTCACGCTCAAAGAACTTATAGTTGCTGTTCAGGAAAAACAAATACTAAATCAACAGGAGCTATTGTTATTCAAACAATATTCTGATCTGCTCTTATATTCTATCGAAGCGATGCGTGTAAAATACATGTATGACGATGAGGAAAATATGAAAGTGGATTTAACGGATTCTGGTTTTCCAAATTATTTAGAATTCCGCTATTTGTTTAATGACTTAGAGTTGCGAGAAGAATTCCTCAATAAGTTGACCGATATTGAAGTGTTGAAAGATGAATTTCTAGATACTTTAATGCGAAAAAAAGAACCAATTTCTAAACGAAAGTTGTTTCAGGCAGCATCAATAGTATATTATTCATCAGCAAAGAAGGAATATATATTTAACCGTTTTGTACAGGGTAAAATAATCAAAGCTCCTGAAGGTTCGCCTGCAGAGTTTTTAGTGAGTTGGAGTTTTTATGATGTATCTCACAACAGACCATTTATTTGCTACATGTATTTTAATTATGATGGAAAGGATGTTGATGATTACAAATCTGAAATCTATAACGTTCTAAAAAATACATCAGATAGAGAAATGAATTTGGACACTATGGCATACGCTATAGACAAACGTCTGCCCAAACTACTACCAAAATTGATAAAACGTGTTGATTTGGGACCTATTCATAATGTGTTTGCAAAAGATGAAAACAAAGTGACACATGCTATTCTTCAAGGTATTTCTAATAAGGAAATCTCACTGGAATCCTTCGCAATATCATTTAAGATAGACGAATTAAAATCTGGTAGTGAATTCAAAGAAGGTAGCTTTTTTAGCAAACAAACCTTTCAAAAATGGGATGCTGTTTTTAGACAACGATATGTTTTTGCGCCACATAGAATTATACAATTACTATATAATAAAACACCAGAAATTATGAACAAGTTGGCGATTCCACCTATTCAGATTTCAGAATTTAAAAATTAAAAGGGGCCAGAAGTTTAAGGATGGAAGCTTGAAGATTCTGAGCCCAACTTAATACTTGTAACTTTTTACTTATTACTCAAGATAATGCAACACAACTCAACTTTTCCTATAAAACAAAGTGAACTCGATATGCTTCGTGATGAAGCAACATCTTATTTGAAATCCATTCAATGGGAGCAGAGTCAACGTGCCAAAAATAGAGATAATGACGGTAAAGATGAATCCATATTACTTTACCTTTCTAGGGCAAATAATGGTAGTAGTGTTACGATAACTTCAGTTTCTAAAACCATATTAGCACTAAAGAAAAGGCTCTTACCAGAATCTGTGGCTTTGCCTGTGTTTTTAAACCAGACTCTATTTGCAGTACAAGAAGCTTTAACACTTGGTGTTTGGATAAAGGACAGTTACTATGATGCATCTGGTTTATCAAGTTTAAGCGAAAATAAATCTGCTTTAGATAGCTCAGGGAAACGTGAATATGAGAGTAAAATGCTCACCGCAACGGCCTTCATGCTTTTTGCAACGGCTTATAAAGTATTACATGATTTAAAACCCTATGCTTCGGACGATTTATCTGTAATGAAGCAGAAGTTTGCAGGAATTCCTGAAGTGTCCTTTTTGTCACCTCTAAAAGGTATTTCATGTCAACTGTTTTATTACGATAAATATTTAGGTCATCCTGAAATCATAAAAACAGATAAGGATGTTATAGATTTTACAGTAGTTTATTTTGAAGCTTTAATCGCTGAAATTCAATTAAGAAAAAGCACTTTAGAATACACGGAAACTATAGTTGACCGAACCTATAAATTGGAAAACTCTGATTTCGCAGTATCGGGTTGGGAAAATGTATTTCAAGGTACTGCTAAGAGTGTCGAATTTAATAAAATTCAATTCGAGCAAATCGTCGGTAACCGAGATGCTAAGCACTTTGCACGTCGTTTAACGGAGCGTATGTTGAGTTATGATTTTGAGGCAAAGAAAAATCCGTTTCAAGAGCTTGGTGGTTTTATGCCTGTTTTTATGGGTTATGGTATTCCTGGTACAGGTAAAAGTATGCTCATTGCTGCTATTGCCACACGTTTAAAGGAACACTGTGATAACTTAGATATTCCGTTTTTGTTTCATCCAATGCCAGATACGTTGATTAGTACTTTTCAAGGTGGTTCGGCCGAGAAAATGGTAGAGTGGATGAAACCTTTACAAGATCCTTCTAAATTGATTTTCGCACCAATTGATGATGCTGAGAATAATCTTCAAGAGCGTACTGCCCAAGGGGTTTCTGCTGGTGTAAAAGAAGTTATAGGTGTGTTTTTAAGATATACAGAAGGTGCCTACGCTGTTAATTATGGTAATAGTTCAATAGGCTTATTTACCAATTTGCCTGAGATGTTAGATAAAGCGGTAATCTCTCGTGTACAAGGAAGGTTTAAAATTGATGGCGCAAGAACGGAGCATGATTTCTTAGATCAAGATTATATCTGGTGGAGAAAACTTCAAAGTACAATGCCAGATTTTATAAATATGGATGATCCTGAAGTATATCAATATTTGTCAGACCAAGGTTTGGCAAAAAGTATGGGAGACATTCTCAATGCTGTTGAAAATCCGACAGAAGAACGTGTTCATGAAACTTTTGATAAAATTGAAAAGCTACATGAGACTAATGATCATATGTTTTATGCTGCATTATACACTGAAATTCAGAAAATATTCCCGTTTTTCTCATCAAGAGATGTTAGAAACATTCAATCTGCAATATCGTTACGATTAACGGATTTTGATTTGGAAGACGATTGGTTTGATAATCCTGATAAGTATTTCAAAAAGGATTATGACACTAAATTCAATATGTTGCAAGAATTAATGAAGTCCAACATGAAAGGGCTCAACTTTTCAGATATTAGACGACAAGAGGTGATTCGCTACTTGGATAATGTTGCTACAATTGCAGATACAGATTTCAAACGAAAGGTAGACGCACGAGTTAATCAAATGAATATTGAAACTGAAGCGAGAGAACAGTTTTCTAAAAAATAAGGATGCAAAAGCTAAAAAACATAACAAGAACAACACTTTCTAACGATTGGGCAACACTTCATCGAATAGACTATGATTATCAGTTTGAAGATGGTGAGTGGAGGCGATTGTCTCGAGAAACGTATAACAGAGGTAATGGTTCAGGAATCTTGTTGTACAATACTAAAAAATCCACAGTGATTCTCACCAAACAATTCAGAATGCCTGTTTATGACGTTAATAAAAATGAAGGTATGTCAATCGAAGTTTGTGCAGGAGCTATAGATAATAACGATTCTCCAAAAGCGACCATAATAAGAGAGGTTGAAGAAGAAGTTGGATATAGAATTAGTGACGCGACACAAGTACTGTCGGCTTACACATCTCCTGGTGCTTTAACCGAAAAAATGTATCTCTTTATTGCAGAATATACTGATGACATGAAAGTGAATGAAGGTGGTGGATTAGAAATTGAAAACGAAGATATTGAAGTATTAGAATTACCATTCAGTAAAGCCATTGAAATGGTGAAAAATGAAGAAATTATAGATGCAAAAACCATTATGTTATTGCAGTATGCTCAGATAAATAAAATAGTATAGTTGTCATTTCTGGTAAAGCAGGAATCTCAATCATAAAATATGAACAAACTAAAACAAGCAAATTTATATAGAAGTGAACTCATCCCAGTAAGTGGGAAATTGGTAGAGCGCTATAATAAATGTCTTAAAACCTTAGGGTTTTCAGAAACCAATCTTAAGTCTTTCTCAATAGATGGCTTGGGTTGGAGTCCTGAAGTTGCTGAGGAAAAACAGAATACACAATACCTTAATCATGGAGAAGCTAATCCTCATGGTATTATCATTTCTCCATTACAAAAAGGAAAACCTGTGTATTTGCCTTTTCACTCGTTTGATAAGGATATGATGCAACATATCTTTAAAACCCATGGACAAAAAATTAATGATATCACTAGGGATTCGGCTATTTGTATCGATTTTGATCAAGATATAGACGTGTTTTATGAACCTTTGGATATTCTTAAATACGAAGATATTAGTATCTCATTTCGACTGATAGATAATTTAGAAGAAAAGCAAAAGGAACAACTACAACTGGTTGATAAATTCAGAACAGGAAATAATTTTATAGATGAAGATCTTCATCAGCAAATATTAGATTCTGCCCAAAACTATGGTGATTTACGACATAGAGATCTAAACTTACATCCACTACATTTTTCAACCAACTCATTTTATACTAGAGCCTTTAAAGGTGTGTATGTGCTTAGGGATTTTATTACACCTATTGTAGTTTTTGAAGATTTGGAAGTGTATAGGCAAGCCATAAAAGATACGATTCATGATGTATTGATTTACCACATATCTCAACCAGAATTGATAGAAAAACTGAAAGATCATATCATAATTGAGTGTGATTTAGAATACATGGTAACCACACCAAATTATGATCGTATCAAGAAATTTGAAATGTCTAGTTTTTTGAAGGATACAGAACATCCAATTAAAGATATTTTGGATAGTAAATCTTTATTCAAGAGTTATCTCAATAAAATAGATATTGAAGCGCGGAAAAAAGTAATGGGAGTGGAGTTGTATTTAGAAAAACTAGAACGCAGTAATACCTACAAAATAGAGGATATGGTAGAGCAGTCTATGTATTTTGCACTGCACCAACCGCATTCGTCGTTAACCGCAGAGCATCGTGATTTAATTCATAAGTTGCTCATTAATATTGCACCGAAAGATGTTCTCTTTTTATACTGGTATGATAAAGAGCAGTTTTACAAGAGTTACGAGACTTGGAACGATTCATTTAGAGATTGGGTAATTGCGATTATTCGTAACAATATTTAATAATTTTAGACTAATTTTATAGAGACTGTCATTCCTTACGCGTCATGGAATGTATAAAAGAGGAAATTATATAAAATAGAAAAACTTACCATTATGGGCATAGATTTAGTCGTTTTTATTGTAGCAATATTATTCGGGATTTTCTTGTATTGGCGAGAATCCAATGGCAATGGAGCATATCGTTTTTTGAATAAAATAATGAATAGCAAAGAACTACAGATGCGTGCAGACAATCCAAAAGGGTTTGTTTACAAGCAATCCTTTTTACCACGATTGATTTTTGTGGTGACTTTAGTGTTAATTGCAGCACTCATTGTAGAATTTTTAACGCCATTGGCTGTATTTTCAAGTTATAATGGTATTTCTGCATTTGCGTCATTCGCTGCTGGGACATTGATTGGAACTTACCTAGCTAGTTTCGTTATAAAATCTTCTGAAGTTATAGAAGAGCAGAGCGAATCTTTAGAGGATAAGTTTGATAATGTTGTAGAAAAAGGCAAAGATTTTTTCGAAGAGCTTAAGAATAAAGATAATAAAGCGGTTGAAGAAGCTAAGAAAGAAATAGAAAACGAACCGAAACTAAAAACAGAGGAAAAATCGGCAAGAGAACGATTGAAAGATAAGGGGTTGATGTAGTAAAGCCCATCCTAAACTTCCCAAAGGGAAGGAAATGAAGCGACAATAAATAAAGTGTCTTGGACTGAAGCCAAGTATACTGTTAACAAAATAAATACCCAGTTTTCCCCTCTGGGGAATTAAAGGGGCTGATATCATGATAAAAAACTACTGGAACAAAGGCGCAAAACAAAAACGAATTACAGTTTTTGTAGTGCTATTATTGCTCATTCTCTTGTTCTTTTTTAGGGACGACTATCAACCTGTATTGTTATTTTTTAGAAAATACATCTTCGTTATTCTCTTAAGTCTTTTGGTTCTGATTTTTGGTTTACGAAAGTTCAGGAAAACAGCCAGTACAGGATCAAGATTAGGTATTCTTGGATTGTTGATTGTATTTTTTGGGGTTTTGTATTTCTTTGGGTGGAATCAAGGTTTGTACGATTACATGAAAACTTACAATGTATTCAATAATCTCAATAAAGTTGAAATCGATGATCTTCCTTTAACTCAAAACGAGCGTATTCAACCCTTACGAAACATATTTTCTATGGCTAATGAAAGTGTCGGTGAAACCAAAGATGTGTCCTTACCGCATTTGGTAAGAATAGGTACAGAAAACAAATGGACTATGGCTATTCAACCAAGTGAAAAATACGTCATGCAGCGTATCAGCGATAATACTGAAGAAGTGTTTTCGGTTAGTAGTACAACACCATTTCCGAGATTTTCAAATGAAAACAGAATTGAAGTCACCTTTTCAATAGGTGAGTCTTTGAAATTTAGCCGTAACACCTACAATGCAGTCGTACAACGTTTTAATCCTTGGATGCTTTTCAATTATGAACCAAGCGACACCTTTTACATGAAAAATGATGAAGGTAATTGGGTAGAAGTGGTGAGTTTAATCAAATGGAAAGGTTTCTTCTTTCCGTATCCTACGTTTGGTGGAGTTATGATTATTGAGAGTGGAGAGCATGATTTTAATGACTACATAGAGCGCATCACCATCGGAAAAGGAACATTTGTGAGTCCAAAAGACATAAAGAATTACAAGTTTTTACAGAAACAAAATACACTAGCAGAAGAGGTGTCTCAACTTCAAGCGGAATCTTTAAAGTTTTTAGGAGGTTTTAGTGATCCTTTACCTTGGAATATGGAAACTGCAGTTAAAATTCCGTTGATGCCAAAAGACCAAAACCAACAACCTTACGTCACCGATTTTGATTTTGCTGGTAGCAACTCTGATGCCTACAGCGGCTTATACCATTGGTTTGGTTTAGAGCCAGTAGGAGACGAGCGCACAAGTTTAAGCTACAGTGTATTTATTCCTGCTGACGGTACGGATAAATTATATTATTACGATCATGCCTCAAAAAAACAAGGCTATGCAGGCGTATCAGCCATGCCTCTTAAAGTAAAAGAATCTCGTAAAGAATACGATTGGAAAGCGAGCACACCAGTAGAGTTTAGGCCTTATGTAAAAGAAATAGCAGGTAGAAAGCGTCTATTTTTCTTAGGAACAATTTCGTCTATAAGTGATACCAACGCACAACAGTTTGATGGTTCTGCAACACCAGATTTAGTTTTGATAGACAGTGAATATCGTGATGTGATTTGGGTAGATGTAAAACATCCTAGCGGTTGGGACGAAACGGTTTATAACCAATTAAATGAAGCCTGGAGAGCGAGTGAAGGTATTGGTTATTACTACAAAGAAGTACCAAAAGATGAAGATATTTTAGAACAACAAATGGATTCTATAATGAGTATTCCTAGAGTAGAAGATAATTCCGAAAAAATAGAAGCTTTACAGCGTCAGTTAGATTCTTTAAAGGCTTTAAGTAATAATTAATTAAAATAAAAAAATGAAGAATTTTACTTTAATAATAATCTGTTTTGCATTTACATTGATGAGTTTTGCTCAAGATGAAAATATTAAAAGTAAGTTTAGTTATGGTCTCAATTTAGCTGTTGGTGGTGCCACGCTAGAAAATAATAAAGTAGGGCTGTTAAATGGAAATGTTTTTGCAATTCGATTCAATGTCGATTATGATTTTTCAGACAATGAAAAAACCAAGCTGCTTTCTGGTGTTGAGATTGTAGAGTTTAATTCAAGCTTTTTTAATGGTACGGATCAAAGTCGTTTAAAAAATGAATATTTACAAATTCCATTACGTTTGGTTCAAAGAGTGTCATTAGATAATGAACAAAAATTTAATCTTGTTACAAGCATAAGTGCTTATGGTAATTTTCTTTTACGTTCAAAAATAAATGATTTATCTAATGAGGTTGACACAAAAAGTGGTGGCGTTAATTTTGGTGTAGGTATTTCGTTTGGTACAGATTATGAAATAACTTCTAATACTCGAGTAAATATCTTATTTGATATTATGAATGAAACTAGTAGTATATCAAAGAATGGTTTTAGGCAAAAGCAAAAAGATATTTACCTATTAGGTATAGGGTTTATGACACGATTTTAGTTGTCATTATAGTTACTGAGTAACTATTGAGTTAGATGAGTAGATTTTGGGAAAGTCTATTCACTTACTTGAAAATTAAACATATATTAGTATTCATAATACTAGTTGTAGTATTACTAACGGTGCCATTTAATGAATTTTTTAAATGGTTAGCAACCATATAAATGAATAAATTTTATGATGTCTAAATATTATAATTTAAAATATTTAAAAGGAGATTTAACAGGTGGCTTAGTCGCAGGCGTTGTAGCCTTGCCATTGGCTTTAGCATTCGGTGTACAATCTGGTTTAGGTGCAATTGCAGGACTTTATGGCGCAATAGCTGTTGGTATTTTTGCTGCTATTTTTGGTGGTACAAGGACACAGGCTAGTGGGCCAACAGGTCCTATGACTGTGGTTTCGGCTGCTTTGGTTGCAGCTTCCATAGAGCTTACTGGGAGTTTAGAATCGGCGATGCCAATTATTATCCTTACGTTTTTAGCTGGTGGAGTTTTTCAGATCATTTTTGGTCTTATAAATATAGCTGGTTATGTGAAGTATTTTCCTTATCCAGTAGTATCGGGATTTATGAGTGGTGTTGGTCTTATCATTATTATTTTGCAATTGTTTCCTTTTGCAGGCTTAGGGTCTGAAAAATCAACATGGTTGGTGATGCAGGATTTACCTAGGTTGTTTACAGATTTTAATTGGCAGGCATTAACGCTAGGCGTTTTTACAGTTCTTGTGTATGTAGTATTTCCTTATATAACTAAGGCTATTCCAAGTGCTTTGGTGGCTTTGGTTTTAGCGTCAGTAGCAAGTTACTTTCTACAATGGGATGTGCCTATTATTGGTGAAATACCTTCAGGTTTACCAAGTTTACAAGTTTCGGGATTGTTCTCGGTTGACGCGAGTGCTTACGCTATAATTCTAGAGTATGCTCTAGTTTTAGCGGTATTAGGTTCTATAGATTCTTTGTTAACTTCTGTAATTGCTGATAACATGACTAAGACAAAGCATAATAGTAATAGAGAATTAATTGGTCAAGGTATCGGAAATTCAATAGCTGCAATTTTTGGGGGAATTCCAGGTGCAGGAGCAACAAAAGGAACTGTAATTAATATTAATTCTGGTGGTCGTACAAGATTATCGGGTGCTGTTCATGGCCTGTTTTTACTGGCAGTACTATTAGGTTTAGGTAAATTGGCGGCTTATATTCCTTTGTCGGTTTTAGCAGGTCTATTAATTCCTATAGCATTAAAAATTATTGATGTTAAGGGATTAAAACACCTATTAGTAGTTCCAAGAGCAGATGCTGTTGTTTTAATTATTGTATTGTTGATTACTACTTTCGGTAGTTTAATCCAAGCTGTTGGTATTGGTTTATTACTAGCATCTTTATTGTTTATGAAACGCTCTAGTGATATTGGTGAAAAAGGCATGGAAGTAGGAACAATTGCTGGTTTTGATGGAGAAAAACCATGGCAAGATGAAATTGAATTCTATGAAGAGTATAAAGACAAAGTTTACATAAAACATCTTTATGGACCATTGTTTTTTGGATTTACTTCTCACTTTCAAGATGAAATAAAAAATATACCAGAGCAGATTCAGGCATTAATTATAAGAATGGATCGTGTACCTTATATAGATCAGTCTGGACTGTATGCTATAGAGAATGCTGTTTTAGATTTGGAAAAAAGAGGAGTTCAGGTATTATTAACAGCAGTACAAGAGCAACCAAAAGACAAATTAGTATCCATTGATATTGTACCAGATTTAATTTCTGAAGCACATATTTTTGAGGAAATTAATGGTGCTTTTACTTATCTTAAAAACAATTTGAAATCTAAAACTTCAAAAACATCTTAATATCAGCACGTTCATAGGGATTGTCTTTTTCAAGTTCTAATTCTTTAAAACCATATTTTCTATAAAGGTAGATGGCATTTTCTAATTTGGTGTTAGAATAGAGTAGAAGTCCTTTTAATTCTTTGGTTTTACTAAAATCGATGCTGTGCTGTAATAATTGCTGGCCTATTTTCTGTCCGCGCATTTCAGGTGAAACAGCCATTTTCGTTAATTCTAAAACACCAATTTCTTCAGTTGGCATTAAGGCTACGGTGCCAACTACAATGTCATTTTTCATAGCAAAAAAGATATAACCTCCTTTATCTATAATATATTTATTAGGATGACTTAAAACCTCTTCGTCGTAAGGTTCTACATAAAAAAAGGTTTCTAGCCATTCAATATTTAATTCATAGAAATGCTTGGCATACTTGCTTTTGTAATCTATAATCTTAATTGCCATGCGCTCTTATAAAGTCAGTAATTAAATAGGTAATAAGTTTGCCAACCTTGGTTTCTGTTTTGCTTGTTGGTGCGGCTTCACAGATATGAAGATACATAGCATTTTTATCCTTCCCTAAATAATGCACAAATTGTCTGGCTTGTTTTACGCTAAAACCAGAAGGAGTCATAGCACTGCTAGGTATATTCTCTATAGCATCGCAATCTATTTCAATCCCAAAACATTTTTCAGAAACATGGTCTAATGCTGTTTTTAATTCAGCTTTAAAATCAGTTTCATTTCGTATTTCCATGGCATCATACGTATTGTAGTTTAGATATTTTATCTTCTTTAGCCCTTTAAATATATTATCTGAAGTATAATTTTCGTGTAGACCAAAAATGAAATAATTTTTTAAAAAACCTTCAGCAAACGCATAGCTAAACCCATTACCACTGTGTCTGCCTTCTTCAGCTCTGAAATCGGAATGCGCATCAAAGTTCACCACATTTATCTTGGTATTGCACGCAAGTGCAGAACCTTTTATGTTACCGTAAGCATTATTATGTCCACCACCAATAATTATAGGAATTTTACCAGCTTTTACGATAGAAGACACCACATGCGTAACATCCTTATCAATAGTTTCTACAAACGTTCTGGCTTTATTGATGTTTTTCTTCTTTTCTGAATCTAAAGTTGTTAGCGCTTCGCAGGCTTTTGAATAGTCTAAATGACCTAAAATAAGAATGCGTTTAGCATTTGTAAAGCTATTATCCTGAATATTTAACAAAACTTTTAGAGTAGCCTCAAAAGCTTTGTGAGCTCCAGTATTTCCGTGGTTTGCGTAAACTCCAATATCTTCTTTAATCCCAAAAATCACATAGTCAACGTCTAAATTAACGATATCATCGTATATGTTAGTGAGGTTAGGTATTAACTGAACGAGTTCTCCAAATTTTGATTCTCCTTTACGTTTCTTTAAAAGATGTTGTATGTCTTTTTCTGTAAATAGAGTGAAGTGTTGCATTTGGACGAAAAATTAAATTAAAATTAAAAGTACAGTTTTATTTAATTATTTTAATCTCGAATTAGTTTTTAAAACAAGAATTAACAATAACTTTAAAAAACACAATTTATGGAAAGTTCACAAAAAACTAGTACAGGACTTAAAGTTGGATTAGGAATCCTTTTAGTTCTTTTCTTAGGTACAGCATTTTATACTTCTAAGCTTTACAATGATAAACAAGAAACTGAAAAAGTATTAGTAGGAGAGAAGAAACAAATACAGCATGAGTTAGACAATATGCTCGTTCAATATGATGAAGCTATTGCAGAAAGCAAAGTGAAAAACCAAGATCTTATTGCAGCAAGAGAACGTATTCAAGGTTTAATGGATTCGCTTAAAGTATCTCAAACTAGCGTTAATAGCTTATGGAGATATAAAAAGAAATTTTTAGCACTTCAAGAAGAAATGGATGTGTTAATGAAAGAAAATGATAGACTTAAAGGTGAAAATGAATATTTAGCGTCATCTTTAGACAGTACTCAAGTACAGTTAGCTGAACGTACCATGTTCACAGATTCATTATTAGTTCAAAATACAGAGTTAGCAACAGTTGTTAAAGATGCATCAGCATTACAAACCGTAGGTTTAATTGGTATGGGTGTGATTGAAAGAAGTAGTGGTAAGCAAATCCCAACAGAAAGAGCAAGACGTAGTGATAAAATTAAAATCTGTTTTACAGTAGCTAAAAACACTATTGCAGAATCTGGTGATAAAGAATTATATGTACAAGTAATTGATCCTAAGAATAATATTTTAGGTTCTAACGATCAGTTACAATTTGATGATCAAGTATTAAACTACAGTTTAATCAGTAGATTCAACTACGAAAACAGAAACCTAAACATTTGTGAGTATATCTCAGCTGCAGACGACCAAAAGTTTGAAGAAGGTAGATATAAGATCAATGTTTTTAACGATAAAGAATTGATTTCTACTTCTGAATTCACAATGAAGTAAGGATTGATTGTTTGATTGATTGATAGCTAAAAAATCCGGAAGTATATCTTCCGGATTTTTTTGTTTATGATAATATGAGATTCAAATAGTCGTGCGTTGATCTAGTTGTGTCTGTATAAGATTTTTGGAGTATGAACTTATTTATTCTTTTTTAAAGTATCCTTTTTTTCCAATTCCAATCGTCCAAAAGTATTTACCTTCATCTGATTCAGGTATTGGTTCAGATTGTTCGTCTAGGATTGGAACTACTTGTCTCCAAACGGCTAAGTCAATTGAAGGAAATACATAAGAATATGGTATTTCGTTTTCATCTTTATCGAATTCTGAATTTGTAGTAAAAGAAATTTTTTCGATTAATTGTGGCGCTGGTGTTTTAAAAATTTCAATGTCATTCAAGTAAACTTCAATATATTCAGAGTCTTTTCCTGAAAATTCAATAAAATCTGCTCTATCTTCATTATCGAAGGTAATTTGAAGTTCATTTTTGTAATAGCCTATCTTAGCTGGGACAGGCAATGAGAAATCTCCATAATTAAATATAGATTTCTTTGAAGAGTATTCAGGTTTACCTAAAGCTAGTTGAATTTCTTCTCTTGTCTGACCAAATTTTACAACTCCTACACCAATATGTGGTTTTAATTTAAATCTCATAAAATTAGGATTAATCAACTTAGTCTTCTACAAGCTCAGACTAACAAATTCAGACTTTTTTTTTTTTACTTCAATAACTGACCGTTGATGACAATTTGATCTACAGGACTGTGTCCAAACTCATAAGGAATCTCACTGTAATGATTCATAGGTTTTGTAATGATAACATTGGCCTTTTTTCCTCTGGTAATACTACCATACATATTACTGATTCCCATAGCATAAGCGCCATTTATTGTTGCAGCATTGATAGCTTCTTCAGGTGTTAGCTTCATTTTTACACAAGCTGAACCTACTACAAAATTCATATTACCACTAGGAGAGGAGCCAGGATTAAAATCTGTAGCAATCGCCAAAGGTAAACCTGCATCAATAATTTCTCTACCTTTAGTATAAGGAATACCTAGAAAGAACGAACAACCTGGAAGTCCCACAGGCATAGTGTCACTCTCTTTTAAAGCTTCAATATCGTTATCATCTAATTCTTCGAGATGATCTACAGAAAGGGCATTGTATTTTACACCTAAAGCAACACCACCAAGAATATTAAACTGATTAACGTGTAATTTTGGACGTAAACCATGGGTCTCAGCTGCTTTTAAAATGGCTTCGGTATCTTCAATATCAAAATAGCCTTCTTCACAGAAGACATCAATATAATGAGAGATGTTCAACTCTGAAGCTTGTGGAATAAGTTCTTCCGTAATCAATTTGATATAGGCTTTTTTATCTTTCTTGTATGCTTCTGGAATAGCATGAGCCGCTAATAAGGTTGGGATAATAACCGCTAAACTGTCTTGCTTGATACGCTTAATCACACGAAGCATTTTTAATTCCGCTTCAACAGATAAGCCATAACCAGTTTTGATTTCTATAGCACCTGTTCCCATTTTTATAAGCTCATCTACACGTTTTATGGATTGTTCGTATAAATCGTCTTCAGAAGTGTCTTCAAGAAGTTTAGCTGAATTCAAAATACCTCCACCTTTATTGGCAATATCTGCATAAGTCAAACCATTGATTCTATCTACAAATTCCGATGTTCGGTTACCAGCATAAACCGTGTGTGTATGCGAATCGCACCACGACGGTAACACTAATTTTCCGGTAGCATCAATAACCGTTTCGGCATCAAAACCTTCGCAATCGTCCATAGTGCCATATTCAATAATGGTATCGTGTTCTATATAGAGGTAAGCGTTTTCTAATACAGGAAGGTTTTTCATTTCCTTTCCTTTTACAATCGTGACGTTATGATCGTAAACTTGTACAAGTTGTTTTATGTTAGTTATTAGTATAGACATCTTAGTTGGTTTTATGTAAATATTGTCATTTTTTCGAACAAAAAAAAACGCTAGTTTAATTTTACTAGCGTTTTTAAATTATTTGTGTGGTAATGGTTTGAAAATGAAACTTATTTCAAACTTCCTACCATATCTTCTGGTTTTACCCATTCGTCATAATCTTCAGCAGAAACATAACCTAAGTTAATAGCCTCTTCACGAAGTGTAGTGCCATTTTTATGTGCTGTATTTGCAATTTCAGCAGCTTTGTAATAGCCTATTTTTGTGTTAAGTGCGGTAACTAACATCAATGAATTATTTAATAAAGTCTTAATAACATCATGGTTAGGTTCTATACCACTAGCACAGTTTTCATCAAAGCTAACACAAGCATCACCAATAAGCTGTGCGGATTGTAAAATGTTAGCAGCCATCATAGGTTTAAAAACATTAAGTTCGTAATGACCTTGTGTACCACCAACTGTTACGGCAACATCATTACCCATTACTTGAGCGCAAACCATAGTCATCGCTTCACACTGTGTAGGGTTTACTTTTCCTGGCATAATAGAACTTCCTGGTTCGTTAGCAGGAATAATAATTTCACCAATACCTGAACGCGGACCAGAAGCCATCATTCTAATATCGTTAGCAATTTTATTCAACGACACTGCTAATTGTTTTAAAGCACCATGTGTTTCTACAATAGCGTCGTGTGCTGCAAGAGCTTCAAATTTATTTTCTGCCGTTACAAATGGTAATTCTGTAAACTCAGCAATATATTTTGCGACCAAAACATCGTAACCTTCTGGTGTGTTAAGTCCTGTACCAACAGCAGTACCACCTAAAGCCAATTGACTTAAATGTGGTAAGCTATGTTCTAAAGCTTTAATACCATGATCTAGTTGAGCCACATAACCTGAAAATTCCTGACCCAAAGTTAGAGGTGTAGCATCCATAAGGTGTGTACGACCAATTTTCACCACATCTTTAAACTCTAAAGCTTTTTTGTGTAGTGTGTTGCGTAACTGAATAACACCAGGAATAGTTGTTTCTACCACTTTTTTGTAAGCAGCAATATGCATACCAGTAGGGAAGGTGTCGTTAGACGATTGTGATTTGTTAACATCATCATTTGGCTGAATGGTTTTTTCACCTTCGCCAATAACTTTACCAGCAATTTGATGCGCACGGTTAGCCACCACCTCATTAACGTTCATGTTACTTTGCGTACCAGAACCCGTTTGCCAAATTACTAAAGGAAACTGATCATTATGTTTGCCTTCTAAAATCTCATCACAAACCTGAGCGATTAAATCGCGTTTTTCTTTAGACAATACCTCAAGCTCGCAGTTGGTATAAGCCGCTGCTTTTTTAAGATATGCAAAGCCATACACAATCTCTAAAGGCATAGAAGCTGCAGGCCCAATTTTAAAGTTATTACGAGAACGCTCTGTCTGTGCGCCCCAAAGTTTATCGGCAGGTACTTTTACCTCACCCATAGTGTCTTTTTCTATTCTATAAGTCATTGTATTGTGATTTTTTATAAAGCACTACAAAATTACAGATTTTGTAGAAGAGGTACTATAAATCCTAGGGTTTTATTTATGGTAAAAGTTGAGGGTTTAGCCTGCGTTTTAACCTTAAATATTTGTTTTTTAACGATATACGTAACTTTACGTATAGTTTGGTTGATTTTGAAGGTGTATATTGAAGCATTAAACCTATAAGTTGGATATAGTTAATGAGTATATCCAGTTGTTGTGTACAATATCCACAGAACGCTGAAAAATGAGAAAAATATTGATTTTAATATCAACCTTTTTACCTCTGACTTTACTCGGACAACACTTAAAATGTTGTGAAACTGAAAAAGAAGTAGAATCATATTTGAGTGGAAAATGGAAAATAAAAAATTCGGACTCAAAAACTGTTTATCATTATTGGTTTGAGAATGGAAAAGGAAATTTAGAAGACTTTGAACCAGCCGAAAATGGAGAGGAAATAATTATTGAGGACAATCACTCATTCGTGGAAATAATAAAATACGAAAACGGATTTAAACTCAAATACACATATCTATACGGAAACTGGATTTCGGAATTGAAATACTTGAACTCTAAAAAATTGATTTTAATAACAGACGGAGAAGAAACTGAATATTATAAAATTGCGGAATAAAAATACTGTACACAACACTGGCTATAATCCATTGCTACATATGGCTAAAACAGAAAATATAGTAACTTTAAACACTATGATTCCTACTCGGAAAATCCTGCGGATTTTACTCGCAACGGAATCATAGCCAAACACGTTGTGCGTCAGCTGAAAAAAAAGAAAAAGATGAAAATAGCAAGTTTAACAATTGAAAATTTTAGAGGTTATCGAAATGCTACTAAAATTTCATTCAATGATTTAACTGTTTTAATTGGTAAAAATGATATAGGAAAATCGACTATTTTAGAAGCTCTTGACATCTTTTTTGAAAATAGAAAGTTAGACTCTGATGATGTAAATATAAATGCAAGAGAAAACAAAGAAACTGTAAAACTATCAGTTGAATTCTCTAATCTACCTCAAGAGATAGATTTAGATGCGGGTGCTATAACTGACTTAAAAAGTGAATACCTTTTGAATTCTGACAATTTCTTAGAAATTAAAAAAGACTTCACCGCTCTTACAAAACCCAAAACTTACATTGTTTGTAACCATCCAAATAATGAAAAAGGAAATGACTTACACAGCCTTAAAATAAAAGAACTTCAGGACAGAATTAAGAAGTTAAATTTAAACGGCGATTTTAAGGCAAATGTAAAAAATGAAATAAGAAAAGCTATTTGGAATAGTTTTGCAGACAACATTAAACTTTCAACTGCTGAAATTGAAATAAGTCAGGATGGTGTAAAAGATATTTGGAATAAAATATCACCACAACTACCTTTATATGCCTTATTTCAAAGTGATAGAAAAAATGACGAAAAAGATAAGGAAATACAAGACCCATTAAAATTTGCAGCTGAACAAGCTTTAAAAAAGCATACAGAAGCTCTTAATAAAATTAAAAAAGAGGTAGAAAAGGAAATATCAGAGATAGCAAATCTTACAATTGAGAAGTTAAAAGAAATGAATCCGGAAGTAGCTTCTCAACTTTCAACTAATTTTCCAACCGAATTAAAATGGGCGAATCTGTTTTCACCTACTCTTACAAGTGATGAAATTCCTATGAATAAAAGAGGAAGCGGTGTGCGACGTTTGTTACTTATAAATTTCTTTCGTGCAGAAGCGGAACGAAAGAAAAATGCTAAAAATATACCAAGTGTAATTTATGCAATAGAAGAACCTGAAACATCTCAGCATCCAGACTGGCAGATTAAATTAATAGAAGCATTGTCTCAAATTTCAGAAAGTGGCTCTTCCCAAGTAATTACAACAACACATAGTCCAGCTTTAGCTAGTTTAATAGCTGTAGAGAATTTACGATTTGTGCATAAAGAAAATGGAAACAACTTTATAGAAGTTGGAAACAATGGAAACTTAGAAAAAATAGCTTCAACTTTGGGTGTTTTACCTTCGGTAGAAAAAAACACAGATAAAGTCAAAGCTTTTCTATGTTTAGAAGGACCAACAGATATTATGTTTTTTAATAATATTTCCTCGTTGTTTGATATTGATTTAGTTAATGATGATAGAATTGTCACAATTAGCCTAGGTGGTGGAACTTTGGGACATTGGGTGACAAATAATTATTTAAAAAAACTAAATAAAACTGAAATTCACATCTACGATAAAGACGAGGATTTAAAATACAAAGACTTTGTAGATGAAGTAAACAACAGAGGATTAAATCATTATGCAACCCTTACGAACAAAAGGGAAATAGAAAACTATTATCACGAAAGTATCATAATTCCAAGTTTTGCTGATTCAGACGGTTTCTCTATATCTATTACAGTAGATGATGATTCAGATATTCCTACTTCCATTGCAAAATTGAGACACTCAAAAAGGCAACCCGATAAACCGTGGGAAGAACAATCAAAAAATTATAGAGATAGATGCTCTAGTTTTGTAAAAAAACATCTAAATAGTAAGATTTCTTGTGAGATTACGATAGATATTTTAAAAGAAAGAAACGCATTTGAAGAAATTAAATCTTGGTTTGATAAAATTAAAGAAAGAATAGAATAAAGACGAACGCATAACAATAGCTATAAGTAATTACTGGTTCTTGCCTACTTCTGAAAATCCTCATGGATTTAAAACGTTTTAATTAAAACAAGCAAAAAATATGATTCTTTAAAATCACTTTTAAGACCTTACATAACAATTAAAACCAAATGTAATAATGTTTATTATCAAGGCTTTATGTATCTTTGCAAAAGAAATGAGCTTATGCGTTTTACAATTAATGCATAGGCTTAAATTATTATGGATAGCTAAGCCATTGTGGGATGAAAAAAATAATGATTTTGGTAGGTATACTGTTAGTATCGTGCCAAAATAAAAACACTTCAGTTACTGAAGATTTAAAGTTGGAATTTGAGAAAGTAGCTAAAGAATTTCAACAAAATTATATAGAAGGATCAGATCATTGTAAATATATCATAAGGTCTGTTGATAAAGAAGCTCAAATATCAGAAATTCAGTTTGGGCAACCTAAAGTTCTCATTTCGTATGAGCAATTAGCAGAGTTTTGTCCACAATTATCTAAAAAGATCGTTGTAGATATGACAAGCCAACAACGACTACTTACCCCAAGTCTAGGTTACGATTATGTAAGGATGACCTACCTAAGAGAAAGTCATGGAGACACTGTTCAGAGAATTAGTTCAAGAATCTGGAGGGTAACCAAAGGTACTTGGAAGATTATTCAAATTGACAATTCGTTGAGCAAGGTTTGTGATGATTGATTTATAAAAAATAATTCAATATGAAATATATTACAAAAGCTGAATTTAGATATGGTGGTATTCTGCTGAGTCTTGGTGCGCTCATAACAATAATCTGCATTCTCTTAGAGGTAAATGCTGGTTGGGCATCATTAGTTGTAGAAATAAAAAGAACGGATTATGAAGCTGGTAAATTTTTATATGATAATTGGGATGTGATGAGTTCAATCTGGAATTGGTCGTTATTTGGTAATGTGTTTTTTGCCATTTCATCTTCTCTCTTATTTAAGGATTCAAGAACTGCAGGAAGTTTTCCTTTGAGCTTATTATGGGTTGTAAATTTTATAGGAAGCTTAGTACTTATATTGTCTTTTGCTATAAGTATTGGAAGTTACCATACTACACTGAGTGTCATAGATAGTCAACCATATTTGTTTGAGTCAATTAGAGGAACTCCTTTGTATCTTTTTAATATTGGAGCATTATTTCAGTTAAGTGTATTAATTATTTATTTTCAGCAAGGATTTAGTAAACAAGGTATTGTGCCTAAGGTTTATGCAATTGTTATGATACTTTTAATTGTAGCTTTATTTTTATTGGTGTTTTTTGGTGTTGTATCGTTTACAGTATTTGCAGTAGCTTGTTTTTTGGTGCCTTTATTATTAGGCATATTTTATTATAAGGAAGGTTTGTCTAAGTAGTAAAATTTTTAACTATAAAATCATAGATTATGAAACCAACATTATTGCTTTTGGCATTATTGCCCCTGCCTTTTATTACCTATTCTCAAGGAGATAGTTTACAGCCACCCAACTTACAGAATAGAAATAAAGACATAGCTTGGAACTTTTATAAAGATCTTTGGTTTACCAATAATACAGATAAGTATGTAGACTATGTAGCCGAAGAATATGTTGTGCATGATATTGGTGATAGAAAAGATGTGGTAGAACCAGCTATAGAACAAAAAATAACAGCAGATCGTTTTTGGGATAATGGCTCTTGGGATTCAAAGATCAATTATCAAATTGCTGAAGGTGATTTGGTAGCAACAAGATGGGAAGCAACATATAAGCCATCAACATTTTTAGGAAAGGTGGTTTTTGGTTCGGGAACCATTCCTATAATCAATGTGTTTAGGTTTAATGAGGAAGGAAAGATTGTAGAAATATGGAACCACAGACATGATATTGATACCAACCAAACCATGAGATTCACCATAAAAGGATTATTGATAGGTCTTTTAATGGCTTTAATTCCGACTATTATAGCTATTCGTTTAAAAAAGAAATTACGAGCTGCTCGGAAATAGTAAAAACTAAATAAGTTTTCAAAAAGACTTATTTCTTGTGATACGTCTAATTTTTTAAAATCAATATCATGCAAAAGTTAACTTTTTTAATGGTTATGGTATTTGGCTTTATTGTGTCTTGCAATGAATCACCAGACACCTCCAATAGAACAGAAGATATTATTGCTATAAAGCAAAATATAGAAGATTATGATCAAGGTTGGGATGCTAAGGATTTAGAAACCGTCTTAAAAGGGTATTCTAATGATATCGATTGGACCAATGCCTTTGGCGATAGAGTACAAGGTAAAGAAGAGTTACGGGAATTATTGGAAATTATTTTCAGTCTTGATTTTGTGATGTCTGGTAAAAACAATTACAAACGACCAGACATTAATTTTCTAACCAATGAGATTGCGTTGGTACGTTCTACAAACATTAGAACAGGACAGCAATGGCCAGATGGCAGCGCTATGAATGATAGAGTTATAAATCATCTCAGAGTATTTGAAAAAAGAGATGACACATGGCTTTGCATTAATCATATGATTAGTCAAGCTCATGATAAAGAGGGGAATTGAGTTTTACTGTTTTAAATTTCTATATTTAGATGTTTAATGTAAATGCTATTACGAATGACAAGATTAATCTTATGTTTTATTGTTGCCATAACAGCCTTTAGCTGCAAAGAAACCTATCCAACCTATAACGATCCAATACCCAAACATGATAGTTTAGAGGTCGCTTCTAAGTTTGTAAAAGAAACTCGTGTTATTAATGTGTGGACTCCGCCAACTTATGAGCAATCCCAAGATAGTTTTCCTGTGTTGTATATGCCAGATGGAGGTATTAAAGAGGATTTTCCACACATCGCTAATACTTTAGCAGATTTAATTGAGGCCAATCAAATTCCACCATTTATTTTGGTGGGTATTGAAAACACAGAACGTGGTCGTGATTTAACAGGAGCATCAGAATCGGAATACGATAAGCAATATTGTCCAATAACTGATGGAGCCAAAGATTTTAGAGCATTTATCACAGGAGAATTGATGCCTGAAATCGATAGCAAATATAGAACCAGTACTAAAAAAGGTATCATAGGTGAATCGCTTGCTGGACTTTTTGTTATGGAAACTTTCTTTCTAACTCCAAACGCTTTTGACTATTACATTGCCTTTGATCCTTCGTTGTGGTGGAATGAGCATTATCTTACCAAAAAAGCTGCTACTTATTTGGATAGTTTAGCAGATAAGAATATTAAATTATGGTTTGCAGGTAGTAGTGTAGAGGATATTTCGCAATACACAAGAAGTTTAGAGCAAACCTTTCAGGAATACGCTCCACAGCAACTCACTTGGAAATATTCTGACGAGCCCAATGAAGAGCACTATACCATTTTTAGAGCGACTAAAGAAAAAGCAATAATTTGGACTTTGGGAGGTGAGTAGCAAGCTTAAAATTTATATCCAAATTTAAAACCAAGAGAGAGATTAAATTGATATTTAGAATAATAATCTTCTAGATTATGTCCATAGAAGAAGTCATGATTGTCAGTATTTGCAATATGAATTTCGGGATCATAATATATATAAGGGTTTTTAACATTCCTAATTCTTAGGCCAAAGCCACTGTAAAGATCAAGATAGAATTTTCTACCTAGAGGAAAGTTTAAACCGTATTTTATATTATAAATATCTACAGATTTGTTAACTAAATAATTTTCCCTTTTATAGTACCTAATATCTTCGTCAATAACAGTATAACTAATATCATCAGTATAAAGTTGTCGTAAAAAACGTGCTTCAAGCCCGATATATTCGTTAATTCTAGGGTTATTTAAAATACTAACTAGATTGTAAAATTTAAGCTCGTATCTAAACGAACGTCCTTTATCTTGTTTAAGAATATCGCTGTTGTTTTTTATATAATATTTTAAGTATACGGTTCCGTATTCGGCACTAATACTCATATCATCTAAATAAAAATATTCACCACCTAAAGTTACAGTTGGAATTGAAAAAACATCAATAGCGGATAGAGGAGAGGTATAGACGAAAAAATCTCCTTTCTTAAAAGGAATAACTTTTTCATTCGAAATATAAAATTCATTTAAAATAGAATCGATTTTAAAATTAAATCGATTTTTATAAGTGAATCTTTTATCGTTGGTTAAATCAACCAACATTCCCAAACCATAGTTATGTAAAATATTAAAGAAAAACCAACCTGAAATCCTACGTTTTACAGCAAAATCAGTAGATATAGTATCATTTTTTAAGGTAAATCGTAATGAATCTTTGGATCTTTTTGGACTTATAATAATTTCACCATCATTAGTAGATTGCGTTTGATTATTAAAAACAACCTTAGTATTATCAGGTGCATAAATTTTTACGTTTACTTCTTTTCTATTTAAAATAGAAGCGCAAGAGCTACATAAAAGTAGTGTTGACAAAATGAATAATAAAGAGTGAAATTTATTCATTAAATATGTTTTGCCATAGATGCACTATTTATGTAATGGTTGCGTGCAAGATTTAATTTTTGTAAAAAATATAATTGAAATATGCTTTAAGGAAACTTTAACGCAGCTATAACCATATCGCTGGGCAATACACTTGACTTTAGAGTAATAATCGCTTAACTTAGCGTACTTTCACTAAGTATTCATTTCTATTTTCTTTTTGCAACATCTTGCTTTCGGAATGACGTACTTCTTATAACAACCAAAAAATCATTTATGAAGAACACCAAACTCATATTTAGTATTGCCTTAATTGTTATCATTTTTGCCATAAAACCAATTGCTAACTGGGTTTCTGAACAGTGGAATGTTGACTTATCGCTTGTGGTAGAACAGCGTAGAAACTTTGTAATTGTAGCTTTGGCGTGGTTTTTAATAATTCTTTTAAGGCGTATAAAGCGTCAGGTGTTAAAACATTATGACATTACTAAAGAAGATAATTTAAAGTCTAGAAAACTCTATACGCAATTCAATATTCTGGAAAAGGTTATTGTGTTTGTTATTATTCTAACTTCAATAGGTTTAATTCTTTTATCTTTTGAGAGTATTAGGGAAATAGGTGTTGGTATTTTTGCTTCGGCAGGTTTGGCTGGTATTATTTTGGGTTTGTCCGCTCAAAAAGTATTTGGAGCTTTAATGGCGGGAATTCAGATTGCGTTAACCCAACCTTTTAGAATTGATGATGCTGTTGTGGTTGAAGGAGAATGGGGTTGGATTGAAGAAATCAATCTTACTTATGTTGTAGTTCGAATTTGGGATAAAAGGCGTTTGGTACTGCCATCAACATATTTCTTGGAGAAACCTTTTCAAAATTGGACACGTTCTAGTGCAGATATTATCGGAACGGTATTTTTGTATACAGATTATAATGTGCCTTTTGATGCCTTGAGAGAAGAATTGAAACGTATTTTAGATAACACGGATTTATGGGACAAAAATGTACAAGTTCTTCAAGTAACAGATTCTAAAGAGTATACTGTAGAAACCCGAATATTAGTCAGTGCTAGAAACTCGCCGACCGCTTGGGACTTGAGAGTTCATGTTAGAGAGAAAATGATAGATTTTATCAGAGAAAACTATCCTGAAAGTTTACCACGAACACGTGTCGTACTAACAAATCCTAATACTGAGAAAGAAGCTTAATTTTCAAACAATTTTACCGTCAACCATAGTGAGTTTTCGGTCTGCCATTTCTGCTAACTCTTGGTTGTGCGTCACAATAACAAAGGTTTGCTTAAACTCATCACGAAGTTTGAAAAATAGTTTGTGTAATTGTTCAGCAGATTCGCTATCTAAATTCCCTGAAGGCTCATCAGCAAAAATAATATTTGGCTGATTGATTAAAGCTCTAGCAACAGCAACACGTTGTTGTTCGCCACCAGACATGCTGTTGGGTTTATGGTGTATGCGGTCTTTTAATCCTAAATAATCCAATAATTCCTTAGCTCGTTTTTCTGCTTCAGCTTTTGGAGTATTGTTTATAAATGCTGGAATACAGACATTTTCCAAAGCTGTAAATTCTGGTAATAATTGATGGAATTGAAAGATGAATCCGATATTCTTATTTCTGAATCTTGCCAGTGTTTTATCATTCATGGATGTTATAGATTGTCCATTGATGATAAGTTCGGTTTCTGAGGTATAATCAGGTTTGTCTAGTGTGCCTAAAATCTGAAGTAGTGTGGTTTTTCCAGCTCCAGAAGCGCCAACAATAGAGATGACTTCACTTTCGTTAATGGTTAAATCTACTCCTTTTAAAACCTTAAGGTCTTTATAAGCTTTTTCTATCTGCTTAGCAGAAATAATGGTTGTACTCATGTGGCGTGAAAATACTATATAAAGCCGTAATCCACAATATTAAGACGCAGAATTCTTTCCTTGAAATACAGATTTTATACCATTGAAATCTAGGAAATATTGTAACCTCACAGATAACGTATGCTGAATAGGTTGTTCAAAAAGGGTATTCAAACTTTCAGAATAACTGTCTTTAGACAAAGTATCTGAATTGAATAACTGATTACGATATAATGCGGTTAGGAAGCTTCCTGGTGCAAATTGCCACGAATAACTTAAATCGATATTCCAAGTACTAAAATTAATGTTAGGGCTTTCTTCAACATTATCTACCGTGTAGCCAGAATCTGTTGTTAATAAGCCATTATCCAGCAATGTGAATAATTCATAATCATAATTTACCGTGTCCCAATAATGCCTAAACGTTAGAGAAAGTGTGTTAAAAGGATTAAAAGTATAATTAGCAGAAATGGTATTGGTAAGTCGTTGTCTATTGCGTTCACCAAAAATAGGTTGATCGTCTGCTTCCGTAGCATAACCTCTAGAACCATTAGACATGTTGAGGTTAAAACTATAAATAGTTAGAAATTTATCATTGAATCTAAATCTAGGACTTAAGCTGAGGTTGTAACCAAACAAATCTCTACCGTCTTCAAATATTTTATAGGAATTCGCACTTATATCATAAGCGAATTTTTTATTGTAGTTAGATGAATAATAACCGCCAGCACTAGCAATATTTTCATAAATGAAGTATCTGCCATCTCTAGATTCAAAATAATCATATTGCTTCCCAGGTTCCATATCAAACCAAAAACCGTAATTGTTTAAACCTTTATTTTGTGCATTATATTCAGCACCAAAATTGGTACCTGTAAATACACCAGGATTGGCTAGGTTACGATAATTGATATAAGCATTAATTCTATAATTGTTGAGGTTGCCTTTAGGTTCAAAAATGCGATACGATACATCGGCACCAAAATTATTATAGTTATTTCTTAGAATAAGTCCAAGATCATTAATGTCGTATTTGGTATCAGCAAAACTATGGTCAAAACTATAGCGGAATTTACCATGTGATTTTCCAATATAGAAGAATGAACTATATCCAGTTTCACTAGCTTCAAACTGGTGATTAACATTACTCATTTTTGCTTCAGCTACAATATTGTAGGTGTTTCGTTTATTCTGTAAGTTAGTCACCAAACCTGTAACATTAGCATCTCTAAAATTACCTTCTCGCATCACGTTAGTGTTAATTAAGCTTACAGATGAATTACCATTAAAAAGTTGATCTACCACCAAAACATTATAGTTAGCAAAAGGTTCAACTACTTCTTTACGTTGTTCACCTGTTTCGGTATTGGTAATGCTAGCTTCAGTCTTTTCGGTAATAGCATTAAAAATTCCAATACCTAAGCCGTTTTTAGTACGACCAGAAACTTTGATAGCATTAAGGACTTTTACTTCTCTAGGAACATTAGCCTCTTCATCATCAGAAAGCGATAACTCACCACTAGGTCTACCACCAATACGCCTAGAAAAAAACAGGTTACCTTTTGAAAACAGATCGACACCTTCGGTGAAAAATTGTCTTTGTTCAGAAAATGTTTGTTCAAAAGGGCCTAAGTTTAGGGTTACATTATCAAATCCTGCTTGACTAAAATCAGGAACTAAAGTAGCATCTAGCGTAAAATTATCGGTTATACCATATTTTACGTCCATGCCAAAGTTTAAATCAGTGTCGGTATCTCCATCAAAGTCATTAACAATTCCTGTAGCAAAAGGGTAGAGGTTAAGTCTTACAGGTGGTGTAATGTTTTGAAGCCCTTTGAGTTCACCATGATAAATTCCAATATTACCTTTAGTTGGGTCGATAGGATTCCACGTATATTGTGAGCGCTCCCGTCTAAAATGTCTATGGAATTGAATACCCCAAACAGGATCTTCTTGATCGGTAAAACGTATGCATCGGTATGGAATTTTAACTTCAACAATCCAACCATCATCTACAATTTTTACGGCACTTTGCCAAACAGCATTCCAGCCAAAATCTTCACCTATTGTTGGGCTTGCCAAAGCATCGGCTTGTTGTCCCGAACCGAAAACAAAAAACTCAGTATCGTTTTGAGCATCATTGTTAGGATTTATAATAATGCCTAAAAAATCACTTTGACCAAAATTATCTCTACTAGTCAATTGTTTCATGATTTTAGTAGGATCATCATAGAGATAAGCTGCTATATAAATAGCCTGATTATCATAAGTCATTTTTATTTCTGTACGTTCTTCTTTAGGTCTTTGCTTTCCTATTTCAGGTCTGAAAGAAATAAAGTTTGTAGCAATATCTGCATCTTCCCATAGGGCTTCGTCTAGTATACCATCTATTTTTGGAGCTTCTGAAGAACGCTTTATTTGTAACGATTTTTTGTCTTGGGCGACTAATGAATTAATGATTCCCAAGACTAAACAAGAAAATAGGGTTATAGAACGTAGGTTCATAACGGATTGATTGATGAATAGTTTAGTTTTATTAAAGATGTAATTATGTTGCGGTTGTTACTCTCTAACTTTTGCAAATCTACAATCTCATTTAACATATAGCTCTTAACTAAAAGTTAAAACCTAAAATAGGTTTGATTATGAGTTGTTTATGACGATTTGACATCAGAAGAAATTGGAATACTTATTGCGTATATAATATTGAAACTCAAGAATTGATTATGAAAAAAAGCAGAAAACTTATACTAGGACTAATATTTGACGCTTTAGGTTATGTGTCATTTGTCTTTCCATTATTTGATGTTGTTTGGGCACCTTTATCAGCCTATTTAATGACCAAAATGTACAAAGGCAAAGAAGGTAAGGTAGCAGCAGTAGTGTCTTTTATAGAAGAAGCTTTACCATTCTTTGATGTTATACCTACATTTAGTATAATGTGGTTGTATACATATGTTATAAAAACTGAAAAATCTGTAGTAAAGACATAAAAAAAGCGCTCATATTGAGCGCTTTTTTAACTGTATTACAAAATATAATTTATTGTACTTCTATATTAAAAGTCACCTGAACATCAGTACTTCCACCAGCACCATCTGCAGTACCATCATTTGGTTTTGTAGGCTCGTGCTTTAAGATTACTGTAAGTGTTCCTGTACCAGCATTACCAGTAGTTAAAGATGATTCAATACCTATAGGATTTCCGTTTTCATCAACATCAGTTTTTGTAATTGCTATATCACTGATTGATGATGAGATAAAAAATTCGTGTTCATCACCTTCATTTTGTACTTCTTCAGTTATATTATCAGCTGGATTTTCTGTTTCATTCAACAACTGAATAGATCCAGTATACGTTGTGTTAGCAGTTAAAGGACCAGAAATATCATAAGTTGGTGCAGCACTACCATCACCATCTAAATCTTGAAACTCTAAAGTAACTACATCAGTACCATTAGTTAGTCTATAAGTGACAGTTGTGATTAATTCTTCATCGTGATGGTGACCGTGATCATCGCCATCATCATCACTAGAACAACTTACTGCTGCAATATTTGCAACAAAAAGTAATGCTAATAATTTTATGGTTTTTATAGATTTGAAATTTTTCATGTTTTTAAATTTTATTGTATTAATAATTTATTTTGATTTTTAAGTTAAAGTTCCTGCCTAAGTCGTCAGCAAAATAACGTAGTCTATTAAGATATTCTCTGTAAGAAGTATTGAATATATTTTCAACATTGAATTCTATTTTTAGACTACCTTTTTTGAAAGCTTTAAAGCTCATTGAGCTGTTGAAGCTAAACAGAGAGTAGGCAGGTGGTGTAGAGCTAATATCTACATAAACATCTTCCTGTAGTATAGGGTTGAAGGTGAAAAAGTTATAATCAGGATATCTTTTTTGTTGTAATACAGTTTTGTGATTTAAACTCAGTGTTAAGGAATTTAAATTTTCATTGAAATAAGATATACTGTTATTGAAATTAGTAGCAGGCATTAGGATTAAAGGAATATCTTCTGATATATTATCACCTCTTAGTAAACTAATACCTCCATTATACTTTAAGTTATTATTGATTTTTTTATTGATATCAATATCAACTCCAAATATTCTTGCATCAATTTGATTATATTCCCAAACAGGGAAAGCACCTCGTATTGTTGTTGTTATACCAGCAGGAATCAGCTGTATATAATTGTCAATTTGTTTATAATATGGACTTATAGTAAATCCAAAATTTTCATTGTTTCTTTCTAATGAGGCTACAAATTTATTAGCAACCTCCTTGTCTATAGTTAATAAACCAATTTCTATTCTAGCAGCTCCGTGATGAAGTCCATCACTGAACAATTCAGAAGGATTAGGTACTCTAGTGGCTAAACCGTAATTAAAAGAAAACGATAGATCATTATTAAACCTTTTAGAATAGCCTAAACTTGCTGAAATATTATGATATGTAAACTCAGGACGCGTTAAGATCTGAGAATTATCTATGTTACTGGTTTCAAATTCAGGAAACAATACGTCATAATTATAAGCTTCCCAATCTGATATATTATAGCTTTTTGTGGCTTCGATTTTACTAAAATCATAGCGAAGACCAGCGCTTAGATCTGAAGTTTCGTTTAAATCATAATTTCCTACAGTGTAAATGCTAGCGTCGTATTTGTCATAATCGGGAATCAGAGGACGTGCACCTGTACCTGAAACAGCATCATTTTGTTGATATCTGGCCATAATACCAGTATCAATCTTTAGGTTGTTAATATAATCTATACGTAAATTGGACTGTAGCGAATTCGTAAATAACCTTAAGTCAACTACAGGAACGTTATCTCTGTCCCCACGTCTTAAATCAAATTCCTTTCGTCTATTGATCTGAAGATCGTATTGAACCGTGAGTTTCCCCAATCCTTTAAATCGTCTATAAGCTTCTATTTTCCCTAAATGATGTAAAATACTTTGTCTAGGATTTTCAATATCATAAGAAAAGTCTTCAATAATTCGAGGTTGACCACTATTTATAGATGCTACTAAATCATTAACATTTCCTATATGTGAAGCCGCTAGAATACCTAATTCATTATTTACAACACTGTAATAGGCTTCAAAACCTTTTTCAAAACTATTGTAGCCAAATCTTAATGAAGCATTGAAGTTTTTAAATCCAGTATTGGTAAGATAATAATCTGATGATTTAAAATCTCCAAACTTTCTATAGCTCGACTGAAACTTGGTGTAAAACCCAGATTGGTACGTTTTAACAAGTTCGGTATTTACATTTCCACCTCTTCCGTTAGAATTTAAAGAAAGCATGGTGCTGCCAAATAAACTATCTATAGCAGCATACTTTTTTGGATTTACTAGAATTAGACCTCCAATAGCATCGCTACCATATCTTAGCGTATTTGCACCTTTTACAACCTCAATTCTGTCAGCAGAATTAATATCGATATTAGGTGCGTGTTCATCGCCCCATTCTTGATCGAATAAGCGTACGTTATTATTAATAATTAATAATCGACTGCTATGAAGACCATGAATCATTGGTTTAACTATAGTATTTCCAGTATTCAAAGAAGATACACCACTTACAGAATTTAAGGCATCTCCCAAAGATTTGTCAGAGTAGTTTTCTATCTCACTCTTATTTAGAGATTGCTCAATACTTGTAGTTTCTGTTTTTATAGTAGAACTTACTACGACTTCACTGAGTTCTTCTAAATGATGCTCTAAAAATATAATTTCAGAACTATCATTAGTAATATTGAATAAAACCGTTTTAGTCTCACAATTAACGTGAGAAATAGTTAATGTTAATGTACCAGAGCACAGATCTTCAATTTTAAATTTGCCATCAAAATCTGAAACCAAGTATTTGTCTTTTTCTTTAATATATATGGTAGCAGAAGCAATTGCAGACTTATCATGAAAATCTTGAAGATTACCTAGAAAAGTGTAATTACAATCTTGACTATAGTTATAGCAACTAAATGCTATAAATAAGCCAACGAAAAATCGTTTCATTTAAAGTTTAATTTTGTTTGTGAATAGAGATAGAAAATCTAGACAAACAAAGGAGGTCCTCTTAAGAAGGAGTGTGTTCTATTTTGTGTGTGGTAAGAACTATAATAGAATGATTGTAGTTCAGAAATATCATTTTTTAAATCTTCCTGATACTCATAAATATTTAAGAATTGTGAGTTAGTAAGCTTAAACTTGTAAAAATCACAATCTAAATCAGATTCATGAAAGTGGGTATCATGTTTAGCATCTTCATTACAAACTTTATGACTATGATGAGTAAATGCATGACTTAACTTTACAAAAGAAGGAAATAGAACAGTAAGCGCTACTGATAAGGCAAATACCTTAAATAAAGATGATATGATGGGTTTTATATTCAATCTAAAAAACGCTTAAGTCCAAATCTTCGTAACATTTTCTTTTCAAATTCCCAGAAGAATTTAAACTGACCAAAAAGCCAACCAAAAGTCACCAAAAGAATCTGATAAAAAATGAGCCCAATGATAATAAATAATATCCAGTAGAGTATGGGATTTAAGTTTTCTTTAGTAATTCCGATAAGCTTTATAATTGGCCTCCCAACAAAAACCGAAGACGTACCCGTAATTGCAAATACAATGAAGACTCTAATCATTTCCCATTTATAATCTAGAATCCACTTTTTTTCTAGTTTTTTGAAACAATAAAGTGTTAGCCTTAAAAGGCTATAAAATACTGGAAATACAGCAGTAATAGTGTAGACTATGTTTTGGTCTTTTAGAAAAGCATACGAAATCTTAAAGGCTGAATACGCTAAAATAATTAGGCCTAAAACAGGGAAAATCAACTGCCAATTCTTTTGAATTTCCCAATGTTCTTTAAATTTTTTCATAGCACTCTTAAAAGTGCTGCAAAATTAAGGATTTTATAATAATAAGTAACTATATCCTCGGTTGAAACGAGGTTAATTGTTGTTTGTATTTTAATTGAAAGTAAACGAAATAGTTATATAGTTTATAATTAACTTCATAACCATAATCTGTATTAACGTCATAGTCAATTCTTAATTGATACAAGTCAGGATTGTAGGTGTGAGGCTGTAAATTTCTTTGGTTCCATGCTTGGACTAAAACTATATTTCTAGATTCTAACCACTCTTGAGAATAGTAGCCTTCTGGTCTTGCCGTAGAGGCTAACCAAGAATTAAATCCTGGTTCAATAATTATAATTTCATAATCAGTTTCGTCACTACTAATGGAAACAGTATCATTATCAACCAAAGCGCTACTGTTGCCATTGTCTATGGTTTGATTAGTGTTGTAAGATTTGCAACTAGCAATAAGAATTGCAAGAATAATAAAAGGAATAAGCTTTTTCATAATAAATTAAATATATTAAAAATTCGGTTAATTAAGTTGTCTTTTTGGTTTCATTTAACGATACAAATATTTATAAAAGCTTTCTATTATTAAAGTACCAATGAGTGAGAACTTCTTTTGAATGAGTAATTCCTTTATAGAAGTTAGCCATAAAAAAAAGCAGTACCAGAAGGAACTGCTTTTTAAATAAGTTATTATAGTGTTTTATTTCCCGAATAATCCTCCAAGAAGACCACCTACGCCACCTTTCTTTTTACTTCCACCTAAAAGCATACCAGCAACATCATCTACTACGCTACCATCTCCATCGGCATCTAATATTTTTTCTAAGAAACTCTGTTCGTTTTGAGCACTGCTTCCTCCAAGCAAACCTCCAAGAAGTCCTGTAATGTCATTTTGAGAACTTACATTGTTTTGTTTAGCTTGTTTACCAAGAATACCCATTAATATTGGTGCAGCTACTTTAAGAATATTGGCTACAGAACCAGCATCTAATCCTGCTTTTTGTCCAATAACTTGTTCAACACCTTGTTTCTTTTGTCCTAAAATATGTCCTAAGATTTTATCTCCATCGGTTTTCACGTCTTCATCAACTCCGCCACTAAATAAGCCTCCTAGGTTATCTAAAATACTTCCATCGTGCTTATTACTTAGAGCGCCCATTAATCCTTGTGCACCTTGTTCAGTTGCTGCGTTACGTTCCATTGCTTTCATTAAAACAGGTAATGCCATTGTAAGCACACTACTGGTTTTGTCTTGGTCTGTTCCGGTAGATCCAGAAACACCACTAACTATGGTTTTTCCTAAATCGCTGTTTAATAAATCTAAAATTCCTGCCATGTTTTATAATTATTTTTTGATTAAAAATTTGGTACTTCAATGTACAAAAAAAGTCCTACAATTGTAGGACTCAAATATTATGTTTAGGTCACATTTATTAACCTAAAATGCTCTTAATCTGATCTGCAAGTTCAACTCCTATACGATCTTGTGCTTCGTTTGTAGCAGCACCAGTGTGAGGTGTTAATGATAATGCAGGATTCATTAATAATTGGATTTCTGGTTTAGGTTCTTTTTCAAAAACATCTAAAGCTGCTCTTGCTACTTTACCTTTTTCAATGGCTTTTACTAAAGCAACTTCATCAACAACACCACCTCTTGCTGCATTAGCAATGATTACTCCATCTTTCATTAGGTCAAATTCCTTTTCACCAATAACATAGTCTTTTTGTGCAGGAACGTGTAGTGTTAAGAAATCAGCTTGCTTAAGAACCTCTTCTTTAGATATTGTTTTGATTTCAAAGTTTACTTTTTGTCCATCAAAGAATTCTAGTTCTAAATCAGCTTTTTCCATGTAAGGATCGAATGCAACTACTTTCATACCAGCTCCAATAGCAACTTTAGCAGTAGCTTGACCTATACGACCGAATCCTAAAACACCAAGGGTTTTTCCTTTTAGTTCAGTTCCTTTAGCGTAAGCTTTCTTTAAACCTTTAAAATTAGCATCACCTTCTAAAGGCATATCTCTGTTGGAATTGTGTAAGAAACGCGCTAAACCATAAAAGTGACCAAATACTAACTCTGCTACAGAATGTGAAGAAGCAGCAGGCGTATTGATGACATGAAGTCCTTTTTCTTTAGCGTATTCTACATCGATATTATCCATACCAACACCACCACGACCAATAATCTTTAGGCTAGGGCAGTTGTCTATTATATCTTTTCTAACTTTGGTTGCACTTCTTACTAAAAGAACTACAATGTTATTTTCATTGATGTAATTCTCTAATTGCTCTTGGGCTACTGTAGTTGTAATAACTTCGTAACCTGCAGCTTCTAAAGCTGTAATACCACTTTGAGAAATACCGTCGTTTGCTAATATTTTCATTATAATTTGTTTTGTCATTCAGGAAATAAATGACGATTGATAATTATGCTTTTCTTTCTAACTCACTCATCACCTCTACAAGTGCTTTAACACTGTCTAGAGTTAAGGCATTATACATTGATGCTCTATACCCACCAACACTTCTGTGTCCGTTGATACCGTTTATACCAGCTTCAACACACATAGCATCAAAAGTCTCTTTAAGGTTTTCGTTTTCTAATGTAAAAGTAGCGTTCATATTAGAACGATCTTCCTTCACAGCAAAACCTTTAAACAAAGGGTTAAGGTCTATTTCAGAATAGATTAAACGCGCTTTCTTTTCGTTTTCTTCTTCGATACCTTTAATACCACCTTTGCCTTTTAGCCACTGTAGTGTTAACATTGATACATAGACTGCAAATACAGGAGGTGTATTGAACATACTACCTTTACTGATATGAACTTTGTAATCCATCATTGATGGAATTTTTCGAGATACCTTTCCAAGAACATCTTCTTTAACCACTACAAGTGTTGTTCCTGCAGGACCCATATTTTTTTGTGCACCAGCATAGATAATGTCGAATTGTGTAAAGTCTAACTGACGCGAGAAAATATCACTACTCATATCGCATACCATCGGAATAGGAGAGTCTGGAAAACTCTTCATTTGTGTCCCGAAAATGGTATTGTTAGAAGTGCAATGGAAATAATCATAATCTTCTGGGATGTCGTATCCTTTTGGAATGTAATTATAGTTTGCACTTTTAGAGGATGCTACTTCGTAGATATCATCGTAGATTTTAGCTTCTTTTATAGCTTTATCAGCCCAAGTACCTGTGTTAAGATAACCAGCTCTTTTTTCTAAAAGGTTTAAAGCAACCATTAAGAATTGTGTACTAGCACCACCTTGTAAGAACAATGCTTTGTAGCCTTTTCCTTCTAAGCCTAACAACTCTAACGCTAAGGCTCTTGCATTTTCCATTACATCTACAAATGGTTTGCTACGATGCGATATCTCTAACAATGATAAGCCGTCATCAAAGTTTAAAACAGCCGCAGCTGCTTGTTCCATTACTGTTTTTGGCAATACACAAGGACCAGCACTAAAATTATGTTTTTTCATGAAGTATGTTTTTTTATCTCAATAACACTACTGAGAGCGTTAACTTTATATCTGTGAGTTTTTGTATGTAATAGCTACAAAGGTGGCAATTAATTGCAAAAAAGTTGTTACTAAAATGATAATTTTTGGTTTATGTTTTTAACAAGAAATCAACAGTATCTACATTATCTGCATAATCCCAAAGTTGTGGCTGTTGTGTTTGTCCAAATTTCACTTCAGAATCTAAAAATCCATCAGCGACAACACATTGAATCTTTTCAGTATCTGTACTTAATTTGTCTTTTAAATCTTCGGTGGAATCATAGTACTCATAGAATACAGTAGCAATAGGCGAGGAGTAGCTTTGATCTTCCTTAATCATTAAGAAACCGTTTTCTAACATATTGAACTCGCTCATAAGGTAAACTGCTTTATTATAGTCGTAGTTATTAGCGTATTTAGCTTCATGAATAACATGATGCCACTTGTAAACCGCTTTAAAGAAAGCTTCAAAATCATAATCTTTTGGAACAAATAACTTAGATACGTTTCTGCATCCCAAACCATAATAACGGAAGATATCGTCTGAAAGTGCTTCGAGTTGCTCGTGGGTTTCGTTACCTGTAAGTACAGCTACTGAGTTTCTGTTTTTTCTAATAATAGAAGGTTTGTTTTTAAAGTAGTACTCAAAATAACGTGATGTGTTGTCGCTACCTGTAGCTATGACAGCATCGAAGTTGTTTAGCTGTTCTTCTGTGAAGCTTATTTTACCTTTTAAACTTGGTTCTATGTACTCTAAATATTTTGCTAAAAGCGGTAGTAGGTGTTTGTCGTTAGAGGATTGCTTTACCAATACGTTATGGCCTGTAATAATTACACTTAAGAAATCATGAAAGCCTACGAGAGGAATATTTCCTGCCATTATTATGGCTACAGTTTTAGGTTCTTCAACATTAAAGTTATACTTGCTTAACCAATGATTAATATTGTTCTTTGTCAGTATTTTACACCATGACATAAAACTGTATTCTATATTGCTATCTGTAAACCAACCGTTATGCTCTTTTGCTAATTTTATTTGGTGTTTGAATGCATCGAAGAATAAATCGTTGTGTTGAATACCATCCTGTTTTTGTGGAGGAGTTGTGGTAAACTGATTTAGGAATTTTCCTAATTCTATGAAAGCTTTGTTAATGTAATCTTTGTTACTCATTATAATTTGTATAACCGCCTTTTTGGCTTTACTTTTGCAGCCTAATCTGTGTAAAGGCAGATGCAAATTTACGCAAACCCAAAAGAAAGAAAAATTACTATGGCAATTATAATAACAGACGAATGTATAAACTGTGGAGCTTGCGAACCAGAATGCCCTAATACTGCAATATATGAAGGAGCAGATGATTGGAGGTATGCTGATGGTACAAGTCTTAGTGGTAAAGTTGTACTACCAAATGGCAAGGAAGTAGATGCAGAAGAAACCCAAGAACCTATAAGTGACGAAGTGTACTATATTGCGCCAGACAAGTGTACGGAGTGTATGGGCTTTCATGAAGAGCCACAATGTGCTGCGGTATGTCCTGTAGATTGTTGTGTGCCAGATGATGACCATGTAGAAACAGAAGAAGAACTTCTAGGGAAACAACGCTTTATGCATCCTGAAGACTAATCAACTTGCTGGTTTTTAGTGTTTGGTTGGTTTAGACTACTAAATATTTAATAATTTATAATAATCCTGAGCTTAAAGCTTGGGATTTTTTTGTTTAAAAAGTTATGTTGAATTAATTAAAATGATTTATAAAATACATAGTCAAAAATTAATTATTGTTTTGATAATAAGGATTTTAAACTAAACTATGTGTTAGTTGACAAATAGTACAGATACAGACTAATTTATGTATTGTAGTATATTTGCCTAAATCTACAAACAGAATTACTGATTGAAATAATCGCTACACAAAAAACTCCCTCAATTTCAGATTTTTAAGGGATATTTTATAATTTTGTATTCTAATTACAATTTATGCCTATTACATCTGTAATATTATATTCGGATATTGTAAAATAGATAGTCAATTTTCTTTGACTATCACCATTCTTAACTTTAGGTAATACACTGAAGCATTTCTACTTATATACATTTTACAAATAAACACATTGATTGTGAATGCTGTTGTATTTATCGATTTATAAATACCGCAAGTGTTTACGGCAATTTAAAACATACTGAATATGACATTAGAACATTTCGGATATAACGACAACATAGAAAAATTAAGAATTCAACATCATCTTATGGACTTTGAAATAGGAAGAATTATTTCAGAGCACAAGGAAAGATATATAGTTGCAACTGAAAACGGGGATTTTGAAGCTGAAATTACAGGTAACTTAAGATATACGGCAAATACTCGTGAAGATTTTCCTGCTGTAGGAGACTGGGTTGCCATTTCTGAATATGATGACAATAAGGTGCTTATACATTCTATTATTCCCAGAAAAACTATTATTCAACGACAGGCAGTTGGTAAGCAAGGAGAGCGGCAAATTATAGCCACAAATATTGACTTTGCTTTTATAGTGCAAGCGGTTGACGGGGATTTTAATATCAATCGCATAGAACGTTACCTCACAATTTGCAATACATCTCATATACAGCCAATTATTCTTCTTAATAAGATTGATTTGATAAGCGCAACAATGTTAGATGATCTACTCTTAAAAGTTAAAGAAAGAGTAGCTAAAGTACCAATAATTGCTATAAGTAATACGTCGCAAAAAGGAATTGAGAACGTGACAACCTATATAGAAAAAGGCAAAACTTACTGCTTGTTGGGTTCCTCAGGAGTGGGAAAATCGAGTCTTTTAAACAATCTATCGGGTAAACAACAGATGAAAACAAATGCTGTTAGTACAAGTACGAATAAAGGACGACATATTACTACACACAGAGCATTAATAGCTCTTGAAAATGGAGGTGTTATTATTGATAACCCAGGAATGAGAGAAGTGGGTATTACAGATGCCGTTGAAGGATTAGAAAAGACGTTTGAAAAAATAGTCGCGCTATCCCAAAACTGCAGGTTTAAAAATTGTACCCATACCATAGAAATTGATTGTGCTGTTATGGAAGCCGTTGAAAGTGGAAAAGTAGATAAACTGTACTATGAGAATTATCTCAAAATGAAACGGGAAAACGAGCATTTTGAATTGACCGTTGCTGAAAAACGCAAAAAGGAAAAAGATTTTGGAAAAATGTATAAGCAATTTAAAAATTTTAAAAAATCTAATAAGTACTAAACAGTGCAAAATTTATAGCTAATTGTAATGATTCTTGGTAAGACATTGCTTTGCCAATTAGCGCATTGTGCTGGTGTTATTGCAATTAGCTTATATTTGGTTTAAAATATACGTGACTTTACGTATTGACTTATAGTTTATTAAAAGTTAAATTCGCCTTTTAACAGATATAGTTCATTGAAACGGGACTGTGTCTTGACGTTGGGCAACATATGAAAAAAACATTCATAACTTTATCGATAATTTGTATTTCAATTATTAGTTGCGCTGTATCAACAAACTCATCGGACAAGAAAAATGATTTATACAAATACGGATTTAATGGAAAAGTAAAATCTGTAAAATCCGAACTATTTAATCTGATTCCAGAAAAAGATACTTTTAAAATTGGAAACAAAGAAAATGGAATTGGAATTGACAAAAATTTGGTTTTGGAATTTAATCAGCTTGGAAACCTTACTTTATCTAAAGAGTTTCTAGCAAATGGAGATATTCGGAAAGAGACATCATACACTTATGATAAAAGAGACCGATTACTTAATTTAAGAGAAGTTGACCATTATGGAAAAGGTTCAGTTTTAGAATATGATTACAGTTACAATTCACGGGACAGTATAACCCAACTCGTAATAAAGGAAAATGACTTTAGGCGAACATATAAAATTGAACGTGACGAAGATAACCGACCTATTAAAAGAGAAATTATTCAAAATGACACAATTCAATCGACTTATAGCGCAAGATATGATAGTAACAATAACTTGATTTCCGAGAGCGAATTCGATTATGAAAATAAACCCATCAGGTTAGTCGAGAGAAGTTTTAATTCTCAAAACCTCAAAGAAAGAGAAATGATTACCGAATACAGTGATTGGGACACGATTGAAGAAGAAAACAAATACTTTTATAATAAAAACAATAAAAAAATTGTCGAACAATTTAATATCGAAAATGACTCGACCTTCGACGAAGCAAAATACAAATACCATAATAACGGAGAACTAATGGAGTCTACCACTGTAATTGGAGATGATGAATTCAATCTTGTCGAAAAAAATCAATATAATGAAAATGGGGATTTGACTGAAAAAATGGTTAAAACATCTGATGGCGAAACAAAAGATGTTTGGAGTTATGATTTTAAATACGATTCAGAAAATAATTGGATTGAGAAAATTGAATTTAAAAATGATAAACCCCTAAGGATTTTAAAACGTAAAATTGATTATTATAAATAAAATACGCTGCTTAACAATGACTATAAGTAATTGCTTGTTCTCGCCTACTTCTGAAAATCCTCGCGGATTTTCAGGTTGGTGTGTACTTGCTTGCTTAACCGTTAAACCACGTAACTACTCATAGCCGAGACCGATAAGCGTAATTAAAAAACCTCTCAATTCTGAGAGGTTTTTTATTTATTCTATAACATAAGAATTCATAATATTTTTGAGCTGTAGTTTTAGGTCTTCACCTGTGTCGTAAATCATCTGTTCTTCCGTTGGGAATGGTACCGCACGGTTGTTTAGAAAAGGCAGTAAATCGTTATCTAAAGCTCTACGGTCTCCCTGTGCATTGGCATAGATATGCTCAAAAATAAACTCGCTACTTACAGGGAAAGCATCTGCCAACTGCTTGGTGTTAAGATTGTAGTATTCTACATTACCAACTACTTGTGAGGTTTTTAATTGTCTAAACTCATAGAATTGGCATCTTACGGTTTTTAGATTATCAACTTCTATGGCATTACCAAGGCTGTCTTTAACCACATTACCACGATCGTCTAACAATTTCTTTTTACCATCTACAATTTGCTTTTCTTTAATGATTTGACGCTCTTTAACCTGTTCTGGAGACACGTTTATTTCTCTTAGGTTAACGCGCATATTGTAATCGTACCTTACAGCTCTGTCGGCATTATTGTGATATACCGTCCAAAGGTTATCGAGTCCATATGTACTAAAGTTTAGCAAGTCGTTTTCCAAGCGTTGCGGAATAACTTTTTGGGTGTCGTTTATCATTTCAACCAAAACAAAATCAGTGCCCTTTTGGTGTGCAACATCTATAAGTTGTCTTACATCTTTGTAATTAGGGTTGATTTCTTCAATTTGCTGTAACTGGTCGTAAGCAAAACGGTAATCAGATTTGTTGTTGGTATTTGTGTTTAATAAACCTACGGCATTGCTGTACAGTTGCTCAGAAGCATTGTCTTTAGCCGAAATTATAGCACTAGAATAATCCTTAAAGTTAAAGGCAACTTCTCTGTCATCTACATAAAGTGGTAATAGTGGTTTAATACGTTGTTGTCTGTTATCTAAAGCCACATATAGATCATATATTTTGATATGGTTTTCTGGGTTGTTGTCTTTTTGCAGAAAGCTTATGTTTTCTAAATCGCGTTGGTTGGCTTTCTTATACGCATCTTGAAGCATAACGATATATTCGGCTTTTCGCTTTTTGTTTTTGTTGGTGCGCAGTTTGCTAACAGCATCGTTAATGGCTTTATCATAATTACCAACACTTACAGCTTTTTCAATTTGTTTGCTGGTACTACAGGAAAGGACAAATAAAAGTGACAATGTAAAAAGTAATAGTCTCTTCATGGGTAAGCGGTTTAGTTTAGTGGTTTTTAGAAATTTAATGCAAAGTAGATATTTTGCTGATAAAACGCTAATAAATGCGGTGAAAGGCATTTATTATTTAGTGGTACTAGGATTTTATTGTTCTTATTTGTTGAATATAAGTGGAAATTTAAAATAAAAAACCTCTTTACTTAAGAACGTGTAAAGAGGTTTTTAACACTAACTAACTAACTAACTAACTAACTAACTAACTAACCATTCAATCTATAAGATTTTAAAATGTTTTTTAACTGCAACTTTAAATCTTCACCAGAATCGTAAACCATTTGTTCATCGGTAGGGAATCTTAATTGTTGCTGTCTTAAAAGGCGCTTATCATTATTATTGGTCAACGCTCTTGCATCTCCTCTGTAGCGTCCAAAGATATTTTCGAAAGTGAAACCACTATCTAATGTAAAGGTATCTACGATTTGGTTGTATTTAAGATCGGTATAAACCACATCAGCAACTACTTGTGCAGACTTGGTTTGTATTACTTCAAAGAAACGTGCTTTTACATTCACAATCTTATCCACTTTAATGTCATTACCAAGGCTATCTTTCATAACGTTACCTCTTCTGTCAGTAACATATTCCCAGCCATCAACAATATCTCTTTCTCTAAGTTGCTGTCTTTCATTTATACGCTCAGGCGACACATTAATTTGTTTGAGTTGTAATTCCATGGCGAAATCGTAAACCATAGAAGGCTCTATATTTGCGTGGTATTCTGTCCAGAATTGGTTTAAACCATAGGTGTTAAAATCTATCAATTCAGCTTCTAATTGTTGTGTTAACAACTGATTAGTGTGATTTACAATAGCAACGCTAACGTAATCGGTACCTTTTTGATGCGCTTCTTCAAGTAAGCTTCTCGTTTCCTCAAAATTAGGATTAATGCTTTCTATGTAATTGAAAATGTCATAAGCTTTTCTAGCATTGTATTTGTCATCAGAATCTAATAGTGTAATGCCTTGTCCGATTAAATAATCAGATGTTTTATATCTGTAATCAACAATTTGAGAACTATAATCGTTAAACTGAAACTCCAGATTTTTACCGTTGATTTGTAAAGGCAATACACGTTTTATAGCATTTTGTCTAGCTTCTAAATCCAAATAAAGATTATAGATTGTTTTATATTGCTCAGGGTTACCATCTTTTTCTAGATGCGTAATATCTTGCAAATCTTCCTCTAAAACTTTGTAGTAAGCATCTTGAAGCATTACAACATAATCTTGCTTACGCTTTTTATCCTTGTTGTTTTCAAGTTTTCTTAAAGCTTCAGAAATTGCCTCATCATAGTTACCATGACTTATGGCTTCTTCAATTTGTTTTTTTGCACTACACGATACAAGTACCGAAAACAGGACTGTAAATAGTAATAGTTTTTTCATGATTCTTAAGTTTAGAGGGTTACTATGAAATAGTATAACCAACTATAATGCCAAAAAATAAAACTATTTGATATTCAGTATTTTAATATGTATTAATTGAAAAGGGTTGAAATTAGATACATATGTTTGAAGATTTTGTTTCTTTGTAAACCCAAAAATTACAATGTTTAAGAAAGCGTCTCTTTTTCATCCCTTACAAGTAGAAACTTCGGTAGAGCTGCCAAAGCAATTTACCTTTCCGTTTTATTACGAACCACATGAACTTTCGGTAAAAGCTGCTGAAGAGGTTAAGTCTTATTTGAATTCTCAAACAGATTTTGAACACAATTTTGGCTTGGATACATCTAAAACAGGACTGAAAATTGGGAAGATGTTTGGTGTAATGATTGTAAAAAATGAAAAAGAAGAACTAGGTTACATCGTTGCTTTTTCCGGAAAATTGGCGGAAAGCAATTATTTAGATGGTTTTGTGCCACCAATTTATGATACCCTTAAAGCAGATGGGTTTTATAAAAAAGGGGAAGCCTATTTAAATGAACTCAACGCTAAAATTGAAGCACTAGAGCAGAGTGAAGCTTTTATAAAAGCAAAATTGAGATTAGAAGAGCTTAAACTACATTCTGAAAAGACCTTAGAGGATTTTAAACAAAAAGCCAAAAAAGAAAAGCAATTACGAAAGCAAAAACGTGTAGAGGCAGAGGCTAACTTATCAAAAGTAGAACAATCAGAATTGCTAGAAACGCTTAAAGAAGAAAGTATTCAAAGTAATTTAAAGTTGAAGTATTTAAAGCGTGATATACAATTAGCTATTGCAGATGCAGAAAATACGCTATCAAAACTTCAAGAACCTATTGAAGCTCTAAAAAAAGAACGCAAAACACTTTCAGCAAAGCTACAGCGACAAATACATGAAGAGTATCGCTTTTTAAATGCTTTGGGTGAAACAAAGGATTTAATAGATATTTTTAAAACTACCGATTTAGGACATCCGCCAGCTGCGGCAGGTGAGTGTGCTGCACCAAAGTTATTTCAGTTTGCTTTTGAAAATAGCTTAACACCAATTGCAATGGCTGAGTTTTGGTGGGGAAGTTCGCCAAAATCAGAAGTTAGAAAGCATGGACAGTTTTATCCGTCTTGTCGTGGGAAATGTGAACCCATTTTGGGTCATATGATGCAAGGCTTAGATGTGGAAGCAAATCCAATAGAACAAGCGCACACTTTTGAAGGAGAAATGGATATTGTTTATGAAGATGCGTATTTACTATTGGTAAATAAGCCACATGAATTTTTATCTGTACCAGGAAAAACAATTAAAGATTCTGTGCTTACAAGAATGCAAGACTATTTACCAAATGCTTCAGGAGCTTTGTTGGTGCATCGTTTAGACATGTCAACGTCAGGATTGCTATTAGTAGCTAAGAATGAAAAGACGTATAAAAAACTTCAAAGACAGTTCATTAACCGTACCATTAAAAAGCGATATGTGGCGCTCCTTGATGGCGAACTAAATACATTAACCGGAACTATAGATTTACCACTTCGTGTAGATCTGGATAATAGACCAAGACAGTTAGTGTGTTATGAGTATGGCAAACCAGCTAAAACCAGCTATGAAGTTTTAGACGTAAAAGACGGTAAAACTAGAATCCATTTTTATCCTATTACCGGAAGAACACATCAATTGAGAGTTCATGCCGCACATCATAAAGGGTTAAATCTATCTATTGTGGGAGATGATCTTTATGGACAATCTGCCGACAGACTTCATTTACATGCCGAAATGTTAAGCTTTGAACATCCCATTAAAAAAGAATGGGTAAGCTTTACGTGTAAGGCGCCTTTTTAGTTAAATAAATATAACAGATATGTCATTCTGAATTTATTTCAGAATCTAACATACTTATAGCTATAGATTAATCAGAATCTAAAAAATTCAGCTTGACAAAATGTAAAAGAAAGTGATTAGGTTTACTTCTTTTTCTTCGGGTTAAAAACAGGTAGTAATTGCGTTTTTACAGAACCAAAACCAATTCTAATATCGTCTTTTTCACAATGACCTCTCATGATTACCGTATCGTAATCATTGATGAACTTACGTTCTGAGCCATCTTTCATTTTTAAAGGTTTAGCACCTCTCCAAGACAGTTCTAACATAGAACCATAAGAATCTTCCGTTGGTCCAGAAATAGTTCCGCTACCCATCATATCACCAGAGTTTACAGGACAACCATTGACTGTATGATGCGCTAATTGTTGTGCCATATTCCAATACATATATTTGAAATTAGACTTACAAACTGTGGTTTCTTTAGAACCTTTTGGTTGAATACCAACTTCTAGGTTAATATCAAAACTCTTTTTTCCTTTAGATTGTAAGTAAGGTAACGGTTTTGGATCTTGCTTAGGACTTTCAGTTCTAAACGGTTCTAAAGCATCTAAAGTTACAATCCATGGTGACATAGAAGACGCAAAGTTTTTCCCAAGGAAAGGCCCAAGTGGCACATATTCCCACTTTTGAATATCTCTAGCCGACCAATCATTAAATAAAACAAGTCCAAAGATGTATTCTTCAGCTTCTTCAACAGGAATTGGTTCCCCTAAATCATTAGCATCAGTAGTAATAAAAGCCATTTCCAATTCAAAATCTACCAATTTTGATGGACCGAACACAGGAGTTTCAGCACCTTCAGGCATAGTTTGTCCTTGAGGACGATGTACAGGTATTCCAGAAGGAATGATAGAAGAACTTCTTCCATGATAGCCTACAGGTAAATGCAACCAATTTGGCATTAATGCATTGTCAGCACCTCTGAACATTGTACCTACATTTGTAGCGTGTTCTTTACTGGCGTAAAAATCCGTGTAATCACCAACTTGTATAGGTAATTGCATTTCAATTTCATCTAAACGGAATAGAATACGTTCTTTGTGAGGAATGTTATTTTTTAAGGTTTCGTTGGTTTCATCAAAAATCTGAGCGATTCTATTTCGAACCAATCTCCAAGTTTTTCTACCATCAGCAATAAAATCATTCAAAGTGTCTTGTAAGAAAATATCATCAGTAAGCGGAATACCTTCAAAATATCCAAGCTGATGTAAAGCACCAAGGTCTATAGCAGTATCGCCAATTCGGGTTCCGATGGTAATGATGTCATCTCTCGTTAAAAAAACACCGAAAGGTATGTTCTGTATAGGGAAATCTGAGTTTTTACCGACGTGTAACCAAGAGGTTCTATCTGGATTATTGGCTGATAATGGCATATAGTATTGTTGATTAAATGTTCATTAATTTATATTCAAACCTACATAAATTTTGATATTTAAACTAATGTATTCATTATTTTTGTATCGATTTAACAAAGACCTTATTTATGCAACGCGACGAACAAATTTTTGAACTTATACAAGCAGAGAAAGAACGCCAAACTGATGGCATAGAACTTATAGCTTCAGAGAATTTTGTCAGTAACCAAGTAATGGAAGCTGCAGGTTCTGTACTAACCAACAAATATGCTGAGGGTTATCCTGGTAAACGTTATTATGGAGGTTGTGAAGTAGTAGATGAGGTTGAGCAAATCGCAATAGACAGAGCTAAGACGCTTTTTGGTGCCGCTTATGCCAACGTACAACCACATTCTGGGAGTCAAGCTAACACAGCTGTTTTTCATGCTTGTTTAACACCAGGCGATACCATTTTAGGTTTCGATTTATCTCATGGTGGTCACCTTACACATGGTTCTCCTGTGAATTTTTCAGGTAAATTATACCGTCCTACATTTTATGGTGTAAAAAAAGACACAGGTTATATTGATTATGATATGTTGGCTGACCAAGCACAAAAAGAAAAACCAAAATTAATAATCGCTGGAGCTTCGGCATATTCTAGAGATATTGATTTTGCTAAATTTAGAGAAGTAGCCGATAGTGTAGGAGCTGTACTTTTAGCAGATATTTCGCATCCAGCAGGTTTAATTGCTAAGGGTATTTTAAACGACCCGATGCCACATTGCCACGTCGTAACTACAACTACACATAAAACGTTACGTGGACCAAGAGGTGGAATGATTATGATGGGTGAAAATATTGATAATCCATTCGGAATAAAATTAAAGAATGGTAACCTTCGTAAAATGTCAGGTCTTTTAGATTCTGGTGTGTTTCCAGGAAATCAGGGTGGTCCATTAGAGCATATCATTGCAGCTAAAGCTATAGCATTTGGTGAGGCATTGTCTGATGAGTTTTTGCATTATATGCTACAAGTGAAGAAAAATGCTGATGCTATGGCAAAGGCGTTTGTGGCAAAAGATTACAACCTTATTTCAGGAGGCACGGATAACCACATGATGCTTATAGATCTTAGAAATAAAAATATTACAGGTAAAGATGCTGAACAAGCTCTAGTAAAAGCAGATATTACGGTTAATAAGAATATGGTGCCGTTTGATACGGAATCTCCTTTTGTAACGTCAGGAATTAGAGTTGGTACACCAGCAATTACCACTCGTGGATTGAAAGAAGATGATATGGCTTATGTTGTAGATTTAATTGATGAAGTTATTAAAAACTACGAAAACGAGACTATATTAGAAGGTGTAGCTGAAAAGGTGAATGAATTAATGGGAGGAAAGCCATTGTTTAATGCGTAATAGTTTACTATCATTCTGAACTTGATTCAGAATCTAATAATGTAATGAGATGCTGAAACGGGTTCAGCATGACAAATAGGATAAAAAAAAGCCTTTCAAAATTATTGAAAGGCTTTTTACTATTTATCTTTTAATGGAATGGTAATACCAAGAGCAAAGGCACCAACTACTTGTTCAACTTGTGGTTGAATATAATAAGTAAAACCAATATCTACATTTGTTTCTTTTCCTAATTCTAATCCAAAAGCTACAGGTATATGATATTGTAAGCCACTTTTGTTTTTGGATATAAATGCCGTTTGTGTTTCGAATTTACCAATAGATAAACCAAAACCTGTCTCAATATAAGGTGCCACCCAGGGTATTGGTGCTCTTAGTCTGAATTTACCACCTAGAAGCCCTGCCTTTGTTATAGCAAACTCATCAGTTGGATTGCCATTTAAGTCTTCTCCCTTAGGGTTTGTTAGAATGAGGCCTACATAAGGCTTTAATTCAAACCATGATTTTATAGTAAGTACATACTCTCCTTGTAGAAAAAAACCAGAGTCTGCGGTATCATCAACACTTTCATAAGGAATACTCAAGCCATAACCAATTTGAGCGTTTATAGCTCTCTTTTTAACGAATTGAGCATTACATAATAGGGAAGAGGATAGGATAATTAGAAGAAGTAAAGTTTTTTTCATTTATAGATAATTGATTATTTTTAATTCTATTCTTCAAAATTTACGCTTTTGTAGGCTCCAGCATCAGGAGGTGAAACTCTTGTTTCTCCTAAAATATCTTCTGTAATTAAAAAAGCAGGACTACCAATACCATTAGCATCAGAATCAGCTCCAATGCGCATTAAATTTTCAAAAGGATCTTCAAAATCTGGATCTAGATTAAACCAGTTTCCTTCGTAATTAGTTATATCATCAAAGTCATAATTGCCTGAACCATCAAGATTACTATTATTAAAGCTAAGTAAGCAATTATTAAACTTGAAGGTAAACTCAGCACCTTCATTTTCTAATAAAAATTCAGGATTGTCATTGCCATACACAATACAATTATTGATGTTTGCTACAGTTGTATTGGTGTAAATGGTATTGTTTTCATCTACTGTGAAATCATTAATCAATAGTGCTGGGTATTGTCTAAAACTGTTATTCCAATAGTTCGCTATGGTGCAATGCGTTAAGTTATATACTCCACCAAAAGTGCCAGCAAAAGAGGATTGTCCACTGTTATTAATCACTACATTTTCTGCTGTAATAGAAGTCGCATTACCAAGAATACCAAAGCTACTTGTATTATAAACTTGAGAATTAGTAATGGTGAGTTTAGCATTAGGATCATTTTGTCCAAATTCAGAAAGCACACCTATAGTCGCATTTTTAATGGTCGCATGATTTATGGTATTGTTAATGCTACCATCAAAAAGCCATATCGTTCCCCATTGTCCTGGAATATCTTCATAAAGTGGCTCTAAACGATCACCTTCTAAAATCACTTCATTTTCAAGAAGGTCTTGATCTGTGCTTAAATCACCATTGATGTTTAAAGTTCCACCTTGCGTCACAATAATACCAGATTCCGCATGAAAATGTACACGTGCACCAGATTCCATCGTTAATGTTTGTCCATTGCCAACACCTGCATAACCATAAATAACATAAGGCTTTTCATTGGTAAAGGTGAGTTCTTCATCCTCGAGAAAACGTCCTTGCAAAGTGGTTTCATCAGGATTTCCATCTCCGTCTACATCAAAAGTTAAGGTCTCAATAATGTTTGTTTCCTCATCTTTGTTAGGATAAATAAAAACCGCATCTTTTACCAAAGTCACCAAATCTACATCTTGTTGGTTATTTCCAGAGTCGAATAAAATTCTATCTGTATATAAAAACTGAATATCCGAATTGGATAAAGCCTCAATATCTATTGTAGTTTCTATAAAAATATAAAGACTGTCATTGGCCAAAAGTTCTACATCTTCAAAAAACTTACCTTCTTGATCATCAGCTAAACCTGTTGTACCATCAATATTCATTCGATAATAAGAGCTAACTCCATTTTCTAATTGAATGGTCGGAATTACAATATCTTCATCGCTACGGTTGTATACTTTTAGGTTGTATGTGCTAGAACCAATATTGGTAAAAACCGTATCGAGATATACCGTATCTCTAGCAAATTCTAGGTTTCCTGTGCTTGGTGAAAATTCGAAATCATTTCTACATGAGCTCCAGAATATTAAAACTGAAAAGCAGATAAGAAAGGTAAGCAGTCGCTTCATAAAGTAAAACTATAATTAAGGCTTAAAAATATAACTTTTGAAGTTATGATTTATTATGAAGATCGATTAATTGTTTTTGGCTATTTAGTCTTTAATAACATTTTCTTCTCCGTATTGATCAAGAAGAATTAAAAACAATTGACTATTGAGCACCAACTGATCTAGAAGTTGCATTTTTTTGTTTTCGGCAAGTAACTCTGTACTTATTTGTTTTGCAGCACAAAAGTCGAGAAACAATTTTGTTTGGTTTTTTGGGATTTGAAGATTTTCTGTTAGTAAACGTTCATTAAAAAACGAACTTTTAGTGAATAAGGAATCCATTTGCTCATAAGAAATGGGCTGATATTCGGGCATTTTAGACTTTTTTCCTTTGAATAGTTTAGCTACTTGGCCAATTAGGTAAATAAAATCTACACCATAACTAGCACCAGCAGGTTGATATTTTTCAGGATGATTCTTTATATCTTCAGCAATTAGGTTTTTGAGCTCTATATTATAAGTTTCCTCTTCAAAAATGGGTTGCTCAGGTTCGGCTTTAATTTCAACTTCATCTAATTCACTCACAATTTTTTTTAATTCAAAAACGGCTACACCTTCAAAATGTATTGATTGAAGCACAACGATTTTTGGGTGATAAAACAAGGATTGAAATCTAATAGTATCATTTTCTTTGGCAATGATGGTAAAGTCTCCATCATCATCAGTAAGCGTAACACTTTTCTGAGAGAGATTATGAACTTTGATGTTTTTTATCGTGGAAACAGAGTCGTAAACTTTTCCTCTTAATATTTGTCCATAAAGTGAAAATGATAGAATTGTAAAGCAGAAAAATAGAGTTAAGCGCATTTGTGATGGTTGATTGATACGCTAAAGAAACTACTTTAAAGTGTAACTAATTCACAGATTAATTAAACTTTAACCTAAATATTTGTTAATTAGAATAGTGAGATAACTTCTTCTGGAATCCTTGCAGGTCGTTTTGTGTTAGCATTCATAAAGCACCATTTGGTTTCTGAAGCTGCAGCTAATTTATTTGTTGAAAGATTAAAAATCTCTACTTTTCTAATAGATATTAAACCTTCAGACTTAATAACAAACGTCTTTAAGTTGATGTCATCTCCTAAAACAGCCTGACTTTTATAGTCAATATGATGGCTCATCATTACCCAAAAATAATTATCAGTAATATCTTTTGGTGCATTGTTAAGCCAATGAAGCTCCGCAATATCTTGAACCCACTGTACATAACGTACGTTGTTGACATGGTTGAGTTGATCTAAATCGTCTTTGGAAACTTTTATGATTTTTTCAAAAACTTTCATTAAGACTTTTACTTTTTCTTAATGGTAACTTCGAATAGTTTATCCCAATTTTTTCCGGTGACAAAAATAGTTTTACGTTCAGGATGGTAAGCAATTCCATTAAGAACATCCAATTCAGGATGCTGAGTTACTAATTTTCTTAAAGGCTTAAAATCAATTACGCCTTCAACACCACCAGTTTTAGGGTTAATGATAACCACACCGTTACGTTGATAGATGTTGGCAAAGATTTTCCCGTCAATCCATTCTAATTCGTTTAAAGCAGGGATTTTACCCTTTTCAGTATAAACTTCGATATGGCTTTGCTCCGTCAGGTTTTCAGGGTTTATAATCCATATTTTTTCGGTGCCATCAGATTTAAAAAGTTGAGAACCATCATTACAGATTCCCCAGCCTTCTTCACTTTTACCATAGTTGAAAGTACTTAGCTTTTCAAATGAGTTAACATCATAGACAAAGCCTCGTTTTTCGCGCCATGTGAGTTGATAGATTTTATCATCTAAAACGGTAAGACCTTCGGCAAAATATTCATCATCTAAATTGATGTTTTTGAGAACTTCACCTGTCTCAAAATTTACTTTTCTAAGTTTAGATTCTTTATATTGACCAGTGCTTTCGTATAATTCACCATTATGAAATTCCAAACCTTGAGTGTACGATGTTATATCGTGAGGGTAGGTGTTTACAATTTCATAACTGTAATAATTAGGAATAATGTTGTTATAGATTTTAAACGATTGTGTTAGCGTTTGTGTATTGTCATCATATTTTACAACAGCTGAAATGGTTTTTTCACCAAGAGTTATATCATTCAGAATTTTATTATCTGAAATGGTTTTGTCATCTAATTTAAAGGTTACTCTTGTAATGTTTAGCTTTTTAGGATTATCAATCGATAATTTTAAAGTATCACCAAACATTGCAAATTCTCGGTTTGTTTTGATGGATAACCCAGTGTCTTTAGAAGAATTATTCTCGCCACAATTGATTATTGTAAGGCTTAAACATATGACAATGATATAATTATATAAACGCATAAGGTGTCTTTAATTTTTGAGCAAGTTATTAAATAAAATTCAGTTTAAAAATCATTGCAGAAGTATTAAAAGGTTGTATCTTTGCAGCCGGCAAGTCCTACACAACCAGCTCCTGCTCAATCCTCCAGGACGGGAACGTAGCAAAGGTACGCGGTCGTAGCGGTGTGATGTAGGTAGCTTGCCTTTTTTTGTACCCTAAATTCAAATCTTTGTAAGTGCAAAACATAACAATTTCTTTAAACTTTGTACTTTTAACTTCAAATTTTACATCAAGAAAATGTCTAAAGTTGTTTTAATAACAGGAGGTTCTTCGGGAATTGGAAAATCTATAGGTGAATTTTTAAAGGATAAAGGGTATAACGTATTTGGTACAAGCCGTAATCCTGAAAAATATCCTGAAAGTAAATTTCCTATTGTAGCATTAGACGTTACAAAAATTGAAACCATTCAAAGTTGTATAGCAGAAGTTTTAAAAACCGCTGGACAAATAGATGTGCTTGTAAATAATGCCGGAGCAGGAATAACAGGTCCTATGGAGGAAATTCCAGATGCTGAGATAAAACGTAATTTTGAAACAAACTTCTTTGGTCCAATAAACGTTATTAAAGCAGTTTTACCAGCAATGAGAGCGCAGAATAAAGGTTTGATTATAAATATAACTTCAATAGCAGGTTATATGGGCTTACCATTTAGAGGCGCCTATAGTGCTAGCAAAGGAGCTTTAGAGATTGTAACGGAAGCCTTTAGAATGGAGTTGAAAGACTTTAATATTGAAATGACCAATGTTGCTCCTGGAGATTTTGCCACTAATATTGCCGCAGGTCGTTATCATGCACCTGTTTTAGATAATTCGCCTTACAAGGAAAAGTATGGACATTCATTAAAAACGATGGATGAACATGTTGATGAAGGAGGTGATCCAACGCAAATGGCTGAAGCTATATTTAAAATCATAAATACAGATAAACCGAAAATTCATTACAAAGTAGGGGCTTTTATGCAGAAGTTTTCAGTTGTGTTAAAACGTGTGCTTCCCGATAAGGTTTATGAGCGAATGTTAATGAAGCATTACGAGTTATAGGCTTTTTTTGGTACGCTATTTGATAAGTTATTTTCAAATCAGCTATCATGAAAAAAACGTTACTCCTTTCTTTTTTACTATCCATTTTATTTTTTAGTTGCAGGGAACCTTTATGTATATTTCCTAGGGAGCCAGAGTTGGCCAATAGAGAATTTCCTATAGGCTCTACTGAGAGTTATTATTATGTTGATATCACGGCTGAAATCAATAATGAGCCTCGAGATGATGATTACGATTATTATTTTGATGTGGTTGGTTTACCTGAAGGATTGGATTATTACGTGAATTACAGAACCATAAGTTTAGAAGGAACTCCAATAGAATCTGGAACATTCGACATCACTATCTACCTTGATGTTGATGGGCCATTTAGAGATTTTGATGATGATTCAGATCTTTGTAATTACAGCACCTCAAAAACCTATACTTTAATTATTGAATAGGCTCTTATTAAAGATATAATTTATATCAGCTGATTGCTTATAAATCAGAGAATACAACTTTTTGAAATAATTAAAGCATCATGAAAAAAAAGCAACTTCTTATTTTTTTATTTTTCATCTTATTCATGAGTTGCGAAATAATAATAGAGTGTATTTTTAATAAAAGCCCAGAAATTCCTGATAAAGAATTTGTTGTAGGTAATATAGGTTATTATTATTTTGATGAAATTGTTTCTGAGATTAAAAATGATCCTCGAGATGATGATTACGATTATTTTTATGAATTTATTGGAGATTTACCAGAGGGCTTAGATTTTTATACAGACTACAGAACCTTAACTATCGAAGGTACGCCACAGGAATCTGGTGTTTTTGAATTCACTTTATATCTAGAAGTTGATCCTCCTGAACATTATGATGAGGAATCTGGGGAGTATGAGGATTCAATGTGCTCAACTTCAACTTCAAAAGATTTTAGCATTACAATACAATAATTATTAATATATATTGATATTTCTTTTAAACCATTAAGGATTAATGTAAATTCGCAACAATTATAACACAACAATTTTCTTATGAAATTTTTTATTGACACAGCGAATTTAGAGCAGATAAAAGAGGCTCAAGACATGGGAATTCTAGATGGTGTAACAACAAACCCATCTTTAATGGCTAAAGAAGGCATCACAGGTCATGATAATATTATGAAGCATTATGTAGATATCTGCAATATTGTAGATGGTGATGTTTCAGCAGAAGTTATTGCAACCGATTTTGAAGGAATGGTTAGAGAAGGTGAGGCTTTAGCTGAATTACATGATCAGATTGTGGTAAAATTACCGATGATAAAGGATGGTGTAAAAGCGTGTAAATATTTCTCAGATAGAGGTATTAAAACCAATGTAACGTTGGTGTTTTCGCCAGGTCAAGCTTTATTAGCAGCAAAAGCAGGTGCAACTTATGTGTCGCCTTTTATCGGACGTTTAGATGATATTTCTACAGATGGATTAAACCTTATTGCAGAAATCCGTCACATCTTTGATAACTATGCTTTTGAAACAGAAATTTTAGCGGCTTCTGTTCGTCATACAATGCATGTTATTGACTGTGCTAAATTAGGAGCAGATGTAATGACAGGTCCTTTAAGTTCAATTACAGGATTGTTAAACCACCCTTTAACAGATATGGGATTAGAAAAATTCTTAGCTGATTACAAGAAAGGAAACTAAAAAGATAATCGATTTTATATTTTAAGAAAGCGCTCTATTTAATAGAGTGCTTTTTTTGTTCCTCTAATAATTCTGAAAGTAAAATATCAAATTCAGAATTATAAATATTGGCATTAGGATGAAGGATATGCCCTGTTTCATCAACAATAATAGCTTTGTTCAAGTAGTTTAATGCTAAAGTCTGTTGAGCCTTTTTAGAGTTTTTAAACTTGTATTCGCAAGTTGTAGGAAAATCATATTGTTTAATGATGTTTTTCCAGAACTCATCATCATTGTCATTAATGTTTACGGAGATAAAGTCCATATTATCGAACTTTGATTTTAGTTCCTTAACCTTATAATGACTATTTCTGTATTGCGATTTTCTGTTAGACGTCCAGAAATAAATAATTGTTGGTTTTGTAATGATTGAAGACAAAGCAGTTTCTTTATCATCATAGTTAACAACAGTAAGATCTGGTAGTGGGTTTCCTTTTCTAAGTAATCTTAAGGAAGCCATTAAATCATTCATGTATGTTTTGTGCTCGTCATCAGTACTTTTTTCAAGATAGTAATCTAACATTTCCTGAGCTTCAGCTTCGCTATGATTGTAGCTAATATAATCTCTTGCCTTATATTTTAGTAGATTGTTTTTAATAGTTTCGTCTTCAACTAAACTATCAATAATATCTAGTTTTGCTTTGTTGTATTCAGCGGAATGTCTATCGAATTTACTATGAAAAGGATTCTTATCATAAAACGCCTTTAGTGCTAAATTATCAATGTGAAAAAACAAGAATCTGTTATAAGAGAAAAAATTACTTAGGTGATTAGCGTTATAATCAACCGTAGTTCTGTAATTATAAAAGTTTTCAGGTAAATCCTTGATGTGAACCAATTTATTATTACCAAAATATGCGAAAGGATAAATTTCTTTATCAGCATATGCGTTATAATTGATATTGGCTTCTATTATTGACTGGAAGAAAGGAGTTTCATCGTTATTCTCTAAAAAAGCTTCAAATTCATTTAAACGACTTAGTCTTCTTTTTTCTATAAAATTATCAAAGTCTTCAGGCTCACGTTGTGCATATGTGTTTAGTTTTTTAGCCTCTTTTTCGTTTGTTAAATATGTTTTTATAAGATAGTTGTTCTTCTTAGCACCTTTTCCTGTGAAAACTAAAGAGCCGTCAAAATCGTAGGTATTAAGCCTAAACATAATACTATCATTAGGCTCTAAAAGTACCATTTGATATTCGCCACCATGTCTTATAGAATAGAGTCCAGGTTGAAGATTTTCTATTTTGTGAAGAAATCTATTGTTAGTATCTAACGTAAAGGTATCGGCAACTTTTCCTTTGGTATTGTATAGTGTAATTTTCTTATTCTTAGGATTAATAATCTCACCTCCTATATAAGCAATATCAGAATTATTACCTTTAGAATTGCATCCAATGGTAAATGAGGCTAGAAAAAAACTACAGAGTAAATATTTATAAATCAAAAAGTCTTTCATTATCGTCAACCTCACAAAAATATACTTTGGAGTATTTAGTTCTTGTTAATACCTCGTTAAATCTTGTTATAGTGTATATTTATTTCGTCTAATGGCTTTTATTTTCTAATTTTGCACTCTCAAAAAATCGCCTTTCTTTATGAAAGGTCTAATCCATTAAAAATTAAGTATGTTATCAGTTTCAAATCTTTCAGTGCAATTTGGAAAACGTATACTTTTCGATGAAGTAAACACAACGTTCAACAATGGAAATTGCTATGGAATTATTGGTGCCAATGGTGCAGGGAAATCTACTTTTTTAAAGATTTTGGCAGGAAAAATGGACCCAACTTCAGGAAGTGTGCATTTAGAGCCAGGAAAACGTATGTCGGTTTTAGAACAAAACCACAACAAGCATGATGAAGATACGGTTTTAGAAACTGTACTAAAAGGGAATAAGCCTTTATACAATCTTAAAAACCAAATAGACGCTCTTTACGCAGATTACACAGATGAGAATGCTGAAAAAATAGGAGAATTACAGGTTCAGTTCGAAGAAATGAACGGTTGGAATGCCGATAGTGATGCTGCAGCAATGTTATCTAACTTAGGTATAAAGGAGGATTTGCATTATTCATTAATGGGAGATTTGGATGGTAAGCAAAAAGTACGAGTGTTATTAGCGCAGGCTTTATTTGGAAATCCGGATGTGTTAATTATGGATGAGCCTACTAACGATTTGGATTATGAAACCATTTCATGGCTTGAAAACTTCTTAGCTAACTATGATAACTGTGTTATTGTAGTATCTCACGACCGTCACTTTTTAGATGCGGTTTGTACGCACATTTCTGATATAGATTTTGGTAAAATCAATCATTACTCAGGAAACTATACATTCTGGTACGAATCTTCACAGTTAGCTGCGAAACAAAGAGCACAACAAAACAAAAAAGCTGAAGAGAAGAAGAAAGAATTAGAAGAATTTATCCGTCGTTTCTCTGCTAACGTTGCAAAATCTAAACAAGCAACAAGTAGAAAGAAGATGATTGATAAGCTTAATATCTCAGATATAAAACCATCTAGCCGTCGTTATCCTGCAATTATTTTTGAACGTGAGCGTGAAGCAGGAGACCAGATATTGAACATAGAAGGTTTATCAGCAAGTTTAGATGGAGATATTTTGTTTAAAGATATTGATATCAACTTGGCAAAAGGAGATAAAGTTGTTGTGTTTTCTAGAGATTCTAGAGCTACAACAGCTTTTTATCAAATTATAAACGGAAAAGAAGAGGCAGATTCCGGTAAGTATGCTTGGGGTGTTACAACTACGCAATCGTATTTACCATTAGATAACTCAGAATATTTTAATAACAAGCTTTCACTAGTAGATTGGTTACGTCAGTGGGCAACTACAGAAGAAGAGCGTGAAGAAGTTTACATTCGTGGATTCCTTGGTAAGATGATTTTCAGTGGTGAAGAAGCTTTAAAGACATCAGATGTGTTATCAGGAGGTGAAAAAGTTCGTTGTATGCTTAGCCGCATGATGATGATAAGAGCTAATGTATTAATGCTAGATGAACCAACAAACCATTTAGATTTAGAGAGTATTACGGCTTTTAATAATTCACTTAAAAACTTTAAGGGCACAGTGATGTTAACTACTCACGATCATGAGTTTGCACAAACCGTGGGTAACAGAATCATAGAATTAACACCAAACGGAGTTATTGATCGCTATATGAGTTTTGATGAATATATGAGCGATAAAAAGATTAAGGAACAGCGTGATAAAATGTATGGCGTAACAGCTTAATCAAATTTATTATAAAGAATAGTAATAAAAAAAGCTGGTTCAAATTAAGAACCAGCTTTTTCTGTTTTAATAGTTAAATCAGTTTTATTCAGAGGATGTAGTTTCCATATTTACTTTAACTTGTTCAACTATAGCAATAGCGTTATCTAATTCGTCATTGTGAACAAAAACTTCTTGAAATCCTTGATTCATTGAAGCATAGCCAGCAAGTCGTTGCGACTCACCTTCGTCTTTTATAATAGGAATTATTCCTCTAGCTTCTAATTCGTCCTTAACTCTTGTAACTAAAATAAAATTACCAGAGTAAACCTTTGTATATTCTGTTGTGCTCATATGTTTATGTGTTAAATTACAACATTAAGTTACGATATTTTTACGTAATAATCTACAAGTTTTTTGTAAAAATAATTTTTAATTATTCTAAATGCTTAAACGATAACCAAAAGCTATGTTAAAATAATTTTAAAAAATAATCCCTCTCTTTATTGAATCCATAATTTCTTAACTTTAAACTGTCAAAATTTTAATCAAAAACTAAAATAATGGAAAATAAGAACACCGACACTTTTGAAATTAATAATAATGATGCTAGTAAATGTCCTTTTTTAAGTGGAAAGCAAAATACCGTTGGAGGAGGCGGTGTAAAAAATAGAGATTGGTGGCCGAACGAACTAAAATTGAATATTTTAAGACAACATGCTACAAAATCGAATCCATTAGGTGAAGATTTTAATTATGCAGATGCGTTTAATAGTTTAGATTTTGCTGAACTAAAACAAGACGTTCTTACTCTTATGACAGATTCTCAAGATTGGTGGCCTGCAGATTATGGTCATTACGGAGGATTTATGATTCGTATGGCATGGCATAGTGCAGGAACTTATAGAGTTGGTGATGGTAGAGGTGGAGCAGGTACAGGAAACCAAAGATTTGCTCCAATAAATAGTTGGCCAGATAATGGCAACTTAGATAAGGCTCGTTTGTTACTTTGGCCGATAAAAAAGAAATATGGAAATAAAATTTCTTGGGCAGATTTAATGATTTTGGCTGGTAATTGTGCATTAGAGTCTATGGGATTCCCAACATTTGGTTATGCAGGTGGACGAGAAGATATTTGGGAACCAGAGCAAGATATATATTGGGGAAGTGAAACCGAATGGGGTGCAAATGAAGACCGTTATGGTAATAGTGATAATTACGAAGAACGTGACTTAGAAGATCCTTTAGCAGCAGTAATGATGGGTTGGATTTATGTAAACCCTGAAGGTCCAGACGGAAAACCAGATCCTGTAGGTTCAGCTAAAGATGTTAGAGAAACTTTTGGTCGTATGGCCATGAATGATGAAGAAACAGTGGCATTAGTTGCTGGTGGTCATACTTTTGGAAAAGCTCATGGAGCGGCAGATCCAGGTCAGTATGTAGGTGCAGAGCCTCATGGTGCGCCAATAGAACAAATGAGTACAGGTTGGAAGAATACATATAAAAGTGGTGTGTTGGATGATACAATCACCAGTGGAATAGAAGGCGCATGGACACCAAACCCAACACAATGGGATGCAGATTATTTTGATGTGCTATTAAATTATGAATGGGAGTTAACAAAAAGTCCTGCAGGTGCGCACCAATGGACGCCAACAGCAGCATCTCAAGCACGCATGGCTCCAAAAGCAGGAGATCCAAATGGAAAACAGGCTTTAATGATGACTACAGCTGATATAGCCTTAAAAACAGACCCTGAGTATTTAAAGATTTCCAAAAAATTTCATGAAGATCATAAAGCTTTTGAAGATGCATTTGCAAGAGCGTGGTATAAATTAACTCATAGAGATATGGGACCAATTGATCGTTATCTAGGACCTGAAGTGCCTAGTGAACAGTTAATTTGGCAAGATCCAGTACCTAAAGTAGATTATAAATTAAGTGATGCAGATATTTCATCTTTAAAGAAAATGATTTTAGCTTCTGGTTTGTCTGTATCAGAATTGGTAAAAACAGCTTGGGCTTCCGCTTCAACATATAGAGATTCTGATAAACGTGGTGGTGCAAATGGAGCACGCTTACAATTAGAACCACAACGCAGTTGGAAAGTAAATAATCCTGAAGAATTAAATAAGGTCTTAGGTGTTTATGAAGGTATTCAAAACGAGTTTAGTGGAACAGTATCTATGGCAGATTTAATTGTTCTAGGTGGTGTTGCTGGTGTTGAAGAAGCTGCAAGCAAAGCTGGTTATGATATTTCTGTACCGTTTTCTCAAGGTAGAGGTGATGCAACTCAAGAGCAAACAGATATTGAACAATTCAATTATTTAAAACCATTAGGTGATGGATTTAGAAATTATGTGAATCCAAATCTAGATGTTAAAGCAGAAGATTTATTGGTAGATAAAGCCAACTTATTAAGTTTGTCTATACCAGAAATGACAGTTTTAGTTGGTGGTTTAAGAGTTTTAGGAGCTAATCACGATGGTTCTAAACATGGTGTGTTTACAGATAACGTTGGCCATCTAACAAATGATTTCTTTAAGAATTTAGTAGATATGACTTACACTTGGAGTTCAACTTCAGATGACGATAAATTATTTGAAGGTAGAGATCGTAGAACAGGTGAAGTTAAATTTACAGGAACACGTGCGGATTTAATTTTTGGGTCTAACACCGAATTAAGAGCAGTTGCTGAAGTTTATGCTGCAGACGATGTAAAAGAAAAATTTGTTAAGGATTTTGTAGCTGCTTGGGCAAAAGTGATGGATTTAGATAGATACGATTTAAAATAGTAGATTAATAGCAAATTGATAAAGGAACACATGTAGCTAGTATGTGTTCCTTTTTTTATTGAACAAATAAATATGAACGAGAACGAATTATTTTTCAGGACGATACAATCTGGTAATGCAGAAAATTTAAAATTGCAATTAGAAAGAGATCCTGATTTAGTTAATATAACTGATGCGAGAGGTTTTACACCTTTAATTTTTGCGAGTTATTTTGATAAAGAAGAGCTTGTGAAAATATTGCTAGAGTATAAGGCAGATATCGACGGAAAAGATGCCTCAGGAAATACAGCATTAATAGGTGTAAGTTTTAAAGGTAACTTAGCTTTAGTTGATTTATTGCTAAAGCATCATGCCGATATTAATGCGCAAAATAATAATGGAACAACAGCCTTAATCTATGCTGTGCAATACAATCAGCAAGCAGTTGCTAATATACTTTTAGACAACAATGCCGATAAATCATTAAAGGATTCTGATGGCAAAACAGCTCTAGATTATGCTAAAGAAAAAGAATTAGAAGCATTGCTGAGTAGATTATAAAAAACAAAAAACCACTTCAAAGTTGAAGTGGTTTTTTTTCTCTTTTTCTTTTTCAATTATTCTTTTTATTTATCGATAGATCCAAGAACGCGAGACATAAAAGTATTTAAAGCTTCCTTTTTTGGTGTGCCGTCTTTTACCATTTTATGTACTTCAATCGCACCATACATGTTAGAAATTAATTCGCCTATTACATCTAACTCTTCATCTTTTAAAGATGGAACTTCGGTTAAATTCTCTAAGGTTTCAATGGTTTCTACGACGTAGTCTTCATCGTTCTCTTCGATAAATTGGGTTAATTGTTTTATAACCGGTAATTTCATTTTTTAAATAGCTTCTTCAACAAGTTCCTTTAATACTTCAAACTTGTTTGTTTGTACTTGATTTTTGAATTCACCATTTTTAAAAGTAGCAAATGTTGGTAAGTTGTCTACCGTTGCTAGCTTTCTACTTTCAGGAAATTTTTCAGCATCAGCAATTACGAATGTTACATTTTCGTTTTCTGTTGCTAATTTCTTGAATTTAGGTTTCATTATACGACAGTTTCCACACCAAGTTGCTGAATATTGAACAACAACAGTGTCATTCTCAGAAACTATGCTTTGTAAATTGTCTTGATCTAATTCTTGAATCATAAATTTTTAGTTTAATTGAGCTGATAAATACTCTTTAGTACCTTGAGCGTTAGCTTGCATTGCTTCTTTACCTTCTTCCCAGTTAGCAGGACAAACTTCACCATTCTTTTGTACGTGAGTTAAAGCATCAATAAGTCTTAGGTACTCATTTACATTTCTACCTAGTGGCATGTTGTTAATACTTTCGTGTTGTACTGTACCTTCTTCATCAATGATGTATGTAGCTCTGTAAGTTACATTGTCACCTTCAACTTGAACAGTTCCTGTTTCTTCATCAAAAGTTTCGTTAGTGATGTCTAAAATACCTAAGATGCTTGAAAGGTTTCTGTTGCTATCAGCAAGGATAGGGTAGGTTACGCCTTCAATTCCGCCATTATCTTTAGAAGTACTTAACCATGCAAAGTGAACTTCTGGTGTATCGCAAGAAGCACCAATAACAATTGTGTTTCTTTTTTCGAATTCACCTATTGCTTTTTGAAATGCATGAAGCTCAGTAGGACAAACAAAAGTAAAGTCTTTTGGGTACCAAAATAAAACTACTTTTTTGTTGTTGTTTTTTGCTTCTTCTAATACATTTAACTTGAATGTATCTCCCATTTCATTCATTGCGTCTACACTAATGTTTGGGAATTTTTTTCCTACGAATGCCATATTTATTTTGTTTAATTTATTACTAATTTGATACAAAAATACCCATTAGAATAGTGTGTGGAAATAGTAATTTGCTATTATAAATCTATAGAATAATAGTGTAAGTATATGGCCTCAAAAATACACCTCAAATTTTATTAGAATGGCAAAATTGAGTCGTTAAAAATGTGAACCTGATAAAATAGACTCGTATTGTTTGAAAAATAAATTTTACTTTTTTAATAAATATTTAATCTTGATTCTTAATGCGGCAAAGATTAAAGTTGTAATAGGACTCAACCAATTAAAAATAGCATAGATGAAGTATTCACCAACTCCAACACCTAATACACCACTTTGATAAGCACCACAAGTGTTCCAAGGGATTAGTACAGAAGTTACTGTACCAGAGTCTTCTAAAGTTCTACTAAGGTTTTCAGGAGCTAGGCCTTTGTCGTCATAGGCTTTTTTAAACATTTTACCAGGAATTACAATAGCTAAATATTGATCTGAAGCAATTGTATTTAATCCTAAACAACTTAAAACGGTACTTGCAAAAAGTCCAAATACGGTTGTAGCAACAGATAGGAGAGCTTTAGTAATTCTTGCCAATGCTCCAATGCCATCCATAATGCCACCAAAAACCATAGCACAAATAATCAGAAAGATTGTCCATAACATCCCTTTCATGCCACCTGCTGAGAATAATTCATTTAATTTTTCATTGTCTGTAGCAACTGAAGTATCTGTGAAAATGGCATCTGTAATAGCAGTTACACTTGAGTCTGACAAACTACTTAAAACTTCTGATTGAAAAACAACTGCAAAAACTGCAGCCAATACAACTCCAGAAGCAAGTGATACTAGAGGTTTTGTCTTAAGTAAAATTAAAGCTATAACTACAACAGGAACTAAAAATAGCCAAGGTGTGATATTAAAAGCTTTATCTATTGATAACAATAAATTACTTACGTCGGCACTTCCTGTTGGTTCAATTGAAGCACTAATAATTCCGAAAACAACCAGTGTTACTAATATAGTAGGTACGGTTGTAATGGTCATATATTTAATATGTGTAAATAAATCTGTTCCAGCCATAGCAGGAGCTAAATTTGTAGTATCGCTAAGGGGTGACATTTTATCTCCGAAGTATGCACCTGAGATTACAGCACCAGCAATCATTCCAGGATTAATGCCTAAAGCTGTTCCGATACCAACTAAAGCAATACCTACGGTTGCCGATGTAGTCCAAGAGCTTCCAGTAGCAATAGATATGATAGCTGCTATAATAACTGAAGCAGGTAGAAATATCTCAGGACTTAAGACTTGTAACCCATAATATACCATTGCAGGAATTACACCACTTATAAGCCAAGTTCCTGCAAGCGCACCAACTAAAAGTAAAATTAATATGGGAACGAAAACACTTTTTAAATTTTCCCAAACTTCTTTTATCATTAAAGAAATAGGTACTTTATTATAAAGACCATCTATTAAAGCTACACCACCACCAATTAAAAGAATAATCTGGTTTGAATAATCTCCAAACATTGCACCATCAGCAAAGAAAATATTGTAGGCTAATAAGCCCATCAATATGATAACTGGTATTAGAGCTTCAAAGAAATTAAGTTCTTTGTTCTCAACTATTCTTTGATCGTTTATATCAATTTTAGATAAGTCGTCTTCCTGCATACATTATTGGTTTAGTTCCGTAATGTTACGATTTTGTTAAGCCATATGCAAATAGATTTCTTTAAGCCATTTCAGTTTATAGTATGTTTAGTTTTTCCATACAGGTTCTCATCATATTGTATGTACGCTCAATATCAGCATCTAAACCAATTGAAAAGCGGATAAGTCCATCGCTTAATCCCATTTCTTGTTGTTCCTCTTCTGGTATTTCAGATGATGTAGAACTTCCTGGTGCGCTAAATAAAGTCTTGTAAAATCCTAGACTAACCGCTAAATAGCCTAAATTTTGTTCTTGCATAAGTTCCATTAAAGCATTGGCTTTATCTAACGAGCCAACATCAATAGTCATCATGCCTCCAAAACCGTATTTATCATTCATCATAGATTTGAATAATGCGTGAGAAGGATGTGATTGTAAACCAGGATAGACGGTTTTTAAACCATCATTTTCAAATTTTTCGGCAAGATATTTGGCGTTATAACTGTGCTGTTGCATTCTTATATGAAGTGTTCTTAGGTTTTTTAGAACAGAAGCAGAGCGTAGGCTATCCATCGTAGAACCTAGTAACATTGCAGCTCCATCATTTACATTTCTAAGTTGATCTATTAATTCTTGAGTACCACAAACGACACCACCAACAGTATCTGAAGATCCATTAATAAATTTTGTTAGACTATGAATTACAACATCAGCTCCTAATTTTGCTGGTGAAATTGATAATGGAGAAAAAGTGTTATCCACAACTAATTTTAAATTGTATTTTTTAGCTAGTTGAGCTAAACCTTTAATATCAGCAACTTCTAATAACGGATTACTAACGGACTCACAATACAAAACTTTTGTTTTTGGAGTTATGGCTGCTTCAACAACATCTAATTTGGTAATATCTACAAATGAAGTTTGTATGCCTAATCTTGGAGCAAAATTCTTTAAGAAAGCGTAAGTACCTCCATAAATAGTTCTACTGCTTACTACATGCTCACCAGATCCACAAAGCTGTAACAATACAGGAGTTATAGCACCCATTCCTGAAGCTGTAACTGTAGCAGTTTCCGTGCCTTCCATAGCAGCAAGCGCTTCACCTAAATATAAGTTAGAAGGTGATGAATGACGAGAATATAAATAACAGCCTTCAGCATTACCTTCAAAAGTATCGAACATTGTTTTTGCTGATAAGAATGTGTAGGTTGATGAATCTGAAATAGAAGGATTTACACCTCCGAATTCACCAAAGTATTGTAAATCTTGAATATTGTTAGCTGGTTTAAAATCCATAATCAAAAGTTTTTATTAGTTACTCAAAGATCATGTGTTTTAGAAATATTATCAATAGTAAAATGATTATTTAGAAAATAAAACTGTTATTTTGTATTTTAAAAGAAAATAAAACTAAAATACAGTCAGCTTCAGATTTTAATAAGAAAAAAAATTAAGCATGGTATTAGATGATTTAGACAAGAAACTATTAAAGCTATTGCAAGAAGATAGTAAGCAAACTAACAAGGCACTATCAAATGCTTTAGGCTTATCTGTCACAGCAGTGTATGAGCGTATAAGAAAACTTGAAAACAATAAAGTAATAAGTAAGTATGTAGCTTTGTTGAATAAAAAGCAAATAAATAAAGATTTTGTTGCTTTTTGTCACGTAAAACTCACGCAGCATACACAAGACTATGTTGTGAAATTTGAGAAAGAAATACGTAAGTTAGAGGAGGTTTTAGAATGTTACCATCTCAGTGGAGACTATGATTATCTGTTAAAGGTACTAGTAAAAGACATGTCTGAATTCAGAGAGTTTATTGTAAAAAAGCTCACAACCTTAGAGCATATAGGTAGTACACACAGTATGTTTATGATTAATGAAGTTAAACATACCACAGCTGTAGTTCTTTAATAATCTTTAAATTTTTTATAATAACTTTAGACTAAATAAGTTCTCCTTAAAACTATACTTTTGTTATATGAATCATCACCAAATCAAAGAACTTTACAAAACTATTTTTGAGTCGTACGACAAACCCTCTCTACAAAAACACATCGAAAAAATTATTGAGATGGATAGTTTTTTACCGTATAGCTCTACATTTTTTTGTATTACCAATACTCAAGATTTAACCTTTGAATATATAAGTAAAAATTATGCATCCTGTACAGGTTTAGATCCTAATGAGCTTAAAAATAAAGGAATGCGCCACCTATGGAGCAGAATTCATCCAGATGATGTAGAAGCTTGGCTAAAAGCTCTTAATAATCTAATGGAATATACAATGGGTGAAATTTCTGAAAGCAAAAGACAAGACGCTAATTACACATGGAACTTTAGATTTAAAATTGCTAATGGAGACTATGTGAATATTGTACAGAATACAACACCTTTAGTATTTGATGCTAGTGGAAAACCTATAATAGGATTGGCACATTATACAGTTTTACATCCTGATATTAAGATGGAAATTACCGCATCTGCAAAATTACTTAATGACAATAAGGAGTACGAAACGGTATATTTCAATAATTTCTCTCAAAAATTACTTGATGAAGGAATAAGTAATAGAGAGCGTGATGTTATTAGATTATTAGTATTAAATAATACTAGTAAAGAAATATCAGATAAACTAAATATTAGTCCGCATACAGTTGATACTCACCGCAGAAACATTCTTAAAAAGCTAAATATATCCTCAACAGGTGAACTTGTTGGGATGCTAAAAGTCAATCAGCACTGGCTTTAATCAACATAAATACTCATATTGAGTATTGTGTTACTACGTATTTATTCGCAATTTTGAATAGCTATTAATTCTTAGGGAATATGTCCATTTGTTTAGACTTTGTAAAGTCTTAAACTTATGGACTATTTTTTTACAGAAACTTCCTAAATTTAGTAAAAGTCTTTCGGTAATCATTAATCAAAATTGTATTTTTGTCTAAGACAAAATTAACATCAAAAAAACACTTATGAATTCATACGATGTAGCAGTGATTGGATCAGGTCCTGGTGGTTATGTAGCAGCAATCCGTTGTGCACAACTAGGCATGAAAACTGCAATTATAGAAAAATATTCCACTCTAGGAGGTACATGTTTAAATGTAGGCTGTATACCAAGTAAAGCACTTTTAGATTCATCACATCATTACGAAGATGCTGTAAAACATTTTGAAGAGCATGGTATTGAAATTCCTGGAGATGTAAAAGTCAACTTAGAAAAGATGATTGCTCGTAAGCAAGCTGTTGTAGACCAAACTACTGGTGGAATTGATTTCTTGATGAAAAAGAATAATATTGATGTTTACCAAGGTTTAGGAAGCTTTAAAGATGCAACTCACATTAGTATTGATGGTGAAGAAAAAACAGAGATTGAAGCCAAAAATACCATTATTGCTACTGGTAGTAAACCTTCAAACTTACCGTTTATTGAACTGGATAAAGAGCGTATCATTACTTCAACAGAAGCTTTAAAACTAAAAGAAATTCCGAAGCATTTAATAGTTATTGGTGGTGGAGTTATTGGTTTAGAGCTTGGACAAGTATACAAGCGTTTAGGTGCTGAAGTTACTGTAGTTGAGTATATGGATAGAATTATTCCAACCATGGATGGAGGTTTATCTAAAGAGTTGAATAAGGTTTTAAAGAAAGCTAAATTCAGCATGAATCCTTCTCACAAAGTGAAGTCTGTTGAGCGTAAAGGTGATGAAGTAATTGTAAAAGCAGATAACAAAAAAGGTGAAGAGGTAGAGTTCAAAGGAGATTATTGTTTGGTTTCAGTTGGTCGTCGTCCTTATACAGATGGCTTAAATGCTGAAGCAGCAGGTGTAAAACTTAATGATAGAGGACAAGTTGAAGTTAATAATCACTTACAAACAAGTGCTTCAAATATTTATGCTATTGGTGATGTTGTAAAAGGTGCAATGTTGGCGCATAAAGCTGAAGAAGAAGGTGTTTTTGTAGCAGAAACATTAGCAGGACAAAAACCTCATATTGATTATAATTTAATTCCAGGTGTGGTGTATACATGGCCAGAAGTTGCTGCTGTTGGTAAAACGGAAGAGCAATTAAAAGATGCTGGTGTAGACTACAAAGTTGGTCAGTTTCCAATGCGTGCTTTAGGTAGAGCAAGAGCAAGTATGGATATTGATGGTTTCGTAAAAGTTCTTGCAGATAAGAGTACAGACGAAATATTAGGTGTTCATATGATTGGAGCAAGAGCGGCAGATATGATTGCAGAAGCTGTTGTAGCAATGGAGTACAGAGCATCTGCAGAAGATATTTCTCGTATGTCTCACGCACATCCAACATTTACAGAAGCAATTAAGGAAGCAGCATTAGCAGCTACCGATGATAGAGCTTTACACGTTTAAATATATAATATTGATATTGTCGTTCTGAACTTGTTTCAGAATCTAAAAAAGCGAACCAAAATGGTTCGCTTTTTTTGTTTTAAAATAGACGTAAAAAAAAATAAAGAAAAAGAAACGGTACAATTTTTGAAATCAAAGCCAAATATCAAAAGAATATAGTGTAGGTTATGAGAAACAGTTATATTGTCTTAATAATTTTATTGAATTTTGCTCTTAATATCAAAGCTCAGCAAGTCTCGGACAAAAAAATCTTAAAAAAAATAAAAGGAAAAGATATTGAATGGATTACTGGTTCATCCAACTTAGCAAAAGTAAAAATGAAATCCACCAAAAAATGGGGAGTTTATAATATAGATGCTTATTATGATTTAGGTGAAGTAGTCATCACTTTTAATGAAGTAATTGCGCCAAAGTTCGATTCTATCAGCTGGTTTAAAGATATGGAGCCTTTTATCATTGTAAAGATCAAAAAGAAATACGGTATTCTTTTAAATCCATATGAAATACATGATGCTACAGAAAGCGTAAGATGTGTCTATGATGCTGTAAAACTAAAGGAGGTTGATGGTAGATATTATGCGCTTATAAAAGACAATGGAAAATGGGGATTAGTAGATTGGTTTGAAGATGTTATATTAGTTGATCCTACTTTTGAAAACCCTGATGATGTGCCTTTGATACAGATAGAAGGTTGGGCAAAAGATATCTTTGTAGCATCTAAAAAAGCATTAAAAGCAGATGTCCTTATTTTTGATGACGGTAATGGCGATGGAGTATTTAAGGCAAGAAACAAAGTCACTAAAAAATGGGGAATGTATCAGTCCTTGAGTGAAAATGATATAAGAACACTTATTCCTGCAAAGTACGACAGTATTTCTAATTTTGGGTTCAATGCAAAGTACACAGCAGTATACAACAAAGATAAAGTAGGTATGTATTTGTCTTATTGGAGTTATCACGATAAAGCAAAGCAATCAGTGCCATGTGAATATGAAGATTATAAAAAATACGATGTAGATGGTGTGTCAAAATTAGCCGTTAAAAAAAATGGAAAATGGGGCTGGGTAAATTGGTTAACAGGAGAAGAAAAGTATACATTTAAGTACGAAACCACAGATGATTTACCTTATCCGTATTATAAGCAAGCTATTTGGTTTGAAGACTAAATAAAGCTGACTTTAATAATTTAAAAAAATGAATCTTCAATCCTTAAAAATACCAGCAGGCTGGTCTGTAGAGTGGAACTTGTTAACGGAAACAGACCCTACAGAGAAAACTATCCATGAATTTTCTGGAAGTTTACTGCTTATAAATTCGCCAACACGTCTCAAAGCTATTGATGTCTGTTGGAAACCTGAATGTGATATAAAAGGAGCTTATCAACTACAAGTAATTCATCTATTACCAAATTTTGTTTCAAAAACTAATGAGATGGAGTATGAGGGTTTATGGGATTCTCCGGAAGTAGAATTTAAGACTAAAAATAGACTGGAATTAGTTGATAAGATTAATGATTTGCTATTTCACTTAAAGCCTTATGTTGATAAGCGAATTTTACTAGAACCAGGTATTGTAGACTTACCAAATGAAGCCATTAGACAGCAATTAATGGATCAAGGACCAACAGAAAATATAATACGTGATATTATAAATTCTAATCACAAGAAGTTACAGGATTTGCTATTGGATTATACTGAAATTCAAAAATATACTGTACAAGAATTAGAAAAAAATGGTGCAAGTAAAGGTGTTAAAAATAAAGCTAAACAGATGTTGTTGAGCAAGCGTTTTAGGGAATAAACTATAATTCCTTTATTAAATCTTGTATGCGTAAGCGTTTACTATAATCATCCTCGTTAACATCTCTAACAAAGCAGTAGACACTTATTTCATCTTTCTTAACTTTTTCAGCAAGCTCTTCAACAGTAAAAGGGCCGTATTCTTTAGACTGTTCTATGTAGTAGAACTCATGTTTGTGAATTAACTTGCTCACTTTTTGTTTGTATTTTTCTCTTAAGAAAACCTGAACATCATCTACCGAATTAAGTTCGTTTTCATAATTGGTAGTATTTATAAAAAGTGCAAATTCTTCTTTATCCTGATGATTTAAAACTAAAACATCATCATCTTTAAAATAAGCTTTAACGGTAATAAGTCCATCTTCGGTCTCTATTGAGAAAATGTTTAGAAGGCTGAGATTCCATGACGTTTTTATAACATCATCTTTTCGTTCTATTTCTAAAATATTGTCTTCTCTAAAAGTGTAGGTCGATTTCTTTTTTGAAATACCATTCACCAAAACCCATTGTTGATTGATTAAATGCGATTCAAAATGACGCGAATAATCAAAGGGTTTGAGATTAGGAATTGTTTCGTGTAGGTATTCTTTCATTAAAACGGTAATTTCAAAAATAGCAACTGCTATAAAAACGTAAAAATGGGGTAATTATTAGACTAAAGTTAATATTTTTCTAGCGTTTTCAAAACATCTTTCTTATAACTTCGACTAATTGGCAAAGCTTTACGATTAATGGTAATATGCTCATTGGTAAATGATTGTATTTTTTCAAGACAAATAATAAAAGAGCGGTGAATTCTTAAAAAGCTGTTATTCGGTAATTTTGCTTCTATGGCACTAATGGTTTCTCTGGTAACAATAGTGTCTTGGTTGTCTAAGTGAATCTTAATATAATCGCTATAACTTTCAATATATAGAATAGAATCAAAATCTATTTTTATCATTTTTCTGTCCGCTCTTACAAAAATAAAAGTGTTTGTTTCATCCGGTAAAACATCGGTTTGTTTAAGAGTATTATGGACTTCAAAATATCTATTTGCCGCTTTTACCAATCGCTCAAATGAAATGGGTTTTAAAAGATAGTCTACCGCTTGCAAATCGAAACCTTCTACAGCATAATCTCGATAGGCTGTGGTGAAAATGATTTTAACGTCCTTATTGATGGATTTAGCAAATGCTATACCCGAAATCTCAGGCATATTTATATCCAAGAATATTAAATCGACTGTTTTAGAGCTTAGAATATTAAAAGCTTCAATAGCATTTTTGCATGTAGCCACAACTTCAATAGAATCAATTTTTGACAGATGAGACACAATAATGTCTCTAGCAATAGACTCGTCATCAACAATTATGCAAGAGATTTTATTAAGCATTTGGTAAGCTAGATTTTAGCTGTAAAACTAATACAACGTTAAATTGATCATTATCATAAGATATATCTAAATCGTATTGATTTGGGTATAACATCTCTAAGCGTTTTTTAATATTTTCTAAACCAATACCTTCATTGTAATTTTGAAAATCTGCACAGGTGTTAGTTATATTGAACTTTATACGCTTCAATGTAGCTTGTATATCTATATTCACATCCAATTTACCATTTTTTATTCTTCCGTGTTTAAAACTGTTTTCTACAAAAGGGATAAAAAGCATAGGAGCAATTTCAATGTTATTAGAGTCTATTTTCTTAGTCACCGTAACATTTAGCGTTTCATTAAAGCGCATTTCTTCCAAAGCAATATAATCTTCAATATGGTTTATTTCATCAATAAGGTTTACAAATGGTTTATCGACCTGATATAGCAAATAATCTAAAAGGTTAGAAAGTTTTAAGATCATTTCAGGTGTTTCTTCTGCTTTTTTTAAAGCGAACCCATACATGGTATTTAGTGTATTAAACAAGAAATGAGGATGAATTTGCATTTTCAAATAATTCAACTCTTGTTCTTTAAGCTTTAGTTGTGTTTCTAAAATTTTAGTTTCTAGCTTTTTGGTTTTGCTAGATGCAATTATGTTAAGTTTCATTAATTTAAAAGCACTAACAACAAAGGTTACCAGATATATTCCTGTCATAACAAAGAGAATATTTCCGGTGAGAGGATTCATTTCTCCATACTCAAAGTTTGATATGTAAATCAGACTAAAAAATATAGAAACCATAACCAAATAAGCTGAAATGATAAGCGTATAAATGCTGTAAATCACAAACCTAAAATAACGCTTCGTAATTAAGTAATCAGGAATTAGCTTATATATAGAAACATAGGTTAGCGCAATAGTAATAGGCATTAAGAAAATAGAGTAGAGTAGTGTGTCTGAAAAGTTATTGCTGCCAACACCAAAAAAATAGGTAAAGAATAGAAGTACCACACACCAAAACAAAATGTGAAGTACAAATTGCCCAACTTTTCTTAATATGAATTTTTTACTAAGCACTTAATTCAACTTATATTACAATAATACCATATTTTTATACAGAAAGATGAGTTTGTAGACGAATGACAGATTTAGCAATGGTTTTAGCATTTTGCATAATCGAGTATAAAACCGGTCGTTTGTCGCATTTAAAAAATTTGACTTCAGATTAACTTTAAGTTTGAACCAAGTTTAACTAAAACATCATCAATTATGAACGAACTAATGATTATAAACCCATTTGTGGATCGCTTTAGAGAAGGAGGTCCATTTTTTATGAGCTTAATATTAATTTGCTTTCTTTTATCCATTACGCTCTTGGTTATAGGCTTCATAAGCTTTAAAAAGAATCCGCCAAAAACTCAAAAAATGCTACGCTTAGCAGTAGATAGTAGTTTATTGGGTTTGGTTTTGGGCTTTTTAGGATCGGTAATAGGCTTGATTATGGCTTTTGATTCTGTTGAAGCTATGGGAAGTCCAGAACCAGCAATGTTTGCAGGAGGTTTAAAGGTATCGCTTTTAACAGCAACATTTGGGTTGTTTAGTTTTGTTATTTCTAGGTTTGGTATTTTAATTTTAAGATGGATATCAGCACCAGAAAAGTAAATCTTAAAAGCATATAATTTAATCAAAAGCGAACTTTTAAAGTTCGCTTTTTTTATGGTTAAGTATCATTTCTGTAATTTTGTAAAAAGTTTCTTATGGAAGAATTAACCCTAACAACTCCGGCACTTTTATTCTCGGCTATATCTTTGATAATGTTAGCTTATACCAATCGTTTTTTAGCCTATGCTGCAGTGATAAGAAACTTGAGCGAACGTTATAAAGAAAAGCCTCAAAAATCTATAATTCGCCAAATTAACAACTTAAAAAAACGTCTAGATTTAACGCGCTACATGCAAATATTTGGTATAACAAGTTTATTACTTTGTGTCCTCACAATGTTCTTGATTTATATTCACCAGCATGTAATTGCTATCTGGATTTTTGGAGTGGCTTTACTGCTTTTAATTGTTTCGCTTGCTCTACTAATAAGAGAAATTCAAATTTCTGCTCAGGCACTTCAGCATCACCTTCAAGATATCGAGGACGATTTAGGATAAAATATTACTTCAACTTTATCGCTTTCAAATTTCATTCTAAAAAAGAATACAATTTTTTCAAAAAAAATTATATTGTAAATGTTTGATGATAAGATGCTTACTAATAAAATGAATTTTATTTCATGAATTGTAAGAATTTTTCTCAAAAGAAATGTGACTTCAATCCATTAGAGGTGTCTTAAAAGCAAACAACTAATTAAAAATAGACTTTTTAAATCATTGACACAAGATGCTGCTCATAACCTAACTGATGAGGCTCTCGTAGAAGCTATCGTGAAAACTAACGACACATTGTTGTTTGAAGTTCTCTACGATAGATTTGCTAAGATGGTTTATAACAAGTGTTATGGGTTTGCCAATAGTGAAGACGAAGCGGAAGATTTAACTCAAGATGTATTTTTAAGAGTGTTTGTAAAGCTGGGTAGTTTTAAAGGGCGTTCAAAATTTTCAACATGGTTATATGCTTTTACATATAACCACTGCGTTAATTATGTAACACGAAGCACAGCAAAAAAGATTGAAAAACAATCTGTAAGCTCTGAAATTATTGAAAATATTGGTGATGCTGTGGATTCTACACGTGAGTTCGAAACAATGAAAGTAGAACAACTAAAACGTGTTATGGAATTAATAGATCCTGAAGAAAAAATGATCTTATTGCTAAAGTACCAAGACAATCTTTCTATAAAAGAATTGTCTGAAGCTTTAGATATTGGTGAAAGCGCTGTAAAAATGCGTTTAAAAAGAGCAAAAGATAAACTTGTACTTAAGTACAACAATTTTATGAAAAATGGAGAATCCGTTTAAGCAAATAAACCAACCTTTAAAAGAGGTGCCAAAAGAGCTTAAGGCTAAGGTAATGCACGACATTGCCATGGCAAAGTTGCTTATGGAAATAGCGGAATTATTTTCATATAATTTAGGACATATTATAGAAACTGTAAGTAAAAAAAGAAAACAATAATATTTAAAAAACTACAATCAATCAACATATATAGGCATGGAAAAAGTGACAGAATTTAATGATATAGCGATACAATCTTTAAAAAATATGTGGTTGGAAATTACTAAGGTATTCCCAACATTAATTTATGCACTAATAGCACTAATTGTAGGTTGGTTAGTCACAAAAATTTTAGTGAAACTTTTAAAGAAATTATTGAAGTTAGCCAAAGCCAATAAACTAGATGATAAACTCAATGATATAGAAATTATAGAAAACAAAACATTAAAATTTGATACCATAAAAATCGTTTCAAATTTTGTGAAGTGGTTGTTGTATATCGTAATATTCATAACGGTTTCAGACATTTTAGGATTAGAAATTATATCTAACCAAATAAGTGAATTATTATCCTATTCACCTAAGTTATTTGCGGCTTTAGTAATCTTTATTGTTGGCATGCTATTGGCAAATTTTGTAAAGAAAGGATTGAAGTCTCTTTTTGATTCTATGGACATGTCAGGTGGGAAAATCATCAGTCAAGTTGTTTTCTTTATGTTATTGACTTTTATTTCTATTACAGCTTTAAATCAAGCAGGAATAAATACGCAAATCATAACAGACAACGTTAATATGATTATAACTGCTTTTTTGTTAGCTTTTGCATTAGCGTTTGGTTTGGGAGCAAGACAGATTATCAGTAAACTATTAAGTACATTTTATGCACGTAAAATGTATGAAGTTGGACAAAAAATCGTTTTTAATAATGAAAACTATGAAGTTGTGGAGGTGAAAAGTATTTCGGTTATACTTAAAAATGCCAAAGGAAAACTTATAGTTCCAATAAATGATATTATAGAAAGTCAGGTACAAGTGCAGGATCAACTATAAGGTTAGGGTTATAGATTTTATTTTTCCTTGAAATAAAATACGGTCCTGCAGTACTTGATATTCTAAATAAAAAACCTCTTCAGAATAGAAGAGGTTTTTTTATTTATTAGCGTCGTTTCTTTTTCTTTTTGTTGAAGGTTTTATCTCCTCGTGTTTTGGGTTTTTTATACTTTTTAGTGATTTCTCTTCTATAAGAACCACCAAGGTTTACCTTTTTGTTTTTTTCTTTCTTTTCATGGAAGGCAGGTCCAGGTATATCCTCAGCACTTCGCTTAGTTGGGTTGTTGCGCTCACGAATTTGGGGACGTTCTTCCTCTATAAGTTCAGTAGAAATTGTCACGTCTTCAGGAAGTTCCATGACATTAATTTTCATTTGCATCAAAGCTTCAATACCTTCTCTAGCTTCCTGTTCTGTTTCGGTAGAAAATAATAAAGCATGGCCTTGTTTCTCTGCACGACCAGTTCTACCAATTCTATGCATGTAGTTTTCAGGATAATCAGGTGTGTCAAAATTAATAACATGGGTAACGTCATCAATATCCAAACCTCTAGCCATAACGTCTGTAGCAACGAGTAAACGATGTTCACCATTACTAAACTGCTCTATGCTTCGCAATCTGTAGTTTTGAGTTTTGTTGGAATGGATAACGCAAGAATCACCTGGGAAAATCTCTTCAAGCTGATCAAATAAACGGTCAGCCATTTTCTTGTAAGCCACAAAAATCAGAACTCTAGAATAGTCATCTTTGTCACTAAGTAATGATTCAAGTAAATTGACTTTGGTATAAAAATTAGGAACGTTATAGCGTTCTTGTTTTATATTTTCTAGAGGTGTACCAGAAACAGCAATCGATATCTTTGTTGGATTGATGAAAAAATCCGTAATCAATTCGTCAACATCAGCAGTCATTGTTGCAGAAAACATAATGTTTTGTCTGCGCTCAGGTAAGATGTCAAAGATATTCATCAGTTGATGTCTAAAGCCTAAATCCAGCATTACATCAACTTCATCTATTACTAGTTTTTGAATAGACTTTAATTGTAAAACTCTACTAACTGCAAGGTCGTATAAGCGTCCTGGTGTAGCCACAATAATATCTAAACCTTGCGCAACAGCTTGTTTTTGTGTATTGATATTTGTACCACCATAAACACCTAAAACACGATTGTTTATGTATTTAGACATTTTTTCAATCTCCTCAACAACTTGTACCACTAACTCTCGAGTTGGCACCAAAACCAAAACTCTCGGGTTTTCTTGTCTAGAATATTTAAGATGACGTAAAATAGGTAGCATGTAGGCAAAGGTTTTACCTGTACCCGTTTGTGCAATACCAACTACATCTTTACCAGAGGCAACAACGTTAAACGCTTCGGCTTGAATTGGTGTTGGCTGTTCAAAACCAAGGTCTTCAATAGCGTTATAAAGTGGTGTGTTTAGATTTAAGTCTTGAAATGTCAAAATATCGTATTTGTTGGCAAAGCTACTACAATTGTAATTAATCGAGATGTGTTGGGTTTATTATTATTGAATAGCTAGCTTTAAAAGTGTCATTTTTTGGTAAACTAAGAATTCCTTCTTTCTCTTCAATCTTCTGATTGGTGTCTTCTGCATCTGCAACACCAAGCCAAGGTTCTATACAAACATATGGTGCGTTTGGTTTTGCCCAAATACCTAAATAAGGGAAATCTTCAAAAGCTACAGAAAGTACTTCGCCTTTGGTTTTATGCTTTAAAGCTACTTTTCTAGATTTTAAATCTTTAAAGATAAGCGCATCTTTATTGAACAAATCGCCACGTAAATTGATTGTATTTGAACTTTCAAAAGCTGGCTTAGTTTTATTGGTAACAAGTCCAGTTTCCATATTTAGTAAATAAGATTCGCTTGTTTCTTCTTTCTCAAATTCTAAAATATAATCTGAGTAAGCTTCATCATCATATAAAGGACAAGTAAAAGCAGGATGTCCGCCAAGAGAGAAATACATGGTTTTATCGTCAATATTTCTGATGGTGTGATGGACTATAATTGTGTTGTCTTTCAATTCATAATTAATTTCAAATTCAAATAGAAAAGGAAACATTTCATATAGGTCTTCATTAGAATTTAGAAAGAAAGTTATGCTAGTTTCAGATTGTTGTTTTACAATCATTTTATCGTTATGCCTTACAAAACCATGCTTTATCATATTGTAAAGCTTGTCGTTATAAGTATAGCTGTCATCTTTCATGCTTCCAATAATAGGAAATAGGTTAGGTGCATGGCTTCCCCACACTTTAGGGTCTGCGTGCCATAAAAATTGATTGTTATTTTTTACAGCCGAAATCTTACTAAGTTCAGCACCAACAGTTTTTATATCTATGGATAAGAGGTCGTTTTGTATTGTAGGCATAGTGTTTGTTTTGTAGAAAGATACAATTCTTATTGCATTATAACTATTCTCGTTATTTTTGCAAAATATTTAAAAATTCTATTGAGAACAACAACCTTTCATAAGCCAAAAGATATTGAAGTTTTTAAACAAAATATTTTGTTTTGGAGCCAGCAGTTTGATGATATTGTTTGGTTAGATTCTAACCAACATAAAGACCAATACAGTTCCTATGATGCTGTTTTGGCAGTTGATGCTTTTACAGCTTTAAAAACGGATTATTTTGATGCTTTTGAAAATTTAAAAGATTATTATTCTTCCACTAAGGATTGGATTTTTGGTTACCTCACTTATGATTTAAAAAATACAGTTGAAAAATTAAGTTCAAATAATTTCGACGGATTGAATTTTCCCGACCTCTACTTTTTTCAGCCTAAGAAACTCTTTTTGTTTAAAGGAGACACAGTGGAAATTCAATATTTAAGAATGGTTGATGATGAAATTGATGATGATTTAGAGGCTATAAACTCTATTGTTACTTCTAGTGTAAATGAAAAATCGTATAGTTCTGAACCTGTAAAAATCAAGCTAAGAATTCATAAAGATGAATATTTTGAGAAAGTCAATACAATGTTGGCTCATATTCATAGAGGTGATATTTATGAAGCTAATTTTTGTCAAGAATTTTATGCTGAAAATAGCATCATAAATCCATTGGAAGTATACAATAAACTAAATGCAATATCCCAACCACCTTTTGCAACGTTTTTAAAGTTTAATAATAACTATTTATTATCTGCGTCACCAGAACGCTACATTAAAAAAGAAGCTCAGAAAGTAATTTCGCAACCTATAAAAGGAACAGCAAAACGTTCTAAAAATACAGAAGAAGATGAGTTGTTAAAAAACACACTTTCTAAAGACAATAAAGAGCGTAGCGAAAACATAATGATTGTGGATTTAGTACGGAACGATTTGTCTAAAACGGCCGAAAAAGGTAGTGTAAAGGTCGAAGAGCTTTGTAAGGTGTATTCTTTTATGCAGGTGCATCAAATGATCTCTACAGTAACGTCTATGGTTTCAGAAGAAGTTCACCCAGTAGATATTATTAAAACTACGTTTCCTATGGGAAGTATGACTGGCGCACCAAAAATTTCGGCAATGAAAATTATTGAAGACTTAGAGGAAATCAAACGAGGTTTGTATTCGGGTTCTGTGGGTTATTTTACTCCAAACGGTGATTTTGATTTTAATGTCATCATTAGAAGTATTCTTTATAATGCTAGTAACAAATACCTTTCATATTCTGTTGGTGGTGCCATTACGGCTCAAAGTGACCCATTAAAAGAATATGAAGAATGCCTGATTAAGGCTAAAGCTATGCGAGAAGTCTTAGAAATGAAATAATTTTTTTAGTTTTTTTTAGTGCAACCTTTTTTAGTTTTTTCATCTTATAAGTAAATACTAAAAAAATCAATTACTATGAAAACGAAAATTTACATCATTTTACTTTCTTTATTTGCGATGTCTTGTTCAGAAGATTCTGAAACGACAAACAACAATGATCCTCAACAAAACAAAGTATTAATGCTTCAAGTTGATTTTACTACCAACACTTTTGAAGGTGGTAAAGAGTATACTTACGATACTTCAACTACAGATTTTACCATTTCATCAGAGTATCATGCACCAGGCGATTTTGGAAATATAGCCTTGTACTATGACGAATTAGATGAAATGCTTTTTGACGGCTCAATAATTTGGATGGGTTTAGGTGGCAGATCTTATCCTCAGGATTTAACCGAACCTTCAGCATTTGCATATAATTCAACCCCAGAGGCATTACCTTCATTGGATGAATTCGAGAAAATAATGTACAATGAATTTGCCTACTATCCAGAAACCATAGATTATGACTTAATCTGGAATGCGATTGATGATTTGCAAATCGTTTCAGACTTCAGAAATAGTAACCCAAACAGCGACATACAATTATTATTATATACGCCTAGTGTAGGTGGAGGTAATCCAGAAGAATGGGACTGGATAGTGTTTTTAAAAAACTAACAAATCCTTATTCCAAATGTGTTCTGAAACTTTTCTTTACACGATCAAAAATTAACTCTATCCTAGATGTTGTAATGTTCTTTATTTTTGAGATATCCTCAAATTCCAAATTACCGAATATATACAAATCAATAATATTAGAAATATTTATAGGAAGCCAACTGTAAAAACGACCAAAGACTTTCTTTGGTTGTTTTACAGATAGGTCATTAACCTCAAAAGCTCTTAAAATAGAGGTTTCCTTATCTTCATACAAATACAATTCATTATCCATATCTTGTCTGTAAGAAATGTCATTTAGTTCAGTGTTTAAGATTAAATCTAAGTCAGCATCTATAGTGTATTCTTCGCCAAGTTTAGCAATTTCATGCCGTCTTATATCATCTGTGCTAATGGTGTTTTTATGAAAAACTTCTTTCTTAAAAAGTTCGTTCATATAGTTATCCACAAGTTTAAAAAGCTCGAGTCTTACCGCTGCGTATTCAGCTTCAATATTAAAGCCATTACTATAAAGTGTAATAATGCATTCATCAATTATACCGTTAGATGAATACATGTTTTTTGGCAAAATGCCTGTAGATTCTGCTATGTAAATTCTGTGTTTTACGTAAGGATGCAAGTGTTGTACTGCGGTTAGCACTTTTTTATCAAATGTAGATTGTGCAGATTTTGCCGAAAGTTCTTTTATTGTGCTCATAACCATAGTTTTTAAATTACTTCTTTAAAGTTACCAATAAAGAAGGTATTCCAATATGATTTTTATCATTTTAACGTAATTGTAAGAGTACTACATTATCGTATCTTTACGCTATGCTAAATGCTTTTAAAAACCATATTGAGGAACAATTTTCCTTTCTAAAAAAATCTCGTCTGGTCATTGCTATTTCTGGCGGGATAGACAGTGTTGCATTGGCGCATCTATGTCATAAACTCAATTTTGATTTTGCTTTAGCACATTGTAATTTTAATTTAAGGGGAAAGGAAAGTGATGCAGATGAAGACTTTGTTTTAGACTTAGGAGAGCAGTTAGATGTTGAAGTTTTTGTTCAGAATTTTGATACTGAAGCCTATGCTGAAGAAAACAAATGTTCTATTCAAATGGCTGCTCGCGAATTACGATATGATTGGTTTTCTGAATTAGCACTACAACTAAACTTCGATTACATTTTAACAGCGCATCATGCAGATGATAATCTTGAAACATTTTTAATCAACTTCACTAGAGGTACAGGACTTAATGGTTTAACAGGAATTCCGGAACTGAATGGAAATATTGCTAGACCCTTATTGCCATTTTCTAGAGAAACAATAGAAGCATACGCAAAAAGTGAAAACATAGCCTGGAGAGAAGATAGTAGTAATTCATCAAGAAAATACCTTCGAAATAAATTAAGGCATGACGTGATTCCAATTCTAAAGGAAATTAATCCTAATGTTTTGGATAGCTTTCAGAATACTTTATCAAACCTAAAGGAAACAGAAGCAATAGTTAATCAAAGTATAAAGGGTTTTCTAAGTAAAGCAATATTAAAAGAAGAAGGAAATACGATAAGCTATGCGGTTTCAGAATTTAAAAAGCAAAATAACCCTAAAGCCTTTTTGTTTGAAGCTTTTAAAGATTGTGGTTTTGCCGAATGGAATGATATTGAAGGTTTACTAGATGCCGAAACAGGAAAATTTATAGCTTCAAGCACGCATAAGCTCACCAAGCATCGTGAATTTTTGATTCTTTCAGATTATCATTCTGAACTTGTTTCAGAATCTCAAAGTGGATTGTTTTTCACAAAGCCAGATGTCGAGATAGGTAAAATTAAAACACCCATCGGTATTTTGTTTTTTGATGAAGCAGAGGCTCTAATGGACAATTCTAAAACCACAATTTACGTAGATGCAGAAAAGCTAAACTATCCTTTAGAACTTAGACTATGGCAAACCGGAGATGTTTTTCATCCTATTGGTATGAAAGGAAAGAAGAAAGTAAGTAAATACCTAAAAGATGAAAAGTTAACACCAAGTGAAAAAGAGAGTACTTGGGTTTTAACTTCAGAAAATAAAATAGTTTGGGTTGTTGGGAGAAGAGCTGATGACCGTTTTAAGGTTACATACCAAACCAAAGAAATTTTAAAAATAGCTTTAACTAAATAATATTGACTCTGATTGTCCCCTTGAGGGGACTTAAGGGGTGTTTTTTGAAATGAGTTTAAATATAAAAGGAAACATAGTAGACATACAAAACCGAAGAATCTATAAAGGAGAAATCACCATAAAAAATGGTAAGATTAAATCAATTATAGAAAAAGACTGCGAAGAAAACCACTACATCTTACCAGGTTTTATAGATGCACATATTCACATAGAAAGCAGTATGTTAGTGCCAAACGAGTTTGCAAAAGTAGCTGTAAAACATGGTACAGTGGCTACAGTTTCCGATCCACACGAAATCGCCAATGTCCTTGGTGTAAAAGGTGTGGAATTTATGATAGAAAACGGAAAACAAACCCCTTTTAAATTCAATTTTGGTGCTCCCTCTTGTGTGCCAGCTACAAGTTTTGAATCGGCTGGAGCTGTTATTGATTCCGAAGACATAAAAACCTTAATGGCAAATCCAGATATTAAGTATTTGGCAGAACTAATGAATTATCCAGGAGTCATTCATGACGATGCTGAAGTGCTTAAGAAAATAGAATGGGCAAAATATTACAACAAGCCAATCGATGGACATGCGCCAGGTTTAATAGGTGAGGATTTAACCAAATATATCTCTGCGGGAATTTCCACCGATCATGAGTGTTTTACCTATGATGAAAGCTTAGAAAAACTTCAAAAGGGTATGAAAGTTATCATCAGAGAAGGTAGTGCTGCTAAAAATTTTGAAGCCTTGATTGGTTTATTAGATGAGCATTACCAAAACATGATGTTCTGTAGTGATGATAAGCATCCAGATGATTTGTTGGTAGGACACATCAATCAACTTTGTGCAAGAGCAGTTGCAAAAGGTAATGATGTTTTTAAGATCCTTCAGGCGGCTTGCGTTAATCCTGTTAAGCATTACAATTTAGATGTTGGTTTGTTGCGAGTTGGAGATACAGCAGATTGTATTATAGTTGAAGATTTAACCGACTTTAAAACCCTTCAAACCTACATTAATGGTGAATTGGTTTATGATAATGGCGAATCTAAAATACAACATGTCAATTTTGAAAATCTAAATAACTTCAATACCAGCAAAAAAAGAGTTGAAGATTTTAGAGTTGAAGCTAATACAACCAAAATAAGAGTTATTGAATGTCTAGACGGAGAATTGGTCACCAATCAAATCATTGAAGATGCCACTATTAAAGATGGCAATTTAGTGTCTAACACAGAAAACGACATCTTAAAAATGACAGTCGTTAACCGTTACCAAAATAATAAACCAGCGATGGCATTTATAAAGAATTTCGGACTAAAAGAAGGCGCAATTGCAAGTTCTGTTGGTCACGATTCACATAATATTATTGCAGTTGGAGTATCTGACGAAGCTATTTGCAAAGCAGTTAATCTTATTATTGAAAATGAAGGTGGCATTTGTGCGGTGAGTAATACAGAACAAAAAGTAGTTGCTCTACCTGTTGCTGGCATTATGAGCGATAAAGACGCTGAGACCATTGGAAGACAGTATTCAGAATTAGATAAAATGGCAAAACAATTAGGCTCTACACTTCACGCACCATATATGAGTTTGTCGTTTATGGCATTGTTGGTGATTCCATCTTTAAAACTCAGTGATAAAGGTCTGTTTGATGGAGGGAAGTTTGAGTTTACGGATTTGGTAGTTAATTAAATCATAAACATTTTAGTCTAATAAAGCTAATCTTCTAAAAGTCTAACAATCTCACTATCTTTAAACCTTTCAAAAAATCAACCCTTATATGATTAAGAATTTTACGCTCATTTTACTACTATGTATCGCTTTAGTTAATTGTAAAGACGAAAAACATCAAGCTCTTGAAAATCCTGAAACTGTTAAGGTTGAAGATACTTTTGTAAAGGATAGTTACACTAAGCAAGAGGTAATGATAGAAATGCGAGACGGAATTAAACTTCATACAACGATCTATTCGCCAAAGGACACCACTAAAACGTATCCTATGTTAATGATGCGTACTCCTTATAGCTGTAGACCTTATGGAGACGATGAATACAGAAGTAAGATAGGTCCAAATAAGTATTTAATGGAAGAAGGAAACATTATGGTCTATCAAGATGTTCGTGGTCGATGGAATAGTGAAGGAGTTTATGATAATATGCGAGCTTATATTCCAAATAAAACAGGAAACGAAACAGATGAAGCCAGTGATACTTACGATACCATTGAATGGTTAGTCAATAATGTTGAAAATAACAATGGCAAGGTTGGTACATATGGTATTTCGTATCCAGGATTTTACACGACGTATTCGCTGTTAGATGCACATCCAGCTTTAAAAGCAGCATCTCCACAAGCGTGTATTGGAGATTTCTTTTTCGATGATTTTATTCATAATGGAGCATTTTTATTGAGCTATTGGAGGGCAACTTCTGTTTTTGGATATATGAAAGATACACCAACAACAGAATCTTGGTATGAATTCCCAGATATAGGTACAGAAGATCAGCATCAGTTTTTCTTAAATAACATGCCATTGAGCAAATTGAATAAGTTTTACGACAGTACCAATGTGTTTATGGGACAGATAAAAACACATGTCACGTATGATGATTTCTGGAAACCTAGAGGTATCATTCAGCATTTAAAAGATATAAAACCAGCAACGATGGTTGTTGGCGGTTTCTTTGATGCCGAAGATTTATATGGCCCTTTCAATACCTACAAAAACATTGAAAAGAATAGTGATAATTACAACACCGTAGTTTTTGGCCCTTGGAGTCATGGTGATTGGGCAAGAAGTTCTGAAAGACAGGTTGTGGGTAATATTCACTTTGGAGATAGTATTTCAGACTATTTTCAAAAGGAAATTGAAACTAAATTCTTTAATCATTTCTTAAAAGGTGAAGGTGATGGCAAAACAGGATTACCAGAAGCACAAATGTTTAATACAGGTACAAAATCATGGCAATCTTTTGAAAGTTGGCCACCAAAAAACACAGCTAAAGAAAGTTACTTTTTACAACCTTACGAGCGTTTAACGCAACGTGCTACAAGAAATATAGCGACGTCAGATTTTATAAGTGATCCAAAGAAACCAGTGCCATACACTGAAGATATTAAAGTTGGATTCACACCACGAAAATTCATGACAGACGATCAGCGTTTTGCATCGAGACGCCCAGATGTACTAACCTTTGAAACTGAAGTTTTAGAAAATGATATTACACTTGCAGGTGATATTTTAGCGAAACTAAACGTATCAACTACAGGAACTGCAGCTGACTGGATTGTAAAAGTAATAGATGTATATCCTTCAGATACAGAGAACACAGACGATGTTCAAGATCATCTAAAATTGAGTAATTACCACATGATGGTACGTAGCGAAGTGTTGCGTGGTCGTTTTAGAAATAGTATGGAAAAACCTGAACCTTTTGTGCCAAATCAAAAAACGGCAGTAAACATTAAGTTGCAAGATGTGTTTCATACGTTCAAAAAAGGACATAAAATTCAGGTACAAGTACAAAGTACATTCTTCCCTTATATAGATGCAAATCCGCAGACGTATGTAGATAACATTTTTGAAGCTAAAGAGGAAGATTTTAAAACGCAAACGCATAAAGTGTTCAACGATTCGTTTATTGAGTTTACAGTTTTGAGATAAACAGTCTTTGAGCTAACTGCCAAAAACTAATAGCCAATAGCTAGAACATGCCAATAATACAATCCACATACAAACCACCATTTTGGGCAAAGAAAAGCTTTGTGTCTACAGTATTTTCAGGATTGGCCAGAACAGTAAATGGAGTAGTGCAAACAAGAGAACGTATTGAGTTAGACGATGGTGATTTTATAGATGTAGATTGGAGTTATGCAGAAAGTCCTTCGGAAAAAGTGATTATCTTACTTCATGGTTTAGAAGGCAATGCGCAACGACCATACATTACAGGAACCGCTAAATTATTCAATAAAAATGGAGTAGATGCTTGCGCTGTAAACTTTAGAGGTTGTAGTGGCGAGCCTAACCGTTTATTTAGAAGTTACCATTCTGGTGCAACGGAAGATTTAGAAGCAGTTATTAACCATATTTTAGAGAAAAATAAATACAGCGACATTTATATAAAAGGTATTAGTTTGGGAGCTAATATGGTTCTAAAATATGCTGGTGAACGTGAGCAATTGCCAACTCAACTCAAAGCAATAATTGCTGTTTCAGTACCCTGTTATTTAAAAGGGTCTTGTGATGCTTTATTAAGCTTAAAGAATAAACACTACGCTATTAATTTTTTAAATCATTTAAAAGGAAAAATAAAACCAAAACTACAGCAATTCCCTCAAAATATATCGATTACGGATTTTAATGAAATTAAAACTTTAATAGACTTTGATCATGTTTATACGTCTAAAGCACATGGTTTTAAAGATGCTTATGATTATTACGAGCAAGCCAGCTGTTTGCAATTTTTACCAAATATTAAGATTCCTACACTTGTCATAAATGCGCTTAATGACTCCTTTTTATCTCCAGAATGCTATCCTGTAAAAGACGCTAAAAATAATCCAAATATCTATTTAGAAATGCCAAAGTATGGAGGGCATGTTGGGTTTATTGATAAACGAAATTTATACTATAATGAGAAGAGGGCTTTGGATTTTATAAAAAACTAAACACGATCTTGCTCTGCTATTCTTAACTGTCACACTGAGCCTGTCGAAGTGCTGTTTCAGAATTTCATATATTACATTATGTTACACACTGAAACAAGTCCAGTGTGACAAGTCATGTTTTTTTATTCTGCTCAATTTTCCTACATTTAAGCAAATCAATTATTTATGCTCAAAAAAGTTTTTGGAAGCGCCGTTTTTGGTGTCGAAGCTACAACGATTACCGTAGAGGTTAATGTAGATAAAGGTGTAGGTTACCATTTGGTCGGACTTCCAGATAATGCCATAAAAGAGAGCAATTACCGTATTGCAGCAGCGTTGCAAAATAACGGTTATAGAATTCCTGGAAAGAAGATTACTATAAACATGGCTCCGGCTGATTTACGTAAAGAAGGCTCGGCTTACGATTTAACTTTGGCCGTTGGAATTTTAACAGCATCTAATCAAATTAAGGCAGAAAATTTAGACGAGTATCTCATTATGGGCGAATTGTCATTAGATGGTAGTTTACAACCTATAAAAGGCGCCTTGCCTATTGCAGTAAAAGCTAGAGAAGAAGGTTTTAAAGGTTTTATTCTGCCAAGTCAGAATGCCAAAGAAGCAGCAATAGTCAACGACTTAAAAGTTTATGGAGTTGATAATATAGAACAGGTTATTAATCATTTCGATAAGGGTGAAACCTTAGAGCAAACCATCATCAATACACGAGAGGAATTCTATAAAAACCTCGATTTCCCTGAGTTTGATTTTGCAGATGTCAAAGGTCAAGAAAGTATAAAGCGTTGTATGGAAATTGCAGCTGCAGGTGGTCATAATATTATTCTTATCGGCCCACCAGGCTCTGGTAAAACCATGTTAGCAAAGCGTTTGCCAAGTATTTTACCACCAATGACACTCCATGAAGCTTTGGAAACGACCAAGATTCATTCGGTGGTGGGGCGTGTAAAAGATCATACAGGTTTAATGGCGCAACGACCATTCAGAAGTCCACATCATACAATTTCAAACGTCGCCTTGGTCGGAGGTGGAAGTTATCCGCAACCTGGTGAAATTTCACTATCGCATAACGGAGTTTTATTTTTAGACGAGTTACCAGAGTTTAAGCGTGAAGTTTTAGAAGTTATGCGTCAACCGTTGGAAGATAGAGAAGTGACCATTTCTAGGGCAAAGTTTACTGTTACTTATCCAAGTTCGTTTATGTTGGTTGCAAGTATGAATCCAAGTCCAGGTGGATATTTTAATGATCCTGATGCACCTGTAACGTCTAGTCCTGCGGAAATGCAACGCTATATGAGCAAAATTTCGGGACCTTTATTAGATCGTATCGATATTCATATTGAAGTGACTCCAGTACCATTTGAAAAACTTTCTGATGACCGAAAAGGCGAATCATCCGTAGATATTAGAAAACGTGTTACATCAGCTCGAGAATTGCAAACCAAACGCTTTGAAGATTTGGAAAATGTGCATTACAATGCTCAAATGAACACCAAACAGATTCGTGAGTTTTGCAAACTAGACGAAGGTTCTCTAGAATTATTAAAATCGGCTATGGAACGCTTAAATCTTTCGGCAAGAGCTTATGACAGAATCTTAAAAGTATCAAGGACTATCGCTGATTTAGAAGGTTCAAATGATGTTACTGGGACACATATAAGCGAGGCTATACAATACCGTAGTTTGGATAGAGATGGCTGGTTAGGTTAATTTTTTTTTAAAATTTACTGCAACCTTTTGTGCTTTTTTCATCTTTTAAGAAAACCAATATTATGAAGCATAAAATTTTACCTCTAGTTCTTTTTGTTGCAGTGTGTTTGCCTTTCACTAGTTGTGATAAAGGTGATGATGGATTGTCAGATCCAGTTTCAGTTACAGTACCTATCATTAAGTCAAAATCTGAGTTCAGAAATTCAATAGCAATCAGTAGTGCTCAACCTACTAATTCAGATGGAAAAATCTATGTTTATGGTGATTTACTATTTTATATAGCGCAAAATTCAGGTATACATATTTTTGATAATCAAAATCCTGCCTCACCGCAAAATCTTTCATTTATTCAACTAGAAGGAGTCAATGATATTTCTGTAAAAAATGATATTCTTTATGCTGATAACTATATGGATTTGGTAGTTTTTGATATTAGCGATATTTCTAATATACAAATGGTTAATGTAGAGGAAGATATGTTGCCTTATTATGCCACATATCCAAATGATGTATCTTTTTTTCAGGATAATATTTATCCAACATCAGAAGACGAATTTATAGCAAGTTTTACTACAATACAGATGGAAAGAAGCGATGCTGAAAATAATCCTCACATATACCAGTGGGAGACGAGTATTTTTCTTGGGAATTTTGATGGAGCAGTCTCAGGAAATGAAGTTGGTGTTGGAGGTTCATATGCTAAATTTCAAATTCTTAATAATGCTCTATATACTATAAATGACTATTCGTTATTGACGTTTGATATCACGAATTATAATGCCATTACGCAGGTTTCCGAAACTTGGATGAATGCTTGGTTTGGTGGCGAATTAGAAACGACCTTTATTAGAAAAAACTTTATGTTCATTGGTGCTACAAATGGTATGCATATCGTAAGTTTGGAGGATGTGTTTAATCCGGTTTACACTTCTTCATTTTTGCATGCTACGGGTTGTGATCCTGTTGTGGTAGAAGAAAACACTGCCTATATCACAGTGAGAGGCGGAAATAGTTGTGGTGCAATAGAAGACCAAGTTAATGTTATAGATGTTACCGATATTTCATCACCAATAGAATATTCTACTTATTTTTTATCAAGTCCCTACGGATTGGGAGTTAAAAGTGATATTCTCTATGTATGCAATGATGATGGTATTAATGTTTTTAATGCTGAAAACCCTAATCAGATAGTTTTAGAAAACACTTATGATGTAAACGCAAAAGATGTTATTCCGTTGTCATCTCACCTTATAGCTGTAGGTGAAAATGTGATTCATCAATTCAATTATACAGATAATTTCGGACTAGAATTAATAGGTAGTGTTCAATTTTAAATCAAAATTTTAGCGAAATAACCTGAATTAAAAATCTCAATATGAAATAGTTGTTGATGTTTCAACTGTAAATATTAATACATTTATAATATCGATAAACCTGTAGACTAAGACCAACTTGGATAACAAATTAAACCCACTCATACGAAAATGTATAGAGAACGATAGTGAAGCGCAGCGAGAGTTGTACCAGCTGCTTTCACCTGTCCTGTATGGGATTTGTCTAAAATATATGAAAAATAAAACTGAAGCTGATGATGTTTTTCAAGATGCATTTATAACGCTTTTTCAAAAAATAAATCAGTATCAATTTAAAGGAAGTTTTGAAGGTTGGGCAAAACGCATATTTGTAAACGAAGCTTTAGAAGTATTGCGTAAAAAACAGCGTCGACTGCATGTAGCGGTTGATACTGAGATTCAGATTGAAGATACCTGCGAAAAAAGTAATGAAAACAGAAAGTTTTCTATATCGCAAAATGAATTGTTAGAGCATATTCAGCAATTACCAGATAATTATAGAGTGATTTTTAATCTTTTTGTTTTTGAAGGTTTTAGTCACAAAGCAATTGCTGAAAAATTGAATATGGCAGAGGGAACATCAAAGTCATTACTAAGCAGAGCAAAAAGCCTGTTAAGATCAAAAATTAATGAAAAAACAAGTAAAAAAGTATCATGAAGAAAGATGATATTGAAGACATATACAGTGAATTAAAGTCCTTTACCAAAGAGCCGCCTGAAGAGCTATGGGACAATATAGAGGCACGTCTACATCCTAAGAAGAAGCGTAGAGTAGCTTTTTGGTTTTGGGGTTCGGCTGCTGCAGTTTTGGTATTAATGTTCGGATATGTGTTTTATGATTCCGTAAACCCGAATATTGTTATACCGATAAAGGATTCTGAGAATCAGATTTCAAACATACAGCAACCTAATGTAGAGTCAAATGAAGTTAAATCTGAGACAGATAAAATAAAGGAAGACAGTGTTAGCGAAATAGATAAAGATTCATTGCAAATAAGAAACAAAGAAGCTAATGAAGCGTTACAACGAAAAATAAATGAAAGTCAATTAGCTTCTAAAGATAATTCTGCTAAGCAGATTAATAATCAAGAAAAAAATAAGCGCAATGAGAAATTATTGAATGAAGGTTTAAAAGGTGTAAGTAAAGTAGCTAATATTACTGATGATGATAATCTGAATGGTAAAGAAGGAGAACAACTAAAAAGTAAAGAAAGTATTCTTGATTTGTCAATAGTACATAAAAAGTTGCTTGATGAAACTAAAATAACTGTTATCGCAGAAGTAGATTCATTAGTAACAGAGAAAAAAGAAGGAAAATTAGATTTGTATAAAGAATTAATGGCAGAAAACAATCATGAAAAAGATTCGTTACTCACTAAAATTGCAGATAATTCAAAATGGTCCATGGAGGTTTTGGGAGGTCTATCTAATACTGCTTCTGATGCATCGTTGCAAGGTACATCAGTAAATACTGAAGCAATAAACAGCTTTGTGTATACCTTTAAAGTAGGTTATGCTATTTCGGATAAGCTTTTAGTAAAAACAGGTGTCGGGAAAAATAGTTTAGGTCAAGAGATTAATAATATTGTTTATGGGACATCAGATAGTTCGTTTAGTCCTTCTAATGGTGCTCAATCTATAGTAAGTGATCAGTCCTTTGTTTTTTATGCGTCTCCAGATTTAATTACTGATTTTACGTCATCCGTAGAGTATAATGAAAATGGTAGATTACAGCAACAGCTCGATTATATTCAAGTGCCTTTGGAAATTTTCTATAAATTATTTTCGAAGGAAACGTATGATATTTCTCTAGGCCTTGGTGGAAATGTGAATTTTATAACGAATAATATAGCTTATTTAAACAATGAAGAAATAGGTGAAAATATAGGTGTTAATAATACAGTGCTAGGCGCTACTATAAATTCAAACTTTTCATATAATCTAACCAAAAAAACTATTCTATTTTTTGAACCAAGTTATAACTACTTTCAAAAACCTATAGATAATACAGCGCAAGATTTTAAAAACACGCAATTGAGGCTTCTTTTTGGTTTGAGATTTCAGCTTTAAACATAGTATTATACATATTTAAAACCTGGTTTTGATGTAGAATTACATTTTAACGTATTTTTACTAACATCTTATTTAGTCCTATGAAATACGTTTACTACATTCTCATTTTATCAACATTTCTTAATTGTCAAAATTCTCATGAAACAAAAAGGGATATCGAAGTTGATACTAAAATCACTAAGGTTGAATCCCCAAAATTAAATTTGGAGCAAGCCAATCGCTTAGCACAATTGCCAATTCACTGTATCAATACTGAATATCCAAACAAGTTAGGGCAGACTATAGGAAGTGATGAGGATTTAAAATCACCTCAAGAATTGCATCCAGCGTTTTATGGTTGTTTCGATTGGCATTCTGCTGTTCATGGGCATTGGAGTTTAGTAAAACTGTTGAAGGAGTTTCCAAAGTTGAATAATCGTGATGAAGTCATTCAAAAATTATTAGCTAACATTTCAAAAGAAAATATTCAGCAAGAAGTTCTTTATTTTCAAGGAAAGCACAATACATCATACGAACGTACTTATGGTTGGGCTTGGTTGCTTAAACTGGCAGAAGAATTACATACTTGGAATCACCCTGAAGCTAAGGTTTTAGAAGAAAATCTTCAATCTTTAACAGATTTAATAATACAACGTTATTTAGAATTTTTACCAAAGCTAAATTATCCAATTAGAGTAGGAGAGCATCCTAATACTGCTTTTGGGTTAAGTTTTGCTTACGATTATGCGGTAGCCGTAAATCATGTAGAACTGAAAAACTTAATAGAAAAACGTGCTAAAGATTTTTATACAGAAGATCAAGATTGTCCTTTGGAATGGGAGCCGAGTGGTTTTGATTTTTTGTCGCCTTGTTTAGAGGAAGCTGCTTTAATGAGGCGCGTATTACCAAATGAAGAATTTTTAACTTGGGTAAACGATTTTCTTCCAGAGCTTAAAGATGAAAGCTTCAATATTGAAGTCGGTAGAGTTTCGGATAGAACCGATGGGAAATTGGTGCATTTAGATGGGGTTAACTTTTCAAGAGCATGGAGTTTAAATTATATTGCGAAAGACTTACCTGAGTTTGCTCATCTTCAAAATTTAGCAAACAAGCATATTAATTATTCCTTGCCAAGCATTGTTGGTGATAGTTATGAAGGAGGTCATTGGCTCGGAAGTTTTGCTATTTATGCTTTAAATTCAATAGGAAACTAATGAAAAACTGGTTCCGAAATATTGGACCAGGACCATTAGTTGCAGCAGCTTTTATTGGTCCAGGTACCGTAACGGTTTGCACTTTGGCAGGTGTTAATTTTGGTTATGCATTGCTTTGGGCAATGGTATTATCCATCTTTGCAACCGTAGTATTACAAGAAATGGCGGCGAGATTAGGTATAGTATCTCAAAAAGGTTTGTCTGAGGTTATTCGAGAAGAGATTAAAAACCCAATTATAAAAAGCTTTAGTGTTGTTTTGATTCTTAGTGCTGTTGTGGTTGGAAATGCAGCTTATGAAGCTGGAAATATCAGTGGAGGCGCTTTAGGATTAGAAACGATATTAGGAAGCCTTTCGGTTTCAATCGTTGGTTTGGAACTTAAAATTTTACCATTGTTGATTGGTTTAGTTGCTTTTGTGCTGCTTTACTTGGGCAATTACAAGGTAATTGAGAGAGCCTTGGTGGCTATGGTGATTTTAATGAGCTTATCATTTTTGATTACAGCAATAATGACGAAACCAAATTTATCAGCCGTATTCAAAAATATGGTTTTACCCAATTTTCCTGAAAAGAGCATTTTGACTATAGTCGGAATAATAGGTACAACCGTTGTGCCTTATAATTTGTTTTTGCATGCCTCGCTATCTAAAACTAAGTGGCACTCAAAAAGTGATATTACTTTCGCGAGAAAAGACACGATTATAGCTGTTGTGCTAGGAGGTATTGTTTCTATGTGTGTCATTATTTCTGCTTCAGCAATACAAACCGAGGATATTGCAAACGCAGCAGATTTAGCTAAAGGCTTAGAGCCGCTCTTTGGAGTAAATGCTAAATATTTTTTATCCATTGGCTTGTTTGCGGCAGGCATTACAAGTTCTATTACTGCTCCACTTGCTGCAGCTTATGTGGCAACAGGTTGCTTAGGATGGAAAGCCGATTTAAAATCGTTACCTTTTAGAGCGGTTTGGATGTTTATCGTTTTGCTTGGAGTGGTATTTTCTTCCATAGGTTTTAAATCTATAGAGATTATAAAGTTTGCTCAAGTAGCTAATGGATTGTTGTTACCTATCATAGCTGGTTTTTTATTGTGGGTGGTGAATAAGTCTTCGGTTTTAGGTGCTTATAAAAACTCAAAAGTTCAAAATCTATTAGGTGTCATTATTTTGTTTATTACTATATTTTTGGGAATGAAAGGAATATTAAGTGTTTTTAATGTTATATGAATTCAAAAACTATTGATATAAATGCAGATGTAGGAGAGGGATTAGGTAATGAAGCTGGTTTAATGCCTTTTTTATCCTCATGCAATATTGCTTGTGGTGGTCACGCAGGAGATATAGAGACTATGACTGAAGTTATGCGCTTAGCAAATAAGCATTATGTAAAAATTGGCGCACATCTTTCGTTTCCTGATAAAGAAAACTTTGGAAGGGCTATAATGAAATTGTCATCTACAGACTTGTACAATAGTTTGAAAGCGCAAATTAGAAGTTTGCAGAGTGTGCTTCAGAAAGAAAAAGCTCAATTACATCATGTTAAACCTCATGGAGCTTTATATAATCTTGCGGCTAAGGATGAAAAAACGGCAAAAGTAATTGTTGAGGTTGTAAAGCGTTTAGAGTTGTCATTATCGATATATGCTCCTTTTAATTCCGAATTAGCACGAGTAGCAAAACAGGAAAATATAGAAGTGGTTTTTGAGGCTTTTGCGGATAGGAATTATAATGATGATTTATCCTTGGTGTCTCGGCAAAATAACGATGCTGTTATCTCTGATAAGGTTGAAGTTTTGAACCATATATTATATATGAAAAACCATGAAAAAGTAAAGACTGTAAATGGGGCAGAGGTGTCATTAAAGGCATCAACGTTTTGCGTTCATGGAGATACTGAAAACGCTCTAGAAATTTTACGTTTTTTAAATGAGGAATTGCCAAAAAAGAATATCAAAATTCGTTAGTGATTTATGAATTACGATTTGAAATTTTCACTTTATAATGAGCGTTCAATTCTTATTGAATGGCCATCATTTATTGATGAAAATATTTTAAAAAGTATACTTAGTTATAAAGAACGACTTCAAAAGATTTATATTAAACAAAAAGTTGAAATAATAAATACATATAACTCAATATTAATATTTTATAATTTTACTATAGATAATTTCAATGATGAAATTTTAAAGCTAAAATCACTTAAAAATCGTCATTTAAGAAATGAAATAGCAAAAGCTAAATTGTGGGAGATCCCTGTATGTTACGATGATGAATTTGGTATTGATTTAAGTGAATTTTCAATGCGAAAAAAACTAACAAAATCAGAAATAGTTAAGTTGCACTCAGAAGCTATTTATACGGTTTATTTTATTGGTTTTTTACCTGGCTTTTTATACTTGGGAGGACTTAATTCAAAGCTACATTTTAATCGTAAATCAACACCAAACCTCAATATAAAAAAAGGGTCGGTTGCTATTGGAGGAATGCAAACAGGAATCTACCCACAAAACAGTCCAGGCGGTTGGCATATTATAGGTAAAACACCAATCGATTTATTTGATGCCAAAATGAATCCTCCGTGTTTTATTTCTGCTGGAGATAAGGTTAGATTTAAATCTGTTGATTTAATTGAATATTCGGAATTAGAGCAAAAAGTAAAATCTGAAAGTTTTTTCTTAAAATCAGTTTAGGATGCTTAAAATATTAAAAGCAGGATTTTACACTTCAATACAGGATATTAGTAGGTTTGGTTTTAGGGAATATGGAGTGCCAATTTCTGGTGCTATGGATTCCTATTCTGCTAAGTTTGCAAATTCACTTTTGGGTAATGATGCTAATTGTGCGGTTATGGAGATGACGATGATTGGTCCAAAGTTATTATTTCAAGAGCCTACGGCAATTGTTCTTTCCGGTGCAAATATATCGCCTAAAATCAATAATGTTGAGGTTGAAATGGATTCGGTCTTATCAGTGAAAACAGGAGATATATTAACCTTTGGAAGGCTTCAATCAGGATTGAGAACTTATTTAGCTATAAAAAATGGTTTTCAAAGTGAAGAAGTTCTCAAAAGCAAAAGTATGTACAAAGGAATTACTCGAGATTCAAATTTGAAAGATCATGAAACAATCAAATTTATGCCATTCTCACATAAAGACTCAGCTAAACATGCTTCTGTAAAGTATGATGAATCTATGCTGTTTCATAACGTTTTAGAGACTTTTAAAGGACCTGAATTTGATAAACTTTCGCCAAATCTTCAAGAGTCGTTACTTAATTCTGAATTTAAGGTTTCAATTCATGATAGAATGGCATATCAGCTAAAAAGTCTAGGTAGAAATAATTTAGATCAGATTTTAACGTCTCCAGTTTTACCTGGCACAGTTCAGCTAACTCCTTCTGGAACTTTGTTGGTGTTAATGAGAGATTGTCAGACAACAGGAGGTTATCCAAGGGTTTTGCAATTAACAGAAAAGGCTATAAATATTTTGAGTCAAAAAAATACAGGAGCACAACTTAGATTTAGATTAAAAGTATAGTTTTGTAAGAAAATAAATTTAAAAGTTTTTTATAAGCATAAAAATCAATAAATTGGAAAGCTATTAATTGATTAATACTACTCTTATGAAAAAAGTTTTGCTCTTTATTTTTGGTCTTGCTATAGGTATTTTAGCAACCTATTTATTTTTAAACCCTATTGAAAATTCAGAAACAATGACAGATCCAAAAGGATTAATTAGTCCAGAACAAATCAAAAAATTAGATCAAGCTTATAATAGTAGGCATACTTTAATAAGTGATTCGTTAATAGATACGCCAGATAACAGATCTTCTTGGTACTCTATTGAAGAGATAGAATCCTATATAGAGTATGCAAAAAATCAAGCATCTGAATTAGGTTACACTTTAGATGGACTTAGGCTATATGCAGGTGCGTATCCAGATACTGAGGAAGGTCCAGGACTAATGACAATGTTTTTTGTGCCAACTGGGGTGAAAAATATGTCTGAAGGCTCTACGATACCTATCGCTCAAGGTGGAGGTGGAAAAGGCGAAGATATTGATGGTGGTGATGGATTGAATCATGGAAGTGAAGGTGTTCCTCCAGAAGCTAATTATCCACAGTAAATAAAAATTTAAATGCCTATTTCTATAGTAGCTATACACATTGTGGAATTAATAGCTGCTCTTGCGGGAACTTACTACTATTTAAGAACCAAAGATAGTCAAATGAGAATATTCATTTGGTATCTGTGGTTTGTGGTATTCGTAGAGACTTTAGGAATGTATGCGTATTTATTACGTAATAACTACGATTATTATTGGTATATATGGCTAAAAAACAGTGTGATATGCACTAATACTTGGTTGTACAGTATATATGATTTTGTTAGTATTATTATTTTTGGAAAGTTTTATTTGAGGATAATTGAAAGTCAATCTTCAAAAATAATCATTAAAGCCATAATACTTCTATATGCTACTTTTACTATTTTATATTTTTTAATTAGTGGTACTTTCTTTGAGAAATCAATACCTTATGATTTTTTATTGGCAACATTTACTGTTCTTATTTTTGTTATTTTATACTACAAAGAACTGCTGAGTAGTAATAAAGTACTATTCTTTTATAAGTTGCCTAACTTTTATATAAGTTCAGGTTTACTTCTATTTTTTTTAAGTACATCACCTTTGTTTACTTTTGATACTTACTTTTATGAAGTTAACAAAAGTTTTGTTGAGTTTAGATACACGTACATGTTAATAGTTAATACGTTTTTATATTCATGCTTTACATTTGCTTTTTTATATACAATTCAATTCAAAAAAGAATAACAGAAGAGGAGATTGCATTGATTGTCTATGTTGTCTTTTTTGTTTTAATTATTGTTGTTGTTTTTGTAACTTTTTTTGTAACTTTTCAAAAACGAAAAAACCAATTATTACTTGAAAATATTGAGCAACAAAAAAAGTTTGATGAAGAACTTCTCTTAACTCAGCAAGAAATTCAAGAAGAAACCCTTAAAAATGTTGGTAGAGAACTGCATGACAATATTGGGCAGCTATTAGCTTTTTCAACTATGCAGATGAATGCTGTGGCTAAAGCTGTACCAGATGAAGTGAAATCAAAAGTCAGCAATGCTTCTGATAGCTTGAAAGAATCTTTAGCTGCCGTACGTTCATTATCAAAATCATTGAATAATGATGTGTTGAGTACGCTTAGTTTTGAGTCTGTTTTGCAAAATGAAGTAGAAAGACTAAATAAATCGGGATTAATAGAAGTAGAGTTGAAAATTTCTGGTTGCGATGAGAATTTTGAAAACAAAAAAGATCAAATCATTTTGTTTAGAATGATACAAGAGTTTTTTTCTAACACACTCAAGTATGCACAAGCAGAGCATATAGATGTTCTTTTGAATTATAACGAACAAGAGCTATCAATTAACATAAAAGATGATGGAGTTGGCTTTGATATCAATAAAGCAGAGAAAGGCTCTGGTTTAATTAATATTCATAAAAGAGCCGAGCTCATTAATGCTAAACTGGAACTAAAATCTCAATTAGAACAAGGGACAAGTCTACATATTTTGTATCCTTATCGTTAGGTTTAATGTTCACAGGCTTGCCATAATGCGTCTTGAGGAACAGGAGCAATAATCTTGAGAGCTTCTTTTTTTACTGGATGTATAAACTCTAGGGTTCTAGCATGTAAGCTTATACTGGCATCTTTATTACTTCTATCAAAACCATATTTTAAATCACCTTTTATTGGGCAGCCAATGGATGATAGTTGTACTCTAATTTGATGATGTCTACCAGTTTCTAAATCTACTTCTAGTAAATAAAAGTTGTCAAGCTTTTTTAATACCTTATATTTTAGAATAGCCTTTTTACTATTATCAACTTCATTAGGAAAGGCTGTAGATTTATTATTCTTTGGATTTTTGCGCAGCCAATGAATGAGCTGATCTTCAGTTTTTGGAGGTTCATTTTTCACAAGTGCCCAATAGGTTTTTTTAGCAGATTTTTCTGAGAAAAGTTTATTTAATCTTGGTAATGCCTTACTGGTTTTGGAGAATAAAACAATGCCTGTTGTAGGTCTGTCTAGTCGATGTACAACTCCAAGATACACGTTGCCAGGTTTGTTATACTTGTCTTTTAAATAAGACTTAACAACTTCACTTAAAGGCTTGTCTCCAGTTTTATCTCCTTGTACAATATCACCAGCACGTTTGTTGACTACTATAATGTGGTTGTCCTCGTATAGGACTTGTAAGTTAGATTTGTTAGATCGTTTAGACTTCTTAGACATTTTAGGTTTTTAGAGAGGATTTAAATTTTGAAATCATTTTTATAATTTCATTTAAGTCATTGATTACTTCCTTTAACTCTTGCTCTGAGATAAATTTTAAATCATAAGCAATTAATAACTGCGTTTCTATTTCGTAAGCAGAACCTATTGATATGGTTAAGAATCGCGTAAAATCTTTATTAGAAGATCTTGATGAGCCCTCGGCTATATTTGAAGGAATAGAAACTGATGCTCTTCTCAATTGATTAACTAAACCAAATTTTTCTGTTTCAGGGAAGTCAGCTGTTAATTTGTAGATTACAGAACAGAAAGCTCTACTTCTTTGCCATATTTGAAGTTCTTTAAATTTATGAGCCATAGAAATTAATTTAGTTTAAAAAAGCAATCTACTTAGTCTAAAAATCTAACAGTCTAACAATATAATCATGTCTAAAGCTTCTAACTAGTCTAATGATCTAATTAGTCTAATTTAATACTGTTCATTCTTGTTTGGAAAATCCTGAATTTTCACATCCTCAACATATTGACCAATAGCTTTGGTCATATCGTCAAAAAGATTCATATAACGACGTAAAAATCTTGGGTTAAATTCATGTGTCATACCAACCATATCATGAAGAACCAAAACTTGTCCGTCTACACCATCACCAGCACCAATACCAATGATAGGAATTGATACACTTTCAGCAACTTCTTTTGCAAGCTTAGCAGGAATTTTTTCAAGAACAATAGCAAAACAACCTGCTTTTTCTAGCATTAAAGCATCTTCTTTAAGCTTTTTGGCTTCCTCTTCTTCTTTTGCTCTAACAGTATATGTGCCAAATTTGTAAATGGATTGTGGTGTTAGACCTAAATGCCCCATCACAGGAATTCCAGCATGTAAGATTCGTTTCAATGATTCTTTAATCTCTTTTCCACCTTCAATTTTTACGGCATGTCCGCCAGACTCTTTCATTATCCTGATGGCTGAACGTAGAGCTTCTTTAGGGTCACTCTGGTAAGTTCCAAAAGGTAAATCTACAACGACGAGAGATCTGTCTATAGCTCTAACTACGGATGAAGCATGATAGATCATTTGATCTAAAGTAATCGGTAGTGTGGTTTCGTGACCAGCCATAACATTACTGGCAGAATCACCAACAAGGATAACATCAACACCAGCACCATCAACTATTTTTGCCATAGTGTAGTCATAAGCTGTTAGCATTGATATCTTTTCGCCTCTAGATTTCATTTCTACTAGGCTCTTTACAGTGATTCTTTTATATTCTTTTTTTGCTGTTGACATTGTGTTTTTATTATTGAAATGTAAAAATACTGAGATTTAATAAACTTTTCTTTACTTTAAGTGCTAAATACTATCAAATCTTTAATTTGAACTAATATTCCAATAATTATGAAACAGTTACTATTAATTTTTTCTTTTCTATTCGTTTTATCTCTACAGGCGCAAAATCCCGAAGAAAAAGCTGCCAAACAAGCTGTCGTAAAATTCTTTGAAGCTTTTCATAAACAAGATACTATAGCTTTAAGAGCCATGACTAAAGGAGATGTAAGATTGCAATCTATCTCTGTTGATAAAGAAGGTAAATCAATTTTAAACGAAAGTAAATATGGTCAATTTTTGAAAAATATAGCCAGTATTCCAAAAGACAGAACTTTTGAGGAGAAGCTTCTAGACTTTAATGTTCAAGTTGATGGAAATATGGCAAATGTATGGACACCATATGAATTTTGGTATCAAGGAAAGATGAGTCATTGTGGAGTGAATTCCTTTCAGCTAATGAAAGAAGGTGATAGCTGGAAGATTATTTATTTAGTAGATACTAGACGAAGAGAAGGTTGTAAATAAAGTTCCAAAAACTAAATTCCAAATTCCAAAAAACATTCGAGTTAGAGTTCCTTCCCTTTGGGAAGGTTAGGATGGGTCTAACAATCACTCAAATGAACACCAACAGCCAATCCACCTTCAGAGGTTTCCTTGTATTTAGTATTCATATCCTTAGCGGTTTCCCACATCGTATTTACAACCTTATCTAAAGGTACTTTTACGTTGTTTGGGTCAGTATCTAAAGCTAGTTCAGCGGCATTGATAGCTTTTATGGCTCCCATAGAGTTACGTTCTATACAAGGAATTTGTACCAAACCACCAATAGGATCGCAAGTTAAACCTAAATGATGTTCCATAGCAATTTCAGCAGCTACTAAGACTTGCTCTGGTGTACCACCTAACAATTCACAAAGTGCACCAGCAGCCATAGCTGAAGATACACCAATTTCGGCCTGACAACCTCCCATGGCAGCACTTATAGTTGCTCCTTTCTTAAAAATACTGCCAATTTCTCCTGCAACTAACAAGAATTTTTTGATGTGTTCAAAATCAGCTTCATGATTTTCAATCACCATATAATACATTAACACAGCAGGAATAACACCAGCACTACCGTTAGTTGGTGCTGTTACTACGCGTCCAAGAGAAGCATTAACTTCATTAACAGCCAGTGCAAAACAGCTTACCCATTTTAGGATTTGCCTAAACTTAACTTCAGTTTTTCGGATGGTTTTTAACCATTCTTGTGGACTTTCGTAAGTAAAGTCACCAATTAAATTTTTGTGCATGTCAAAAGCACGACGACGCACATTAAGTCCGCCAGGTAAATTACCTTCGGTATGGCAACCAAGATACATACACTCTAGCATAGTATCCCAAATACGTTTTAGTTCAAAATCTATGTTATCTTCATCTCTAATAGATTTTTCATTTTCCAATACTACACCTGAAATAGGCAAACTAAGCTGGTGACAAAATTTCAACAATTCATCTCCGTAAGATGTTGGATAAGGAAATGTACAATAGAAGATAATTTTATTGGCTTTGGAAACTTTTCGTTCTTCCTGTACCACAAAACCACCGCCAATAGAGTAGTAGGTAGATTTGTAATTTCTACCATTAATTAATGCAGAAAATGATATACCGTTAGCGTGAAACGGTAAAAATTTCCGGTTGAATTTAATGTCTGTTTTAAAATCGAAAAACAAAGGTCTTTCATTATTAAACATTAGTGTATTTGTATTCTTGATAGAAGCAATTATAACGTCTATAGTATCAACAGGAATACGTTCTGGGTCTGCACCTGTTAAGCCTAAAAGAACAGCTAAGTCGGTAGCGTGGCCTTTTCCTGTTAAGGATAAAGATCCATAAAGATCTACTGTGATTTTTTCTACTTTTTCAAAACGCTTTTTATCCTTTAATTCTGTAATCCAGCGTTCTGCAGCACGCCAAGGTCCTAAAGTGTGCGAACTAGATGGTCCTACACCAATTTTAAGCATATCAAAAACAGAAATACATTCCATTCAATAATCGATTTAGTTATGACAAAGATATGAGTTGTTTGTTCAAAGCATAATCTTAAAAACAAAAAGTCCGAAAATTATTTTCGGACTTTTTGCTATATAATTTTAAAGTTATTGATTATTCCACATAATTCATAACTTCACCATAATTGTTAATGTCAATATCGTTACTGTTTATTAAATCAACAGGTAAAACTACAACTCTAAAGATCTGGTTTATTCTTTCGTCATCCAAGACTAAATTATAGTCAAATGTAGGATGAGATTCAATAAAAATAGTTACAAAGTCAAAGTTGTGTTCAAAATTATACTGAAATTCTTCAGTGTCATTTACATAAACGGTCTCTGGAAGTGATTTCCAAACGTCATAGCCGTCCACCACATCTACAAGTCTATATACTAAAACCATATCAGATTCATATAAATCAATATCTAATGGAATTTCAACAGTTTCAGCATAGTTATTTGAAGAAGTGAAGTCTAAATTCACCTCAAAGGATTGCCCTACAAAGTTGACACCATTTTGTCCACTTGAACCAGGAGGTCCTGGAGGGCCTGGATCACCTTCACAAGCCGTTAGTATAAAAGTAAGTGATAATAGTAGAAAGGTTATTTTTTTCATGGTAAAAAGTTTTAATTAATAATACTAAAGTACTTCTATTATATCAAAGCATGTACCAAAAACTGTTAAACGAAAAATTAATTTAAATTTTCTATGTGACATCATGTCATATTTTTTGTCATGGCATAATCATTGACTAATACAAATCGAGTTTAAAATTTAATAACACAACAAAACATACATATTAATTATGAGTAAGATTATAGGAATTGATTTAGGTACAACCAACTCTTGCGTTTCTGTAATGGAAGGTAATGAGCCAGTTGTAATCCCAAACGCTGAAGGAAAAAGAACAACTCCTTCAGTTATCGCTTTTGTTGAAGGCGGTGAAATTAAAGTTGGTGATCCAGCAAAAAGACAAGCAGTAACTAACCCAACTAAAACGGTTTATTCTATAAAGCGTTTTATGGGTAATAAATATTCTGAATCTAAGAAAGAGGCAGAACGCGTACCATATAAAGTGGTAAAAGGTGATAACGATACTCCAAGAGTAGATATTGATGGTCGTTTATATACACCTCAAGAATTATCAGCTATGATTCTTCAAAAAATGAAGAAAACGGCTGAAGACTATTTAGGAGCTGATGTTACTAGAGCAGTTATTACGGTTCCTGCGTATTTTAACGATGCACAGAGACAAGCTACTAAAGAAGCAGGTGAAATTGCAGGTCTTAAAGTAGAGCGTATTATTAACGAGCCAACAGCAGCGGCTTTAGCTTACGGATTAGATAAAAAATCATCAGATCAAAAAATTGTTGTTTTTGACTTTGGTGGTGGTACACATGATGTTTCTATCCTTGAGCTTGGTGATGGTGTATTTGAAGTATTAGCTACAGATGGTGACACGCACTTAGGTGGTGATGATGTTGATGAAAGAATCATCGATTGGTTAGCTGAAGAGTTTATTGCAGACGAAGATATGGACTTACGTAAAGACCCAATGGCTTTACAACGTCTTAAAGAAGCTGCTGAAAAAGCAAAGATTGAATTATCATCTTCTGCACAAACAGAAATCAACTTACCTTACGTAACAGCTACTGCTAGTGGACCAAAGCACTTGGTACGTACATTAACACGTTCTAAATTTGAGCAATTAATTGACGATTTAGTAAAACGTACTATTGAGCCATGTGAGTCTGCATTAAAAGCAGCTGGTTTATCTAAGAGTGATATCGACGAGATTATCTTAGTTGGTGGTTCTACGCGTATTCCTGCAGTACAAGCAGCAGTTGAGAAATTCTTCGGAAAAGCACCAAGTAAAGGTGTAAATCCTGATGAAGTTGTATCTCTAGGTGCTGGTATCCAAGGTGGAGTTTTAACTGGTGATGTAAAAGACGTTCTTTTATTAGACGTAACACCATTATCACTTGGTATTGAAACTATGGGTAATGTAATGACAAAGTTGATTGAAGCTAATACTACGATTCCAACTAAGAAATCGCAAGTATTCTCAACAGCAGCAGACAATCAGCCATCGGTAGAGATTCACGTATTGCAAGGTGAGCGTCCAATGGCAGCAGATAACAAAACAATTGGTCGTTTCCACTTAGATGGTATTCCACCAGCAAGAAGAGGAACTCCTCAGATTGAAGTAACTTTTGATATTGATGCAAACGGTATCATCAAAGTATCTGCTGAAGATAAAGCAACTGGTAAAAAACAAGATATTAGAATTGAAGCATCATCTGGATTAACAGAAGAGGAAATCCAAAAAATGAAAGCTGAAGCAGAAGCAAATGCTGATGCAGATGCTAAAGCAAAAGAAACTGCTGATAAATTAAATCAGGCAGATGGAATGATTTTCCAAACTGAAAAACAGTTAGAAGAATTTGGTGATAAATTATCTGATGATAAGAAAAAGCCAATAGAAGAAGCTTTAGCTGAATTGAAGAAAGCTTACGAAACAAAAGATATCGCTGTTATCGATCCTGCTTTAGAGAAAATCAATGAAGCTTGGAAAGTAGCAAGTGAAGAAATGTACAAAGCACAAGCAGAAGCTCAAGGTCAAGGTGAACCACAAGCCGGACCAACAGATGCAGGTGCAGGTGCAAAAGGACAAGCTTCTGATGAAAGTGATGTTGAAGACGTAGATTTCGAAGAAGTCAAGTAATAAATAGTCATTTTGAAATGTCACACTGAGTTTGTAGAAGTACTGTTTCAGAATTTCAATAATACTAAAACGCAATCATTAATTTGATTGCGTTTTTTTTATTTGTTGTAAATGTTGCTCATATTTGGTTTTAATAACTAATATTCCAGCGAGTTACTTTATCCGTTAAAGCTTGTTTTGTAAGAAAAATAATCTATTTTTACAAACTTTAACAAAAAACTCAAAAAAAATGAAAAAATTAAGCTTATTGTTTGTTGCCTACTTATTTGTTCTAACATCTTGTTCTAGTGATGATAGTGATTCTTCTAGTAACATTTCTGGAGATATTCTAGGAACTTGGGTTGGTGTTGACGTTGATTATTATGGTGATACAGTAACTGAGGCTGGTGGACAAACAGTAACATCCGACTTCGTAGGTGAGGCTTATGATGTTGATTATACCTTAACTTTTACGGAAAACCCTAATGAATTAGTTTCAGAAGGATCGTATAGTGTAGAGTTAACTACGACTACACTAGGTCAAACACAAGTCGATAATATTGAAAATTTAGAGTTTTTAGAAGATGGTACTTGGACACAAGAAGGGAATCAACTTACTATAACTAATAATGGTGTGTCTTCTCAAGGTACAATTTTAGAGCTTACAGACACTAGTTTAGTATTAGAATTAAATCAAGAAACTGATTTGTCACAACCAGGTTATTCAATTATTAATACAGTAAATGTAATTACTACCTTTACAAGAATGTAATTAAAAGAAAAAATAAACTTTCGAGAACGCAATCATTAATTTGATTGCGTTTTTTGATTAAATAAACCTTTAACTTTGTGGCTTTAATTTTTATTAATGCAATTCTCAACTCATATAAAACCTAAGTTTCAACCCAAACGTTTAGCAGTGAAACTCAATGCTAAAGGAGAACAATTTGTAGTAAAAGGTCATCCTTGGGTGTTTTCCAATAGTATCGTAAAGATTAATGATGATGCCAAAACAGGTGATTTAGCTATCATTTTTAGTAAGAATAAAAATAAGGTCGTTGGTATTGGATTGTATGATGCAAAATCACCAATACGAATCAAAATCATCCATGATGCGTCTACAAAAGCAGAAATAAATGCTGAGTTTTTTCATCAGAAAATAGAAGCCGCTTTTGATAAACGGGAAGAATTGCTACAGACAAACACAAATAGTTATAGACTATTATTTGGTGAGAATGATGGTTTTCCTGGGTTGATTGCTGATGTTTATGATACTGTTCTAGTCGTAAAATTGTATTCAGAAATTTGGTTGCCTTATTTAGAGCCTATTTTAAACAGTTTACAGCAAGTTTCTAGTGCAAAAACCATTGTAATACGTTTGAGCAGAAGTTTGGAAAACAGTACAAACCATTCCTTAAATGATGGAGATGTCATTTTTGGTACTTTAGATAATGAGGTGGTGAAGTTTGTAGAGCATGGGGTTAATTTTTCTGCTAATGTCATTAAAGGTCATAAAACGGGTTACTTCTTAGATCACAGAGCTAATAGAAAAAGAGTAGGTGAGTTGAGTAAAGGAAAAACGGTTTTAGATGTGTTTTCTTATGCAGGTGGATTCTCAGTACATGCTTTGGCTAATGGTGCCAAAGAAGTCACGAGTTTAGATATCAGTAAACAAGCTTTAGATATTGCCAGAGAAAACGGAAAGCTTAATGAATATTCTGGACAACATAAAACCATTTCTGGTGATGCTTTTGAAGAGATGAAAAATTTAATCTCTAAAGGTATTACGTACGACGTTGTAGTTATAGACCCACCAAGTTTTGCCAAACAACAATCAGAAGTTGAGTTAGCAAAGAAAAAATATGCACAACTGGCAGAATTAGGTGTGCAACTTACAGCAAAAAAAGGCCTATTGGTTTTGGCATCTTGTTCGTCACGAGTGACTGCACAAACTTTTTTTGATATTAATGCACATACCCTAAACGCTCAACTTAGGTTGTATGAAACTATTCTAAAGACCAAGCACGATATAGACCATCCTGTGTCATTTCCTGAAGGTGCTTATCTCAAATGTGGCTACTATCAATTTAAGGAGTAATAAAATTCTTTCATTTATTGATTAAATACAAGTTAAATTTATTCCCAAGATAAGGTTAAAGTTGGTCTTAATTTTAGCTTTGTTTTAATAATAATAATAATTCCCTAACTAACGGTATTTGTAACTTTATAGAACATAAAAAAACACAAAATTATCATGAAAAATAAAGTTATAATTATCACAGGAGCTGCGATGGGATTAGGATTCGCAGCAGCTAAAGAAATTGCCAAAAAAGGCGGAAATTTAGTTTTAGTAGATTTCAATGAAGAAGCCTTGCAAAAATCTGTAAATGAGCTAAAAGATGAATTTCCTGATATAGAAATTATTTCAATAATCGCTGATGTTTCTGATGAAGAACAGGTTAAAAACTATATTGATAAAGCAGTAGAGAAATTCGGTAGAATTGATGGACTTTACAATAATGCAGGTATTGAAGGAAGACAAGCGCCATTAACAACATACGACATCAATGTATTTAAAAAAGTAATTGACATCAATCTTATGGGAGTGTATTATGGTCTTAAGTATGTCATTCCTGTAATGCAAAAACAAAACTATGGACGTATCGTTAATGTTGCTTCTGTTGGTGGTATTAGAGGTGTACTAAATCAAACTCCATATGTAGCAAGTAAACATGCTGTATCTGGTATGTCTAAACAAGCTGCTGTTGAATATGGTAAAGATGGAATTTTAACTAATGCTATTGCACCTGGTGCTATATTAACACCAATGGTTGCCGAAGCTTTCAAACAAGTGAATCCAGATGACCCTAAAGCTGCTGAAGCAGAATACGCAAAACGTAACCCAACAAGAGCACTAGGTGACCCTCAAGATGTGGGTAAATTAGTGGCTTTCCTAATCAGTGAAGAAAATGGTTATATTAGTGGGCAAACTATTGCTATAGATGGTGGTGAATCTAACATGTACGGTAACGCAGAGTAATTTTACATTCTATAAATGATTATATTAGTCCTTAACGTTGTTAAGGACTTTTTCTTGCTGTTAACATAAAATATTATGCATGCATAATAAAAATAAGTATATTTACAATCTAAATAAAACACTAATAATTGTAATCTCATGAGTACTAAACTTACCGAATTACTAAATATAAAGCACCCAATTATCCAAGCACCAATGTTCTTGGTATCTAACGTAGCTATGGTTACTGAAGCTATGAAATGTGGTATAGCAGGCTGTATTCCGGCTTTAAATTACAGAACTTTAGAAGAGTTAAGAGCTGCCATTAAAGCGTTAAAAGCTAACAAGGGCGATGGAGGTGCATTTGGTTTTAATTTGATTGTGAATAAATCAAATCCTAAAGCCAAAGATCAGTTGAGAGTGATTTGTGAAGAAGGTTGTGATTTCATTTTGACTTCATTAGGAAACCCAGAAGAAACCATTAGAGAAGCACATGCCGTTGGCATAAAAGTATTTTGTGATATCACGAATTTACAATATGCACAAAAAGTTGAAAGTTTAGATGCTGATGCTGTTGTAGCTGTTAATAATCAAGCAGGTGGTCACCGAGGTAACTTATCTCCACAAGATTTAATTGCTACACTTGTTGAAAACTTAAAAATTCCTGTAATCTCAGCAGGTGGAGTAGGACAAAAATCTGACATTGATAAAATGCTAAGTTATGGAGCAGTTGGTGTATCGGTTGGTAGTCCTTTTATAGCCTCAGAAGAGGCGAGTGTTACTGATGAATACAAACAGGCTTGTGTAGATTACGGAGCTAATGATATTGTAATGACCGAACGCATTTCAGGAACTCCATGTACAGTCATCAATACTCCTTATGTTCAAAAAATAGGAACAAAATCCACTTGGATAGAAAGTATCTTGAATAAAAACAAGAAACTGAAAAAGTGGGTAAAAATGATTCGGTTTTCAATAGGTATGAAAGCGACCGAAAAAGCGGCTAAAAAAGCCACTTACAAAACCGTTTGGGTTGCTGGGCCAAGTATTGAACATACTAAAGCCATTCTACCAACCAAAGAGATTATTAAGCGCTTAATTACTTAAGACAATTAAGTCCTCTTCTTCAGTAATCGTTTCCTTTTTACGTTTATTCTTTCCCGTAAAGATATTAAACGTGTAACTCGCTGTTAAGCCACCAGCGACAGTAGATACAAATTCACCTGTGTCAAATTTACCGCTAATGATGTAGCCATCATAGATTTCTTTAGATAATCCTGCCAATGATGAAAGCGCAAGGCTATACCAAAACGCCTTTTTCTTATTCTTAGTTTTAGAATATACAATCGCGTAAGTTCCGCTAGAAATTGCAGCACCAGTTATAAAGTGCAAACCATCATCACCAAGAGTGAGTTGTGCATGGCTAAAACTAAACCAAATAATGGCAAAAAAAGTCAAAAATAATTTCATGTTAGTTAGGATTGGTTGGGTTTAAAGTATAAAAATCTTAAAGCGCATTCCTAGTATAATCGTCTATGATTGTAGTTTTTACGATTAAATGACCTTAAGAAATATGAATGCAGCAATGATTACAATCTTTTAAGTCAATTTTCCTGTTAGATAATTTCTAATTTTAAGCTGAAGAATTACACCTCATTATGCTGAAACGAATTTTAATAGGAATTGCACTTATAATTATTATTTTTTTCGGGTTGTTATACTGGTCTACCCGAAATACAGAAGACGTTTTTTCAAAATCAGTAGTGTATAATGTAGATACTAAAACGGTTGATTTTAAAAACTACGATTCGGTGGAAATTGTACCAAGCAAGTTTTACGATGCCAATGCCATTAAAGAATTGTTTCAAGGTGAGCAGTATAGAGATGTTTGGTCTACAAAAATTAAAGTACCAATCGTGTTTTTAGATACTTTGAAAGGTGGAATGCAAGTCGTTGAAAAGGGTGGAGGTAAGCAGACCCATTCTTTGGAACTCTTGGGAGTAAAAGATAGTGTCTCTTACACCATTAGAAGTGTTAATAAAGATCCTCAGGCTTTAGTACCAGAATTCGTTAAAACCTTAGGGTTAGAAAACCTTATTGAAGATGGTATTTCTGCGCAACATCCCTATGCAGCACTTTTGGTGGCAGAACTTTCCGATAAAGTAGAGCTGTTGCATACCAAACCACAATTAATTTTTGTGCCCAAACAAGAGGTTTTAGGAGAATTTAATGCCGAATATGGCAACCGACTATTTTATTTTGAATGTGAAACCAAAAGCGATAAAAACTGGACACACCTAAATAACGTTACGCATATTATAGACACCGAAGATTTACAAGAATTAAAGCTAGAACTGAAAGACCGTTTAAAAATCGATAAAAACAACCTGATAAGACATCGTTTGTTTGATTTGATTATTGGTGACTGGGATCGTCATACCAAACAATGGGGTTGGGCTGTACAAAAAAAGGATAGTACGTATTCAGCAGTTGCCATTGCGAGTGATAGAGATAATGCTTTTTTTAATACAGAAGGTTTAATTCCATCCGTTTTGTCTCATAAAAATGTGGTTGAAGAATTACGACCGTTCCGTGAAGATATAGACTATATGGAAGGTTTGGTGTATCCTTTTGACCAATACTTTTTATTAAACACACCAGAAGCCGACTTCATAGCTGAAGCAAAATATTTACAAAACACTTTAACTGACGATGTACTTAACAAGGCTTTAAATGTTTGGCCAAAACAAATCTCAGATTTGGATGGAGATGCTATTATTAACAAAATGAAGGAGCGTAGAGACGATTTAGTTGAGTATGCCAAAGCTTTTAAAATTATAATAGACGATAGAGGCAAACTCTCAGAACAACTCAAAGGCACAGACAAAGAAGAAGTGGCTAAACATTTGTTGGAATGTTTTGAGTGTTTGAAATAGCAAAGACATCATCCATACTTCAATACTTTACCTAATTATAATACTTTATAATTAAGGATTTTAAGTTGAAAAAATGTTTAAAACTACGTAAAGTTACGTATTGAAACTGTGCTAGGAAAAAGCTAACTTCGCTTATCAATCGATATAGTTCATTAAAACGGAACTATATCTTAACGCTCTCTACAATTTAAAAAAACAATATGCATATAATCTTAAAGAAGAATATTGAGGAAATACAGAAAGAATTTGACTTTGATGAATCTGAATCGAAACTATTCGAGTTGTTTTGTAATTTTTGTATTGTCTCTAAATCTTACTTAGGGAGATTTAATCCTGATATTGTTACTACCGATGAAGATGATGCCTCAATTGATGGACTTTGTTTTGTAATAGATGGAGAACTAATAACTACCAAAGAAGACGCAGAACAATCATTTGATACTCATAAATCAAATCTTGAAGTTAAATTAATAATTACGCAAGTAAAAAGCGGAGAAAAGTTTGCGAAGGAGGATATTGCAAACTTTAACTTAGGAATTAAAGACTTTCTTTCTCTTGACCCAAAACTGCCAAATGGAGAACTTAATAAAGAAATGATTGAGGTCTTTAATGTAATATTAAATAATTTAAAAAAAGTTAAAAACAAATTACCTTCAGTCGAGGTCTATTATTGTACTAGTGGCACTTATAATGACGAAAGAGAAATAAAAGCTTCATTTGAAATAATTGAACGTGAGATTGAAATAACAGAACTATTTAGTAATGTAGTAGTTGTCCCAATTGGAAGAAGTGAATTAACCAAATTATGGAACTCTATTACTGAAACTAATGAAGCAAAATTAAAATTAATAGAATTTTTTGGTATGCCTCCAATGCCAAATATACCTCAATCATACGTAGCTTTAGTAAATGCAAAAGAATTTGTAGATAAAGTATTAAGAGACGAAAGCGGAAATATTAAAAATGAAGTTTTCGAGGAAAATATAAGGGCTTTTTTAGGTTCAACACCTGTCAATAAAAAAATTAGTGAAACACTATCTAATCAAGACAAAAGAAAATTATTCTCTGTTTTAAATAATGGTATAACAATAGTGACACCAGAATTAACGTTAACACCAAATTCAAAAGAGATTGATTTAATAAATTATCAAATTATTAATGGATGTCAAACAAGTAATACTTTATTCGAGAATTATGCATATTTAGATGATAATACGAATGTTGTAGTTAAGTGTATAGAATCTTCAGACGAGCATAATATTACAGATATAATCTCTGCAACAAACAGTCAAACGAGTATTTCGAATGAAGCTTTTTACTCATTAAAAGAAAAGACGAAATTAGTTCAAAAGTATTTTGAAATTAAGAATTCTGATTTAACTAGAGATTATCATTTATACTTTGAAAGAAGAGAGAATGAATATAAAAATAAGGACTACCAGCAATCAAGAATTTTTGACATAAAACTTATTTGTCGTGCGTATAATGCAATGTTTCTAAATCAACCATTTAACTCTGCCAGATATGTATCACAGATTTTCAAAATACAAAAGGACAATTTATTTAAAGAAAATGACCAAGAAGCCCTTTACTATACATCAGCTCTTACTTTATATAGGTTTAATAATTTAGTAAATATTAAAAAGCATAATTCTCATAAATACGTACTACTGAGATGGCATATTTTAGAATTATTTAAAATTGTAGCACATAAAAAATTTGAAGAAATTAAACCTAATTCAAAAAAAGCAAACAGCTATTGTGATACAATTATAAAGAAACTAAACTCTAAGAATAGAGATTACGAAGAAATATTCAAACATTGTTATAAGATAATAGACCTTTTACCATTTCCGAGTAAAGATGTATTGAAAAGAGCCAAATACAATCAAGAACTTTTAGAAAAAGCTAAAGAGTACGTAAAAAAACTGTAGAGAACACCATATATAATTCATTGCTAGTTAATACTTCCTTACGAAAGTCCTCGAGGGCTATTTATCTGTGATTTATTTGCAAATTTTAATACTTAAACACTCAAAGAAATAATACACTAGACCGATAAGCGTAATACTCAAAAAAGCTAATAAATTGCTCATTTGAATTACACACTACTTTCCATTAATAGTTAACAGCTGTTTTATTTTCCTAAAACTACTATATTACTTCTTAAAAGTGTAAACAAGATAGCTACCATTCTCATCACCTTTGTAGTATAAAAACATTCTATAACAAATTAACTTAAAAGTGATGAAAGTAAATTTAAAAAAAACAGTTAGAATTAGCCTTATGTTAATTGTCTTAATAGGACTTTTTTCAAGTTGTTCAGACAGTAAGCTATCAGATTTACAGGCTAAAATCAATGAATTAGAAACTGAGCTAAAAACTTATAAAGAAGCAGAAGCTGTAACAAAACAACGTTTGGTAGCGTTTGATTCTTTAGACTACGATTTCTACACTAACCAAAAATGGGATAAGTTTAGTCATAGTCATACAGATGATATTGTTGTGTACAATGCAGATGGAAGTATTACAGAAGGCCTTTATCCTGCACACATTAATGATTTAAAACCAATGTTTGTATTTGCGCCAGATACACGTATAGAAAAGCATCCGGTAAAATTCGGAAATAAAGATTGGACAGCTGTTATTGGTGAGTTACAAGGCACCTTTACAGAGCCAATGCCTATTGGAGAAGGTAAAACCATTCCGCCTACAGGTAAAAAATTCAAATTAAGAATGGCTACCATTGCACATTGGGAAGGTGGTAAAATGACAGAGGAATATTTGTTTTATGACAATCAAGACTTCATGAAACAAATCGGTTTAGCGCAATAATATTAATAACCTATAAAGTCTTACTGTAAGTTTAAAACTGAAAATTATATTTTCAAAAACCTGACAAACAATCCATTTGTAACAATTCACAGCATTTTACTACTAATAAGTAAACAGAAGTTTAACTATTAAAAAGGAAACGTTATGATTCATAAAGGAGCTTTAGCATTAGGTGTTATTTTAGGTGCAGCAGCAGGTGTATTGTTAGCACCAGATCAAGGCAGTGTCACCAGAGAAAAACTAAAAAAAGAAGGTAAGAGTATAAAAGATCAGTTTGTTGAGGACTTTACGGAAGTAAAAGACGATTTATCTAAAGCCGCTAAGTCTGGCAAGGATAAGTTTAAAGAAGATTTAAAAGATTTTGCGTCTAAAGCAAGCTACAAAACTGAAGATGCCATTACTTTTTTAGAAAAGCAATTATCAGTTTTAAAAGAGAAAAACAAAAACTTGCAGAGAACAAGTTAGTAATAGTTGTCATTCTGAATTTATTTCAGAATCTGAAACAAGTTCAGATTGACAACTTATTTTAGTTTCGTCAGTTCGAGTGAATTTTGTGAGTGAAAGGAATAAAATTTGTATCGAGAACAAGTATTAAATAAACTTCTCGATACAATTTGCTCGTTCCTCGCAAATCACTCGAAGTGACGTTACTATTATCCAATAACAGCAAGCAACTTTTCTTTGACCTCTGGCCATTCAGCTTTCAAAATACCATAACAGCACGTGTTACGTCTGTAGCCATCCTTCATAAGCTTATCACTTCGTAAAACACCTTCTAAAGTAGCACCAAGTTTCTCAACCGCTTTTCTAGATTTCTGATTTCGGTCATCAATCCTAAACTCTACTTTTTCAAATTCCAGCGTTTCAAAGGCATATTGAAGCATCAGGAATTTCATGTTGGTATTGAGTCCTATACCTTGAAATTCGTACCCAATCCAAGTCCAACCAATATGCAACACTTTGTCTTTCCAACTGATCAGTCCATAACGTGTTGAGCCTGCATAATTTTTAGAAATTTTATCAAAGACAATAAAAGGAATAGTGTTTTTGTGATAATAGCCATCAACCGCAGTTTGCACGTAAGCCTTCAATGCTTCAGGAGTAGAAATATCGGATGGAGAATAATAAATTAAATCCTTCTGCTGCGCGATGGATTCTAAATGTGTGTAATTGCTTAAGTCTAGTAAACTTAGTTTTACACGGTTGTTTTCTAGGTTTGGAATAGTCATAATTTTGTTTTGTCATTGCGAAGCTGACTTTTTTCGTCAGCTGTGGCAATCTTTTCAATGTAAGCTTTAATTATGAGATTACCACGTCATTCGTACCTCATTCCTCGTAATGACACAAATCACTCGAAGTGACGATACTTATTATACCAAGTCATTTATATAATCCACATTAACCACATGCTTACCTTCAAAAGGTAAAATAGTGATGTTATTCCCAAAGAGTTTGTGAGCTCTTTCTGTTTCTTCTTTTATACGTGCTTCATCCAAATACTCATCTTCGGTACCATAAATCAGTTTTACGTTGGTGCTTTCAGAGAGATATTCAAAATCTTTAGCGGTTAATTCTTTCGGAATTCCACCAGAATGTAACACCAATTGCGCACATTGTAACTGTCGTTTAGCTAAATAACGCATAGCTACACTCACACCTTGCGAATAACCAAAAACGATAAGATTAACGTGCTCTGGAATGTTTTCAGCTTCAAACACACTATCAAAATAATTGAGTATGTTTTGCATTCCTGCTTCGGTATCTACTTTAGTCAGCCAATTGGCTCCAACATGCATTTTGGGTTGCATATAGTACTTACTCGGTGCTTGTGGCGCAATGATATAATTATCGTTTGGGTCTAATGCTTTAAAATACTTCAAAAAATAGCGACTTAGATAGCCCATACCATGACACACAAACCACACATTTTTAGTTTGTTTGGTAAGCACGTTTAACGTAGAGTAGGAGTTGCTTGTGGTATAGGTGATTTCTTTCTCTTGCAAATTCATTATTCTTGGTAGTTTCAGTATTTTTGTAATCGACAATAAAAATAAGCTTTATAATGCAAATGTCTAAAGAAGATTTCTTAGCAAGAGCCAATGCAGCGAGTAAAAATACACTGATGGAAACTCTAGAGATAGAGATGGTAGATTTTGGTGATGATTTTTTGGTAGCCAGAATGCCAGTAACACCAAAAGTACATCAACCAGACGGTGTTTTGCACGGAGGAGCCACAGCAGCCTTAGCTGAAAGTGTTGGTAGTTTTGCATCTCATATATTTATAGATACCGAAAATTTGTTTGTTAGAGGATTAGAGATTACCGCTAATCACCTAAAGAGTATTAGAGAAGGTTTTGTTTATGCGAAGGCAACTTTTCTGCATAAAGGTAGAACCACGCAACTTCTAGATATTAAAGTGACGGACGAAGCGGATAACGTGATTTCTATTTGTCGTTTGTCTACAATTTCACTTCCAAAAAAGAAATAAGCATGACTGAAGATTCATTTTTTGAAGCTTTAGAGCAGCAATATGCCCAAAAATTACCATTTGTAGTATATCGAAGACCTGTAAACTCTGTTGTTAAATCGTGGTTACAAAAAGATGATGCACTGCATAAAACAAAGGACTTTAGCGAAAGTGGGTTTGTGTTTGCACCTTTTGATTTATCTGAAGATAGTATTCTATTTCCGCAAGACGACTGTAACATGTCAGAGCTTGACATAGTAACCTTAACGTCGGATGATTTATTAGATGAAAACACAGTAGAAGCTACAGGAAAGGAAGTGCACGAAACTTTAGTGCAAAAAGGTGTAGAAACTATTCAGCAAGGAGACTTGAAGAAAGTGGTATTATCTCGTGTTGAAGAAAAAGCTTTAGCTGATGAGAATCCTTTTGTGATTTTTAAAAGGCTGTATAACAAGTACAGGAATGCTATGGTGTATTGTTGGTACCATCCCAAAGTTGGTCTTTGGCTTGGCGCAACACCAGAATTACTTTTAAAAGTAGAAGGAAAACAATTAACAACCATTGCTCTGGCTGGTACGCAACCATATGGTAGAACGACCAATGTCACATGGAAAGATAAGGAGATTGAAGAACAGCAAATCGTTACCGATTATATAAAACAGCAAATAGAACCATTTACGGATAAAGTCAATATTTCAGAAGTTGAAACTATTAGAGCAGGAAGTTTACTGCACCTAAAATCGAGAATTACTTGTGTGATTGAATCGGCCGAAAATTTATATCCTGTTATTGAAGCCTTGCATCCAACACCAGCAGTTTGCGGTTTTCCAAAGCAAAAAGCCAAGGAGTTTATTTTACAACACGAAAACTATAACCGTGAGTATTACACTGGTTTTTTAGGAGAATTGAATCTTAAGCAAAGTAGAACCCGAAATACAAATAGGAGAAACGTTGAAAACAATGCTTACGCTGTAGTGAAAACACATTCTAATTTTTATGTAAACCTACGTTGCATGCAATTGAAAAATGAAACCGCTTTGATTTATATTGGAGGTGGTATTACCAAAGATTCCGACCCTGAAAAAGAGTGGGAGGAGACGGTAAATAAAACCAAAACAATAGGTAATGTTTTAGGTTAAGTCCATAGAGATTTTCTTATCTTTGTTTTTTGATGAAACACTCTAAAATTCCCTTATCACAGACCGTTGTAGCCTTATGTAAGGCACACAATATAAAACACATTGTAATTTCTCCAGGAAGTAGAAATGCACCTTTAACCATCGGTTTTACTCATGATGAGTTTTTTAACTCATATAGTATTGTAGATGAACGTTGCGCAGCCTTTTTTGCGCTTGGTATGGCACAACAATTAAAAACACCTGTAGCAGTAGTTTGTACTTCTGGTAGTGCTTTGCTTAATTATTATCCTGCAATTGCCGAAGCTTATTACAGTAATATTCCATTAGTGGTTTTATCAGCAGATAGGCCAAAGCATTTAATAGGTATTGGTGATGGACAAACCATTATGCAAAAGAATGTTTATGGTGAGCATGTGTTATATAGTGCGAATCTAAAATTGGATCTAAAAGATGAACAACGCTTACCTGCTGAAGACGATATTCCTATTTTTAAGAATATTGAAAGTAGACTAGAGCGTCTTTTAGGTTTTCAGAAAGACATACAGGAAAATAATGAGACTGAAACACATAATGCTTTATCTATAGCGACTTTGAGATCAGGACCAGTTCATATTAACATTCCATTCGACGAACCCTTGTATGAAATGGTTGATGAACTCACCATTGAGCTTGAACCTTATAAAATTCAGACTAGAGTAGAGAAAGTCGATAATTTTGAAATCAAAAGTTTACTGGATATTTGGCATGATGCCAAGCGCAAAATGATTTTAGTCGGCGCTCTAGAACCTAATGCTGTAGAACAACAATGGATTGAGGAAATAGCAGATGATGATAGTATTTTGGTATTTACAGAAACCATTTCGAATTTTCATCATCAAGATTTTTTCCCAGGTATAGATAAGATTATTGCGCCATTGGGTGAGGAAGAATTTAAGGAATTACAGCCAGATATTTTATTGACGTTTGGTGGACTCATTGTCTCAAAGAAAATAAAGGCTTTTTTAAGACAATACAAACCTGAGCATCATTGGCATGTTGGTTTGCATCATGCAAATGATACTTTTTTCTGTTTGGAAAAACATATTAAACTTTCTCCAAACACATTCTTTAGTGAATTTTTGCCGCAGGTAACACATCATACCAAAAGTACTTACAAGTCCAAGTGGTTAGAAGTAAGACAAAAAAGAAGAAAACTGCATGAATCATATTTAAAAACGATTCCTTATTCAGACTTTTCAGTATATAGTACAATTCTAAAAAGCTTACCAAAACAAAGTCAGCTTCAAGTCAGTAATAGTTCTACAATTAGATACACACAATTATTTCAGCTAAGAAAAGATATCAGCGTATTCTGTAACCGAGGAACGAGCGGTATTGATGGAAGTACAAGCACAGCAGTTGGTGCTTCTGTAGTTTCAAAAGAACGAACCACCTTTATCACTGGTGATTTAAGCTTTTTTTACGATAGTAACGCGTTATGGAATAACTACATTCCAAAGAATTTCAGAGTTATTGTTATCAATAATAAAGGAGGTGGTATTTTTAGAATTTTGCCAGGTCATAAGAATACAGAAAACTTTGACCAATTTTTTGAAACCAAACACAATTTAACGGCAAAACTGCTTTGCGAAATGTATGGTTTTAATTATGTAATGGCAGACACGGAGGCCTCATTAGATAAGGCTTTAAACTCTTTTTACGATAATGCCAAACGACCAAAGTTGTTAGAGGTTTTTACACCTTCTCAAGTAAATGATGAAGTATTGTTAGACTATTTTAAATTCATAAAATAGTTGTAAGATTAAGTCTTTGTAAATAGTGACTTAGGTACTTTTAGTGTGTCTAAAAAATACGTACCTTTAAAGAACAATTTATATAATCTAAAAACTTAAATAACATGAGTAAAAGAGACGACCTAATCGTTAAGTATGCAGCTGACTTAAAAGACAAATGCGGAGTTAATCCAGATATGGATTTACTAACAAAAGTAACAGTTGGTTTAGGACCTTCTATTTATAATGCTGATTCTTCTACAGTTTCAGGTTCTGATGAAAAGGAGCTTGCAACGGTAAAAAATAACTTTTTGATTAAGAAATTAGGCTTATCAGAAAGTGACGATTTAGATGGAGCTATCGCTTCAGTTATGGAAACTTATGGAATGTCCAACAGAAACAAGTACAGAGCGGTTGTTTATTATCTTTTAACAAAGCATTTCAAAAAAGAATCGGTTTACTAAGAATCGATTTTGAAGAATTTATAAGGCGTTATAATTATTAGTAGTTATAGCGCTTTTTCTTGTTTTAATATGAATATCTTTGCAGCATGATACATTTAGGCGAATACAATACACTCGAAATTTTAAGAGATACAGAACCAGGATTATTTCTAGGTGATGGTGAAGATAATGAAGTTCTATTACCGAATAGATATGTTCCTGAAGTATTTGATATTGGTGATAAAATTGAAGTTTTCGTTTATTTAGATAATGAAGAGCGACCTGTTGCAACAACAGATCAACCTTACATTAAAAAAGGCGACTTTGCTATGTTGAGGTGTAATCAAGTGACTAAATTTGGCGCCTTTTTAGATTGGGGTTTAGTAAAAGAATTGTTTTGCCCATTTAAAGAACAAGCTTTTAAAATGAAGTCAGGCGGATGGTATTTGGTATATTGTTACTTAGATGAAGAAACCGAACGTTTAGTAGCTTCAAGTAAAACAAATCGTTTTTTAGATAATAAAGAATTAACCGTTTCTCAGTTTGATGAGGTGGAATTAATCGTTTCCCATCCTTCAGAAATAGGGATGAATGTCATTGTAAACAAAAAGCACTTAGGTTTGGTGTTTAATGATGATATTTATAAGGATATTAGTGTTGGCGACCGTTTAAAAGGTATCGTAAAGAAAGTAAGACATGATAATAAGCTAGATATTTCACTTAGCCAAATAGGTTATAGAAACATTGAGCCAAATGCAGAGCTTATTTTAAAAGAGCTAGAAGACAATAGTGGCTTTTTGCCTATTCACGATAAATCGAGTCCTGAAGAAATCAAAGACATGCTTCAAATGAGTAAAAAAACCTTTAAAAAGGCTATAGGCTCTTTATACAAAGACCGTTTGATAACTATTGAAGAAAACGGAATTAGACTTAATAAATAGAATTTAATCTGTAAAATCAGATAAGCAACCTTCAACCCATTCAATAGCATCTTTTATATTACTAAAAGACTTTCGGTTAGATGAATTCCCATTGGCATCGAAAAAATGATTTTCAATCTCAAAAATTTGTCTAGACATAGGTTTGTGCACTATAACAGCATAGGCTTTGACATTGTTGACACTGTTGTTGAGAAGTTTTGAATCAGATAAATCTATTGAATAAGAGTTGACACGATTCGCAATAACACCTATAGGTATATTTCCGTAATATGCATTGATTGCTTCGGAAACTTCTTTAAAATTCTCAAAAGGTTACATTTTCACCTTCATTGAATTCTGTTACTAAATAATTTTCAAAAAAATACAAGTCTCCAAGGCTTACTGTTAGGACTTTGTATTCTTTTTTTTCGGTCAGGGTCGGGATATAGGTTTTCATAAAAAAAATACGTGGTAAATATATTAGGCTTCAATAAAAAATCAAAACAATAATTTGGTATAGTTCATTATTATTAATTCCGTATTTTTGCACCCAAAATAATATCAAAAATGAGCCATATAGATTGGAAAGTTGCCAAATCATATGAAGATATAACATATTCTAAATGCAACGGAGTTGCAAGAATTGCTTTCAATAGACCAAATGTTAGAAATGCCTTCAGACCAAAGACAACATCAGAGCTTTACGATGCGTTTTATGATGCTAATGAGGACGTTAATATAGGTGTTGTATTACTAAGTGCAGAAGGACCATCAACTAAAGATGGTATTTGGAGTTTCTGTTCTGGAGGCGACCAAAAAGCCAGAGGTCATCAAGGTTATGTTGGTGATGATGGTTATCATCGCTTAAATATTCTAGAAGTACAACGATTAATTCGTTTTATGCCAAAAGCTGTCATTGCAGTAGTGCCAGGTTGGGCTGTTGGTGGCGGACATAGTCTGCATGTGGTTTGTGATTTAACCTTAGCAAGTAAAGAACATGCTATATTTAAACAAACCGATGCCGATGTCACCAGTTTTGATGGTGGTTATGGTTCTGCTTATCTAGCAAAAATGGTTGGTCAGAAAAAAGCACGTGAAATTTTCTTTTTAGGTAGAAATTATTCAGCGCAAGAAGCATACGAAATGGGAATGGTAAATGCGGTTATTCCTCATGCTGATTTGGAGCAAACGGCTTATGAATGGGCTCAAGAAATATTAGCAAAATCACCAACTTCTATAAAAATGCTAAAGTTTGCTATGAATTTAACAGACGATGGTATGGTAGGTCAGCAAGTGTTTGCAGGTGAAGCAACAAGACTCGCTTACATGACAGATGAAGCCAAAGAAGGGCGTGATGCTTTCCTTGAAAAAAGAAAACCTAACTTCCCTAAAAAGTGGATTCCATAAATTAGAGTGGCATAGATGAAAAAAATTAAACCGTGGCTCTCAGCCATGCGCTTAAGAACGTTACCGTTATCTGTTTCAGGTATAATTTTAGGAAGCTGTTTTGCTTATTATAATGGAAAATTTGATTGGTTGGTTTTTCTATTGGCTATTCTCACAACAGTAAGCTTACAGATTCTTTCTAATTTAGCTAATGACTATGGTGATGGAGTAAAAGGCACTGATAATGATGAGCGTGTTGGCCCTCAAAGAGCCATTCAAAGTGGTGTCATTACTCCAGATGAAATGTTTGATGCTATAAAGTTCAATATAATTGTAGTTATTATTTTAACTATATCACTCATTTTAGCAGCTTTTGGACCAGCTAATTTACTCTTCTTATTGATTTTTGTGTTTTTGGGTGGAGTTTCTGTTTATGCAGCGCTTAATTATACCATGGGCGATTCGCCATATGGTTATAGAGCTTTAGGTGACGTTTTTGTTTTTATCTTTTTTGGCTTGGTAAGTACTATTGGTAGTTATGTATTGTATATACATGCTGTAGATCATGTCACTATACTTCCGGCCATTTCATTAGGACTTTTAAGTGTTGGTGTACTCAACCTTAATAATATGAGAGACATTGAGTCTGATATTAATGCAGGTAAAATCACCTTAGCAGTAAAACTAGGCTTAAAACGAGCTAAACAATACCATTATTTTTTAATTGGTGGCGCTATGCTGTTAGCAGTTGTTTTCTCAGTGTTATATTATGTAGAGCCTTATAATTACTTATACCTCATTGCTTTTGTGCCTTTAGTTTTTCATGTGAAAAACATTAAAAAAGCTAAACTTCCAGATGATTTTGATAGTCAGTTAAAAGTATTGTCATTATCTGCTTTTCTATTCGCGTTACTGTTAGGTATTGGTTATATTTTGTATTAATTTTAGGGAAACTATTTCTTAAAAATTAATATTGAAATGAAAATCACATTTTACGGTCATGCCACATTGGGCATACAGATTAAAGATATCCATATTTTAGTTGATCCTTTTATTACAGGTAATGAAAAAGCTTCAGCAATAGACATAGAGAAATTAAAAGCCGATTATATTCTATTAACACACGCTCACCAGGACCATACTCTTGATGTTGAAGCCATAGCCAAACGAACAGGAGCAATCATAGTTTCTAATCATGAGATTGTTACTCATTATCAAAATTTAGGTTTTGAAGGTCACCCGATGAATCATGGAGGTTCATGGGACTTTGAATTTGGTAATGTAAGATATGTTAACGCCATTCATACTTCATCTTTTCCTGATGGAAAATACGGAGGACAACCAGGTGGTTTTATAATTGAAGGCGAACACAAAAATATATACATAGCAGGAGATACTGCATTAACTATGGATATGAAATTGATTCCATTACGGACAAAACTAGATTTAGCTATTTTACCAATTGGAGATAACTTTACTATGGGAGTTGAAGATGCAATCTTAGCAAGCAATTTTGTAGAATGCGATAAAGTATTAGGCTATCATTTTGACACTTTTGGATATATAGAAATAGATCATGAAGAAGCCAAACGTAAATTCTTTGAAAAGGATAAAGATTTGATGTTGTTGGAAATTGGTGAGAGTGTAGAGTTGTAAGAGTTGAGTGTTAAGTATATATGTTTGAATTAACAAATGACCAAAGGCTATATTTTGGTCTAGAATCTATAAAAGACACTTGGGTAAGAAAAGAACTACCAAAAGAAACTGATAGTATATTATATTTTGAAGGTGATACCATCAAGAAACTAATTATTTCTAATGAAAATGAATATTTAGAATATCAATATGATGAGGATACTGATAATAAGGATTTTCTATTGCCTAAAACAAAAAAAGGAAAGTCTAAAAGGTTAACACTATCTACATTATATTCGAGAAAAGCGATAGGTATTTATTTAAAAGTTAGATCTAATGGAAGTTTAATGATTGGCAATTATACTTCTCAAAAGATGTTTTATTCACGAGATTGGGAATGTAGTCTATCAAATGGTGAATTATTTTCTTTAGAAGAAATGATAACTGATTTTATAGAGAAATCACCTTTAAATCATTTGTCATCAATAAAAATATTCAGAGAGGACAAAAGAAAAAATGTAAAATACAAAGCTGGAGACTTTTTTGCATTTAAAATAAACAGAACGGAGTATGGTTTTGGACGTGTTTTACTAGATATTAACAAAATAAGAAAGAAAAAATTGATAGCCGAAAATCATGGATTGCAGTTATTAATGGGCCCAGCGGTGTTAATTAAAGTTTATGCTTTTAAGTCAGAAAACAAATCTGTAAATATTGAGGAGTTGAGGGAATTAAAAGCATTTCCTTCAGAGTATATAGTAGACAATGTATTGTTTTATGGTGAGTATGAAATTATAGGTAATTTGCCTTTAGAAATAAAAGAATTGGATTTTCCAATTTCCTATGGAAGAAGAATTGACCAGACTCCAAATGTATTTTTGCAATGGGGCTTAATTCATGAAGAACTCTCAGTTAGTAAGTTTAGTAAATATATGTCTGGCATAAACGACAATTTACCTGAAAATAACCCTTCAAGATTTATGAGAAATCCATATGGTAATTATGGAATAGGTTTCAGATCTAGCTATAGTGCTTTGGAAATTGACCGTTTAATAAATAGTAAGGATAAATTTGGTTTTTCTTCTGGAGAAAATTATTTATTACAGAGGGATTTGAGAAACCCGATCAATGAGGTGATTCGTAATGAGGTTTTATCGAAGTTTGGATTAGATTTTAATAAAAGTTATCTTGAAAATTCAGTTACAAAAGGAACTTTAAATGTTCTCGATTTAATTGAAAATATCAACTAAAATTAATTGTTAGAGTAAACTTACCGTACTTGACTTCTCAAAACAACCTTGTGTAATAACTTAGGAAAAAGGCGTTTCAAGTAGACGCCTTTAGTTTCGCCTTTGCCAATGTAAGCTTCAAACTTTTCCTTTTTAATGGCTTTTAGCATACGTTTGGCAAATACTTCTACTTCTAAGCCGTTTTCGGTTGCGGAATCTTGTTCGTTTTGAGTTGAGCCATCACCAATTAAAGCATTGCGCGCAACGTTAGTGTTCACAAAACCTGGACAGATCATGGTGACTTTTATGTTATCCTTGTCGTGTTCTAATCTAAGAGCATCAAAAAAGCCATGTAAGGCATGTTTGGCTCCGCAATAAGCTGAACGGTATGGTGAGCTGAATTTCCCCATTAAACTTGTAACGGTAACAAAATGTCCTGATTGTTTGGAAATAAAATGAGGAAGTAAGGCTTTAGACAAAGCAACTGTTCCCAAATAATCAATATCCATAAGTTTTTTATCCACTTCTATATCAGTATCTATGATTAAAGAACGTTGACTAATGCCACCATTGTTGATAAGAATATCAACGTTTCCAAACAACGAAATAGCTTTTTCTACAGTTGCAGGCATCGTTTTATAATCAGCTAAATCTAAAGGGAGGACTTTGATGTTTTCAGGTTGTTGGCATTCGTTTTTAACGGTGTTTAAAACTGTTTCTCTTCGAGACGATATGATGAGTTTGCAGTTTTGTTTCGACAATTCCAATACTAAGGCTTTCCCAATGCCACTCGAAGCACCAGTAATCCAGACGACTTTATTTTCAAAGGTCATAGTTGTTTTTTAGAGTTTAACCATTCTTCACGTAGATCATTACTCAATTTACCAGTACCATCATGTTTCCAGCCAGGTGGTTTAATCAAATATTGAAAACGATCTTTAAGAGATTTCTTTCCTGTAAAAGTATCTTTTAGCATGTTCCACCATTCAATAAAGGCAATCTTTACTGGGTTGTATGTCTTAATATTCGTCACTAAACCATACATTACTTTTTCATCATCTAATTCAGGCTGAAATGTGCCGAAGAGTTTATCCCAAATGATCAGTATTCCGGCATGATTACGGTCTAAATAAATCGGATTACTGCCATGATGTACACGATGGTGCGACGGTGTGTTAAATACAGCTTCAAACCAACGTGGCATTTTATTGATAGCTTCAGTATGAATCCAGAATTGATACAATAGGCTTATGGACATTTGTAACAAAATCATTGCAGGATGAAAACCTAAAAGCGGTAACCATAGCCAAAAGATAAAGGTGTAAAAACCGCCAGACCAAGTTTGTCGTAATGCAGTACTAAGATTGTAGCGCTCAGAAGAATGATGCACTACATGAGATGCCCAAAACAAACGACATTCATGCGACACACGATGAAACCAATAATAGGAAAAATCATCGGCAAAGAACAGTAATACAAACGACCACCATACTATCGGAATAGTAAACAATCTGAAGTTATCATAGATCCAAAACAAAGCTAATAACACCAATGCCTTACTTGCAAAACCCAAAATAACATTGCCCAAACCCATAGCAATAGAAGAAAAAGCGTCCTTAGTTTCGTAAGTATTAATATGCTCTTTTGTAGTTACATATAACTCTAGCAACATCGCCAAAATAAAAAACGGAATGGCGTACAAAATTATGTTCGGAAAATCGGGCATTTTGATTGTTGTTTGACTCCTAAAATACAAAATTATTTAAGTATTTTTGAAAGAGATTATGAAGGCGACTTATCAACGATATGTATTAAATTTTAAAAGACCAAGCGGAACGTCTCGTGGCGTTATGACTACTAAAGAAACTTGGTTTATAAAACTCAATTCAGGAGATAAAATTGGTGTAGGTGAGTGTGGTATTCTAAGAGGTTTGTCCGTTGACGACCGACCAGATTATGAAGACAAACTAAAATGGACATGTAACAATATTGATCTTGGATTAGATAGTCTTTTATCTGAGTTAAAAGAATTTCCAAGTATTCAATTTGGTATAGAAACAGCTTTTAAATCTTTAGAAAGTGAAGGTCCCTTTTTGTTATTTCCTTCTGCATTCACAAAAGGTTTTGATAATATTCCGATTAACGGATTGGTTTGGATGGGAGATGAAGCGTTTATGAAGACACAAATTAAGGAGAAAATTGAAGCTGGTTTTGATTGTATAAAAATGAAAATTGGAGCCATAGATTTTCAAACTGAATTAGATATTTTGAAGTCTATACGGGAGGAATTTTCAGTTTCAGATATAGAATTACGGGTTGATGCTAATGGAGCTTTTAGTTCAAGTGAAGCTTTAGAAAAACTGAGTCAATTGTCAGAATATCAATTGCATTCCATAGAGCAACCAATAAAACCTAAGCAGTTTGAGGTAATGGTTAAACTTTGTGAAGTGACACCTTTGCCAATAGCTTTAGATGAAGAGTTAATTGGTGTTTTTCATAAAGAAGAAAAGCAAGAATTGCTTCAAACTATAAAACCACAATACATTATTTTAAAACCAAGTTTAGTTGGTGGATTTCGAGGTAGTCAGGAATGGATTGATATCGCCGAAAGCTTAAATATAAAATGGTGGATTACGAGTGCGCTTGAAAGTAATGTTGGGCTCAATGCTATTTCTCAGTGGACATACAGTCTAAAAAATAACATGCCACAAGGTCTAGGAACAGGAAGTTTATTTACTAATAATTTTTCTTCCCCATTAACTGTAAAAAATGGTACTTTGCAGTACGATACAAAACACTTTTGGAAATTTAATTTATGAAGTTGAATTATATACAACAAGCCTACAAAGGCTTACATGAAGGCTGGAGATACATAGTCGGAGTTGTTATTATTATAGCATTTATAGTGGCAGGACAAATACCATTTACTGTAGCTGCAATTTTTAAGGCACAACAACAAGGTATGAATCTTTTTGAATTAGATGAAGCTGCTTTAATGGGAGTTTTAGAGTCTAACCTCAATTTGGCTTTAATGCTATTGTCTTTTGCTTTTGGACTTGTGGGTATTCTTGTAGTCAACAAATTTTTACACAAAATGTCGATAACACAGTTAACGACTACTAGACCAAAAATAGATTGGAAACGCTTTTGGGTCATCTTCTTTGCTTGGGGTATTTTTTCTTCAGGATTGGTGTTGTTAGATTATTTTATGTCACCAGAAAACTATGTATTGAATTTTGACCTCAATAAATTCTTAATATTATGTGTTATTGCCATAGCTTTAGTGCCATTGCAAACCAGTTGTGAAGAATATTTGTTTAGAGGTTATTTGATGCAAGGTTTGGGTATAGCAACTAAAAATAGATGGTTTCCACTCTTACTTACTTCTGTTGTTTTTGGGCTTTTACATATAGCTAATCCAGAAGTTGAGAAATTAGGCTATGTGATTATGGTTTATTACATAGGGACAGGGCTGTTTTTAGGAATTATGACTTTAATGGATGAAGGCTTGGAATTGGCTTTAGGATTCCATGCGGCTAACAACTTGTTTACAGCTTTATTGGTTACTGCGGATTGGACAGCCTTTCAAACACATTCAGTTTTAAAAGATATGTCAGATCCTACAAGTGCTGGTTTTGCTGATGTTTTTATGCCAGTATTTATAGTATTCCCAATAATTTTATTCATTCTTTCTAAAGTTTATGGTTGGAAAAACTGGAAAGAAAAATTATTTGGAAAAGTAGAAGAACCACCAAAAGAAGATTATAAAATCATAGAATAGATGACACCTCAGTACGACAAAATCCATAACCGCTTTAAGTTTAACGGTCTTCACTTTGATTTTGAAGACTTAAAAGAAGTTGCCTACAGCTTAATTAAAGAAGGTGCACCTTATGAAAAGGCAACTGGAAATTTTTTAATGGATTGGCTGAATAAAGAAGACTTTATTTATGTGAATACCTCAGGTTCTACAGGGCAACCAAAAGCTATTAAGTTAAAGAAACAAGCCATGGTTAACTCTGCTATTGCCACAGGTGATTTCTTTGGTTTAGAACCAGGAGATACGGCAATAGACTGTTTACCGAGTCATTATATTGCAGGAAAAATGATGTTGGTTCGTGCTATGATTTTAGGATTAGATATTGATTGTGTTGAGCCAAGTGCACATCCTATTTTTGATTATGAAAAGCACTATGATTTCTGTGCTATGATTCCGCTTCAACTAAAGCATACCATTAATTATACAAGCAATATTGACACCATCATTGTAGGAGGTTCTAAAGTTACAAAACCGTTGTTAGAGAAGATAAAAACCAAGACGTCTAAATTCTATGAGACTTATGGTATGACAGAGACCGTAACTCATGTTGCGGTGCGTCAATTACCTTCTAAAGGTCATAAAGGACAGTCTTTGTTTACAGCGTTACCAAATGTTGTTTTTGGACAAGATGAACGAAAATGTCTCACAATCAAAGCGGCTAAGCTTGTGAAAGAAACTCTAGTCACTAATGATATTGTCGATTTAAAATCCGATACCACTTTTAAGCTACTTGGCCGTTATGATAATGTGGTTAATTCTGCAGGAGTAAAGTTGTTTCCAGAGCAAATAGAGGACAAGCTACAAGCAATTATAGATGAACGCTTCATAATTGCTGGTGAAGAAGACGAAGCACTTGGAGAAAAGCTAATTCTAATTATTGAAAACCCTAGAGATTCCGTTGAAAGCTTTGAAAACCGTATAAAGTATCTTAAAGGTATTACTAGATATGAAATACCTAAGAAAATCTATTTCGTAGATAAATTCTCTGAAACAGTTAATGGTAAAATCCAACGAGATAAAACGATTGATGCTGTTATTGGGTAGACTTATTTTATTTTTTAAAATTTTAAAAAACAAAAAACCCAATGCTTTGCATTGGGTTTTTCTGTATTTTAATCTTAACTAAGGATTAGTTTCCTTCAGCTAAGTTTTTCATTTCTTTCTCTACCATTTCGTAGAACTGATCAATCTTAGGCATAACAACAATACGAGTACGTCTGTTTTTCGCTCTGTTTTCAGCAGTATCATTTTCTACTAAAGGTACATAGTAACTACGACCAGCAGCAATTAATTGTTGAGGATTTACTTCTAAGCTTTCTAAAACCCTTACAACAGAAGTTGCACGTTTTACACTTAAATCCCAGTTATCAACTAATGGTGGTTTGTTATATGGTACATTGTCTGTATGAGACTCTACCATAGCTTCAAAATCTGGTTTGCTATTGATAACCTTAGCAACTTTAGCTAAAATTTCTTTTGCTCTATCAGTTACAGTGTATTGTCCACTTTTGAACAATAATTTGTCAGCGATAGAGATAAAAACAACACCTTTTTCTACATTAATTTCAATATCTGGATCGTTGATACCAACTGCTTTCTTAAGACTTGTTACAACAGCAAGCGTAACACTATCCTTTTTAGTTAAAGCATCTTGAAGTCTAGATATTTTTAAATCTTTTTCTTTTAAGCTTTCTAATGATTTTTCAAGGTTTTCAGCACCTTTTTGTGTTAGAGTAGTTAAGTTACCTTTGGTATCAATTAAATCTTGATTGGCCTTACGTAAATCAGCTAACTGATCTTTCATGGTTTCAACTCTTGCATTAGCAGCAGCAGCGTCAGAAAGACATTTGTTTAATTTTACTGTGGCACTATTCAATAAATCTTCAGTTTCTTGATATTTTGCCTGAAGTGCAGCATGCTCTTTCTTAGAAACACAAGATGCTAGCAACACTAAAGAACAAACACTTAATAAAACTATTTTCTTCATAAGTTTCGTTTTAGTTTAAATTGTTAATTTTAACATTTCAAAATTAGAGAAAAGAAGACAGGCTTGTACAAGGATTAACAAAAATTTTAACAGTTTTGTAAACAATCAAAATGTTTTCTTTCCCTTGATAAAGTAACTCCATACAACGGAAGTTATTCTGTAATAACCAGCACGTTTTGAAGTCTTTTTGCGTTGGCTTAAAACCGTATTTAAATTCAAATAAAAAGCGCCATGTGCTTTTAAAATGGCTAAAAAATGATTGGGTTTTAGTTGTACTAAAAACATCAATCCAGCAATACCATCTAATAACATTCTAACGAATGCTTTTCCGAAAACATTACCATCGGCATTCTTAACTAAAGTAAATAGACTATTTCTAAAATTAAGATAGGTTTTCTTTGGATTATTAGTTTTTAAAGTGGCTCCACCAACATGGTAAACCGTTGAGTGGCCAACATATTTAATTTGGTGATTTTGATTGAAAGCGCGCCAGCATAAATCAATTTCTTCCATGTGAGCAAAATAGCTTTCATCAAAGCCGTTAAGATTATTAAAAACAGCATTGCGAATAAAAAAACAAGCACCAGAAGCCCAGAAAATATCAATGATATCGTTGTACTGTCCTTTGTCTTCTTCAACAGTATTAAAAATGCGTCCTCTACAATAGGGATAGCCATATCTATCTATAAATCCACCCGCTGCACCAGCATATTCAACTTTCGATTTGTCTTTATAATCTAAAATCTTAGGTTGAATAATTGCTGTCGATGGATGATCATTAAATTCTTTCAAAACAGGTTTTAGCCAGTCTTTTGTGACTTCAATATCGCTATTCACTAAACAAAAAAGAGATTCTTGAATCTTTTTTAGGGCGTCATTGTAACCTTTAGCATAACCACCATTATCTATGTTCTGAATAATTTTTACTGTTGGGAAATGTTCAGAAACAAAGCTTACAGAATTGTCTGTAGAAGCGTTATCGGCAACATATATTGTAGCATTTTCGGAATGCTCAATAATTGAAGGCAAAAACTGCTTCAATAAATCTTTGCCATTCCAGTTAAGGATAACTACAGCAATGTCTTTGGTGTCTAACATTTAATTCTGTTTGTAATCTGGTATATCTCTCAAAAACGAATATGCTTCAGCTTTCATATCCATTTCACAATAATAATGATTAATTCCGTTAGTCACCATCAAATATGTAGCATCTAAAACTAAATTGTAACGTGCAATTTGGTCAAACGTAAGTTGATTAATGTTGATTGAAGGTGCTTTGCATTCTACAATAAGGTGAATGCTACCATCTGAATTGAAAATGACAATATCATAACGTTTTTTCAACCCGTTGATAATAAGTTCTTTTTCAACATTGATGAGTGATTGTGGATATTTTTTATGGTTAATCAAATAATGGACACAATGTTGGCGTACCCATTCTTCAGGTTGAAGAACAATGAACTTTTTACGGATAACATCAAAAATAGAAACTTTATTTTCTGTACTTTTGAGTCGATAATCAAACTTTGGAAAGTTGAGATTTTGCAATGTGTTTTCGCTATTTTTTTCAAATTTAGTATAGAATAAAACAAAACCCAATTTTAGAATCCCAAATTCCATCATAGTTTATTTTATTTAGAAATTACACCACAATTGGACGACGTAAAAGCATTAGTATCAGCAATAAAAAAGGGTGACCTTAAACCTATTTATTTTTTAATGGGTGAGGAGCCCTATTATATTGATAAGATTTCGGATTTTATTGAAGGTAATGTTCTGGATGAATCTGAAAAAGGCTTTAATCAAATGGTGCTTTATGGAAGAGATGTTAGCATAGATGATATTGTCAGTAATGCCAAGCGTTATCCTATGATGGCTGAGCGACAAGTGGTTATTGTTAAGGAGGCTCAGGATCTCAGTAGAACTATTGAAAAACTGGTTCAATATGCCGAAAATCCACAACCAACTACTGTTTTGGTTCTAAATTATAAATACAAGAAATTAGATAAGCGTAAAGCCTTATATAAAGCGCTAAACAAAAGTGGTAATGTCGTTTATGAAAGTAAAAAGCTTTATGAAAACCAAGTTCCGGATTGGATTAGACGAGTTCTAAAAGGTCAAGGTTATGATATTTCTCCCAAAGCGGCTCAAATGCTTGTTGAATTTTTGGGTACAGATTTAAGTAAGGTTAATAATGAACTTAATAAGCTTAAAATTGTATTACCTGAAGGCACACATATTACACCAGAGCATATTGAGGAAAACATAGGAATTAGTAAAGACTTTAATAATTTTGAGCTAAGAAAAGCGGTTGGTGAGAAAGACGTTTTGAAAGCTCATAGAATTGCTAAGTATTTTGCTGAAAACCCAAAGGACAACCCAATGGTCGTTACCATAGCGTTGCTGTATAACTTTTTTTCTCAGTTGTTGCATCTTCATGGTATGTCTGATAAGAATCCAAGAAACGTTGCTTCAGCTTTAAAAGTGAATCCGTATTTTGTAAATGAATACATCACTGCGGCACGAAATTATCCTATGAAACAAGTGAGTTACATCATTGGTTTATTACGAGAATTTGATGTTAAAGGGAAAGGAGTAGGAGCTAACGCAGTACCTCAAGGCGACTTACTTAAAGAGTTGTTGGTAAAGATGTTAGGTTAGTCTGATTTTTTTTAATCCTTAATAATTAGCTTTTTAGTTATAGTTTTCTTATTTGTTTCGGATTCAATTTTAATCAAATAAGTACCAGCTTCTAAATCAGAAATATTAATTTCTCTTTTAGTTGAAGACTTCATAAGTTGTCCGTTGATATTATAAATTTTGAATTTGCTATTTTCTTCATTTATAATAATACTATCTCTTGCAGGATTAGGATAAAAAACAATATCATCTTCATCAAAATTTTCATAGGATAGTGTAGATGTATTGAAGCTAAACAACCCTGAAGCTGTTCCAAAAAAAGCTTCCGAAGTGATGTAGTAATCTGTTTCACCAAAAGTCGCTATACCTTCCGTTTGAAATGAATAACCCGTAGGTACCATAACCGAAGATTTCGTAATTGTACCATTAGTGAATAAACCAGAACTAAAACCAGAGAGTTCGGTTATGAAAGTTCCTTCTGCATCATATCCTATAAGCATAATATTATCATTAATGGTGTTATGTATTCCACCAGTAACTAAACCTTCACTGTCAAAAGAATCAATAATTGATATACTATGATTTCCAGGTGTTTTTGGTAATTGATAAATATTGGTTTGCCAATCAATCCAATTTTTGGAAAAAATATACAAGTTGTTGTTGTAGTGAACTAAAGCTTCAGCATCAAAATTTGTATTCATAGAACTAGGTGTAAAGTCCGTTTGATCACTGTAACTAAAATTAATAACATCTGCTGTTACGCTGGTGTTTGCAAAATAATCAGTAATTAATATTCTATAAATTTTTAAGTCAGTTCTACTACCTTGATTGTTCCCAAAATCAGCAATGTATATATACGTATCGTCATGAGATAAATCTTCCCAATCTACGTTTGTAGCGTTAGAGATGGTGACAGTTCTAGAGATATTGCCAGTAGAGGTATCAATTTCGTAAAGTTCGTTATTACCACCAGAGTCGTTATGAGTGATGAGTGTATTATTGAGATAAATTAACCCTGAGGATTCACTAACATTACTATCTAAAGGTGCTTCTAAAACCAATTGCTGTGCCTGAACTTGAGTTATTAGAAAAACGAGAATGAATAGATATGATAGAAATTTCATTTTAGTAGCTATTTTTAATAAATGTAAGCATTTAAAATTATTGATTTAGAACTTTGTGATAATGTAATAATTCTTCGCTGTCATTTGGTATGAATGTTTTACCTATTAATGAAAACCCTAGTTTTTCTAATAGTTTTCTAGAAGACGTGTTTTCTTCCAATGTATATCCGCTGAGTTCAGAGATAATAAAATCTGAATAAGCAGCCTCTATAAGCTTGTTAGCAGCTTCATAGGCATAACCTTTGCCTTCATGTTGTGGCAGAAATGCAAAACCAATATCTACAACTTCTAAGCCATCTCTTTTATACAATCCACAAGTGCCTAATTTTACATTATCTTCTTTTCTAATGACTACGTTATTTGAATAGCCATACTTCTCTAGATTAGGCAACATTCTTTCTGAAATGTATTGTTGAGCTTCTTCTGTAGAATTAATATTTCTATCACCAATGTACTTTTTCCATTTTGGTGAATTCATTAATTCCAAAATGAAATCAGCATCCTCTATAGAAATGGGTTTAATGATTAATCGTTTAGTTTGTAATGTTTTGTAATTAGTCAATTGATAGTTTTTATCTAAAATTAATCAATTTTTGAATTTATATAGAAACAAAAAAGAGGGTATAAAACCCTCTTTGTAAATTATATATCAGAAATATTATTCTTCTGATTCTTCCATAGTGTGATATACGTTTTGTACATCATCATCTTCCTCAAGTTTTTCTAAAAGTTTTTCAACATCTTCAGCTTGCTCTGGAGTTAATTTTTTAGTGACTTGAGGTATACGTTCAAAACCTGATGAAATGATTTCAATATTATGCTCTTCTAAATACGATTGAATATTGCCAAAACTTTCAAAAGGAGCATAAATCATTACACTGGTAACTTCGTTGCCATTTTCGTCTTCATCTGTGTCTTCAAAAATTTCTTCAACACCAAAGTCTATAAGCTCTAGCTCTAATTCTTCTAAGTCTAAACCATCACCTTTAATCTTAAAATTACAAGTGTGATCGAACATAAAAACAACAGATCCCGAAGTACCTAAACTACCATCTGTTTTATTGAAGTATGAACGCACATTTGCAACCGTACGTGTGTTGTTGTCTGTTGCAGTTTCTATAAGTACAGCAATACCATGTTGTGCATAACCTTCAAAAATCACTTCTTTATAATCACCTTGACTTTTATCTGAGGCACGCTTAATAGCACGTTCAATATTGTCTTTTGGCATGTTTACAGACTTTGCGTTCTGTATTACAGCTCTAAGACGCGAGTTACTGTCAGGGTCTGGACCACCTTCTTTTACAGCCATTACGATGTCTTTACCAATACGAGTAAAGGCTTTACTCATGGCAGACCAACGTTTCATTTTTCTTGCTTTCCTAAATTCAAAAGCTCTTCCCATGTATTAAAATATTTTTGTTTTCTTAATTAATTGAATGTATCTAAAATTGAAAATTTAGAATAACAAATTTAAATAAATCTATTAATCATTAGGAATATGTTTTTTCAAAAAGTTTTGATTGGTATTATTAAGGTTGTTTATAACAGTTTCTCTTTTGTTGTTCAATTCAGTGTTAATCTTGTTATAATCTTTTACACCTTTATTGTATTTATTCACTAGAGCATTATAGCCGTCAATTTGTTCTTGGGTACGTTTTTTTTGTGGTGTTTTTTCTAAAGCTGTTTGTGTCTTTTCTAAATCTTCTTTTGATACAAGAAAATCTACTAGAATAGGCATTTTATTATCTGCTTCATCAATAAAGAACTCAAATGCTTTTTTTGTAGCCATTACAATTGATTTATCATTTTTGTAGTTTTCAACACTTTTCAGTATTTCTAGACCTTCTTTGGCGCTCTCAGATAATGCGTTTGCATTTTGTTGTATAGCATTAGCATCATTGTTATTTAAAGCTTCCATTAAATACACTTCATTAATGTATACTTTAAAGTAAATGAGATAAAGCTTTTTGTAATAGCCAAAAACTTCATTTGATAAAGTCATCTTTTTTCCTAGGTCTGTTTCGCTCTCAACTATTTTTATATTGTGCTTATTAGCAAAGGCATAATAATTAGCTTCATATTCTTCTTGAGTTTCTTCAAGCTTTTTATCTGCCATTTCTTGAGCCATCATGTAGGCTTCCATTAAATCGTAGGATTGTTCGGCAACTTCTTTCATATCAATAATTTTTGCATAATCATTATTGAGCAAGTTTTTGTTGAATCTTAAGCGATCTAAAAGCTGTCCTTTAAATTCGTTACCATCATAACCAGGTGCTTTTTTGATATTTTCAATGGCCTTATCTAGTGTTTTTAGTAGACTTTTTCTTTTGTTTTCAACATTTCGGTCACTTTTGCTGTGGGCTATTGCTTTAGTGTATTTCCACATTTTTTTTGTGATTCCTTCTTGTTGTTCACCTACAAATTCTAAATAATCTACAGCAGTATCGAACTTTTGAGCATTAACAGAGAAGGCTAATAAAAAAATAAAAATGATAAAAAAATGTTTCATGTTGAATGTTAATTTATTGATTTAGTATAGAGTTTGCAATATAATAAGCTTCCTGAATATAAGGGTCTTTAGCTATTGATTCTTTAAGATTTTTATTTAGTTCTTTATCTTCAGAATTGTATGATAATATTTCATTTGTAGAATCGGTATTTCTTACTTCATAAACAACTTTTGTTTTATCCATAGCTTCTTCATAATTACTGTAGGCTTCAAAATAATTTTGGTCATCATTAAAAATGAAATCTAATGAAAGTGGGTAAGAACCTTCTCTATAAACGTAATTGTTTATAAATACAGCATTAAAGTCTTTTATGGCTTTGAAAGCTATGCTTTTATTCACCCTTTCTTCACTTTGAAGTTTTATGCCGTCTATATTTTTTTTAGCCTTTACCTTTGGTTTCATGATGACATCAACAGTTGAATTTGGTAATGTGTAAGCCAAATATTCTTCTCTGGTTTTGTAACCATCGTAAATGTTTGGTAATGATATGTCTGGTTTTATTCCGATACCTTGATGACTTTTTCCTGTAACTCTGTAAAACTGACCCATGGTTAATTTTACAAAAGCTGTGTTTTCTGAGTTATTTAGCGGCATTATGGTTTGTGATGTTGCCTTTCCATGAGTTACTGAGCCAACAATAATAGCTCTATTATAGTCTTGCATAGCACCAGCAAAAAACTCTGAAGCAGAAGCACTAAACTGATTTACTAATATAACTATAGGTTTGCTGAAAATTGTACCTCTATTAGGATCTCTTATAGTATAATTGTTCTCATTTCTAATAGCAGATATTGCTACTGGTCCTCGGTCTATAAACATTCCAGATAAGTCAGCTGCTTCTTTCATAGAACCACCTCCGTTAAATCTCAAATCTAAGATGAGGGCTTCGATATTTTGTTTTTGGAGTTTGTAAATCTGTTTGGCAACATCATTACTAACTCCCAATCCGTTAATAGACTCTAAGTCTGTATAAAAACTAGGGATGTTAATATAGCCAATATTGTGAACTTCGTCTTTTATAATAAAGCCAGTTATGGTGTTTGCTTCAATATTAACAACATTTTTAACGAGTTTAATATTCTTTATTTCGCCGTTCTTTTTCTTAATTTTAAATGATACGGATTTGTTTTCTGAATTGTTTAAAAAGTTTAGTATAGTTTCGTTAGAAGTGCAATAGGTTTCAATGATTTCGCTTCCACTATCTAAGGAAATAATGATGTCATTAACTTCAAAGTTCCCGTTTTTAAAAGCTGAGCTACCTGCTGAAATATGTGCAATTGTAATATCTCCGTTACTCTTCTTGGTTGTGGTTATTCCGAAAGATAATTGAGAATTTCCGACAGATTGTTCAAACATATTCTTATCAGAACTACTTAGGTAAGCCGAATTAGGATCTTGATATTTTAATAAAGCATCTAAAAAAGCTTCTTCTACATAATTATATAAAGAGCCTTTAGTTTGTTCTAAATCGTTAAGAAGGCAGATTTCATTATCAATTACCTTTTGTTTTATTGATGATTCTAAAGATTTGAAGTTGGATGAAATATTAGAATAAATTGAATCATTTTCTACTAATTTTCTTAAGATTTTGTATCGAACTTTTTTATTCCAAAATTTTCTTTGAGCTTTTTCGTTTTTAAAATATGAATAATCTTTTTTAGAATAATAATGTAAGCTATCAATACCACTATAATCTAAATTAACGTTTCTAAGAGATTCCAATACGTCTCTAGAATCTTGGATTCTGCTTTTTAAAGTTGTATTGTATTTAGTTAAAAAAAGACAGTTTTTATCTTTGATATGGTCGTCAATTAAAAATTCATCTTTTTTAAAATCAGAGATGTCATTTTCGGTAAAGAAGTGTTTGTCTTCATCAATCTTGTCTAAAAAAAGATAAAAAACATGTTTAGATAAACTGTCGTTTAATGGCTTAGGACTAAAATGAGAGCTTTGTATGATGTCGTTAACTTTTATTAGCTCATTACAGAATTTATCATTTTGAGAAGTTGAAATAAAAAATGTGAAGCTAAATAAAAGAGCAAAAGTTTGTTTCATTTAGTAATCTTTTACTCTTCAACCTCTACAATAGCCTCAATAGCTTCAGCTAATTTAAAGTCCTTATCGGTAACACCGTCTGCATCGTGTGTGGAAAGTGAAATTTTAAGAACATTGTAAACGTTTGTCCAGTTTGGATGATGATTTTGAGCTTCACATTCAAAAGCAATTCTACTCATGGCACTAAAACAATCCTTGAAATTGTCAAACTCAAATTCGGCATGGATAGCGTTTTCAAAATATTCCCAATCTGGAAATCGAAGTAGTTTTTTTTCTATAGTTGCTTCGTCTAATTTCATAAAATAAGTTTATCGAAAAGTACTAAATATGAAGCGTATAGACAAGCTTATTTCTGAAGTTCTTCTAAAACCGTAGAACTGGTAATTTGTAAGTGTTTTGGTAATTTATTAAACTTTGGTAATACGGCTAAATATCGGTCTTCATTTGTGGTGTAGACTTGTTTTAGGATTACTTTTTTATCTGAAATAAAACTAAGTACATCTTTTATAAAGTCGTCGTGATGCACTAAATCTGTACTGCCCAAGTGAAAAACACCATGCTTATTTCTGTTAATGATATAATGAATTTGTTGTGTCACTTTTTTATCTAATGTCACATTCATTATAAGATTAGGAAATACTTCTATAGGTTCTTTATCGGAAATTAATTGTTTTATTTCTAGTATTCTTGGGCTTTTAGAACCAAAAACCATTGGTAATCTTAAAACAGCAACTTGCTTTTTGGGTAAGCGCAATAGCATGTTTTCTATTTTGATTTTGAAATGACCATAAATACTATGACTTAGCGTTTTGTCTAGCTCATAACTGGGGAATTTACTGTAAGCATCAAAAGCATTAGCAGAAGACAAGAATATAATTTTACATCCAGATTCAATAACATACTCCGTTATGTGTTGATGCGCAATGGTCTGTGCATGAAAATCACCACGAAGTGCTGAGATAATAATAGATGGTTTGCAGGCTTCCAATATTTCATAAACATCATCTTCTTCAACATTATATTGAAAAAACTGTTTATTCTTTTCAAACTCTTTTTTAGGTGTTCTATAAGTCCCAAAAGTTCTAAAGTAAGGTCCTAATTCTTTATATATAGCATTGCCTAAATAGCCACTAGCACCAAGTATAAGTATGCGATGTTTATTTAAATCCTGCTTCATTAATCAATCGACACTTAAAAATGACATTACCCTTTGTAAAATGGTAATTTCACAACAGTTGCAGGAATTGCTTTTTTACGAACTTGAATATGGATCTTGCTTCCAAAATCTGAAAACACAGGAGATACATATCCTAAACCGATGCCTTTTTTAAGAGAAGGAGACATTGTTCCAGAAGTTACTTTTCCTATTTGCTTCCCGTTAGAATCAACAATATCGTAACCTTGTCTTGGAATTCCTTTTTCGTCCAATTCAAAAGCTATCAATTTTCTGTTTAAAATATGTTTTTTCGATTCGGCAAGGTTATCAGAGTTGGTGAATTGCTTTGTGAATTTGACAATCCAGCCTAATCCAGCTTCAAAGGGTGATGTTGTATCATCTATATCATTACCGTAAAGGCTGTAACCCATTTCTAGACGAAGTGTATCTCTTGCAGCTAAACCAATAGGTTTTATGCCATAAGCAGCACCAGCTTCAAACACTTTATCCCAGATTTGTTTTACTTCAGAGTTTTTACAGTAAATCTCAAAACCACCACTTCCGGTATAACCCGTAGCAGAAATAATTACGTGCTCAATTCCTGCAAAATCACCAACTACGAAATTGTAGAATTTTATTTCAGATAAATCATGACTAGTTAATGCTTGCATAGCTTCTACAGCTTTTGGACCTTGAATAGCTAATAGAGAATAATCTTCGCTTAAATCTCGTAATGTTGCACCAACATCATTTTTAGAGCTTATAAAGTCCCAATCTTTTTGAATGTTACTTGCATTTACCACTAATAAGTAAGTGTCTTCTTTAACTCTGTAGACGATTAAATCGTCAACAATTCCACCAGTTTCATTTGGTATACAGCTGTATTGTGCTTTTCCAACCGTTAGTTTTGAAGCATCATTACTGGTTACTTTTTGAACTAGCTCTAGAGCATTTGGTCCTTCAACCAAAAATTCACCCATGTGAGAGACATCAAAAACACCAACAGCACTTCTTACCGTTTCATGTTCAATATTTACACCTTCGTATTGTACTGGCATATTGTAACCTGCAAAAGGAACCATTTTAGCTCCAAGAGCAATGTGAGTATCGGTAAGCGCTGTATTTTTCATTGTGATTATATTTTGATGACTAAAAAATTGATGCGCAAAATTAATGAATTTTATGAGGAACTTTTAAAAATCGAGCAACCAATCATCAACCTTTTTATCTTCAGAACCATGAAGCACTGATATATCACCTGTAGATTCAAATACAACAGCTTTAACTTCAGAAATCTGTATAACATTGGCTTCTCTAAGTTTGGCTTTTAAATCTGAAATAGTGACTTTACATTTCTTTAAGTTGTCTTCTAGAATCTCACCATTTTTCATTAATAAGGTAGGTTTATTGTCTGTTAGTTTTCGGATGGTTTCCCACCGTCTTCCATATGCAACACTTATTTGAATTATATATAATATCAGAAGACCAATAATACCATCTTGAAGCACAACAGATTTGGATAATATGGTTGAAGCTAGTATTGAACCAATTGCAACGGTAATCGCAAAATCAAAACTAGACATTTTGGAGAAACTTCGTTTACCGCTTAATCGTGTTAATAAAACGAGTGCAATGTAAATTCCTAATGCCGTTAATATTATAGCTGATAAAGTAATATTGTTTGTAGTAAACCATTCTTTCATTCTGAATTGATTTAAAAGTTAAAACATCTATGATTTTGTTTAATTTATAAAATTTCAATGAACAACACTTTGTATTTATTAAATGGGTCAAGAGTTTTATGGATAGTATTATCAATTGACAGTTTATCACTATAATTTCGTGTAGTATAACTAATCAAATATATTATGAATAGCGCATATCAAAAATGTATAGAAGCCTGTCAAAAATGTTTAATCGATTGCCAAAACTGTTTGGTTGAAATGGCAGGTATGGAAAGTATGAACGACTGTCCAAAATGTTGTGTACAGTGTGTTGATGCTTGTTATATTTGTATAAAGATGATGGCTGCAGATAGTGCTTATGCAAAGCAATATTCTTTGTTGTGTGCTGAAATATGTGAGTATTGTGCAGACCATTGTAGTGCACATCATCATGAACATTGTAAAGTTTGTGAAGAATCTTGTAGAGCGTGTGCAGAAGAATGTAGAAAAATAGCAGCTTAAAAAAATTCAAAATGGCATTTATCGGACATATCATTAAAGGAGCAATTTATCTCAAAGACTTTGTTTCGAAAGAGGTGAATCATGTTGAAGCTCAAAAAAATGTACTTAAAGATTTATTGACAAAAGCAAAAGATACCCAATTCGGTAAGCATTATGATTTTAAAACAATTTTAGAGTCTGATGAAGTTGAAACAGTTTTTGCGAAACAGATTCCATATTTTGATTACAATAAAATTAATGAGGCTTGGTGGCATAAGTTGCATGAAGGTGAGTCTGATGTTACTTGGCCAGGGAATCCTAATTATTTTGCATTGAGTTCTGGTACTACAGGAAAAACCAGCAAACGAATTCCTGTGACTGATGAAATGATTGAAGCCATTAGGCAAGCAGGAATAAAACAAGTTTTTGCTCTCAAGAACTTTGATTTACCAGCAGATTTCTTTGAAAAAGATATCATGATGTTGGGAAGCTCAACAGATTTACAGGAAAACAATGATCATCTCGAAGGAGAAATTAGTGGTATTAGTGCTAGTAATATTCCGTCGTGGTTTAGTGGTTATTATAAACCTGGAAAAGACGTTGCTAAAATAGATGATTGGGATGAACGTGTACAAACTATTGCGGAAAGAGCAGAGGAGTGGGATATAGGAGCGTTGAGCGGAATTCCGTCGTGGATAGAACTAATGCTTCAAAAAGTGATTGAACATCATGATTTGAAAAACATACATGAAATTTGGCCGAATCTTCAAGTTTATACTTCAGGAGGTGTCGCTTTTGGGCCTTATGAAAAAAGTTTTAATGCTTTGATGGGCAAACCAGTTACCGTCATAGATACCTATTTGGCTTCAGAAGGTTATATAGCAACTCAAGTGCGTCCCGAAACTGACGCTATGCAATTGAATACAGATAATGGTATTTATTTTGAATTTGTACCATTCAAACCTGAATATATTAATGAAGACGGCTCACTTACAGACGAAGCACCTTCGTTAACTTTAGCGGAAGTTGAAACGAATCAAGATTATGCATTAATTATAAGCACAGTGAGTGGAGCTTGGCGTTATCTTATTGGTGATACCATCGAATTTACAGATGTTGAACGTGCTGAAATCAAAATCACAGGACGAACTAAATTTTTTTTAAATACCGTAGGTTCGCAATTGTCGGTAAATAAAATGGATGCTGCTATGCGAGAACTGGAAGAGCAGTTTAAAACTAAAATTCCTGAATATACCATTTGTGCAAAGCGAAGTGAAGAGGATGGTGAATTTTATCATTATTGGTATTTGGGTTCGGAAATTGAAAATCCCGATGAAGAATCTGTGGCTAATGCTCTTGATGAAGCACTAAAAAACGCGAATAAAAATTACAAAGTAGCAAGAAGTAAAGCTTTAAAAGGAGTAAAAGTAAAAGTCATTTCGCCTGAAGTTTTTTACGACTGGAACGCACATAACAAAAAGAAAGGTGGACAAGTAAAAATGGAACGCGTTATGAATGAAGACAAATTCAAAGATTGGGAGGATTTTGTTAATAATTAATTGGCTTGAAGCAGGTCTTCTCGTTCTTTCACTAACTCTATAATTTCTTCAGGAGACAAATAATATCTTTTTATTCTGTCTTTATAAGTTTGATTAATATCGGCATTATTTAATATGAAATCTTTCGTTTTCAGAATGTAAGATTCCATACCTTGATTTACTGCAAAAGAATCCGCAGCTCTTTCTGCTTCAACAATATGATTTTGAGAGAGTAAGTAGTTAATTCCAAACCAAACTAGATTAAAATTACTTCTATTTTGATAATCTAAAATATGACCTAACTCATGACCAATCCAACCCACAAATATATCTGAAGGCATATCAACAGTTTTAAATTCTTTATCAGATATTTTGAATTTCTCACTTATTAAAATTACATAACGTCTATTCTTTTTACTTCTAAAGAAACTACCAAAAGTAGGTCTGGCCTGCATTGTAGATTTTTTTATGTTTTTTTTGAACTTGAATTCTATATGTGTGCTATCCAATTGCGGATAATAATCCAAAGCTTTGTTTACTTGTGTTTCAATATTTTTTGGAATTATATGCTGTGCACTCATAAAATTTAATGTCGATATTATAAAAAAGGTTAAAAAATGTAATCTCATAGTCTATCAATGAATATAAGGTTTTCAAGAGTTTTATACCAGTTTTTATGATATACTTTAACATTTGATTACTACAAATGTCAGCAATAAAAAACTATAATTGTTAGTATTTTTGTGTTGGTAGAAATTTATTCAATAAAGTAGTCTCAAATTGTCATTTCAGCGTATACAAGAAAAACTTAAAATCTTAGCCGATGCTGCTAAGTATGATGTTTCATGTTCTTCAAGTGGAAGTAAAAGAACAAATACTAACAAAGGTTTGGGTGATTCTTCAGGTATGGGAATTTGTCATTCTTATACTGAGGATGGCAGATGTGTGTCTTTGTTGAAAATTCTACTAACTAACCACTGTATTTTCGATTGTGCTTATTGTGTCACTAGAAAAAGTAATGACATTAAGCGTGCTGCTTTTAAGGTTCAAGAAGTGGTGGATTTAACTATTAATTTTTATCGCAGGAATTACATCGAAGGCTTGTTTTTAAGTTCAGGGATTTTTAAAAATGCCGATTATACAATGGAGCGTTTGGTAGCTGTGGCGAAGAAACTACGAAAAGAGGAAAATTTCAATGGCTACATTCATTTAAAATCTATTCCTGGAGCTTCTGATGAATTAATGCGAGAAGCAGGTTTGTATGCAGATCGATTGAGTGTGAATATTGAAATCCCAACAGAATCTGGTCTTAAAAAATTAGCTCCTGATAAGAATAGAGAGGATTTTATTAAACCAATGGCTAAAGTGAAAAATGAAATTATTCAATATAAAGCCGAAAAGAAAATCATAAGAAGCACTCCAAAATATGCTCCTGCAGGACAAAGTACACAGATGATTATTGGAGCAAGTGGAGAGAATGATTTTCAAATTATGCAAACCTCAAATCATTTTTATAGAAACTTTAATTTAAAACGGGTTTACTATTCGGGTTATGTCCCAATAAGTTATGATGATAGGTTGCCTAAAATAGGTAGTGAAGTGCCTATGCTTAGAGAAAATAGATTGTATCAAACTGATTGGTTAATGCGATTTTATGGTTTTGATGTTAGTGAAATTCTGAATGAACAACACCAACACCTAGACTTAGACATAGATCCTAAATTGAGTTGGGCTTTACGTAATTTACATGAATTTCCTGTAGATGTCAACACTGCTGATAAACGTATGTTGGCTAGAATTCCAGGTCTGGGCATGCGATCGGTTCATAAAATATTGAATGCAAGGCGCTTTAGAAGATTGAATTGGGAACACCTCAAAAAGATTGGTGTAGCACTTAATAGAGCAAAATACTTCATGGTTTGTGACAGCAATCAGTTTGAAAAACGAGATTTGACTTCTGAAAAAATTAAAGGTTATATTTTACAAAATTCAAATAGTAAATATAGAACAACGTTAAGTAATCAATTGAGTTTATTTGGATAGATGCAATCAAAAACTTTAATATATGACGGAACTTTTGATGGCTTATTGTGTGCTGTCTTTCATGTCTATGAGTATAAGTTAAAGGATGTAACTATTAAGAATAAATTTTCTGTGCAATCACAATTATTTTCTGATAATGAAAATATTATAACGGAAACTGAAAAAGCCAATCGTGTTTGGAATGGCATTAAAAATAAAACAAGCAGAACAGGTAGTTACCAATTGTACTATACTTTTTTGAGTGAAAGAGAAGGTGTTGAAAATATAATGTTAGATGCTATTCGATATATTCTTAGTTCAAGAATAAATAGCGACAAAGATTATTCTCATCCTTCTATTTTACAAGTAGCTCAAATTGCAAAAATGGTAGGAAGGGAAAAGCATAGAATGGAAGCATTTGTAAGGTTTAAACTGACTAAAGATCATATTTATTTTGCCAATATAGAACCTGATTTTAATGTGTTGCCACTTATCATTAAACATTTTAAAAGTCGATACGCAGATCAAAAATGGTTGATTTATGATATTAAGCGCGCTTATGGTATTTACTATGACTTAGAAAATGCTGAAATCATGAATATTGAACTGCCTTCTGGTTTCAATTTTTCAAAAACGGATAGCGATTATTTTTCAGAGGAAGAGTTTGAATTTCAAAAGTTATGGCAAGATTATTTTAAAAGTACCAATATAGAATCACGAAAAAACATGAAGTTGCATACACGACATGTGCCAAAACGCTATTGGAAATATTTAAGCGAAAAACAGCCTGATTAACTTTCTGACACCTTTTCAGAATAAGCTTTTGCCCAATTATCAATTCGAGATCCAAAACATTCCAAAATTGCATCGACACCAATAACACTACCTTTTGCTAAACGACCTAAAACGGCAATGTTGACTTTATTCTTTTTGTTTTCGGTTTCAACGTAAGCATTTTCATCTGTTTCTATACCGAGTTTAGAATGTATTGGTGAAATTAAATCGTGTTGTAAAAGGTTTGTGACTAAAGGTGAATTCACTTCCAATAGTTTTGGAGAATCGAGAACACTATTAATCATTATGTTTACATTCTTGCGGTCTTGACTTTCATTGGTAAGTCGCCAACCATGGTTTTCTAGCTCAATATCTGGATTATTAACAAAATTTAAATTTAAAATTCCAGCGTCCACCAAAGCCAATAGTTGTTGCATGCTTTCTATTGGTGGTCCATAAGAGTAGCGTTTACTTTGTTCGTCTTGAGCAATCACATCTTCTATGATTTCAGGTTTTAGATTTGCATAAGAAAAAGCATCATAGAGTGTTGGTTGGCAATGTCGCCAAACCTGACCAACACAATAGTCTAAAGTGATTTTAGTTTCACCCAAAGCCATTTCAATATAACTTTTAATAAGATTGTAAGTGCTGATATTGTTGTTTTGTAGTGTTGGGTGTTGATGGTCTTTGTTTTGTAACCAATTCAATACTACGGATTCAATTTCCTTTTTTTCATAATTATGACTTACAGCTTTGTCTCCTAAATCAAGAAAAACTCTGGAGCTAATTTCAGCTATAGGTTTTATCAAAAAGTCAATAGTATTAAAGTTTTTGCTGGTTTGTGCTACAGAAGTAATTGAAGTTTTAAAATATTCTAGTTCTTCATCTGTTGGTTTGTACCAATTATCAATATGTTCATTTAATGGTTTTGGAACTAGAGGTAAACCATCTAAAGAGAAAGGCACAATTTGAAGTTGTTGATCTTTAACTTTGTAATATAAGGTTTCAAAAGTCTGATCATCTGTGATTTTGAAATTACCAAAATCGTTTATGGTAAGGTAACGCATTACATCTATCAAAGAGAGTCCAAAACCTCTAATACCAATTGAAATGTTTGTTTGGTTCTTTATGTCTTTAAATAGAGATACTGGATATGTATTCTCGTAAACTTTGATCTCAGTGTTTGATTTTGAATGTTCAATCCATTCATTGAGCTGTTCAGAATTTTTTGTTGATTGATGACCAATGCTTAAAAGCACGTCATCTACTTTCCAAACTTTATTGTCTGATGATAGCGCTAGTTTATTGTTTTCTAAATCAATAGATTTAATGGAAGTCTTAAAGAGTTCAAAACCTGATTTAGATTTTAAAACATCAATTATTGAGTTGGCGCGTTCCGAAAGGTATTTACCCACTTTTTTTCTAGGAGGAAAGGTATCTGGCTCTAGTTCATTTTGGGAGAATTCACACCATTGATGATAAGAAGGAAACTGTGGAATTATAGTATTTCTATATACAATTTTAGGTCTTGACGGTAAGTCTACCAAGGCACGTTCTGTTATATTTATAAGATTGCTATTTGGTTGATCCTTGTTCCAAGCCGCACCTGTGCCTAGTTCTGTTTTACTTTCAAAAACTAAAATATTGATCTCTTGTTTTCTCATCGCTAAATGATAAACAAGACGTTCTAAAGCATAGAGTCCACGAGGTCCAAATCCAATAATAGTTAGTGCTTTCATATGGTATTAAAAGTAATAAAAAAACCACCTTGAATAAGGTGGTCTTAAATAATATATTTCAACTAATTAAAATTGATATCTTATTCCTAATGCGATGTCAAAATCTAGATCGTCATTATCGTAGTAATCATCTCCGAAACCTAACTCAGGTCTAAAATCTAAAGATAAGATTAGTGGAATGTCAAAGTTGTATTCAATACCAACATCACCTGCTATAAATACAAATGTTTCGCTGTCATCACGACCACTAGGTACATTATCGAAGCTATAAGACGCTAAACCACCACCAGCACCTGCGTACCAGTTAAAGTTACCATCTAAGTTCCAAACCCATTGATATAATCCTGCTAACTTAAAACCGTCATAATCACTTCCACTCCTAAGTCCTAAATCTAGTTCTAGTCTATTGTTTCCTCCAAGTCCACGTTGGTAGGAGATTTCAGTTCCAAATCCGTCACTATCTCCAATTCTTAGCCCAATAGCGTTATCAGCTATTTCTTGTGCGCTGGTTACGGTTGTGAAACCTATTAATAATGCACTTAATAAAAATAATTTTCTCATAAGTTTTAAAGTTTTAATTTCTATATTTCAAACAGCAAGTAATACTGTTAATTCTACAACGGCAAATTTATGTTAAAATTGAGTTAGCACATTTTACTTTAAGATAATATTATAACACATTTCCGACAAATTTTAACACAAATGCGCTCTCCAATAACAGATAAACTTCAAAAACTAAGCACCAATTTTGAAGGTGATTTGCATTGTGATGATTTAACCAGAAAACTGTATGCGACTGATGCTTCGGTATATAGAAAATTGCCGTTAGCTGTTGCTATTCCTAAAACAAATAAGGATATAAAGTTGCTAATTGAGTTTGCAAATGAGAATGAAACGTCAATAATTCCTAGAACAGCAGGAACATCATTAGCTGGTCAATGTGTTGGTGAAGGTATTGTTGTAGATGTATCTAAACATTTTACTAAAATTTTAGATTTTAATGAAAATGATAGAACAGTTACAGTGCAACCTGGTGTGGTTAGAGATGAATTGAATAATTTCCTAAAACCTTACGGATTGTGTTTTGGACCAAATACATCAACATCTAATCGTTGTATGATTGGCGGTATGGTTGGCAATAACTCTTCAGGTACAACGTCTATTCAATATGGAGTAACGAGTGATAAGGTTTTGTCAATAAAGACAATTTTAAGTGATTGGAGTGAAGTTGAGTTCTGTAATATATCAAAGCAAGAATTTCAAGATAAGATAAAGCTCAAAACGCTTGAAGGTGCTATCTACAAAACTATTTATGAAGAATTAAAGACCGAAGAGGTACAACATCAAATCAAAGAAAACTTTCCTAAACCCAATATACATCGTAGAAATACAGGCTATGCTATTGATGAATTAGTAAATTCTGAGGTATTCATTGCATCCGAAACAAAGTTTAATATGTGTAAACTATTGGCAGGAAGTGAAGGTACACTAGCATTTACTACAGAAATAACATTGCAATTAGATCAGTTGCCACCAGAGGAAAATGCTATGGTAGCACTTCATTTTGATAGTCTAGCGAAATGTCTTAAAGCGGTAAAGGTGGTTATGCAGCATAATTTGTATACCTGTGAAATGATGGATGATAGTATCCTTAATTTAACAAAGCATAATAAAAGCCAGCAAGAAAACAGGGATTTTGTAGTTGGGAATCCGGTAGCGATCTTAATGTGTGAAATTCGTGCAAATTCTCAAGGAGAATTGAAAGACCTAATTTCAAAATTTCAAGAAACAGTAGAAGTTCTGAATATGAGTTATGCAGCTCCAATACTATTTGGAGATAATGTGAATAAAGCTGTAGAGTTGCGGAAAGCTGGCTTAGGACTTTTAGGTAACATGGTTGGTGATAAAAAAGCAGTGGCTTGTATTGAAGATACTGCTGTGGCTCTTGAGGACTTAGATAATTATATTACTGAATTCACAGAATTAATGACTTCGTTTCACCAGAATGCTGTGTATTATGCGCATGCAGGAGCTGGTGAATTGCATTTAAGGCCAATTTTGGATTTGAAGCAGTCTGGTGATGTAAAACTCTTTAGGCAAATAACAACTGAAGTCGCAAAATTGGTAAAAAAATATAATGGTTCTATGTCGGGAGAGCATGGTGATGGCATTGTGCGTGCAGAGTTTATTCCGATGATGATTGGTAATGACAATTATGAGATTTTAAAAGTAATAAAGTCTGCCTTCGATCCTAAAAATATATTTAACCCAGGGAAGATTGTAGAGGCATTACCAATGGATAAAAACCTTAGGTACGTGCCAGATAGAGTTGAGCCGCAGATTGAAACTGTATTAGATTTTTCGAATTCAGAAGGTATTCTTCGAGAAGCAGAAAAGTGTAATGGCTCTGGAGATTGTAGAAAATTACCAGAGTTTGGTGGTGTTATGTGTCCAAGTTACAGAGCAACACGAAACGAAAAAGATACCACAAGAGCACGTGCCAATGCATTACGTGAATATTTAACAAATTCCGAAAATTCCAATAAATTTAATCATACCGAATTAAAGGAAGTTTTCGATTTGTGTTTAAGTTGTAAAGCTTGTGCTAGTGAATGCCCAAGTAGTGTAGATGTGGCAAGTCTAAAAGCTGAATTTTTGTATCATTATCAAAAGGAAAATGGGGTGTCTTTAAGAACGAAATTATTCGCTTATAACAATACGTTCAATAAATATGCAAGTCGAGTTCCGAGGTTGACAAACTTTATGTTTTCTAATAGTTTTACTAGCAATATTATTAAATCTTTTAATGGAATTGCTAAAGAACGAAGCTTGCCTTTAATTTCAACAAAAAGTTTATATAAATTATTTCAAGAAATTGAAAATCAAGAAATTGAATTAAAAATAATAAAAGAGGTTTATTTGTTTAACGATGAGTTTACTAATCATCTTGATACTGAAGTCGGTGTTGATGCAATTCAACTTTTGAAACATTTAAATTATAAGGTAAATATCATTTCCCACGCTGAATCTGGTAGAGCAATGCTATCAAAAGGGCTTTTGATTGACGCAAAAAAAAGGGCCAATAAAAATGTTTCAATTTTTAAAGATTTAATCTCAGAAAAGACACCTCTTATAGGTATTGAACCTTCAGCCATTTTAACATTTAAAGATGAGTATCTAAGATTAGCGGATGATAAAGGTTCAGCTAAATCTATAGCTCAAAAGACGTTTCTAATTGAGGAATTTATTCAAAAGGAAATAGAATTAGGTAATATAACTTCAGAACAATTTACTCAAGAAACTAAAGTTATTAAATTTCATGGACATTGCCATCAAAAGGCTTTAGCCAATCAGAAATCTAGCTTTGATATTCTAAACCTTCCTGAGAACTATAAAGTCACCATAATACCAAGTGGTTGCTGTGGTATGGCTGGTAGTTTTGGCTATGAAAAAGAGCATTACGAGGTCAGTATGCAAATCGGTGAACAAACCTTATTTCCTGCCGTTAGAAAATCATCAGAAGCTATTGTTATAGCTGCTAACGGAACAAGTTGTAGACACCAAATTAAAGATGGTACAGGAAGAATAGCAAAACATCCCATTTCAATTTTAAGAGAAGCTCTACTTTGATTTTTGCTTTTTAGGTTGTTCTACTATGGTAATTGCAGCAATCAAGTCCTTAACATCCATATCTTTTAGTTCTTCATCTGCAAAGAATGGAGAAAGTTTATCACTGTTGTAGTTGTAGACTTTCCAGCGTTTAAACTGATATTCTAAAGCCGTAAAGTTTTCTACCCAATCACCAGAATTTAAGTAAGTGGTTTTACCATGTTTATTTTCTTTTATCAGCATTTTAGGCTGATGGATATGGCCACAAACCACATAATCATAACCATTTTCTATGGCTAAATCCGTAGCAACACTTTCAAAGTCGTTGATATATTTAACAGCACTTTTAACACTGTTCTTGATGCGTTTTGAAAGGGAATAACGCTCTTTTCCAAGCTTTTCTAATCCCCAGTTCACTACGCTATTTAATAATATTAATAAATCGTAACCCCAACCGCCAAGTTTGGCTAACCATTTTGCATTTTGAATTGAAATATCAAAAACGTCTCCATGAAAAAACCATGCTTTCTTCCCATCAAGATCCAAAACTAGTTTATTTACTATGGAAATATTGCCAATCTCAGCATCTGTGAACTTCCTCAGCATTTCATCATGGTTACCAGTAATGTATATTACTTCAGTACCATTGGCGGCAAAATCCATGATTTTTTTAATAACGCTAAGATGTGACTTTGGAAAGTAACGTTTTTTGAACTGCCAAATGTCAATTATATCACCATTAAGAATCAATTTCTTAGGCTCAATACTATTCAAATAGGTAAGAAGCTGTTTGGCTTGACAACCAAAAGTCCCCAAATGAACGTCAGATATAACTGCTATTTCTACTTTTCTCTTTAAATTCAAGGCAATAAATCAATAGATGCAAATTACAGGTATTGCTATTAACTAACTGTAACGCTATAATTAACTAACTATGAGTAAACTGTTATTAAATTGTTATGAGAAAAATCATGTAAAAAAGTGCTTTTCAGTATTGAAGCTATATGACAAAAATTCTAATTCGGTTTTTGTTTCTGTTAGAATAAAATTACATTAGCGTAAAATACACTTTGAATGGCAGGAAATACCTTCGGGAAATTATTTAAACTCACCACTTTTGGTGAATCGCACGGCAAAGCTATTGGTGGAATTATTGATGGCTGTCCTGCAGGAATTGAGTTGAATCTTGAAGCCATACAGCACGAATTAGATAGAAGAAAACCTGGACAATCCAAAATTGTTACACAACGAAAGGAACCTGATACAGTTGAGTTTTATTCTGGGATTTTTGAAGGGATTACAACCGGAACGCCTATAGGTTTTGTTATTCATAATACCAATCAAAAATCAAAAGATTATTCGCATATCAAGGATGTGTATCGTCCTAGTCATGCCGATTATACTTACGATAAAAAATACGGAGTTAGAGACTATAGAGGTGGAGGTCGAAGCTCAGCTCGTGAGACTGCAAGTAGAGTAGTGGCAGGTGCTATTGCTAAACAGATGTTGTCTTTAATAAAAATTAATGCATTTACGTCTTCTGTTGGTGATATTTTTATAGATAAGCCTTATCAAGATTTAGATTTCGATAAGATTGAATCTAATATTATCCGTTGTCCGGACGAAGTTTCTGCCGAAAAGATGATTGCTAAAGTACAAGAAGTAAAAAAACAAGGTGACACTATTGGAGGAACTATAACCTGCGTTTTGCAGAATGTTCCTGTTGGTTTGGGAGAACCTGTTTTTGATAAACTTCATGCTGAATTAGGAAAAGCGATGTTATCCATAAACGCCGTTAAAGGTTTTGAATATGGAAGTGGCTTTTGCGGTGCAAAAATGATGGGCAGTGAGCATAACGATAAGTTTAATGAAGACGGAACCACGCAAACCAATTTGTCTGGCGGAATTCAAGGAGGCATAAGCAATGGTATGGATATTTACTTTAGAGTTGCTTTTAAGCCTGTTGCTACCACATTGCAAAAACAGGAAACTATAAATAGCAAAGGTGAAACCGTTGAAATGCAAGGTAAAGGTAGACATGATCCTTGTGTGGTGCCAAGAGCTGTACCTATTGTAGAAGCTATGGCTGCTTTGGTTTTAGCAGATTACATATTACTCCGTAGGCAAGAGTCTAACGATTGGAAATAAACGATTAACTTAAGAGATTACCGCTTTTGCGGCAAATATTATGAAGAAACTAGCATTACACTGGAAAATAATTATAGGAATGGTTCTCGGTATCATTTGGGCTTTATTATCAAGTTCAATGGGCTGGAGTCAATTTACAATAAATTGGATTGATCCTTTCGGAACTATTTTTATCAACTTATTGAAGCTTATTGCTGTTCCTTTAGTGTTGTTTTCTATTATCAGTGGTGTTGCAAATATTGGTGATCCTTCAAGTTTGGGTAGAATGGGAGGAAAGACTTTAGGAATCTATCTGGTTACAACAGTTATGGCCATTTCTCTCGGCTTATTGCTTGTTAATATTGTAAAACCAGGTAAACTTATAGATGAACAAAGTAGAATTGATAATAGAATAAGTTATGAAATATGGGCAGATGCTGAAGGTTATGAAATAAAAGATGGAATCAATTATTTGAAAGATCCTGAATTTTTCGAACGTGCTCAAGAAATATCAGAATTATCAAAAAGTGAGCTTCAAGATGCTGCAGTTGCGGATAAAATGAAAACGGTAGATAAGCAAAAGCAAACCACACCGCTTCAACCTTTAATAGATATTGTTCCTAGTAACTTTTTCTATTCATTATCTAATAATGGATTAATGCTTCAAATAATATTCTTCGCTATATTTTTTGGTGTCTGTTTATTATTTATTCCTACTGAAAAATCAGCTCCTGTTTTAAATCTTGTTGATGGCATCAATGAAGTTTTTCTTAAAATGGTTGATGTTGTTATGCAAGCAGCACCTTTTTTTGTATTTGCTCTTTTAGCCGGAGTTGTGAGTAAAATGGCAGGCGACGACATTGGTAAAGTGGTTGAGATTTTTAAAGGTTTAAGTTGGTATTCTTTAACTGTTTTAGCAGGTTTGCTTTTAATGATTTTTGTGGCTTATCCTTTAATCCTAAAGCTTTTTGTAAAGAAAATACCTTACACAGGATTTTTTAAATCCATGAGTCCAGCACAAACCTTAGCTTTTTCAACTTCTAGTAGTGCTGCAACACTTCCGGTAACTATGGAGTGTGTAGAACAAAACCTAGGAGTCAATAAGAAAATTAGCAGTTTTGTTTTACCTATTGGTGCTACGGTAAATATGGATGGAACGAGTTTATATCAAGCTGTCGCAGTTATATTTTTGGCACAAATGCACATGATAGATTTAACCATTGGTCAACAAGTTACGGTTGTGTTAACAGCAACATTGGCATCTATAGGTTCTGCAGCTGTTCCTAGTGCAGGTTTAGTTATGCTTATTATTGTGTTAAGTTCGGTAGGTCTGAATCCTGCTTGGATAGCCATAATTTTTCCTGTAGATCGTATTTTGGATATGTTTAGAACTGTGGTTAATGTTACTGGAGATGCAACAGTATGCTCAATAATTGCAGATGGAGAAAACATGTTAGATTACAGTGAGCATGATAACCCTACACAAACTTTTGATTTAGATTCATAATTTTTATATCTTCAAATATTACTTTTTAAGATTGCAATAGTAACTAACCAAAATCATAACGAATGAATATTTGCTTTATAATGTATCCTTGGGAGCAAATCGATCCCGAAAACGACACTAGTTTAACACTCATAAAAGAGTGCGTAAAACGAGGTCATGGTGTAGCAATGTGTACACCAGCAAATCTTACCATTAGAAATAGTGTCACTAATGCATTTTGTAATGTTATTGGGAGAATGGAAAAAGTTCCGCCAACTTTAAAAGCATTCTATAATAAAGCAAAGCTTCGCGAAGAAATGTTGCCTTTAGCTGGTTTTGATGCTATTTTCTTTAGAGCAAATCCACCTTTAGATCCAATTATGCTCAACTTTTTGGATTCGGTAAAGGATGATGTTTTTATTGTGAATTCTTTACAAGGTATGCGTGAAGCAAATAACAAGCTTTACACTGCTGCTTTTGGTGATGCACATAGTAACATTATACCGAATACACACGTGTCTAAGAACAAAAGGTATTTAGTAAAACAGATTAAAGATTCTAAGGCAGACAAGATGATTATAAAACCATTAAATGGTTTTGGTGGTTCTGGTGTTATTCTTATTGAAAAATCGGCCATGAGCAATATCAACTCATTGTTAGATTTTTATATTTCTAATTCTGATGGTACGTCAAACTATGTTATTCTTCAAGATTATATTGAAGGAGCAGATCAAGGTGATGTTAGAATTTTAATGCTAAACGGTGAAGCGGTAGGTGCTATGAAACGTGTTCCTGGAACTGACGATCATCGCTCTAACGTATCTGCTGGAGGAAGTGTACAAAAGCACAATCTTACCAAAGCCGAAAAGGCATTATGTAAGCAAATAGGACCTAAATTGGTTAAGGATGGACTTTATTTTGTAGGTATTGATGTTATTGGCGGTAAATTGGTTGAGGTCAACGTGATGTCTCCTGGTGGAATAACTTATATCAATAAAGTGTATAAGAATAAAATTAAAGTTGAAGAAAAAGTTATCGACTTTTTAGAAAGCAAGGTTTTAGATCAACTTCAGGCTTTTGATAGACGTGCAAGATTACGAAAAACAGTTGATGAGGCTTAATTCATTATAGATGAATTCAATTCCATTTCAAACACCTCTTGTTTCTGTTCAATGGTTGAACGAAAACATCGATTTACCTGAATTAATTGTTTTAGATGCTACAATAAATAAATCCATCGATACATCTTCAGTAAGAATTCCACATGCAAGATTTTTTGACATAAAGCAAAAATTCAGCGATGTGTCAGCTCCTTTTCCAAGCACGTTACCTTCTAAAGAACAATTTGAACAAGAAGCTCAAAGTCTAGGAATCAACAAAAATTCAATTGTCGTAGTTTATGATGATAAAGGGATTTATTCTAGTGCTAGAGCTTGGTGGCTATTCAAAACGTTTGGATTTAAAACTGTTGCTGCTTTAGATGGAGGACTGCCAGAGTGGAAAGTGCAAGGTTATAAAATAGAATCCTACTCAACTGTAATTTTTGAAAAAGGAAATTTTAAAGCTGATTTTAATTCTTACTTAATGACAGATTTTAATGGTGTTGGTGAATTTTCTAAAAATAGTGATGCTCTAATTATAGATGCACGCTCCAGTGAGCGCTTCCAATGTAAAGTAGATGAACCTCGTGAAGGTTTGAGACGAGGCACTATTCCAAATTCAGTAAATTTACCTTACACGGACTTATTTGATGGTTATACATTGAAACCGGTTAACGAATTAAAGATTATTTTAGATCATATATTTAAAAAACAAACTACATTAGTATTTAGCTGTGGCTCTGGCATTACAGCCTGTATATTAGCATTAGCGGCTACTTTATGTGATTATAAAAATCTTGTGGTCTATGATGGATCATGGACAGAATATGGAACTTTAACCTAAGCATAAAATGAAAACAATTCACTGGACAAGGGATGAACTCGTAGCATATATTCTTTTGTTTGCTGCCAATTCTGACTTTAAAGAAGACAATCGTGAACGCAACATTATCATTAAGAAAGTGGACATGAATACCTTTCAAGAAATTCATGACGAATTTGATAATGATAACGATTATCAAGGTATTAAAAAGATAATGACGAGTTTAAAACAGCACAATTACGATAAGGACGATATTGAAGTATTATTGGCAGATATAAAAACGCTTTTCTTTTCAGATGGTAAATTCAATATTAATGAACGTAATATGCTTAAAAGTTTAGAACGCTTATTTAGTACGCTATAATGAATAAACTTAATACTTGGCTTTTAAAAAACACCTTTTGGATTTTACTTTATTTAGCGATTTCAGGTTTATTATTTCAATTTGTAGATATACTTAATTTTAAACAAGATAGTTTTATAAAGTGGATCTATTTATTTTTTGATTTTAGTTATTCAGACCTTAAGTTTTTTGATTTAGAAGTCTTTACTTTTAAACGTAATTTAGAAGGTGGTTCTTATTATTATATAAGTTACTTAGACATTGTATTTTATGTACTGTTTATAATTTCTGTAGTAGTATATAAATTATCAAACTATAGAGAAACAAAAGTGATTCAGTTTTGCCTAAGTGTTATCTCACTGTTTACAATCTTATCCTTTTTGTATCAAGTTTATGTATTGTTTATCTTTTTTGAAGTAAAAGGCTTTTTAGGAATACTGTTTTTATTAAAAGCAGTATTTATGTTTTATGTGTGTTATTTCTATCTAAAGACATGGAAGGCAGAGCTAGAATATATACAGTCCAAAGAAAATCAATTATCTGATTTCAAAACTTTCCAATTGAAACCAGCAAGTAAATGGAAAAGATTAGCACATCACATTATAGATATCTTTTTGATTTTAAGTATATTTTCTAAATATATTTTTGATTTCCATGTTAGTACTTTAATACAAGATTTTCAAAGTTTAGTTGGAGAGAACATTGCTGGTTGGATAGTCTTTTTTGTGTTCACCACAACGTACTACTTAATTTTTGAAGCCTTGTTTAAGGCAACACCCGCAAAATATTTAACACAAACCAGCGTGGTAAGTCTAGAAGAAAAACCGGTTAGTTTCTTAAATATTTTAAGGAGAACATTAAGCAGGAAGATTCCTTTTGAAGGATTTTCATTTTTAGGAAAAATAGGTTTGCACGATAGTTTATCAAAAACAACAGTTGCAGAGCAGGTGAAAGAACCTTCAAAATATAAAGTTTTCTATATAGTCTTTATAACCCTCTTTGTATTGTTTTTTTTGTATAAAATTCTTGTAGTGTTTCATTTTATTTACGGTTTCTAATGGAAAAGTTAAGTGTTCAACAAATTATAGAATGTATAAATAGCGAACAGTGTTTTCATGCTGTTGCTGAAGATTATTCCTTTACTTTAAAGATAGACGAATACGTACCTTATGCTTGTGCAGCAGTGCATGATGGTCATCAATTTAGAAAAGACCTTTGGGACAATTGTCTACATTCAGAATACGACAGATGGTATGAGGAAGATCCTGAGACTAAAAACATGATTATTTCGCATCCTATAGTCATTGCAGGATGTAATTCTAGATTTGAATATGATTTAAATCGTGATCCGGAAAATGCTGTTTTCGATACCGCTTGGGGAAAACAACTTTGGAAAAATCCATTACCAGAATTAGAGAAAGCTAAAAGTCTAAAAAAGCATCAGAGTTTTTACAACGTCGTGGAAACGCTTATATCTAAATTAGAAGAAAAATTTGGAGTCTGTGTAGTTTATGACATGCACAGTTATAACTGGAAACGCTGGGATAGAGAAGTGCCAACATGGAATTTAGGAACTTCTAATATTGACAACGATAGGTTTGGAGATGAAGTTGGACGTTGGAGAAGCTATTTGGAATCTATAAAATTTCCGCATAACATTAAGCAAACTGCAAAAGTCAATGATACCTTTCAAGGTAATGGATATTTCTTAAAATTTATTACCAATAACTTCAAGAATACCTTAGTTTTGGCAACCGAAATTGCAAAGGTGTATTGTGATGAATATCAACAGATCATTTATCCTGAAGTAGTTTCTACAGTAGAGGAACAACTTAAAATACTTTTGCCAAAGCATGCAGCAGAATTTTACAAAAATTTTAAAAACTAATGTCCCAAATTAAAGCAACGGATGAGTTTCATGATTTGTTTGATATTGATGCTAACCTCAATAGGTTGGTTAAAAATATTGAACTGCTTAATTACATTAACCCGTTAAATATAGCTTCAGAAAAAAAGAAATTTTATTCTTCAAAATATAACTACGAGCCAGAGTTTAAGTACCCAAAAATGCGATTTAACGGTTATAAATTGCATCGTTTATTTTTTTCACAACGATTAGAACGCATTGAAGATGATGATATCAGACAGCTTTATGAAGACATTATCTATGAATATTCTGGTTTAATTGAATGTATTGAAACTATTGGTCAAGGTCGTAAGTTTTATTTCAATAGTTTAAAAAGCTTTGGAACACCAACCGAAAAGGATATTGAAAACGCTAAGTTTATCTTACGTTTTGATGATTCTGAATTTAATGAGGAAATGCTTCCGATGTTTAGTGCTGAAGAAGCTAGAGCTTATTTTGATGAATTCTCTAAGCGTTATGATTTTGAATATAACATCAAAATATCGAATAATCTTTCTGCGGCAGCCATGGTGCTGAATAATACACAAACTTTAGTACTACGAAAAAGCCATAAATACAGTAAAAATCAATTAAAAGTATTGACAAATCATGAAATTGGTGTCCACATGGTAACCACATTCAACGGTTTGTCGCATCCACTAAAGGTGTTTTCTAACGGGTTTCCTAATAATGTAGAAACACAAGAAGGTTTAGCAGTTTATTCAGAATTTATGAGTAATTGCTTAACTATTGAGCGCTTAAAAGAGTTAGCTTTTAGAGTGATAGCTGTAGATAGTTTAAACAAGGGTTATGATTTTAGTGATACGTTTCATTTGCTACATAATCAGCATAAATTGAATAGAGATAAAGCATTTGCGATTACCTTACGCGTGCATAGAGGTGGTGGTTTTACCAAAGATCATCTTTACCTTTCAGGTTTAAGAAACGTTTATAAATACGCTAAAAAAGGAAAAGATTTAGGTGTGTTGTTAACAGGAAAAGTAAGTCAGGATTATATTCCAACCATAAAGAAAATGCAAAAGCTTGGTTTGGCTTTACCACCAAAGTATTTTACGGATGCTTATATTACAAATGATAATTCAAATCCAAATCTAGATTTTATTCTAAAAAGTTTAAAATAAATATTACGTCTGACCGACTCCGTTTGTCGAAATTTAGAAGAAGAATTTAAACTTAAATAAAAGCCTCAAAGCTTGATGTTTTATAACTTTCAGTGTAACTGAACTATTAAAAAGTTAGACATGCTTTTCTATAGAATTTGATTCATTCCCAGCTAACGGAAGCTAGGCTCAAACTGTCATTATCTTGCTTTGAGGCTTAGTTTTTTGTCATTCAGAGCGAATCGAAGAATCTTAAAAACCGAGTCGTTTTTTAGACTTCGATAGGTTCATTTTGAAAATATACTATAGATTAACCCGCTTATATTTTGGATATTTAATAGAATATGAATGTTTTACAGTTTCTGTTTCACCTGGTTTAAGGTTTAGTATCCATTTTAGGATCCCTTTTTCATCATCGTATTCTGAACTTCCTGTTTCAATATCATCTAGTTTTATGTCTTTATTTTGACTGATTGGAATGCGGTCATAAAGTGATAATTCAATATCAGATTGTTTATTGTTCTTAATTTCAATTTCGTAACCTTTGTAAATAACTTTATTGCTACCAATAAATGTGGTTTTCTTAAAATCGTTAAGCTGAGTACGCTTTACCACAATATTAGGGTCTACACCAAGAGAGATTGTTAGGCTATCTGTTGTAGCACTTGGGTTGATATTGGTTTTTCCAGAATAGCTTCCTTCAAAATAGACGTTAGCTTCAGCAGGAAGTAAATTGTATTGTTCCCAATTTCCAATTTTAGCTGTTAAGAAAACATTCTCATTAAGAACAGGTGCCGCAAAATAGTTGTAGTTAGCAGGCACATCAAATTTATCTATTTCAATAACCGTAACGTCTCCATCTGAAGGTATAGAATATTTTTTATTGATTTCAAAACGAGTGTTGGTGATTCCTGTTGCAACGGTATTTCCTAAGCAATTGATTTTACTTTCTGAACCGTTCTTTAATGTTACAACAACAACACCTTTGGCACCTCGATTCCCATATATCGATGTAGCACCTGCATCTTTTAAGACTTGTAAACTTTCTATATCATCAGTGCTAATTATATTAAACTTATCTGATGTAATAGGAATACCATCTACAATAAATAAAGGTTCATTATTACTGTCAATAGATCCTACACCTCTTAAATTAACTGTAGTATTACCACCTGGTTGACCATTTTTGTTAACTATATTTAATCCCGCTACCTGACCAGAAAGAGCTTGCGCAAATTTAGAGTTCGGTCTGTTTCCATTAGCAACAATTACAACTTCATCTAATGACTGTATATCCTCATTTAAACCCACATTCATAATACTAGAATGAATTGGCAGTTCTTCAGTCTGCATACCTACATAAGAATATACTAATGTGTTGCCTGAAGTAGTTTGCAAACTATAATTACCATCAAAATCGGTTTGCGTTCCATTAGAAGTGCCTTTTTCTATAATAGTTACACCAGGTAATGGTAAGCCATCAGTAGTAGAGGTAACAACCCCAGATACAGTTTTTACAAGTGGATTGTATTTGTAATTATAGCTTTTTGTAGCACGTTGCGATTGGTAATTACTATAGCGATTAATGAAATTGAGATATTTAGGATTGACTATAGGTTTAACATTATTTGTATTGGGATCGCTGGTAGATAGCACTAAATTCACGTTATCCCAATCACAACCAGAACTCTGATAAACATGGGCTTTATATTCAAGATTTAAAGGACTGTTTATTTTTTCTGCCTTTAAATCATAAATAGGAAACCAACCTGCATTTTTTATATTGTAACTGATGTTTAAATCTAATGTGGTATTGATGTCGCTATTGAGCTTAAGTGTTATTTCACCCGTTTGTATTTTTTCTTCAACGTTGAATTCAATAAGTTGTTTTCTTAAATCGTTTTGATTTTCTTCATGTTTAGCAATGTTCGCATTAGAGACGTTGATTGCTTTTTTAAGCTCTGTAATTCTAGTTCGATAATACGTTGCGAAGTTTTTTAATTGTTCTAGACTAACCACTTCGGTTTCATTGCCCAATCTTTTATTGCTTTGAATAAGGCTTATCTCTTCGTTATAACCAGCGATTAGCTCGTATTCACTTTCAATTTTAGTATCGAGAACTTTCATTTGGTCTTGCAACGCTGTTATAGAATCAGATTGTTTTTGCTTGGATAGATAATTAATTCCATAATTGATAGATAAAACAGAAGCATTTTTTAAGCCTGAAATTTGAATGCTACTTTCTTCAATGTGTGGTGAAAGCCCATTAAAAGTAAATTCAGTAGTCCCAGATTTAAGATTTATAGTCGATGTTCTATTGATTTCCGCTCCATCTAAATAAACTGTAACATCTGTTATATTACTTTTTTGCTGCCCTATTACTATTTGGGATATGATAAAGAATAAAAAGAGTAGTTGTTGGTTTTTCATGATGTCTTTAAATTTAGGTTTTATCCAAAACTATATGAGAATTTACCATTACTAAACTATAAATGAGTAACATGATTATATAGAGTAGTGAAGTCGGCTTATGAATTAGTTAAAAATGTAACTCATGGGTATTTTTTACATGTTAACATATTTTAACAGTTATAAATGACTTATATCGAATTTTTTATTTGAAGAAGGCAATCATTTATAAATTTGAACCAACAAAAATGTGCTATTAACCAATTCGTTAATATCCCTCTAAAGTAAACGAATTGAAATTAAATTTTTTGTTTAAAATTAGTTTTAAGTAAGTTGTTAATTTAGAAAAGCCCTTTTAAATTGTTTTAAAAGGGCTTTTTCTATTCTAAAAATTTAGACTTTAGTTCTGGTGTAGGAATCATACAAGATTCCTTTTTTCCATACCATTGATATCGGTTTTTGGCCACATAATCATAAACCCAATTTCTAATAAAAGTCGGTACAATAAAAAAGATAGTCATTAAATTATTTGGAAAACCTAAATGTTTAGCAACATGTAACGCTGCAGAAGATTTATATTTTAATGAGCTTTTCTTTGGATTGTAAAGCAAAATAGAATCTACTGCATCTGTATTTACACCAAAATGTGCAATAATTTCTTTACCAATAGCACTTTGTAGAGGTGCAAAAAGGAATTGGTCTTTTTTGTCTCTTTTTATAACATACAAAACACTGCTGTTACATAGATTACAGACTCCATCAAAAAGTATTAATTGTTTATCCTCAGGGACTTTAGCGTTCATACTATAAAGTTAAACTTTTTTAGCTTCCACCAATTCCAAAAGATCTAAGCTAACATTTGTTGTAAATAAGCCATAGTTTACTATAGCTTTTCCTTTTTCAATAGCGTCAATACTACCAACAGCTTTACCATCTTGCATACGTACTCTATCACCGATTTTTAAAGCTGGTTTAGGTGGCTCAGGTTTTTGTTGTTCTATTTTTTTAGCTTCTTTCTTCTTTTGTCTAATGACTTCAACCTTCTTTTCGGCTTCCTTTTTTATTTTGGTTTCCTTAGCTTTTTCAGCACGTTTTTGTTTTGCCGATATTTTTTTTCGTTTAGAATTTTCAATCTGAACTAAACGAAATAGTTCAGCCATAAGCTCTCGCTTTCTTTTGTTTTCAAAATATTTTTCAGAAAGATCATTAACTTTTTGGCCCAGATAAATTAAACGTTGATTACTGTCATATAATTCTTGAAAACTTTCTAGCTTCTTTTGAACTTTAGCATTGACTTCTTCAAGTTTATCAGCTTCAGACTGCTTTTTCTTTTCGTTTTCTTTTAGAGAGCGTTCGGTTTTTTCGAGCTTACTACGTTCTTTTTGAAGTTTAGCAATTGTAGCATCAAATCGTACTTTACCGCGTTCAATTTTCTTTTTTGATTTGTTGATTAAACTATAAGGAATGCCGTTTTTTTGTGCGACTTCAAAAGTAAAAGAACTACCAGCTTGTCCTGTTACCAATTTGTACATGGGCTCTAAGCTTTTTTCGTTAAAAAGCATATTGGCGTTTTGCATATGAGGCAGCTCATTTGCTAAAAGTTTTAAATTGGAGTAGTGGGTTGTGATAATACCAAAAGCACCACGTTCGTAAAAGACCTCTAAAAATGTTTCTGCCAAAGCACCACCTAGTTCAGGATCACTACCTGTACCAAACTCATCAATTAAGAACAATGTTTTGTTATTACATTTTCTTAAGAAATAATTCATCTGTTTTAGACGATAGCTGTAGGTACTTAAATGGTTTTCTATAGATTGATTATCGCCAATATCGCTTAGTACTCTATCAAAAATACAGACCTTACTGCGCTCATGGACAGGAATAAGCATACCACTTTGTAACATAGTTTGTAATAAGCCAACCGTTTTTAAGGTGATACTTTTTCCACCAGCGTTAGGTCCAGAGATTACTATAATGCGGCTTTCTTTATCTAGAGCAATAGTTTGAGGATAGGTGTCTTCGTTTTTTGCTTTATTGTTTAGATAAAGTAGTGGGTGATACGCATCTCGTAAAAATAAACGACGTTCTTCTGAGATTTCAGGTAGAATAGCATCCATGCGATTAGCGTATTTTGCTTTTGCTGAAATGATATCTATTTGGGTTAAAAACTCTTGATAGGTTTTTAAAAGTGGTGAGAATAGACGAATGAAGTCTGTGAGTTCTTTTAGAATTTTAATAACTTCTTCCTTTTCTTCATATTCTAAATTATTAAGCTCTCTAGAATATTGTAAGGTCGTTTCCGGTTCTATATAGACAATACTACCTGTTTTGCTACCTCCCATTATAGCACCTCTCACTTTTCTACGATACATAGCTTTTACAGCTAAAACACGTTTGTTATCTACAACAGACTCGCGGATATCGTCAAGATAATCTAGATTGTGATAAGTGTTTAGTGCAGAGGTGAAGCTACTATTAATCTTTGTTTTGAGTTGATTTATTGATTTTCTTAACTCTGAAAGTGTAGGTGAAGCATCATCCTTTATCTCACCAAATCGATCAACAACTGCATCTACTTGATCTATGAGAGCAGTAGTAACCTCAATGGAATTACTTTGTTGGTAGAGGTTAGGATAGTATTCTTCAAACTTTTTTAGAAATTTTAAAATAGAATTAACAGTAAGAGAAATACTCACTAATTTTTGTAAGCTTGGAACTTCAAGATAAGTGTTTTCAATCTTTAACAGTTTTAGCTCTTTGGTTATTGCATCAAATCCATGATTGGGAATTCTATTTTCATTTTGAAATGATGACAGATATTCATTAACATATTTCAATTCAAGTTGAATTTGCTCTACGGTAGGAAATGGTAGAATGCCCAAAGCAGCATCCCTACCTAATTCGGTAGAACAATGTTCGCTAACTTGTTTTAAAACTGTAAAAAACTCTAAATCCTTTAAGGTTTTTTCATGAATGTTTATCATCTATCGCTTTCGTATTTTGAGATGCAAATTTAAGTTAATTGTTAGGATATGCCTAATGCAGATCTCTTAAGTTATAATTAACGTTTTTATACTTTTTACATTACTTCTATAATTGCTATTTTTGATAAATTTTAATGGAGTAATGAACGTAGATATTCACCAAAGCTGGAAACCCTATTTAGAACCTGAATTCAATAAACCTTATTTTAAAACTTTAGTTGAATTTGTAAAACAAGAGTATAACACCCACAAATGCTTTCCTAAAGGTTCAGAGATATTTAATGCGTTTAACCATTGTCATTTTGGTGATGTTAAAGTTGTTATTATAGGACAAGATCCTTATCATGGCATCGGTCAAGCTAATGGGCTTTGCTTCTCAGTAAATGAAGGGATTGCTCATCCGCCATCTTTAATTAATATCTTCAAAGAAATAGAACAAGACTTGGGTGTAACTTATCCTAAAAGTGGAAATCTTGAGCCTTGGGCAGATCAAGGCGTATTATTGTTAAATGCAACTTTGACTGTAAGAGCACATCAAGCAGGAAGTCATCAAAATAAGGGCTGGGAGCAATTTACAGATGCTGTTATTAAGCTTATTAGTGATAACAGAAATAATGTAGTTTTCTTGCTTTGGGGAGGATTTGCTAAAAAGAAGAAAAAATTAGTTGATACAGAGAAACATTTTGTTTTGGAAACAGGTCATCCTTCACCTTTGAGTGCCAATAGAGGTTATTGGTTTGGTAATAAGCATTTTAGTAAAACTAACTCCCTGTTGGAGCAAGTTGGCCAGTCTGCAATTGAGTGGAAACTACAGTAGTTGGTTTCTTCTGTTTAATAACTCGAGGCTTCTTATTCTTAACTACTTTAGAAGTTTTGTTACAACTAAAGATTAACAATAAAAAATTAAGAGCAACTAAGGAGGATAGGACCAATATAATTGTAATGACCATAGATTGATGAGTTGATTTACTTTAACATAGCTATAACAAATTTAAATAAAAAATTGACATCCTGAAAGTTATAGCTGAAAACCACCCAATTTTAACAGTTATATAATTTGTAAAACCTTTAGGAAACACTAATAACACTATTGTTACTCTAAGTTTTTAGAGCAATTCTAAATTTCATGAACCAAATCCGAATAACCAATCTTTTCTGGAATAATATTTAAATCAAAAAGTTGATTTTGGATGTTTTTTATCGTTTTCTTATCTATTACGGTTTGTGACCATTCGGTTAACGACAACCACTCTTTAACGTCTTCTATTTCTTGCTCGTAACGGTTAGCAATGGTTTTGTCAATGCTAGGAATAGATTTAAAATCTGCTGTGGTATTATTGATAATGTCTAAAATAACTTTAAGGTCATCTTCACTATTATCTATAAATTCTTGTCTAACAGCAATAACAAAACAAGGCCAAGGAGAAGGGCAGTTACCAATTCTTCTAAATGTACCATCGTCTACCAAAGGTTTAGTGGTAAATTTCTCCCACATGAAGTAGTCAGCGTCTTCTTCTGTTAACCCTTTAACAGCTCCATCGAGATTTTTGATGACTTCAAATTTTAAATCCTTTTCTAAATCCCAATCGTTATTTTTTGCATTGACGTAAGCCATAAGGTGAGAGCCGGAACCATATCTGCTTATGGCAGCTCTAGTGCCTTTAATATCATCAATAGTATTGAATTTTGAATTATTAGCAACATGAATCCCCCAAATTAAAGGACTCTCAACAAAAGTTTGAACGATTTTTGATGGGTTGCCATCTATTATATCTGCTATAATTCCTTCGGTTAAAATTACTGCTATATCAATATCTCCATTACGCAAACCTTTACACATTTCGCCTGTTCCTCCATAATAATCATGCCAGCGTAGGTTAATGTCTTCTGCTTTATATTCACCATTCTTTAGTGTTAAGTACCATGCTAAATTAAAGTGCTCTGGTACACCACCAATATTTACTTTTTTCATTGTGCTGAATTTCTTTTAGTGCTTTCCGTGAAAGTGGAATAACACTATATGTTTACTATGCGTTCTAGCGCATATACAATTAATTTTTCTACTGTTTTCTTTGGGTCTTTGCTAAAATCGCCAGTAGCTCTATTAGCAATTATAGCATTCAGAGATAATGCTTCGTGCCCTAGTAATTTTGAAAGTCCATATATTACAGAGGTTTCCATTTCAAAATTGGTGATTCTAAAGTCTTTGTAATTAAAATTGTCTAATTTAGAATTTAAATCAGGATCATGAAGTGGTAATCTTAAGACGCGTCCTTGAGGTCCATAGAAACCACCAGCTGTACCTGTCATACCTTTGAATATTTTATCACTTTCAAAATATTTTTCAAGATACTTACTATTATTTATGATAATAGGACGTGCTTTATTTTTGTCCCAATTAGTATGCGTTATAAAAGCATCTTCAATTTCGGGATTACTAATACCTTCTATTTGATAAAAGTGAAGCATACCGTTAACATCAAGTCCATGTGTGCTTAGTAAAAATGCATCAACTGGAATATCTTGCTGCAAAGAACCAGAAGTTCCTATTCTAATGATATTTAAACTTGTGAGTTCAGTTTTTGGTTTTCTGGTTTTAAGATCTATATTAACTAAAGCATCTAATTCGTTGAGAACAATATCAATATTATCAGGTCCTATACCTGTTGAAATTACAGTAATTCTTCGGTCTTTATAATATCCTGTTTGTGTTTTGAATTCTCTTTTTTGTGTACTGAATTCAATACTATCAAAATGTTTTGTAATCTTTTCAACTCTATCCTGATCTCCAACAAAAATTATAGTGTCTGAAATATCTTGAGGCTTCAAATTGAGATGATAAACACTTCCATTAGGATTTAATATTAATTCTGAATCTTTAATTGGCATTTACGATAGTTTTTACAAGTTTATTTTGCTCTATACTGAATTGATATTCCAAACGATTTACTCCACCGTAATACATATCATTATTAATCTCAGAAGCATAATTGTGTCTATTAAAAAGAGCTTCATGTCCTTTTCTATTTAACATCAATCCATTTTGTGTTATATCATAAAATATGGATAGCTTTTCTATAATGCGATGAAATTGTGTATCGCCGAAACCATAATAGCCTTGATAGTTTAAAGCATATCCTAATAAATGATGAACAGATTTTATATCATTTTCTTTTATGATTTTAAGAATATTTTGTTCTATGATTCCTAAACCATTGTTTTGATATGGAAAACGCTGCAAATGTGCCTTTAGGCAGTTACTCATGTACTTAAAACTAGATTCTTTGACGATGTAAGGTTTTAAAATGTTGTGATCTTTGCCACAATAAGTTCTCCATAAAGCAATGGCTAAATCAATATCGTCTTTTGTCAACCGTATTTTATTCTTGTAGTGACTTTTTAATTGTGCAGGACTTAATTCTGGTAAACCTTTTAAGCTTTTTTCACCTTCAACGCGTCCGCTACAAATAAGATATAGAGGTTTTTTTATTTCTTTTTGATGAATTAAATTGATAACGCCTAGAAGATTGATGTGACAGAACAAGTCATATTCAAACCATAGGTTGATTTCATCGTATTTTTCGACTTTATCCAACTTTGATAATTCTCTTATAAGAGCTGATCTATCGACTTCAATATCATAATATTTCTTCAAGAATTTGGTTCTAATATTGAAGAATTCATCTGAATTTATAGCTGGAATTGTAGGACCTTCACATAGCATTTCTTGCCATGTTAAAATATCCTCTTTAAAGTCTAATTCTCTTAGGTAATCTGTTAAAGCACTACCATTTGTAATATGCAAACAATTTTCACTCATATATTAACCACCAACACGTTTTACGTTAAACCCTTTTTCTTTTAAAATAGCCATGATTTTATCTCTATAATCCCCTTGAATGATGATTTTATCATCTTTAAAACTTCCACCAACACTAAGTTGAGTTTTTAAATCCTTGGCTAATTTTTTGAAATCTTCTGCGGCTCCATTATAGCCTTCTAAAATGGTAATTGGTTTGCCTTTGCGCTTTTCGTATTTGCAAATAATTGGGTCGTCTTGCAACCATATATCACTTTGTTCTTCCTTTTCTTCAGAAGGTTCAGGAACATGATCTGGGAATAGGTTTTTTAATTGGTCCTGTAAATCCATTTGTGTTCAATTATTAGTTTTCAGTCTTCAGTATTTAGCACTTTCTCTTAATGCACTGCTTACTGAGGACTATGAACGGCTAACTATTTTTTTATAAGTCCAAGTTCAATTAAACGCTCAGTTAAAAATTCACCAGCAGTAATATCGCTATAAAGTTTAGGATTGTCCTCATCTACACAGCTTTCTAAAACATCTAGCTTCATTTCGCTGATAGGATGCATAAAGAAAGGTATAGAGTAACGAGAAGTACCCCAAAGTTCACGAGGTGGATTAATAACTCTATGGATTGTAGATTTTAATTTATTGTTGGTGTGTCTAGATAGCATATCTCCAACATTTATCATTAATTCGTCTGGTTCAGCAATAGCGTCTACCCATTCACCATCATGGCGTTGCACTTGTAAGCCACGTCCTTGAGCACCCATTAAAAGTGTTATTAAATTAATATCACCATGCGCTGCAGCTCTAACAGCATTTTTAGGTTCTTGGGTAATTGGAGGATAGTGGATTGGTCTTAAAATTGAGTTACCATTATGAATGTAATTATCAAAATAAGTTTCTTCTAAACCTAAATATAAAGCTAAAGCTCGTAAAACATATTTTGCTGTTTTTTCAAGCATTTGATAGGTTTCTTTACCTACTTTATTGAATTCTGGTAATTCTTTTACTTCAACATTTTCAGGATATTCTTTTCTACGCTCTTCATCATCTTCTACATATTGCCCAAAGTGCCAAAACTCCTTTAAATCTCCCTCTTTTTTACCTTTAGCACTTTCTTTTCCAAAAGACACATAACCACGTTGACCACCAATTCCAGGGATTTCATAATTTTCTTTGGTTTCTAACGGTAGGTTAAAAAAGTTTTTCACCTCTCCATAAAGTCTATCTACTAGTTCATCATTCAAAAAATGACCTTTTAAAGCTACAAAACCTATATCTTCATAAGCTTTTCCTATTTCATCTATAAATTTTTGCTTTCTTTTAGGATCGTCAGAGATGAAATCCTTTAAATCTACACTAGGTATTCTATCCATTGGATTTGTTTTTGTTTTTTTAGACAATATACAAAGGTAATTAAAATAGCGCTAAAAATATTAGGTCGGATTTATATACAATTTAGAGTCTGTTCTACATTATTGAAGCAATTTTATTTACATTTGAAACTTTACAGAAAGAATATTCTATGCCTACAATTACAAAAAGCAATATAGATTACGATAAGAGAAATTTGACAGATAAGAGCTTATTAAAGCTTTATTACAATATGTTGAAACCGAGACTTATTGAAGAAAAAATGCTCATTCTTTTACGTCAAGGTAAAATTTCTAAATGGTTCTCTGGTATTGGGCAAGAAGCCATTTCTGTAGGTGTTACAATGGCTCTAAAACCTAGCGAATATATTCTGCCAATGCATAGAAATCTTGGAGTTTTTACAACAAGAGAAATTCCTTTACATAGATTGTTTTGTCAGTGGCAAGGCAAGGCTAGTGGCTTTACGAAAGGACGTGATCGGTCTTTCCATTTCGGGACTCAAGAATATAACATTGTTGGTATGATATCGCATTTAGGACCTCAATTAGGAGTTGCTGATGGTATCGCACTAGCTAATATTTTAAAAAACAATGGTCAGGTTACAGCTGTTTTTACAGGAGAAGGAGGTACAAGTGAAGGAGATTTTCATGAAGCGTTAAATGTTGCTTCAGTATGGCAATTACCTGTGCTCTTTTGTATAGAAAATAATGGTTATGGTCTTTCCACTCCAACTAATGAGCAATACAACTGTAGGCATTTGGCCGATAGAGGTAGAGGTTATGGTATAGAATCTTTTGTATTGGATGGAAATAACATCATAGAAACTTACACTAAGGTTAAAAAACTAGTTGAAAGTATTAGAAAACGTCCTAGACCAATTTTGATAGAATTCGAAACTTTTAGAAGACGAGGACATGAAGAGGCGAGTGGTACAAAATATGTTCCTGAGGACTTAATGCAAGAATGGGAAGCTAAAGATCCTATTGAGAATTACCGTAGTTATTTATTCAGTAAAAAAGTGCTTAATACTGAAATTGATGAGCAATATATTTCTGATATAAAGGCTGAAATTGATACAGCTTTGGAGTCTGCATTTGCAGAATCAGATATAATTCCTAATGAAACTATTGAGTTAAGTGACGTTTATAAACCATTTGATTATAAGGATTATAAGCCAAATAGTACTACAAATGAAATAAGATTGGTAGATGCTGTTTCTGAAGGTTTAAAACAATCTATGGAAAAGCATAAAGACTTAGTGATAATGGGACAGGATATTGCTGAATATGGTGGTGTTTTTAAAGTCACAGAAGGTTTTGTTAATCGCTTTGGTAAAGAACGTGTACGCAATACACCAATATGCGAATCCGCTATTGTTGAAGTTGGAATGGGATTGTCTATTTCAGGAATGAAAGCAGTTGTAGAAATGCAATTTGCTGATTTTGTGACTTCTGGTTTTAATCCTATCGTAAATTATTTGGCAAAATCTCATTACAGATGGCAACAGCAGGCTGATGTTGTGGTACGGATGCCTTGTGGTGCAGGTGTTGCTGCAGGTCCATTTCACTCTCAGACCAATGAAGCTTGGTTTACAAAAACACCTGGTCTTAAAGTCGTTTATCCAGCTTTTCCATATGACGCAAAGGGACTATTAGCAACAGCTATTAATGATCCTAATCCAGTGCTATTTTTTGAGCACAAGGCGCTCTATAGAAGTATAAAACAAGAAGTTCCTACGGATTATTATACGCTTCCGTTTGGAAAAGCATCATTATTAAAAGAAGGAAATCAAGTTTCTATTATTACCTATGGATCTGGTGTACATTGGGCTTTAGAAACTTTAGGAAACAATCTGTCAGTTTCAGCAGATTTAATTGATTTAAGAACTCTAAATCCTTTAGATAAAGAAACCATTTTCAATTCGGTAAAGAAAACAGGTAGAGCTATTATTCTTCAAGAGGATTCTATGTTTGGTGGAATTGCAAGTGATATATCAGCTATGCTTATGGAGGAATGTTTTCAATATCTAGACGCACCTGTTAAGCGTGTTGCAAGTATGGATACACCTATTCCATTTATAAATCAGCTTGAAAATCAGTATTTAGCCAAAGGTAAGTTTGAATCTGCACTGAAAGAACTACTTTCTTACTAATTTTTAAAATCACAAAACGTGTCTAATTGTCATTATAATAGCTTGTTATGATGAAATTTTGACATGTGTTTTATCTTTGATTCTGCCAATTTTTGTGATGGCATTTTTTTTGAATAGTACTGGGAAAATTGATGTTTAATTTAAAATATAAAACTAATGAGCAATTTAATCCCAACTGTTAAGAGAAATGGTAGTGATAGAAATTCTAAATTAGGTTTTAGAACATTACCAAGCATATCATCATGGATGGATGATATAATTAACGAAAACTTTGGAAATGAATTTTTATCTAACTTCAATACTGGTATTACGTTACCAGCAGTGAATGTTTTAGATAATGACAATGAATATGTGGTAGAAATGGCCATACCTGGAATGAAAAAATCTGATTTCAATATCAATGTTGAAAATGATGTTTTATCAATATCAGCAGAATCCAATATCGAAGAAGAAGAGACTAAAGAAAATTATACAAGACGTGAATTTGGCTATTCTTCATTCAAACGAACATTTTCATTACCTAAAACTGTAGAAACAGATAAAATTGAAGCTAAGTACGAAGACGGTTTACTAAATGTAGTTTTACCTAAACGTGATGAGGCTAAGAAAAAACCTTTAAAACAAATTGAAGTTTCATAATTAATATGTTTTAAAGATTGAAAGGTCAGCAATTGCTGACCTTTTTTTTATGCTTATACTTAATATGTGTATTATTTAGATTGGTAGATATAATAACTTAATTAGTATATCCAATTTTGAAAAAATCAATTAACTCACTTGTTTTGTAGCTCATAGATTTTAAGGTGTTCAATTATTTAAAATTTAGTGTATTAGCTTTTTAGTTAAAGATACTATCTGGTTTTAGTTAAAATATTCTTAAATATTCTATAAATGCTTACTTTTGCACTCTATTAAAAATCCCAATTATGAAATTTAAATTACTATTTACTTTTTTATTTACTTGTGTTTTTGGTTTTGCCCAAGTTATACCCGATGAAGTAAAGCCTCCAAGTTGGAACTTAGAAGGGTTACCAAATGTGAAGGCTCATAAATTAGCGTCTTTTAATCTTAAAAAATTACAAGAAGAAGATAAAATTAATGACCAAGACAAGTCTAAACCTTGGAGATTTGGTCATGACATTTATGTAGATCACGACTTTAACGAAGTAGGAAAATGGACAACTTTAGACAACGGTGACCGAATTTGGAGAATGGCCTATACATCGGAAGGAGCTTTAACATTAAATTTTATGTTTGATATTTTTAAAATTCCTGAAGGAGCTAAACTTTACGTATACAATGATGAGAAAACAGATTTACTACGTCCTTTTACCCATCATAACAATAATGCTGAAGAAGTTTTAGGAACTTGGTTAGTTGAAGGAAACAAAGCTTGGATTGAATATTATGAACCAGCTAATACGGTTGGAATGGCAAAATTAACTATAGGTTCTGTTGTTCATGGCTATCGTACTGCTGAAACGTATCAGAAAAATTTAGGTGATTCAGGTGATTGTAATCATGATGTAGATTGTGATATTACTCCAACTTCAGATCCTTTTGAAATTAATACAAGAAAAGAGGAGGTTAAAAAGGCTGCTGGAATGCTTTTAACCGGAGGTTTTTCATTTTGTTCTGGTACTTTAGTTAATAATACAAATAATGATGGAACACCTTATTTCTTAACAGCTAATCACTGTGGAGGAGGAGAAGGATCTTGGGCATTCAGATTTAATTGGAGAAGTCCTAATCCTTCGTGTGGTACTACTGCTAATAGTACAAATGGGTCATTTAATCAAACAGTAAGTGGTGCAATTCTCAGAGCTGCAAGTGATGAATCAGATATGGAGTTGGTTGAAATAACTGACCCAACATTTTTTAACAACAATCCAGATGTTGTGTGGGCAGGTTGGAACAGATCAACAACACAGTTGCCTTCAGTAAATTTTGGTGTTCATCATCCGAGTGGTGATATACAAAAAACATGTAGAGATGATGATGGAGCTACACGTATAACTACTGGTTTTAATGGCAATGGTGCTGCTAAAATGTGGAGAATAGCCGATTGGGATTTAGGAGTTACAGAAGGCGGTTCATCAGGTTCAGGTTTGTTCAATGAGAATGGACATTTAATTGGTATGCTTTCAGGTGGTAGTGCTGCTTGTGCAGGAACTAATGACAATGGTGGTTTTGATATTTATGGTCGTTTTGGTGTTGCTTGGGATTTTGGAAGTTCTACTTCTTCAAGATTAAAAGAGTGGTTAGACCCTTCGGATTCTGGAGTAATAGAATTGGGTATATACCCAGCATTAGAAACTTATGATATTGATGCTCGGGTAACCGCAGGTTCAGGCAATAGTTCAGAAATTTGTGGTGAGGATTTTTCACCTCAGGTTACGTTAACCAACTTAGGAAACCTTAATTTAACTTCGGCAGTGGTCTCTTATTATTTGGATACGGAAGCACCAACAACCATAAATTGGACTGGTAATTTGGCTAGTGATGGTTCTGTTGTTGTTGCTACACCAACTTATAGTGGATTAACTGTAGGCTCTCATTCATTTACTATAAATGTTACCAATCCTAATTCAACCATAGACGAAAATACATCTAACGATAATTTTGTTTTTAATTTTCAAATATCGCCATCTTTTTCAACAACCTCATTAGTTTTAAATTTATTGACAGATGAATTTGGAGATGAAACCTCATGGGAATTTGTAAATAGTTCTGGTACTGTGGTAGCGAGTGGTCCGACTTTTAGTTATGCTGATGAGACATCTTATGTTGAAAACATTACAATTCCTACCTTTTCAGAATGTTATACATTTACAATATATGATGATTATGATGACGGTATGTGTTGTGATTATGGAATAGGAAGTTATAGTTTAGAAGATGAAAATGGCACAGTGATTATTTCTGGTGGTGATTTTGGTTCTTCTGAGTCCATTACTTTTAATGTACTAGACCCTCTTAGCGTTGATGAATATGGTTTAGAAAATTATATTTCTTTCTATCCTAATCCTGTTAATGATGACTTAAGTATAACAGTGAAACAATTGAATGATAATATAGATTATGAAGTATTCAATATGTTAGGGCAAACCATCACTAAAGGAAATTTAGTGCCAAATAACACTAATAATATAAATATGACTAATTACCAGTCTGGTGTTTATTTTGTGAAACTATCCACTTTAAATAGCTCATTTACTAAGAAGATAATGAAGAACTAAGATTGCAATCTTAAGAATATAAAAAAAGTCAGTTTCATCTTTTTGGAACTGACTTTTTAATTTTCTGTGTGTTTAGCTGATTGTATCTCACATTTTAATGTTTTCTAGGTCATCATCTAGACTATTAGATGTATTGACAATTTTAGATAAAGTTTTCATGATTGTTTGATTTTTTGATTGATGTTTTACTACAACTATCTGTAGCGTCTTTTACTATTCCAAGTGTAGCTTTTTGTGTCTGTTGTTGTACCTGATAAATGGTTACTGTTTAATGTTCTCATGATTTTTGTTTTTTAATTGATTTACACTTAATAGACGATGGATTTATAAAAATGTTACAGATTCTAGTTTCTAAACTATTGATTTAACAGATTTTAACTTTAATCAGTATATTTATATTTATGAAGATTATAAAAGTCATACTATTATTAATACTACTTATTAGTTGTGATAAACAAGTAGAAAAGCCTTGCTATAACAAAGATTTAGAGGTTACAGCAACGGCTTACAACTCTTTAGTTTATCAGACTAGCTCAAATCCTCATATTACGGCCTTTGGTGATAGTTTAAAACCAGGTTTGAGATATATCGCAGTTTCCAGAGATTTAATAGATTCTGGTCTTGTGCATAATACCGAAGTTAAAATTGAAGGTTTTGATAGTCTGTACATCGTAAAAGATAAAATGAATAGACGTTACCGAAAACGTATCGATATATACATGGGAACCGACGTAAAAAAAGCAAGAAATTGGGGCAAAAAGAAAGTGAACATTCAGTATTGCTTAAAACCGAAAGATACCTTATCTAATTAGTTCGTTTTACAGCAACCTCAGAAACTATAAATGGATATGCTTCTTTTATATGTTCTAACTCTTCACCTGATAATTCTTCAGGACTCTTATTGAACTTCAATTTGGCATATTTAGTTCTTAAGTTATAATAAGCTTTGGTTATTTCGTCTTGTACGGCAATAAAAGCTTCATATTTAGTTAAAGCATCGTGACTCAATGAAATTACAGCATCTTTAGGATGGTCGGAGGAATTTGATAGTTTTTCACCAGAACAATAATTACACTTGTCCGAGCCATTATTGTCCACAAACGATTCTACTAAGCCTTCAATAGCTTCAAGGTTTACAATTTCCTCATTAACCATAATTTCCTGTTTATCGTTAAGGGCTATTCTTAACAAATTCCGTTCTGGAATATCTTTAGTACAATACCCAGTTTCACAAATTCGAGGTAGTTGTCTTAAAATGCCTTTATCGGCAGAAATAGTTGTGGTTACCAAAAAGAAAATTAGTAACAAAAAGGCAATGTCTGCCATAGATCCTGCATTGACCGTTGCAGAATGTCGTCTAAATGATTTCATAATATAATTATTTAAATGTTAATATTTTATGAAACACAATAACAGTACCAATCTTGTTAAATGTTGTTAACAATTCATCCTAAAAACCTTTATAATATGTTATTTTTGCAAAATTAATTCAATAGGAAAAGAGCTACATGTCAACCCAAACTAAAATGCAACAAGATTCTACAACGGAAAAGCGTCTTTACGATTACCAAGTTAAAGATCTTAACCGCATTTTTGATGTTATGTATGAAGAGTCCGATGATTTTAACCTTCTGTACCAATTACCTACAGGTGGAGGGAAAACAGTCATTTTCTCTGAAATTGTAAGACGTTATATTGAAAAACACAACAAAAAGGTCGTTATACTCACGCATCGCATAGAGCTTTGTAAACAAACGTCTAATGTGTTATCTGGCTTTAATGTTAAAAATAAAGTCATTAACAGTAAAGTAAAAACTTTACCAGATCAAGATGACTATCAGTGTTTTGTGGCAATGGTAGAAACACTAAACAATAGGCTTTCTGATAAGGATTTTGAATTAAAAAACATTGGTCTTGTTATTATTGATGAAGCTCACTATAATTCATTTAGAAAACTATTCAAGTTTTTTAAAGCGTGTTTTATTCTTGGTGTTACCGCAACTCCGTTGAGCAGCAATATAAAGTTGCCAATGAAAGACAATTACGATAAACTCATTGTTGGAGATGATATATCTACACTCATTAAAAATGGCTTTTTAGCTGATGCTGAGTTCTATCATTATGATGTTGGTTTAACAAGTCTTAAAATTGGAATTAATGGTGATTATACCGTAAAATCTTCTGAAGCCTTATACACCAACAGCCTTATGCAATCTAAGCTTTTAGACGCTTATGAAGAATTGGCCAAAGGTAAAAAGACATTGATTTTTAATAACGGTATTTACACTTCAAAAGAGGTGTATTACACCTTCAAAAAAGCGGGCTATAATGTTAGGCATTTAGATAATACGGCTGGTAAACAAGAACGAAAAGAGATTTTAAAATGGTTTAAAAACACACCAGACGCAGTTTTAAGTTCCGTAAGTATTCTAACCACTGGTTTTGATGAACCTTCAGTTGAAACTATTATTCTCAATAGAGCAACACGTTCTTTAACTTTGTATTTTCAGATGATTGGTCGTGGTAGTCGTATCTATCAAGATAGAAATACGTTTCAAGTTATTGATTTAGGAAATAATATCGCACGATTTGGACCTTGGAATCAACCTGTAGATTGGCAACACATTTTTAAATATCCAGACTTCTATCTTGAGAATATTGTTGATGATGAGTCTATTGAACGAGATTTTGTGTACACAATGCCTGATGACATCAAGAAAAAATTCAAAAACTCAGACAATCTCGATTTTGATGTTAAGGCAGAGTATAAGGATGTCTTAAATTCTGGTAAAAAATCATTTACAGTCATAGAGCGTTCTATAGAACAACACTCCAAAATTTGTATTGAAAATAGTGAAGATGTTTTTGATGCTAGAGATTTGGTAAAAGATCTTCAAGACGAAATTGCTTATAGAATTAAACAGTACTGTTATTGTATTATGAATAGTACAGATAATTACAAAGACTGGCTTTTTGAAGAATACAACAGAAAGTTAAGAATAAGTTTCAATGGTAAGTTTTAACTTTTTTTTGTAAGGATTTATATTTTTATACGTTTATTTTGAAATAGGTATAGTTTTTGTTCCTTATTAGAAAAATTAAATTATAGTGAAAACCCTAAAAATCATATTTGTGTTATTCTGCTTATTAAGCGGAACGATGGTTTTTGCTCAAGTAAAAGATAAGCAGAATAAATCTATCCCAATTCCAGCAGAACCTTCTAAAAAAGAAAAAGATTCCGTTCAGGTGAAAATTAAAGTTGAACCTATTCTTAAAAAGGAAGAAGAGGATAAAGCTAAATCAGATACCAAACCAGAAGAAAAGAAGTTTGTCATTAGAGAAACAGAAAAGCCATTTTCTATGATAGATGACGATGGCTTAAAAAGTCCAAGCGAAATCTATGAAAAACGTTGGAAGAAGGAAGCTGCAAAAGGAGGTATAATTCAAGTCATGTCCGATCAATTTCTTGGGGAACATAAAGTTGATACTAAATTTGTAAATATTGTTTGTAGAGACCATGAGTTTCCTGATGGCGACAGAGTTCAAATCAAAGTGAATGATTACATCGTAAAACACAGTTTGCTATTAACAAGTAATTATAGAAGAGTAGAAGTCAACTTAGCAGAAGGTAAAAATACTGTGGAGATAATAGCTTTAAACCAAGGAGAATCTGGACCAAATACAGCTGAGTTTGTAGTGTATGATGACCAAGGTAATGTTATTTCTTCTAAAGAATGGAACTTACTTACAGGTGTTAAGGCTGTTATAGTTTTTGATAATCAAAAAATGACAATAAAAGAAAAGACTTCTGAGGAAGATGAGAAAGCAAAAACAGCTTCTAACTAAGTAATTTCAATCACTTCACTAGGCTTCATAGCGTCTAATTCATAATTACCTATTCTTACTCTTACAAGTCTCAATGTAGGCAATCCAATTTTTGCTGTCATTTTACGAACTTGTCTAAATTTTCCCTCAGTCAACGTTATAGATATCCAAGATGTAGGGCCGTGTTTTTCATCTCTAACAAAGCGATTAAAAATGTGAGATGTATCTTTTAGGATTTTAGCTTTACAAGGTTTTGTATTGTAAGGTTGTCCGTTGATGGAAATTTTAATTCCGCTTTGCAACTGTTCAATATGTTCTTCGGTTATCAGTCCATCAACCATAACATGATATTCCTTCTCAATACCAGAACTGGTAATATGATGACTAAACTTACCGTCCGTTGTTAGTAAAAGTAAGCCTTCGGATTTTTCGTCTAATCTGCCAACTGCCATTATATTTTCAGGAAAATCATATAATTCTCCCAATAATTTTTTAGACCTACGTTTGTTTTGATGATTTACAAACTGACTTAAATAACCATAGGGCTTGTAGATTTTATAATACTTATGTTTTTCTACCACCATGTTATAAAGCATTTCTGAAATCCGTTAGTATTATCTTTTATCCAACATAAAGGTGATCGCTTTTGTGCTATTGACTCTTCAATTTCAATAATAACATTTTCGAAAGCTAGCCAATCAACTGTATTATGAGGCGAATTAATCCATTCTAATTTTTCAGGAATATAAAACAGATAATTTTTTAGCATACCTATTTTTTCAAAATTTAAATACCATCCTTGAATGCAATCAGTATTCAACGAATCAATATCAACATTTTGATTATCATAAGGTAAAAACAGTTGTGCTTTAAAATTTACGTGTTGTTTAAAATCTTCAGCTCTAAGATTTAAGCTTTCTAAAGCTTTTTTTGTTTTGTTATGATAGAGTAGAGGCAATTGCTTTTCTTTCAGCTTTTTTAGTTTGTAAACTAAAGTATCATTGCGGTTTGGTCCAATCCAGTATTCTAATAGATTATTATAAGTTTTACTATTGTCATAAAGATAAAACTTATAGATAATCTCTAAATGAATTGGCTGTTTTTCTTCTTCAATAAGAAGATCTAATTCACCAATAGTTTGTTTATCATCTTGTATCTGTAAATTTTCACTGAGTATTTTTATACTTGAAGTTTGCTTCAACTGAAAACTAACAAATTGCTCAACCCATTTACCCAAACGTAACTTTTTATGAGGATTATTTACTTGAAATTCAGAATCAATATTGTTAATGCAAAACTGTTTTAGTTGTAATACATCGTCCTTTTTCCATAGCAAATCTGTTTGCTGAAAATCTTTGAAAAGAGAGTTGAAAAATGACGTTTTTTTCAATTTTTATTTTGAAAAAGGTGAATTATAGTTCAAAAATACTCAAAACCTAACTTAAGTCATATTTTTTCTTTTTTGTGGTAGTTACCTTTAAGGAAACGATTTTTAAACAATTTAATCTTCACAAAAAATAAATATTATGAAAGTATTTGACAGTAAACACATTAAAAATGTGGCTTTTGTCGGTGCTCACCACACTGGCAAAACCACACTGTCTGAGACCATGCTCTATGAAGCTGGTTTAATAAACAGACGAGGCACAGTAGAGCAACAAAATACAATTTCGGATTATCATGATATTGAGCACCAACGTGGTGCTTCTGTTTTTTCTACACCTTTGCATACCGAATGGAGAAATTATAAAATCAATATTATTGATACACCTGGTTTAGACGATTTTATTGGGGAAATTATTTCTTCCATCAGAGTAGCAGATACTATTGTAACCGTAATTAATGCCAAACATGGAGTAGATGTTGGTACTGAAATTATTTGGAATTATGTAGATCGCTATAACAAACCAACACTTTTTGTTATCAATAAAATAGATAGTGAAAAAGCTAATTTTGAAATGAGCGCAAACAGTCTTAAAGCGTTGGTTGGCAATAATGCGGTTTTAATTCAATATCCTCTACAGATGGATGGTGCGCAATGTATTATTGATGTTCTAAAGATGAAATGCTACAAGTTTGGTCCTGAAGGAGGAAAACCTGAAAAATTACCAATACCTCAAGATCAATTAGATTATGCTAATCAATTGCATAATGAATTAGTAGAAAAAGCTGCCGAAAATGATGAAGAGCTCATGGAATTATATTTTGAAAAAGGTACTTTAAATGAAGATGAGTTACGACAAGGTATTAAATTGGGTATGTTGAATCATGATTTCTTTCCTGTATTCTGCATTTCTGCTTTAAATGATATGGGAACAGGTCGTTTGATGGGCTTTATTGATAATGTAGCGCCAGCAGCAGCTGATTTAAAACCAGAACAAACTATTGAGGGTGATTTGGTAAAACCAGAAATGGATGCTGATGCATCACTCTTTGTCTTTAAAACCATCTATCAGCCTAACCTTGGGCAAATCACCTTTTTTAAAGTAAAGTCAGGTGAAGTTAATGTTAGTGATAAACTTTTCAATACTAGAACTGGAGAATCAGAAACACTGAATCAACTCTTCATTATGGATGGAAAAGAAAAACATACAGTTCAAAAATTATCTACAGGAGATATTGGTGCAACCACAAAGCTAAAGTATACAGAAACCAATGATACACTTGCAAGTAGTCCAGAATCTGGAACTATAAAACCTATTAAATTTCCACAACCTAGACTAGTTAAAGCTGTTTTTGCTGAATCAAAGAATGAAGAAGAAAAGCTTAGTGAAGCATTAAAACGTATCCATAGTCAAGATTTAACGGTAGATTTAACTTATAACCATGAGACACATCAAACCTTAGTAGGTACGCAAGGCGAGTTGCATTTAGCGATTTTAAAATGGCTTTTAGAAAATGTTTATGAGGTTAATGCAAAATTTGAGTCTCCTAAGATTTCTTATCGTGAAACCATTCAGCGAAGTGCTACAGCTAATTATAGACATAAAAAACAGAGTGGTGGATCTGGTCAATTTGGTCAGGTACATCTTAAAATAGAACCGTATTTTGAAGGTATGCCAGAGCCAGAAGGCTTTTCTATAAGAGGAAAAGAAGAAGCTGATTTGCCTTGGGATGGTAAGCTGGTGTTTTATAACTGTATTGTTGGTGGTGTGATAGACCAACGCTATTTACCTTCAATAATGAAAGGTATATTAGAAGTTATGGAGCAAGGTCCATTAACTGATTCTTACGTCAGAGATATAAGAGTTATGGTTTATGATGGTAAAATGCATGAAGTAGATTCTAATGATATTTCATTTAAAATTGCTGGTTCACATGCGTTTAAAGAAGCCTTCCTTAATGCAAATCCAAAACTTTTAGAACCGGTTGAAAAAATGATTTTGCGCTTACCTGAACAAATGATAGGTAATGTAATGACAGAGCTACAGAGTAGAAGAGCGGTTATAAAGGGTATAGATTCGGACTCTAATTATCAAACAATTGAATGTACGATTCCATCTGCGGAATTAACAGATTTTTCAAGTCAACTACGTTCTATCACTCAAGGCAGAGCGAGCTATAAAACAAGTTTTGAAGGTTATAGTCCAGTGCCAGGACATGTTCAAAAACAGCTAGTAGAACAACAAGAATTAATAACAACCTAAATATATAAGTTATGCAAAGTAAAGTAATGTATTTAAGCGATTTAAAGTTTAATATCGATACTTGGAAACGTGAGTTAAGATTTCATTTTAATGAAATGGATACCTTCCAAGAAAAGTTAGAAGAAATAGTATCTCGAATTGAAGATCCTATTGAATTGAAAAAACTAGAGGTTTTTCAAAATCGTATCATGATTGAAAAAGATGCGATTTCAAAATTAATGCATCGTTGTAGAAATAAATTGGCTAATATTAATAATGTAGATTTTAATGAAAGTATTGATGGCCGTTTAGCAAATGAACAACATACCTTACGCGACGATATGCGCGATTACATTAGAATGCATTATGATCTTAAAGAAGAGCTTATGGACTTCTTTTTAGAAGTGTTATGAAGTAAGTAGACACAAAATTGAGATTAAAAAAAACAGCCACATATTCTGTGGCTGTTTTTTTTTATTTATTATTGAATAACTAATTTTTGTATTCGCTTTTTATCAGCTTTATTATTTAATTCTATAATATAAATACCAGAACTAAGATGACTAGCATTGATAGTTTGTCGAGAGTCAGAATTATTTAATTGTTGACTCAAAATTTTTCTACCATGAATATCATACAAAATAGCATTAGTGGACTCTTGCAATAATCCATCAATAACAATTGATTTACTTTTGTTATCTGTGAAAATCAATAAACTATTCAAGCTAGAATCTAATGTGCTTAATGCTGAATTTTCAAAATGAATAAAGAATCTTCCAACACCATTGATTTGACTTGATGGTGTAAAAACATAATCATTTGTGTTCAATAGTGTAAATGTACTTGTTAGATTGTCTTCTAAGTAGATATCGATATTATCTGGCATATCAGTTTCAGAAATACTTATTGTTATTTCCTCACCTTGATTAGCATGAACACCTAAAGCAATTGTAACATCGTTCATATCAGTATCTCCTAAGGCTTGAATTGAAAAAGGAGTACCTGTATTGTTCTGAACTAAGTTAGAATACAAAGAAAAGTCTGTAGCACTTCCATACAAAGCCGCATCATAACCAGGATCTAGACCTAGTGTGGCATTACTATTAAAATAAATATCTGTATTATAACTATTAGAAGAAGAACTAGAATTTAGTGTTATATGTCCAAAATGAGCCGACTGGTTTGAAGCACTTCTTCCTAATATGAAATCATCAGAGGAACCTCCAACTCTCATTTCAGGTGTAAAAGTGACCGAACCACCTCCTGTTTTACTTCTTACATAGAAACCTTGACCAGGCGCTATTAATTGACCTGTCGTTACACTGTTTAAGATAGTCCAACCATCGTTAGAGTCACCATCATAACCGTAAATAGCTTTATATGAGCCTTCGTCTAATTCTAAATTATTCAAAGAGAAAAAAGTGTCGAAGTCAATATAAGACGAATAAGGATTACCTACTAGGTTCCACCCTTCATAATAAGACCCATTAGTATCTGTTAAATTAACAACAACAGAGTTTGTCTGAAGATCACCTTCAAAAGTAAAAGTTGTACCACTTATACCATCTTCTGATGCATCTCTAGCAGCTCTGTAACCTATACCAGAGTTTATTATAGTAAGTGAGTTGTCTATTATTGAGTAAATTTCATAGGCTCCATTAGGTTCATCAAATGGACCAAAAAGTTTTTGATTAATATCATTTGGGTTTTCAAATATGTTTGGATTATTACTAGCGAAATCTCCAAATTCTTGGTTAGCCACAGGAGGAGATATTAAATCGTTTGCTGTAACTCCATTGAAAAGATTAACATGTCTCTTATATTTTATATTTCCTGTGCTGGTTCCGCTAACGATAAGACTTGAATACTTATCGGATACGGAATTTAATATAACTTCTCCATTATTGGTAAAATTACCATTAATAATTAATGTACCTCCTTCAAGGATTTCAATACTACCACTTGCGGAAACTTCATAATCACCTTCAAAGGTTACAGTTTCATCAACACCAACAATTAAATCCATACAATTATTAGGAGCCGTAAAGACAACTCCATTACTTTTATAATCTGTTTGATAGCCATCGCTAAAAGAAGCTTCAATTTGGACACCTAAGCCATCAGAGTCTAATCCAGTTAATACAACTGTTTGAGGACTTGTAGTTATTGGGAATGATTGCCCATTTACAATTATTGATCCTGTTTCTGGAGCATCTGTATAAGTTATGGTTAATTCTTGAGTATATGTATTATCTACTGGGTTACAATTTGTTTGTGTGCCAGCTATAATATCAGTAATTTCTGTTGTATTATCAAAAGGCATAAACTGCATTAATGATGCTTTTGGCTCAGTACCACTATCATCACCACCATATGAAGTATGACCACCACGTCCTCTAATATGAATGCTAACTAGGTCATTTGTACCATCACTATAAAGTTGTAATCTTAAAGCTTCTGCATATTTAGGAGGATCATTTGTGCCATCCCAAACATATATACCATTATTGATCCAGCCACCTTGACCTTCTTCAATTGTAATCCAAGAGCCTTCCCTTAGATAACTAACTCGCCACATAGTATTTGGTTGTGGTTGGTTAGGAAATGATCCGCCAAAAGTTATATAATTAACAAACTTTGGGTGCGGCCAATCTACTCTCCAAAAGAATCCATTTTCAGCATCAACTGTGCCTAAATTATATTGGTAGGATTCACCATATTCAGCGAAGTTAGTTGTAATTTTATAATCTTGTAGTGATGGATCGTAAAGTATGGCTAAAGGGTTACCTCTACCTGAGCTTTGTATATGTCCACTGAGTTCAGCTGAAGATAGTAGAGCTAAATTTATTATAGGATTAGGATTGTTCGGTCCTATAGTACTATTTTCATCTAATTGATTTATCCATTCTTCTATTAATGCAACCGCAGGTTCATCAATTATGCTTTTAGCAAGTGGCGGCATCATAATAGCGGGATCAACACTATTCATTCTATGGTATAAAATGGATTTGGATGCATCACCAGCAAAAACAATTTTTTCATTTGGATCAATACCAAGAGGACTTAGTACACCTGCAGTAAGTAGTTCAGTAGCTTCAAGTGTATTAAAATATCTTAAATCAAATTCAGCTCTATTACTATTATCGTGTCTATGACAATATGCACAGTTCAAATCTAAATAAGATCTAGCTTTTTCATCAAGTGAGGCGTTGGTGTCATTCAGTGGTTTATTTGTAATAATATCTTCTGTGTCGGTATCAGTTATAGATTCGTCAATTATCCCTAAATGACTAAGTGTTACTAATTGATTTCCTGTAAGACCAGTTTCAGGGTAAGTGTAGTCTGTGTTTAAATATCTTGCTTTTAACCCAAGCGATCCTTTATTAGCTTCATTGTGGCAGTCTATACAGTTAGAGTTTGAAGGAAAAAACCAATCTTGAATTCTTGTTCCACCACCAACAGTAGCTATTTCTACAGGCTCTTCTGTACTGGTCGTTTGTAAAACAGCATCTGTTTCTTGTTCGTTCCAATTATAGGTTAAAAAATACATATTGCCATCGTCGCCTACTACAGATACTCTTGTTTCAATCTTTTTTGTCACCGAAGGGTCATTATCGTCAATTTTAAGATCAAAATGCTTTACAATAACTGTACCTGATGGAAAAACCCAATCACCATATTCAGAGTATTGTATTTGTTCATTAGGACCACTATGTACACCATCATTGTTAGGTACTGCTATCCATCTTCTTTTCAAGGCGCCATCAGACCAAAAAGGCTCATATAACTCATAGGGAACAAAGCCATCTTCTACCTCAAGAGTACTTAAGTCAGTAAAAATACCTGTTTGTGAGAGTAATTGAGGTGGATCTGGAAAATTATCATCATTATCTATTAACTTATATATATTAGTACTAAACCCAAGATTTAAAATATACAATTCACCATCATTATCTTCACCAAAGGAAATTATATCTTGTGGTGTAAATGTTGCTATTTCTACATATTCACCAGTAGTTGTGTCTACTGAAAATATTTCATCACCACTTCCATAATCAGCACATATATATTTACCATATAACTCTGGGATTGCAGAACCTCTGTAGACAAAACCTCCGGTAATAGAGTTGGCGTCTTCTGGACTAAAAGCCAAAAGAGGTTCTTCATGAGCCATATTGTTGAAAAGTTCAGGGTCACAACCTGGACCAGCAATAAAACCTTCATAATTTGGCCAACCATAATTAGAGCCACCTTGTAATACATCAACTTCTTCGTGAGTATTCAAACCAACATCACCAATGTAAAATGTACCAGTACCACTATCTTTAGTCATCCTAAAAGGATTCCTTAAACCAATAGCATAATATTCTTCAAAGAAATCACCTGACGTATATACATCATTTGGATCTGAAGTTGTTAAATTTGGTTGACCGTAAAGCGTTGTTGTAGAGCCTACCGTATTGTCACTAAAAGGATTATCATCAGGAATCCAATATTCAACACCTGTGATTTCATCTGACTCACCAGCATCTTGAGGCATTTTTCGTACTGCAGGATGACTTCTTGTAGGATCTTTGTCTACATCTAGTCTTAACACTCCACCACGAAGATTTCCAAATATATCTTGAGCTCTTGCCCAAGAGCCATGCTCACCTGTAGTTAGATAAAGAAACCCGTCATCGCCAAAATCCATTCCACCACCATAATGAGTGGTTCCATACATTCTATTCTTTAAGATTGTCGTTCTAGAACCTGTAACAAAACTCATAGTTGTAGGATCTACTTCAAATCTCTCAAGAATAACGAAGTTTCCTTGGTATACATCACTTGTCTCACTATAATAACAACCTTGTCCAGTATATTGTCCAAAACCAGGTAAATCTTGTCCATCGGAGTTTTTTGTACAATAGTATACGTAGAAATAATTTTTAGGGTTAGTAGCAGCGTCAAATTCAGGATGGATAGTTAAACCTAAAAAACCACCATCAGAAACCAAACCTACTTCTGATGATAGGTCTAGTAATACATTTTTTGTAGTTGTACTTTCGTCATTGTCAAACCAAAAAATTTCACCATCAAGTTGTGCTATCACAATTTTTTCTTGGTTAGGTACCATCTTGAAAGCAATAGGGTAGAAGAAAGTTAAATTAGGAAAAGCAACTCTATAAGTAGCATCTAAATCAAAATCAGCACCTACAGGAAATGCATTGTTTGCATACGGACCAATAGTTTGAGGTGTTAATAATCCTGGGCCTGAAAAATAGGGTATAGAACTAAATAATAGTAACGAAAGGGTGACGATTAAAGAAATTCTAATTTTAGCTGATTTGGGGAAGATATCAGTTATTAAAACTCCAATTTGTTTTTTGGAAATAATAGGTCTCATGAACTGTTTTAAGAAATAAAATTAATAGCAAGCCTAAAATTAGTAATTAAAGTTTACCACTAAGAATCAATTCGATGAAGTATCATTAAAAACGATGAAGTTAATTGCAAGAAAATGAGTGTGTTAAATATGGTGATTTTAACATTTAAAGATTTCAAAATGTTAATTTTATGAATTAAACAAGCTTATAAGAAATTATTATAGCACTTATTTAGAATATACTAAAAAAAGTGCTATAAAACTTGATTATTCTAATATTTAAAGCTATCACATTAAATCCCTACCTATAATAACTCTGACTAGTACCTTTAGTACAGGCACAGTTACTAGCATTTTGAAGGAAGTCTAGTCCAATAGTTACCATATGGGTTCCCGTATTAAACCCGGATAGGTCGTTCATAGTAAGCTGGTAAGAATAGGCAAAGAAAAACTGGTTGAAAGTAATCCCAGCCATAGGACCAATATTCAAAGGTTTCAAAAACTGATCGTTAAGGAACCTGTAGGATCCACCCAAAAAGTAGTAGTCTCCCTTTCTGTTAAACTTTCTGTATTTAAAGTTGATATCGGTACTAGAGCGCTTGTCACTATCGAACATCTGGTAGAATACCGACGGCTCAAATTCCACATCTTTATTAGCATTACTTTTAATGACCACACCAGAGTAGATCTGATAATTTAATAATCGGCTCGGCTCGAGTTCTGTAATGCCATCAAGATCCTTAGGTAAAAGGTTGTTGGCATTAAAGCTCAAGAAGAAGGCCTTCCAACGGTATAAAAGCCCAGCATCAAAATTATTGTTAGAGTTGGACCTGTCATCAGTAATTGTTGGATCCACAATTGGGATATCATAGGTTGTATTGAAGTTCTCGATATCGATTCTAAAACTGTTGATATTGTAGGATAGTCCAAAAGACAAAAACTGTTTGGATTTATAATCTAATGTCAAGTGGTGCGCAAAAGAGAACTTAACACCTTTCTGTCTTGTGTTACCATTCTTGTCGTTATAGGCAGATATACCCACACCAGTACGGTTCGATATCCTAAAGTCGGCGTATAAGGATTGGTTGTCTGGTGCATTCTTAATACCGACCCATTGCGTCAGTCCATTGGCTCTAATTTTTAAATTATCACCAATACCAGCATAAGTAGGGGAGACTACAAAATCATTGTCCGCTAGATATTGTGTAAATACAGGTAAGTTTAATTCTTGACCATAGCTAAACGATATGGTAAAAAGCAATACAAATATTATAAGTTTTTTCATCACAATCAATTTTTAAGCTATTATATAATTACCTGTATAGAGTAAAGTGTCCAACAAATTCCTTATCAATGGTATCGTTTGTTTTTACCACGAACCAATAATCACCCATAGGCAATTCAGCACCTTTGTATCTACCGTCCCAAACTTCACCAACACGGTAAGTCGCTACTTTACGTCCATATCTATCAAAAATATCAAAGGTTAGGTTAGGGTAGTTTTCCGTACAACCAGGTGCCCAAGTATCATATTGCCCATCACCGTTCGGTGTAAACCAGTTCGGGATACAAATGTCAATAAACTCCATTTCTATCTGAGCCGTAGCAGAACAACCACTACTATCTGTAGCAGTAACCGTATAGATACCAGATTCTGTGATGATATAGCTATTTTCACTACCATAATCTTCACCGTTCATTGTATAAGTATAATCACCAGTACCACCCGAAGCCGTAGCGATAAATTCATTTAAGCCACCTTCTTCAAAAGTTAGTGTTACAGGGTCATAACCTTCAATATCAAATAATTCGGTAGTCTGTATACAACCATTGGTATGTCTAACATCGATGAAATGATCCGTACCTACAGGAACATTAGTAAACACATTACTTGTTTGGTAAGCTCCGCCATCCAAAGAGTAATCCAATTCAGAAGTATCCGTAATAGAATCGTCAACGGTTACAGTTACGATACTTATGTTATTGTTGTTCTCACAGGCCGTTTCAATAGTAATCTCAGGATTAATAAAAACCGACTCAGGGAAGGTAATGTTCCATTCAGACTCACAACCTTCAGCATCTCTAACATAAACGATATGATCACCACCTTCAAGATTTGTAAAATCAAACTCCGTTTGTGTTGCCGAACCAGTCGTATAAGTGCCGCTATAGTCATCTAAACTAACACTGTAAGGCATTGTACCGCCAGAAATATCAATACTAAACTCACCAGTTTGATCGCCTTGACATAACTCTGGAAAAATAGAATTTGGCACAATACTTAAGATTACCGGTTGTGGTTCTTCAACTGTAAAATCAAAAGTTAGATAACACCCAAGTTCATCCTGAACAATCAATTCATAATCACCAGGTGCCAGGTTTTCAAAAACATTAGAATCAAAGAATTGGTTCAACTGTGGTGATATCGCATATTTTATAGTTCCGGTTCCACCAGTTGCCGTAATCTCTACCGAGCCATTTTGGTTTCCAAAACAGCTAACATCGCTGACTGCTATTGTAGCATCTAAAGGAGCCGTTGGTTCGGTAATGCTTATCGGAGCAGAGGTTGTGCTACAATCACCACTCTCAACTAAAACAATATAGTCACCAGCATAAAGTTCCGTAAAGAACCCAGGGCTGTTCTGTGTTGCAGTAATAGGATTGCCACCACCATCTTGTAGTGTGTATACATAGTTGCCTAGTCCACCAAGAGCCGTTGCAGATATAGAACCATTGTTGTCACCCGAACAGTTAATGAACAGGTTCGAAGCTTCCAAGGTTAAGGTTAACTCAGGTAAAGGATCAACAGTAATCTCATTGGAAACATTAGCCATACAGCCATTAGCATCCTGTACATAGTATGAATACGTGCCATCTGGCACAGAGAATGTAGTTGATGAACTAAAAGTTCCTAATATGTTAGTAAAACTACTATCGTCACTATAGGTATAAGTTCCTGTACCACCAGTAGCACTTAGAGTTAAAGTAGATTCCGTTAAACAAGTCTGTGTTGTCGTTCTAACCAAGTTGACCTCAATAGGAGTAGGCTCACCGATAACGATATCCACGGAAGTAAACTCACAATCATAGCCGTCAGTAATGGTTACCGAATAAGTTCCTGGGCCTAAATTGTTAAATACATTAGTCGTTTGAGGACCAGAAGAACTAGCAGTTGGTAAAATAGTATTCAAAGTATAGCTATAGTTGCTTCCTTGTCCACCAGTAACATTGGTAATGGAGATACTAGCATCTTGATCACCAAAACACGCTAAGGTTGTAGTACTAGGAGTGAATGTCGCCGTAATCGGAGTTGGTTCAACTAATGTTATCGTTTCCGAAACGATACAGCCACCAGCATCTCTAACATTTACTGTATAAGTACCTGCAGATAATCCAGAGAATGAATTATTAGAAGAATAGGCCACCGTAGCGTCACCAGTCAATTCATATTCAAAACTTCCCCAACCACCAGTAGCAACAGCAGAGATGGTACCTTCGTTGTTGTTACAGGTTACATTTGAAGTTTCTGATATAGAAAGCGCCAAAGCTTCAGTAGGTGATGCAATGACCACATCAGCAGTATTGGAACAGAAAGGAATATCAGTCTCAGTGATAACCACAGTAAAAGTACCAGCATTCATACCAGTAACCGTTAATGGGTTTGTAGAGGTGTTAGCATTTACAGGGCCTAGGATAGAAGTGTTCGAGCTATCGAAAATCTCATAAGTATAGGCACCAGTGTAATTTGTAATATCAATATCAAAAGCACCCGAGTTGTCCCCAAAACAAGTCACAGCACTAGGGGTTAGTGTAAATGTAGGTATGATAGCTTCAGGTAAAGAAATAGTGGTTTCTTCAGTACATCCAGTTACAGCATCAGTCACCGTAATCGTATATAATCCAGAAGGCACTCCAGAAAACACATTACCACTTAAACTTACCGAAGCAGGATTTGGAGACATACTATAGTTGAAAGTACCCGATCCACCCGTAGTAGTTAATGTAATCTCACCATCGTCGTTATTACAAGTAGGTAAGGTCGTCGCTTCAGGAGATATGAATAAAGGAGCAAAAACATCAACAGAAACCAAGTTACCACAACCATTAGCATCCTGTATTTCTACCGTATGAGTTCCAGAATAGAGATTTGATATGGTAAACGGAGCAGACATGGTCTGAAAAGCACCGCCATCAATACTATAGCTATATGGAGCTATACCAGCCGTATCCAAGGTCACATCGATTTCAAAGTTACCTTCGGTTACCGTACATTGATTGTTCAATGTCGCAGAAATAACTGGAGTTGGATCCATAGGAACCACAGTTAAAGGACTTGATATAATACAGCCATAAGCATCAATAACATGAACATAGTAATCACCAGCATCGACATTGAATACACTTGCTGATGCCCAACCAGCATCCGTAGCAGTTGGAGCAGTAGCACTTGTTGTGATTTGGTATTGGTAAGGAGCTGTACCATTTTGCGCCACCGCACTCACCATACCAGAGCTAGGCTCACAATTAGCACTCTGATCAACCGAAACCGCTAATTCTAATAAGAAGGCAGACTCTGTAATGTTAAATGTTTCAGTAATTACACCACAACCAGCATTTGTTCCAGAAGTCTCAGAGATGTTCACAAAGTAGTTTCCAAAAGGTAATGGCCCTAAATCGGATACATCTAATGTTCCATTAGCAGGCACATTACCTGTACCACTAACACCAGTAGAGTTGAACGTTAAAGAATCAAAAATCTCAAAAGTAACATCAACACTGCTAGAAGCACTGTTGTTTATGGTAAACGATACATTTCCATCTGCACTACCTGTACAAGTAATATTGTTTGATGTTAACGCCGAAGCCGTTAATGTTGAATTGGTTGGTATTGGTGTCGTAGCAGGTTCGTAATAACTACAATTTGTAGATTGGTCATACACAATGAAGGTATAAGTCACGCCAGGAGTAAGTCCTGTAAACGTAGCCGATTCACTACCTGGAGAATCCTCAGGAATCCATGATCCCGCAGGATTAGGATAAACAGAAATAGGACCTTGATAGATGCTGAAGAAGAATGGTCCAGCACTAGTTAAAGTAGAACCAATACTAACAACAGCCTCACCACCCGTAGCACAATCTACAGTAGAGTTAACAATAATATCTAGATCCGTTGGAGGAGAAGCCACAAGCACATCCTGAACTAAAACAGAACAGCCATTAGCATCTACAACGTTAATTTGATAAAGTCCGAAATCAACCACATCAAAGCTAACAGATGTAGACCCTGTTGTATTAAGCTCAGAGTTAGAATAGCCATTAGTTCCCGTTACAAAATAGTTGTAAGGAGCCGTACCACCCGTAACCGAATCCACGATAACAGATCCTTGAGACACACCACCAGCACCACAGGTAATATCGACAGCACTATAGTTAACGTTGATAGGATCAGGCTCACTGATAGTAATTGTTTCCGTAGCCGTACAAGATTTAGCATCGGTAAGTGTTACCGTGTATGTTCCAGCAGGTAAGCCAGAAGTCTGTGTACCATAGTCGGTACTTGTAGTATCGTTGTTTACATTGATCACAAACGGAGGAGTTCCCACAGAGGTATCAATAGTAACATCAATAGCACCATTACTATCACCATTACAAAGTATAGATTGACTTTCTGCCACTAAACTCAGGGCAGGTAAAGACAATGGTAATACGTTAATTTCTGATGACTCGGCAGTACAGCCATTAGCATCAGTGATTTGGAACTGGTAAGTCCCTTCATTAGGTGTTGAATATGTAAAAGAAGCACCTGTTGACCCTAGATCGGTATAAGTACCACCATTAAAAGAAACAGCATAAGTATATGGTGCAGGTCCTGTAATAGTTCCGCTTAATACCGCATCTGGTGAAGCCGTACAATCCAAGTCCTCTGTTAAAACCACATTAAGGGTAGGAGATGGGATAGGGTCTATAGTGTACGATTCACTGTAGGTACAATCGTTTTCATCTCTTACTTGGAAAGTGTATGTTCCTGGTTCCAATCCTGTGAAAACATTTGAGGATTGGTAAGCTGTAGCTGCAGCAGCAGGAGCAATGATCTGGTATTCTAAATTTCCAACACCATTGGTTACCGATGTAATAGTAACATCAGTAGTATTGGTAGGACAGGTGACACCAGAATCCGTGAATTCCATATCCGTTGGCGGATTTAAAGCCGCAACGGTAATTTCATTAGTAATCGATGTACAGTTATTGGTATCTCTAACCGTAATGGTATAATTTCCTTGGGTTAGTCCCGTGAAGGTATTACTAGTTTGAAAGTTGATACCGTCAATACTATATTCATAAGGAGCGTCACCGCCAGTTACGGTAGTTACCGTAATGGTTCCCGAGTCTAGACAGGTAAAAGGTGCTGATAGCTCAGCAGTTCCTGATATAGCCGTGTTGGCAGTTATGGTAACTGTCTGTGGATCTGTGACACAAATTGAACTACCTGTGTTGTATTGTAATACGACATCATAGTCACCAGCTGTAAGCCCATTAAAGGTGTTGGAACTAGTGAAAGTTGTTCCACCATCGATACTGTACTGGATCCCATAGCCATTAGCATTGGTAACGTTAACGGTCAATACACCTGTATCACCAGGATCACCACAAAGAATATCGGTAGTAGAGATATTGAATTCTGGTTCAGGAAGACTGTCCACAGTTATGGTTGTACTAGCACTACAGTTGTTAGAATCTACAACAGTTATGTCATAAGTTCCAGGTGCTGTAACCACATATTGTGGTACCGATTGGAAATCCGTAGTACTATTGATGAAGTAATAGTATGGTGGTGTTCCACCATCAGGATATATGGTAATCTCACCATCGGTACAGGTTAATGGCACAGTTACAGCAGCAGTCACTGTTAAAAGCGGTGGCTCTATGATAGTAATGTCTTCTGAGAAGATACAGCCGTTTTCTGTTTCTAAGGTAGCTGTGTAAGTTCCTGGATTTAGATTTTCAAAAGTGTAGCTGTTATCCGTAATAGGTCCAACTGTATTTACTAATGTTCCTCCACTATATAGTGTGAAAGTATATTGTGGGTCAACATCATTAATGGCTAAATGTATACTACCCATTTCACCATTACATATAGGTTGTGTTACAGTATGGCTTGCAGTGAATTCTCTTGCTAAAACTTGAACATCTGGAACTGTAAAAACACAAGGGTTGGTTGTTACGCCAGTTTGTCTAATGTAAACAGTGTAGGTTCCAGGATTTGGAATAGAAAACACATTACTAGATTGATAATTGACATCATCAAGACTGTATTCATAACCACTAGGTACGTTATTCACTGTAATACTACCATCTGTAGTACAGATAATATCTTCAGAAACTACGGTAGGGTCTAATAAGTTTTCGTAAACATTAAAATAGAATTGTACGAAACATCCACCAGGATAGTTAATTGTAATACGGTATTGACCAGCTGTGTCAACAAATAAACCAGATTCACTTGGTGGAACTGTATTCCAAACACAAGAATCATCTTCATTAGCACAATCAGGATCAGAAACTGCAGCACAACTTGTTTCATCTAATATTTCCCAAGTTATGTTTGTAGAATCAGCAATGTTTGTTTCAATAAACACAAAATCATCAGCACCACATAAGAAGATGTTTGGTAGTTCTTTTCCGTCATTAGGACATATAACAACCTCATCAGCATAAGGTATTACAGGGTTTGTAGTATCATTGCCATAAAGTTGTACATTATATTCTTGTACTATAGACTGACAAGGTGCGATAGCTGTGTTGTAAGAATAATACGTTCCTGTGTCTGTAACAGTTATGGTTTGCGATGTACCTATTACAGGTGTTCCTGTTGGACTTGTTGACCAAGCATAAGAATCATATCCATCAGCAGCCGTGAGTTCTAAGCTTTCACCACATAAAACATGCTCTTCTTCAAATGTACAATCTAAATCAGCTAAGAAATTAGTGGCTTGAGGAGTTACTAAACATCCTGTATTACTATTAACACTAGGATCATCAGTAATTGTAAAATCAGGATTTATGGTTCCTTGATACGTAGCATAAGCTTGGTTATTAATAACGTTAGAACAAGCATCTGCTAATTGTCCACAATCATCAACTACCTGCGCATTTATTCTAATTTCATAAACAGGATCATTTTCCTCAACTAGAGATTCATCAATGTCAAAAATTAATTCTCTTGTAACAGGATCATAACTCTGAACAGTTACACCTGGTGGTAAAACTAAATCTGTAGGATGGTTATAAACTATATTAATAGGAAGAATATCTCTAATTGTTAAATTAGTAGCATCATCATTTCCTGTATTTTGAAAACCTATAATATAGTTTAGAGATGAACCTAGTCCAACGAGTTGACCACCAATATCATTACCAGCATCATCTTCAACTATTTTAGTAAGTACAATATTAGGTGCTATAATTTCAATAGCGAAAGCACTGAAATAGTAATAGTAGATATCAAGGTTACTACCTAAGCTTATATTAGCACTCGTGGCATTATTAGCAATAAGTGTATTTCCTGGGTTTGGAATGTTTATTATACCAGCATCAAAACCAAGTGTGTTTGTACTACTTGGGTTTCGATCTGTGAATAATTCAGGTGTATTGGTAGCTGGATCAATATCAGAAACCGAACTATTAAAGAAGTTGTTTCCTGGTCTTATTACTGTTCCTGCATTATTAGTTGCGCTAATTGTTGTTCCGTTTAACCTTAAATAATCACCAGTATAGCTTCTATCACCTTCAATAGTACTAAATGCAAATTTAGCACGTACAGGGCCTACAGGAATAGTGTTAAAACCACTCACAGGAAAAGTTTCATTAATAACACTTGTAATCTTTGTAAAACCATCAAACGAAGTAATGTATTGTGCAGGCATTAAAGGGTCTTCATATACAATAAATAAAGACCAACCAGCGGATAAACCTTCGGAATTTGGTCTTGGACCAACTAATGAAGATATGTTTGCAACTGTATATGTTCCTTCAGGATCAGGTAGTGCTGTTAGCATATCAGTTACATCGTGATAATATGCAAATGTGTTAGACTGATAATCATTAGGAGCATTTTGATAGTATATTTCTGTACCAGTTATATCGACATAAGATCCTCCAGGAACTTTAAATTTAACATCTGAAATAGGTGAGTCACCATCGACTACTGAACTCCAATATAAACCAGCATATACGATTTGATAACAGCCATTATCACTTGGTACATCTAAATCGGCACTACTGGAATTGAAGGTACTTGGATCTCCGTCAATATCTACATGTACTGCTGCGTTAGTCCAGTCGTTTGTGGCATTTCCATTGTAAGGATTGGTAGGGTGCAAGCCCACATTGCTGTTTCCGATTAAAAGGATGTCTCCTTTTAATGCTTCATCAAATCTCGGAGAAAACGGTACGAGGTTTTGTGCAAAAGTTAGTTGTCCCAATAATAGTATTACTACAACTATTGTAATTCTAGAAAAAGTAGGTTTTTTCATGATTATCTATTTTTAAATCCTCACTTCTTCTTTGGGGCTTAAAGAAGTGAAGAGCGCTTAACTTCTATTTAATTTTCAATCTTCACTATCGACATTTTTCCATTGTATGGTCTATTTCCTTTTGATTTTAATGCATTGTTTGCACTTTGTATACTATCATATTTTTCATAATAGATATAGTATTTACTTGTTGCAACATCATGGAAGAAGTCAACATCAGATCTTCCGGACTCTACAACTTTAGTAACAAACTCGTTTCGTTTTTGAGGGTTGCTATGCACAGCAATTATAAGGTAGTAACCACTTTCTACATTTTTAATGTTTTTAAGTATTTTTATATTATTTCCAAGTTCTTCACCATAATCAAAATCTTCAGCAGTATATGGTGTTTCTTTTGTTTCTGTTGTGCGTTTTATTCTTTCTAACGCAGCTCTGTCTTGAGCGTATCTATCTTCTTCATTGTCAAAAGCTGCACGTTTTATTCTACGTCTCTTTTCAAACTCTGTCGCAACTCTAATTTCTTCAAGTTTAGTTTCAAGTTGAGATCTTGTTTTTATAGCTTTTAACTGTTCATCTTTTAAACGATCTATTTTTTTCTTGTAGAATAGGTTGACTTCGTCCAATTCTGTATTAGCAATACGTTCGTCATAAAGCTCTTCTAAATCTTTAATTTCTTTGTTACGTTCTTCAATAATTTTGTCTAATTCAGACTTGATTGCATTAAGCTCATTATTCTCAGCTGTAACACTTTTGAAAGGTCTAGGTTGAACTTTAATACCTTGATCACTTAAATCATTCTCTTCTTTAAGCGCCTTAAGGTCTTCGTCTTTAATGTTAATAATATCATTATATCTATCCATTAAATCATTTTGTTGCTCTTTAGAAGCTTCTGTAGATTTAGCTATGGCTTGCATAGATTTGCCTAAATCATCAGTAGGTTTAGTAACTAACTCTTCATTAGTTAGTTTCTCAGCTTCCTCTTTAGCCTTTTGTTCTGCTAATAATTTAGCTTGTTCTTCGGCTTCTTCTTTAGCTTTTTGTTCTGCCAATAGTCTAGCTTGTTCTTCAGCTTCCTCTTTAGCCTTTTGTTCAGCTAATAATCTAGCTTGTTCTTCAGCTTCTTCTTTAGCTTTTTGTTCTGCCAATAGTCTAGCTTGTTCCTCAGCTTCCTCTTTAGCCTTTTGTTCTGCTAATAATCTAGCTTGTTCTTCAGCTTCCTCTTTAGCTTTTTGTTCTGCTAATAGTTTAGCTTGTTCTTCGGCTTCTTCTTTAGCCTTCTGTTCAGCCAATAATCTAGCTTTTTCATCAGCTTCCTCTTTAGCTTTTTGCTCAGCTAAAATTTTAGCTCTAGTTTCAGCAATAGCTTTAGCTTTTTCTTCTTCTTCCTTCGCTTGTTGCTCAGCTAATTTCTTGGCTTCAGCCTCTTCTTTTGCTTTTTGTTCCGCTAATAGTTTGGCTTGTTTATCAGCTTCTTCTTTAGCCTTTTGTTCAGCTATTCGTTTTGCTTCTGCCTCTTCTTTTACTTTTTGCTCAGCCAACTTCTTAGCTTCAGCATCTTCTTCAGCTTTAGGTTTAGAAGTCCCACCAAGTAAATTTGTATTTCGAGATTTTGTATTAGAAGACTTAACTACACGACGTCTTCTTTTCTTGTTTCCATTTGAAAAAATACCAGTCACTTCATCATCATTACCATAATTGTAATAGTTATCATTTTTGAATCGGTAGGCCAAAGTGATTTCGTGTGAAGGACCAAATTCACCTAAATCACCACCAATAGGTGTCTCATAGTTGTATTCAATTGCAATCTGTTCAGTAATATTCAACCCTAAACCACCTGAAACACCATATAAAGTATTATAACCTACTTGTCCCCAAATTCCTTTAGGAACTGTAAGCATTGCTATACCAGAGATAATAGTTTCATCTTTTTGAAATTCTGATTTTATCATACCAGAAAACTTACTTTCATCAAAAAAACCTCTACTATCCATATAACCCGTATAAAGCATATGTGCTTGTAAGCCTTGTTGTGGATTATCTTGAATAAGTTCTGAAGTGTTAAGATTATACAGCGCGAGGTTGCTTACAGAAACCCCAAAATCTAAAAACTCAGTACCGAAATTGATACCAGGATTAATAGTTAGCAAAAAATTTGAAGGTACATTTTCTAATGCTGGATCTGCAAAGTTTGTAACTACATTAGAAGTGTTAACACCACTACTGTAAGCACCAACATTAAGACCAAAAGTAAGATTGTTATCGCGTCCTAATCTTGCGTTGTAAGCAAAGTTTAATACTCCACCAAAAGTTGTAAGTACACCATAGTTTTGCTGAAAAACACTTGCACCAGCACCTATGTTTTCACTAAATCTACCAGAATAGGCAGCAAGGTAGGTGAGTGGTGCATCTTCAAATTGTACCCATTCTCTTTTGTTGTATACTGTGATATATTTTGTTTGTTCTCTAACAAAACTAAATGTTGGGTTTATAGCAAAGCGATTGAAGGTTAAAGAATTTCTTGTAGGTAAATTAAACGCAACTACTCCGTCATCTTCTTGCGCTTGCAAAAGTTGCGAGAAACAGATACATAATAATATGACTAATAAATATTCTTTCATATCACTTTACTACAGTTATTGAGCCTTTTTTAGTTTGATTGTTTGATGTTGTTATTATATAGTAGTAAACTTGATTAACACTGGTTAAATTCAAATCGTTTTCTGGCCAGTTATTTTGATAATCATTGGTTTGCAATACAATTTTTCCTTGGTTGGTCATAATAATAACCTCAGTGTCTGTTCCACTTACATATTGCTGCGGAATCACCCAAGTATCATTAATAGTATCTCCATTAGGACTTATCATATTAGGTATTTTTTCTACATCTGGGAATAAGTCTAAAGCCTCTTCAATTATAAATTCATATTCAACTGAAGCTTCACAACCTACAGTCTCTGTTATAACCACTGAATATGTTCCAAAATCTGTAGCTTCATAAGTAGCTTCTGTAGCACTTGGTATTAATGAACCTTCTAAATACCACTCATAGATAGGAGCTGTAGCTGTAGAAGTGACTTCAACAAAAAGAGTTTCGTCTTCAAACATTTCATTGATTTCAGGAACATTTATAGAACTTTCAAATAATTCGCTGACCAAATCAATAGAGCCAGAAGCAGAACAATCACCTAAATCTACTTGAACTGAATAAGTCCCAGACTCACTTGTTTGGTACATTTGGCTTATAGCATCAGGAATTATAGCTCCGTCTTTGTACCATTGATAGCTGTTACCACCAATAGTACTCAAAGTTGTAAGACCTTGCTCAGGACAAAAAGGATTACCTAAGCTAGAAGCAATAGTAGCGTTAGCCTCTCCAGAGGTTGCTTCACTAATTGTAACACGGTTAGAAAATGAATTTGACGTACATGTACCGTAATTAGTTTCAACAAAATAAGTGCCTTCTTCACTTACCGCTAGAGTAGGCCCTTCAGCTACAAATACAGAAGTTGTTGGTCCAGTTTCTCTGAACCAGTTAAAGGTTAATGAAGGATAGTTTAAAGGAGAATCATTAGATCCAGTACCAGGATTGTCTATTGTAAGCAGATAACTACCGCCTGTACAAAATGCTCCTGTGGATACTAAATTATTGATTGTAAAAGGTGAATCCTGAAGTTTATAATAAGCTGCAAAAGAAGTTGAACCAGAACTTGTTGCTACTGGTGATGTACTTTTTATACGTATTCTATAATTTTCTCCTGCAGTGGTTTCTGGTATAGAAAACGTTAAAGTTGCTGGCGACGTTGTTACCTCGCCTGCGTTAGATGTGTAAATAGTTACTGCCTCAGAAAAATCTCCATCAGGATTAGACATTTCAATTATAAATTGATTAGAACTGTCTATCCCATTTTCTGGTGAAAATACAAATGTAGTGTTATAGGTGTTGAAAGATTCACTTGCACATGCCTGACTAAACCCTAAATTAGGAGAACCAATTACTATCTGAGCTGTTACTTGTTCAGATAAAATTGAAACAAGAACACACAGAACAACTATAAGTTTGTTTAGGTTAATAGGTTGGGACATTTTTTTGGGATTGTAGTTTTCTAGGCTTATAAGCTTAAAGGATTTCTTTTATGATTCATAGCAATTCATATTAAAAATTTAATTTGAATTGCTATGAATCTCATTTGCTCTCTTAGTAGGAAAATGAGAGTTTTTTTCTAATCTTCATCGTCAAAGTTATCATTAGAAGCAATGATACCATTTACTTTTAATCTAAAGTCTGGTTTTCTACTATTGTCAGAGTCGATGAATGTTTCAGAATCAGGACCTTTTGAATATACATTATCAAAAGCTCTACTACCATACCAACTTTCTAAGTCGTCGTTATTGGTTTGTCCTTTTTTGAAAATGTTTCCTTTACAGTTATTGAAGTACGTATTTGTAAACTGTATTTTGGCTAGGTTATCGTTATTGATAGCAATTCTTTCATCTAAGATTACAGCTGGATTAAATCCAGAAATTACACTTTTATCAATTGAGAAAGATACATCAGGACCAACATAAATAGCTTCTTGAACAAGACCAACACTTATATCGTATTTAATATCGTTGCTCACATTCATAAGCGTTAAGTTTTCTGCTTTAACAAGAGTTTCTTTTTTTGAAGCATCAGCATCTTCCTTAATGTTATAAGAACTAACGTGTAAACATTTAGAGCCATCAGGACTAGAAATGTAAGGAGATCTAACTGCTAAAGAATTATAAATATTAGCTTGTGCTCCGTGATTAAATTTAAAATCATTTTTACTAGATCTAAAAGATACTGCTTGCTCTAGTAACACTTCACCACCAAGAACATTGAAGGAATTTCCTTGTGAGTAGCTTACCATAACATTAAATATTGATGTTTTTATACCTACACCAGCGAAAGTAATACCACTAAAGTCTTCGTGACCAACAGTTCGTTTTCCAGCATATTCAATTCTAACATGTTTTAATACACCAGAGTTACTGTAAGCATCGTCACCACCGTAGCTTATGTTTTCAGTTGACGAAGGTTTTAATCCATAATTTAAAGAAGATATTCCTCCGAAAATATTTATTGGAGCATTTCCTAGAAGGAAAATACCTCCCCAATCACCTTGTTTCTTATCACTTTTATTAGAAGTAAACACTATAGGGTCAGTAGCAGTTCCATCTGCAATGATTTTTGAACCTCTACTTATAATAAGAGAACCTTTGGTTTTAAAATCACCAAGGATTACTGTTCCAGGCTCAATTGTAAGAGTTGCTTCGTTAGTAACGTAAACTTCACCCAGTAGAAGGTAGGTGTTTCTTTTTGTTAACGTTGTATTCTCAGTGATATCACCACTCAATATCTGAGTAGGCTCACCATATTCTGTTTGATTAGGCTTAAAATCTGTCCAAGAGTTTAGCCAATTGTTGTAACCGGTAATTCCTTTTTCCTGTTGTGCAAAGCTTCCACAAAACACAAATAATAAAAGAATTTTAGTTAAAGTAATTTTTTTCATAGTAGTCAAATTCATTATTAGATTAAAGGGCGTTTTAAACTATTAGACCAAACATAAAAACAATACCTATGAAACACAAAATTTATCGATGAAATACATGTATTAATATAAAAAAACTTAAAATTCTTACAAAAAAATTCTTTTTATCGATTAATAAAATACTATTATCAGTTAAGTGTGTAAATTTTAAGTTTGAAATGAATAAAAAAACCCAAGCAAAAAGGCTTGGGTTTTTAAGTATATGTTGAGATAATTTGAGTTAATCTCTTTTAAAATCTTCGTAAGTATGTAGTGCTTTTAAAGTTGATTCGTAGAACAAAATAGCAGCAATTAAATCTGTTGTGTCAGAATAAGGTAAAATCTTCTTTTGAAACTCTATCGCTTTATCAAAATAAGTCTCAGAAGCTTCAATATTTTCTTCTAAAGCCTTAGTGTTATCTTTTGTTTCTGGTATACCTAAAGAAGCCATAGTAACTCCTGGCTTTGTTGCGAAAGCAATATTTGGTAAAATATTAACAATTACTTCAATACGCTCTATGTATAATGTTAGTAGATCGCCTTTTGGAAGTTTTTCCAAATCTTCACGGCTATGATATTTTGAAATATTTACTTTACCACTAATAATACTTGGCGATTTATCCTTTTTTTGGGCAAAGCTAGTACCAATCATCAAGAAAAAAAGGATACTGAATAAAGTAAGTTTTGTTTTCATTTTAGGGCTTTTATTTATTCTTAGTGAAGCAAATCTATACAAATTATTAAATAAATCAACTTTTTTTGACATTTTTTTTGAAAAAAAACACACATGAAATGCAGATTTTATGGATGAAATACACTTTTTAAGGACGAAAAGTAAAATTATCCGATAAAAAACACATGTCTTTTAACTCGGTTTTTAGGGCATTATTTCAGTCTTATTTTGAGATTTATTTTGTGTGAAAAATTTTAAAAAGGTAGCATTTCATCGGAATTTTTTGAATCCTTTTTCATTTAGTCGGAAATAAATAGCATTGATATGATTTTTAATGGATTACGATTTTAATAGTAGAAATTTGACATATCTAAAATGTATAGCCCTATGAAAAATCTAATTCGTAATTTTAGTATTCTGTGTTTCTTTTTATTTGTTAATACGCTTTTAGCTCAAGACTTTGATGCAGCTACGAGCCCATTGTTTGATAGAGCAGAGGCACAATTAAGTAACAGTGACACTATTCCTGATTACAGATCTCAAACTAATAAATTAAAGTTAACAGGTGTTGTGTACCAAAGTGACGGAGTAACTCCAGCTAAAGATGTTATAATATATATTGAACAAGCTGACGAAAATGGAAACTTTGATTTAAGAAAAGAAGGTGATGAGCGCTATGTGTTCCATAGAAGTTGGGTAAAGACAGATGAAGAAGGAAGATACACGTTCTATACATTTGTTCCAGGTAATGACAGACGTTATAATCAACTACAACAAATATATCCTTTAGTAAAGGAGCCTTCTAAAGATGTATATGCTATTGATACATTTTTATTTGATGAAGATCCGTTATTAACTAAAAGTTGCAGAAAGCGTATTTCTAAGAAAGGTGATCCAAATAGAATTTTGAAGTTAGAAAACAAAGATGGATTACTTGTTGCACAACATAATATAGTATTAAGTGCTTCTTAATTATATAGTATAAAAATTATTAATTAACCCAATTACAATAACCCTCGTTATAAACAATGCTTGTTTGGTAATATAATAAAACAATAGGTTAATAATGTTGTTTTTTATATTCTAGATTAAAGGTAAGTTTATATCATGATTTTTGAATGAAACATAAAGTAATTGACCTCAATAGAGGTCGCTAAAAAGAAACATTCAAAAGACATATTCTCTAAAAACTCATAAAAGCTCTTGAAATTATCAAGAGCTTTTGTGTTTTGTAATGGTTCAATAAATGAGTAAAGCCCTATTCATTTTCATGAATAAGACTTTACTACCAAATCAACCAATCAAAAAATAGTTTCAGTAAGGCTTTGGTATGCCTTCTGAATCTGTTTCAATAAATTCTAATACCGTAGACGGATTTTTTACTTGCTTAGCTTTATCAGCAGTAAAAACAATTGCACCGTTAAGAACTTTAGGTTCTTCTCTTAATAAGGTAATGCAATCATTTTCGTTGAATGCACTTAGGTCGCCTTCAACTTCTTGCTCGTTTAGTAGGCTGTTGATGCTTTTATTTAAGCGACTTGCTAAGTCTGCCCATTGGGTTCCTGTGACTTTCGTCTTGGTTATATCGATGTCTAAAAGGCTTTTTTCTGATGCTTTTAGATATGCTAATGTCTGTTCGTCTGTATAATTTTCACCGTTGTAAACACAGGTGATTTCTCTTTCGTCTTCGCTAAATATTCCCATAATTAATGTGTTTTCATTGTTTGCTTTCTCTTTTCTAACTGTTTTAATAGTTCTTTTACACTTTCTGAAACTGCTGCTTGAAAATCGTCTTTAGATGATTCTGCAAATAGGCGAGGACCTGGTGCGCTTAAGCGAATGCCAGATATTTTTCCTGTTTCGTCTGAGGATGTGTTTTCTGTTTTAAAGAATACATCTGCTCGTGTAACAAACTCGAAGCGTGAGAAAACATTTTCTAGTTTGTCTTTTGTAAAGCTTTCTATGGCTTCACTTGCACTAACATCGTGGTATTGAAATATTACTTGTTGTTTATTTATACTTGTATCTGCCATAATCTTTTGCTGTTTTAATCTGTTATTTCAAAGTTATGATGATAGGCTAAGGTGCTTTGACTTATATGCTACAATTGTTTCCTTATTTAATTAGAATGCTAATTTGTAATTGTTTATTGGATTGGTTGTGTAAGAAAAATCTATAGTAACGTCGGATGAGCCTCGGCTTAGGCTCGGGATAACTACGGGATAGACATGGGTATGATAGGGTGGAGGTTAGGCTTTTGTATTAATATGTATTTGTAAGGATAGGATTCTTTTTTATGTTTTATTTAACGTGGTTTTATTGATAGCATTAACTTATAGATTGATTACGGCAATTTTTGATGTGTGGCTCTTGTAATTTTATGGTATAGCAAATCAGAGAGGTTTGCAATAAAAACTAAAAATTATAGAATTATGTCTAAACCATGGCAAGATAAAGCAGAGGGCAATTGGAATATTGCTAAAGGAAAATTGAAACAAAAATGGGGTGATCTTACTGATGATGATCTTGATTATAAGGAAGGTAAAGAAGATGAGCTCTTAGGTAGAATACAAAAGAAAACTGGAGAGTCTAAGTCTAAAATTAATGAGTTCTTAGAAGAATTAAAATACTAGTTTACTAAAGTTTATAACTTAGTTAGTTTGTTTAGAGAGAAAAAATCTTGCTTATGGCAAGATTTTTTTTTTGATGATTTTAAAGATGTATAGTGTCTAAAGCACATACGTGCATTTTGTATAACAACTCGTATAAAAATAGTAAAAATGTTATACAAAATGCATGACACTAAAAATTAATTATCATTTTGATTGTGAAGCTATTGCATTAAATTATATATTAGCAAAAAAAAGACGTAAATACAGACTTATTTACGTGTTGTGCTTCATTAAAACCAACCGCTAACCAATGATAAAATTCTTTAGAAAAAGAAGACAAGATTTACTTTCAAAAGGTAAAACCGGAAAGTACTTTAAATATGCCATTGGTGAAATTATACTTGTAGTGATTGGAATTTTAATTGCACTTCAAGTCAATAATTGGAATACAAACAGGGTTGACAATCAAGAATTACAAAAATCTTTAGAAAATTTACATGCGGAGTTTACCATTAATGAGCAAATAATATCTAAAGCTATAAAAGCAAATGATAGTGTAATAGAAACTGCGAAACGCCTAATTAATCTAATGAATTTGGAGCGCGAATTGCTTACGAATGAAAACACAGACAAACTTCTATTTGATATTTTTGAAAATGGAAATCTCGAGGTTACTGAAAATTCTATTTTAGAAATATTACAATCCAATAAGCTTCAAAAAATTAAAAACGATTCTTTAAAAAAGTTAATCGTAGAATGGACGCAAAAAAGAAATAGGATTGCCTTTACTGGAAAAAATGTTTCTGAAAAAGATGAATATTTACTCAAGTATTTGATGAAACGATATCCTCTAAAGAATATAGATGCCTATGGCGTACTTCAATGGAAAGAATCTTCCACTATAGAAATTGACAAGTATCTGATTTTTTATGACATTGAGTTTGAAAATATAATAGATGACTACCTTTATAATATTGTGAACTTCAATATGCGTTTAAAGAGTCTTAAAGAAAATGTTAATCAAATCATAGAATACTCTTACAAAGACTATGACTTAAATGAATAAATAACGAAAGCACAACAACGTGTATAGCTCATTGCGGCTGAATTCCTAATCGGAATTCATTGCAATTTGCTATCTTTCGGTTACGGCGGAAAATCATAGCTGATTTTCCGCAACGAGCCATACACAAAACCGTTAAGTGCAATAACTTCTTCGAAAATTGGTCAAAGTTTTGTTAGCAAAAGTCGTTTCAAGAAGAAGGAAAAAAAGTGGTTGAACTCTGGTTGAACCAGAGCTTCAAGTTTTATCGATAAATCGTGTGAGAGTTACACTATCAAATACGAGGTTTCGTATTAAAAACTTGGTAGAAGGTCGTGGATTTTTTTGAGAAAATCAAGGCTTCGGCACTTTTTTTTAATTCTACAAGCGACTTTGCCTTTAAATAACGACAACATATACCTGTACATATTGCATGATTTAAAGGCGGTGCAAACCAAACTGTGAGACTAAATTATGCTCGAATCGTGACTGCGTAAATAAGCGCACCAGCCATTTTACGGCTTTGAAATAATTGCACTATATTTACTACACTTAACAAGGGCTATATACAATAGTAGCATGTCCATTGTGATAAAGCGGTGCGGTGTTAAAATGCTGCGCATTTCTGGTTCACACCGTCGCTAATACTGTACATAGCCTTTAACGTTAGCTACAATTTAAACCAAACATTATGAAGAAAATTATTTACCTGATTTTATTAATTACGATTTCAAATTCTGTTTACTCACAGAAAAGCCTTATTGATGAAAAAAATGGATTCAAAACAATAAAACTTGGAACTCAAAAAAGTTCTTTCAGCAATTTAGAACTATTTCAAAACTTGGATGATGGATTAAAAGCTTATCGTTACAGACCATATGATAGCGATTTATATAAAGTTTTTGATTATGAATATGATGCAATTATTCTATATTTCGACAAAAATAGCTCATTAGTTATGATAATGATTACCAAAGTATTTACAGGTAATAATTTCTATCAAAATGCACTGAGTTTTTCAGATAAAACAAGAGAAACGTTTATGAGAGTTTTTGGAAAATTTGACGAAGTGGATTCAGACGATAATAGTGGAAATATTAGCGTCACTTGGTATGGAAAGAAAGCGTTTTATTCTGTAGGAACAATTTACTTTGGAATTTCAAAAGGCAAAGCTGAATCGAATGTTATAATTGGAAAAACGGAAAAATTGAGTTCTGGATTTTGATAAAAAACTGTAGCTAACAATGTATTATATTAATTAATTCAAATAACCCCTATAAATAAAGGGTTTTAAAAGATTAATTTAGAAAGGGTACAACATAGGTATAACATTTTAACCTATCATTTGAAGTGATCTAAAGATATAAAAAAACCGCTTCTAAATTAATAGAAACGGTTTTCAATATGTATTTAAACTTAAAGTTATTAAGCTGCCGTACCAGAGCCTAAATACACACTATTCGATACTTGTGTACCATCAGCAGAAACAAATGCCATAAATAGCTCTACAGTATCTCCCGCATAGGTACTTGGTATAGTAATTACTTGAGAACCTACAGTTCTATCAGCACCATCAAGAATTGATACAGATTCTTTTTTACTTGGATTGTAAACTAATACCATCGCTTTATCGGTTGCATTTGCATTACCCTCTGCCGAGTTATCATCCCAATCAAAAGTTACTTGTCCTGGTGTTGCTAAATCGGTTGAACCATTTAAAACACTTGACAAAGAACCTCTACTTAATAAAGCTAAAGAATAATCGATTGTAAAGTTAGGTGCGATGCCTCCTACTGCATTATTTAATACATAAGACATTGCAGCATTAAATTCTGTTTTCTTAACAGCAAAAGCCTTATATCCAACTTTAATAAAATCGCTTGTCGCTTGAAGATACTCCAATGTAATAGTAAACTTATTACGCTGATTTACCTGTCCTTCTGTACGTGGATTCGCCACGCTTGCTGGCTTAATTCTTATGTAGTCAATACCTTTCCAACTACCGCCAATAATACTACCTACCTTACCCGATAAGCTTCCTAAAATACCCTGTGGAATTTTTCCCATTTTTATAACAATTTAAAATTAATATTCGTTCGGACTTGGTACGGACTTGACATTGCTTTTAAACCTTCTTTTCGTTACTAATATAACGAGAATTATGCCATTTTGTTACTGTTTTAGGCTTGTCTGATGCCTTTGCATTAGGCTTCTTTACTTTGCATTAGTTTGAAACAATTACGGATATATGCAACCTTTAAAACTGCCATTTTATCAATGACATTTTGAAGCTCTTTTTCCTTTTTATTGATAACCTCAACCGCTTTGATGTGTTTTTGCATCTGGTCGCTGACATTATGAGAGGATTTGAAGCCTTTTTTAAGCGTGTTTCTGCAATCATCTACAGAAATAAACGGAATAACACTACCTTTTAAATAATAAGCGTAAAAACCGCCTATTTGCAACATCATAGATAAGTGAAATAGCGTGTTTTTTTCTGTTTCGGTTTTTGTGATTACTACAAAACAGTTAGGACAAGGATTTGAGAGGGGTTTTCCGCTGTTAAGTCCTTTGTTTAGGATAAAAAAATGAGGGTTCGAGTAGGTTCTTCCGATTAGGTGGGTTTTCATTTCAAAATAAGACATAGCTATCCAATTAAAAGTTCGCTACGCTCACACATATTTTTTTTGAAAATGAAAAAGAAAAAAATTAAAAAAAGAAAGCCTTCAGCTTTGTGGCGTGGGTAAGGCTGTCAAGCTTTTTTTAAAAAAGTTTTTGAAAAATTTTATTGAAAATGAAATTGCTCTAATTTAAGCCTAAAGCTGTTTTGTAGTAGTAATAAAAAGTTTTTTAAAAAACCGTAGGCTTGAGCTTTATAGCCTTAAAGCGTGGGATGTAGGAAGCCACATATATTTGCTATCTTTTATTAATTTAATGTTATACCTGCCAATATTACTATTATAACAAGCATAATGATTGTGAAAAGTTTAGTACCAAAAGAATCATCACCTTCAGGATTTTCGATTTTATTACCGTTTACATCTAAATCGTGAGGAAAGAATAAATCAAATAAATCTTCAATTATTTGTTTCATACTATAAATATAACTTTTCTGGGGAATTAACACTTAAAAAAATAGGTTTTAGTACTGTACTGAGCGATGGATGAAGCGTATGTATGGGTAGCGTTTTAAATAGTTGTTTGATAAAACAGCATTTAAACAAGCTACTTATACAGGACTTTTAGACAATAGCTTATTGATTTTTTGAGGTACGATAAAAAGTAATATGCTATGGCGTAGTACTGCACTTTACAAACCTATTTTTTTATAACCGCTGATTTGGGTGGTGGGGAAAAGTGGAAAGGTAAAACGTGGAATATATAAACTATTACGAAAATGACATAATTAATACATAATAAAAAAAATTGAATATACAAAGAGGTCTAAATAAACTAAAATAACCAAAAAATAATATCCTAATACTTATCTTTAGAACTTTTAAAACAAAACCTATTATTTATAATATTAAATGGGAAATAAGGCTACAACAGTTGAGCAACAAATAAACAGGTTAGTAAAAAGAGGACTTGTTTTAAACAATAATGAAGACATTGAAAAAGCAAAAGAAATATTATCAGATATAGGCTATTATAGATTAGGTTTTTATTGGTACTACTACCAAGATAAAGACACACATGAATTTAATGAAAATGTAGCATTAGATGATATTGTAAAACTCTATTATTTTGATTTTGACTTAAAGATGAAACTTTTAAGATATATATATAGAATAGAGGTACATTTTAGGACACAATTAGTATATGAGGCATCAAACCATTATATCGACAATAATACATGGTATGTAGAACCAAAAATAATTAATAAACTAGACTATGATGAATTTTACCAAATATACGAGAAGGTAAAAAGTAACAGTAAGACTTTATCAAAGCACCATGCTAATAACCCTGATCAAGATTATGCACCTGCTTGGAAAGTTTTTGAGTTTTTAACCTTTGGTCAAGTATTTAACTTCTACAATAATTTAAAAAACCAAGAACTCAAAAAGAAAATAGCTGGAATTTATGGATTTAGAGACATTAAATTGCTTAATAACTATTTGAGTGCATTAATAAATATTAGAAATATTTGTTCACATAATGGCGTACTTTTTGATTATGAACAACCTTATGGGATAATGCGTATACCTAATATGAAATATAGAAATAAGACATATAATAATACAAACCTCAATGCTTCTATAAGATTATTGCTATTCATGTTAAGCAAGGTTTCTAAAAATAGAGCCAATGAGTTAGAACAAGAATTGAAGGATTTATTTACTGCTGCAAAAGAAAATAATCTAGTACATGACGTTATTAATACTAAAATCAAATTTGACTTATAGTGTTAAATAATAACTAACATAATAAATATTGGTATTAAAATTGTATATTTGTACTCGAAAGTGCCCGTTTATACATTCCGCTATATGTGAGCACTATAAAATAAGATTAAAATAACCTAGACGTTTTACGCTCTAGGTTTTTTTTATACTGCACTATAGTAATATTGAAAATACATGAGTAATTAATAAGGTTAAAAGAAGTTAACTTTAAAAAATACGATTGTAAAATATATGTTCAAAATGTGGTTTAATGTTCGGATTTGAGCGTTGGAATAGCGGATATTTTACATAATACCAGTTATAGCTACAAAATGCATTAATACTGCGATAGCAAACCTTTGAAAAGTGCCGTTTGCTACTATAACTTGTATTATGTAAACATAGCTTTGGGTAGTTTTTGGTGTGAGCGTTGGCAACAGCTCTTTACTTTTTTATTGTACCTATTTGTTAAAATATAAACGTTTAAATAAAACAAGTAATGTGCTGTGTGAGGGTTGGCAACCAAAAACTACAAGTGCGTTGGCGAGCGGAACAAAATAAAAGACAGAGGATTTTGAGGTACGAAAAAACTGGGTTTTATTTTGTGGGGAATTAGCTTACCTTATACCTTTCAGAACGCATCCTAAAGGCTTTTTCACTACCTTCCATAACATCGCAAATTTCTCTTTTAATTTCATCTCTTTCAACAGTACCAGAGTGCAAAATTGAAGTATAACGACTTTCTGAATCCATTGAAATTATATATTCTGCATCACCATTTACAGGAATATTAGCATTATGAGTTACAACAATAATTTGTCTATTATCTTTTGCTAATTTTAACCTATCTACAATCAAATCATATACTAAACGATTATCTAAATCATCTTCTGGCTGGTCTAATAACAAAGGAATAGAACCAAAAGACAATAAAAATGTTAATATAGCTGTAGTCTTTTGACCTGCTGATGCTGTAGATAGTGATTTAAAATCATTTGAATTTTCAGGTTTATATTCTACCAATACTTCATCTTCAGGCATAAACAAATCTAACTCATCCATATTAGCATCTGATATGCTACGAATAGCATTTTTAAAATGACCACCTACTAATTCAAATTTATCGTCAAAGTAGTTAGAACGAAATTCCTTTTTTATATTTTTAATTAAAATCTCAACTTGCCCTCTAAAACAAGCTTCTTTTAACTTCTTGAAATCATCCTCAAACTTTGTTTCTTTGCCAATTATCTTTCTAATTTGATGTTCAAAATTGGCTTCATTTCTAAAAGGATTGATTTTTACTCTAATTTTGTTATCTGATATGTTTTGTTTAATAAACGCTTTACGCTTATCTGTTATATCCTTACATAACTGTATAAATTCAACTTGATATTTATCACGGTTTTCCATTTCTAAACGCTCACTTTCTTTAATAATATCTAGCGCATCAAGTTCTAATATTTTAGATTCTATCTCTTTTGATATTTCTTCGTATTGATCTATAGTTACCACACCTTCATCTTCTAATTCTTTTTTCTTTTTATCATAATCAGAAATTGCCTTAACATATGATTTTTTCCATACAGAAGATGATATTTTAGTTTCTAAATCTGATTTTACCTGCTCTAAAGAACTAATTAAGCTTTCAAATGCTTTGTACTGTTTTACTACCTGATTATCTATGTTTGATAATAAGCCATCTATTTCATCTTTGTAAGCAACAGAGATACTATCAAAACTTACCTTATCTATATTAAAATTTGATTTAAAATCTTCTAATTGAGATATTAAACCCTCAATTTGTTTTTTATAATTATCAAGTAATTTTTCCTCTTCTTCAAAAACCTTTTTTTCAGCCATTAAGTCTTTAATACCTGCCTTATCTAGAGTTTGTAATTTCTTCCTTAAATCTTCAATATCAGTTTTTAATTTGAGCCTTGATTTTAACCTTACTTGATATGCTCTTATTGTACTACAAGATTTTAAATAATTTTCTTTTGTTACTTTACGTTTATCCTTCAGCTCATTTATTTCTTCAACATTTATATCAATTCTTTCTAATAAAGCATTTGGGTTTTTAGATATTTCAAATATTTGCTTCTGTGAATATTGCTCAAATTCCAAAAAGTTTAAAAATTCATCATCATTTATTTCTGTCCAAACATCATCATCTAACCTATGTATTTCCATAAATTGATTTGTTGAAGTTATAATATTTGAAGCCTTTACTCTATATAAAAAATCTTTACGAATAAACTCGATTTCAATTGTAGAATTATCATTGAAAACACCTATTTCATCAACACCTTTTAATTCTGTTTTTTTATAAAAATTATTATGCTCTGATATTAATTCAGTAAAACTTTCGAGGTTTTTTGTTCGATTAAAAACACCTCTTACAAATCTCAAAATACTAGATTTACCACTACCACGACCACCTATAATTGTATTTAGCTGTGGGTTAAATTCAACTTTAAAAGGTTCTTTGCCTGTTAATGAAGTATCAGTAATCGTAACTGACTTAATCCAAAAATCAGGTTTTTTAATAATGTTATCAGTATCATTAAAATCATTAACAACCCTATGAGAAGGCAAAAGAAATGCTTGACGTAGTCCTTCTAATGTAGGTTTTTCATCCATTTTGATATAAGTAAATCTTGTACCAATACCATATAAACCGTGTTTAGAATTTTTGGGTGCGTGAGGATTGTCTGAAAATGTTAGAATTGCTAACTCTTTATTTTTAGCATACTCAACTGTCCTATACCAATCATAACCTTTAGCATCATCAATTTTAGGTATTGGATTATTATAATAGTCATTCAAATATGGAATAATTTCTTTAATGGTATTTTTTGTAAATTCATTATCACCAAAGATTTTATGTACTACTTGAACCGCATTAATATCACTTCGTTTATAAAAATCTTCTAAATTTTGAGCACTCAAAGTACTTAAACCTGCAAACTCATCTATATGAGCTGGAATTATTAAAGCATCACATTTATCTTTAACAATATCTGCAATTTCAAAAACAGATTTAGTCGTTGTTGCATTTTCTTCACCATATACATTATGCTCAATATCGCATTTACTTAATAAACTTTTCACTTCCTCTTCACCCTTTGATGGGTCGAACAAAACCAATAAATGAATTTTTGATGTATCGCAAGTTATTTCCACACCAGGGAAAACTGTTAAGTTTTTCTCTTTTGCTGCTTCTTGAATTGCTTTAATACCTAAAGGCGAATTATGGTCTGTTACAGCTACACAATCTAAACCTTGCGCAATAGCTCTAGCAACCCACTGCTCTGGTGTTACATTTTTATCATCAAAACATTTGCTTACAGTTGTATGTAAATGTAAATCGCACTTATACCATCTTGCCCCTTTAAAATCGTACATAATAATGAATTAAAAAATTTCAGAAAACAATTTCCAATGCTTGTTTAATTTGCCTGGTGTATAATCATATTCAAAATCTATTTGATTGTCTTCTGAATATTCTTTTAAATAGGTATCGTTATTAAAGTAGTACCATTGATTATTTTCTAAAACAACCAAACCACCTATATAATTACCTCCTTCTTTATTCAGTTCTATTAATTTTTTTGCTAAACCTTCGGCTCTACCTTCTGGGTTTTGAGCTGTATTACCACTCTTTGTGTCAAATATGCCTATTCTACCATCTTTGAATTTAATTATCCAATCTGGGTAAAATAATGCTTCTTCTTTTTTACCTGTATTAAAATATTTTAAGCAATAGTATTCTTTACCTGAATCGCCATTTTTAAACCACCAATCTATTTTATCTTTATGTTGTTCTAAATAGTTTAAAAACTTTAATTCGTTTACTCTACCATTGTATTGTTTCTTTAAATAAAAAGGTTGAACTACACTTAATTCTGAAGTTCCTTCATGTTTTGTTAACTCTGCATAATCATCAGTAAAGGTGTATTCTTCTCTAATTTCAAATAAAGGTGCTTCTCGTTTTTCTATTTCAGTCTTTCGCTTTTCTAGAAACGCCTTTTTAATAGGATAATATGTTTTTAGTGTTTTGGTTAATGCTTGACGAAATATACTTGATTGCTCTTTGTTTAAATCATTAATTAATATACGATAATACAAATTACTATCTTGGTCAAAAATACTCTTAAACCACACTCTAAAGGCTGATTTTAAAGGCGACCAAGAACGAGCAACGTTAGATACTTTTGCTTCTGTTTCTGTTTGCTCTGTTAATAATTGATAGCAATATAAATTGAATAGTTTTTCTACATCATTTCTTGATATTTCGTAATCTTCTTCGTGCCCTTTTTTAGCATAGTCAAGATTTATTTTATCATAATCTGTAAATACTGCATCAACAATTAATTTATTAGTAACTGTTGGGTTTATATCTACTCCTTTTGCTACGATTTTTTCTCTAATACTAATTGGATGGTCTTTTTCCTCAACATCAAAAAAATTATTAAAGGAACTTAAAAATGACATTTGAAATTTTACTGCGTGACCTAAATCACCATAATCAACTCTTGATACAAAATCTGAATAAAGACCTTCTATATTTACAATATTATCCTTTCTTTTAGAGGTATAAATAAAAGGTTTGTTTTTTAGTGTTTGATCTGGAATTTCTACATCATTACGCTTGTAATTAGTAAATAGATAGCCAGTTCTTAAATTAGGACTGTTCTTATAATCGTCTTTAGCATTAGGTTCTGGCATCCTTAAAATTCTACCAATTGTTTGTGTATAAAATGATGCTGAATTAATTTCCCTAAACATTACTAAAACGTGCGCTCTTGGACAATCCCAACCTGTACCTGCTGCTTGTTTGAACAACATAAAATCAATATCACTTTCATTATGAGTAATGAAATCCATATTTTTTTGTTTACCATCAAACCACAAAGCAACTTTACGCTCAACATCTATTTTCTTTTTAGTGAGATAATCAAGTACAATTTGTTCTTTTGTTTTTTGACCTGACTCTTTTAATTTACTATCATCATTTGGTAATTGAATTAATACTAAAGGGTTGATATCTTTACCTAAATCTTTAAACTCTTGTTTTAATTCTAATTGCCTTTCAATTGCTAACTCCAGTAATAATTCGTCTAAATCTTTGTTAGGGTATTTTTTTAAATCCTCTTCTGTTTGGACTGCTATTTTTTCTTTGATTAATCCCTCTGCTACGACATCATTTCTATTAACTCTTACATAACCTGCAAGACCCTCATCTTCTTCATCCCTATTTGGAATATATTTAGGCGTTGCAGAAACATTTAGTATAACTTTTGGATTAATAATATCAATGATATTTTGTGCTAAATCAGTTCTACTACTTATGTGGCTTTCATCTACAATAAGTATTATTTCTCTGCCTTCTTTATGTGTGTTTTCTATTAAATCTTCAAAATAGTAACCCTGTTCTTTTAACAAAACCTCATCATCTGGTCTCCTTAAAACTCTATTATCAGCACTAGTAGAAACTAACTTTTGCCAATTGATAAATAGTATATCATTTTTATAAAACTTACCTTGTTTAAAATCATTAACTGTAAGCAATCCATTTTCTAAATTAGAATCAAAATATTCCTGAAATTTATCTTTACTCTGCATTGCTAAATCATCAGAAAAAGTAATCCATATAAAAGCCTTGTCATAATCCCAATTTGGTAGCGCATTTAGGCCGTGAATAAAATTTGAAACCATAAATGTTTTACCACTTCCTGTTGGGGATTTAAAAACTAAATGTCTTTGAGGTTCTGTTTGTTCCCAAAGCCTAATAAAACTTAATGTTAATTTATCTATTGCTTTCTTTTGAAAGTCTAAAGGACTGAATTTGCTCATACAGTTACTATATTGTATATCTTTTTGTAAATCTCTAAAATTGGTTGTGGTATTGTTTTGATAGTAATATGGTCTAAATGGTCAAATAAACTCTCAAACTCACTTCTATTACCCCAACTAAATAAGTATAGTGCTATTGGTTTTTTTATACTTTCTACCTTATCTAAAAAAGTTTCCATTTCGGTTAATTCTTCTTTAAAATATATGGCTGTTATCTTTTTATCATTTTCAAATAATTGATAACATTTACTTAATTCTATTTCTTCTAAAGTATTTTCAGCTATTGAAAGTAAATAACCTGCTTTATGTGCTAAATAAGATTTATCATCATCTGTTGCTGATAATATATTATTAGAACCAACAAAATCTGTTTTGTAATATTTTAAAGAATTACCAAGCCCTGTAATTTTGTTTTGCTTTTTTGTATAACCACTAATTATAAACCTTCCCTTTTTAACTTCTACTTTTATATCATCATATTGACTTTTATAGGGTTCATTAGTGTATTTATCAATAGCTTCTAATATTGATGAGTTATCTTCAAGATTCCCTTTATTTAAAGTTAATTCGAACAGAGTGTCTTTTTGGTTTTTTGTTTGTTGATAACCATTTATTACATTATTAAGTCTTGGGTGGGTGACTTCGTGAGCAATATTTGCTTCATTATTAGTACATAAAATTACCTGACGCTTACCTTGATCTATATTATTTTGCTCTAGTACTGCTTGACCTGTTGAGCCGCTACCTGCAAAAAAATCTAATATTATTGAATTTTTGTTATGAGTACCAATACTAAAAACAAACTTTAAAAAATCAACTGGTTTTTTACCATTTGTAAACTTGATACCACCTTCATAACCAACATTATTAAAAATCTCTTCAAAATCATAGAAGTTAGGATAAGGAACAAGTTTAGTGTCTTTTTTGTTTAATGGTAAACCTTGATAATAAAAACCATTAGTACCAGTTGTATCAAATGGTTGGCGAATATAACGATAACCTAAACCATCACCTCGAGTACCCATATCAATTACCTTATACAACGTACCTAAACCATCACTTTCTTTTCTACTTCTTAAGTTTAGTTCATAATATTCAGATGCGGAACCACTCTGGGTAATTAAAGAACCTCGAATATTATATTCTTTTAGAGCTTCTGTAGAAGGCTCAACTCTTTCAATTTCATATTCGCCTGCTTTAAATATATGTACCTCTCTCCCTGCAATATTAGCAATATTTGGGTTGTCTATTTTCTCTACTACTTTATATTGATATGCACTTAATGATGTATTATCCTTAACTCTCTTTATTGTTTTGAACTTATTTGATTTACGATACATCAATAAGTATTCAGATGTTTCGTGAAAATCATTATCTCCTCTCAAAATTCTATCCTCGTGTCTTACCTTTATATTAAATGTTGTTAGGTAATTAGAAGGATGAAAAATTTTATCACATAACAATTTTAAACCAGCAAATTCAACCTCATTAATGGAAATAAACATAGTACCATCATCTTTTAAAAGATTATGTGCTAATTCTAACCTTTTATTCATAAACGACAACCAGTAACTATGCCTCAATGGGTGGTCTTTTGGTACTTCTGTGCCATCTGGATATTTATCTAAAATTCTTTTATCTTTATACCTAAAACCATCAGAACCTGTGTTATAAGGTGGGTCTATATAGATTAAGTCAATTTTATTTTTGTGTGTATAATTTAAACAAGTTAAAGAATGATAATTATCCCCTTCAATTAATAAATGAGTAGGTTTACCATCGTTATTTTTAATTGCTTTTTCTTTTACCTCTGTTAAAATTGGTAATTGGTTTTCAGATTCTTCTTCAAAAGCTTCTGGAACATCTAACCAAGTAATACCATATTTTTCTGTTTTTATTCTATTATTTGAAATCTCTAATTTCTTTTTTAGAGCTTCAATTTCTGCAAGTAGTTCTCTTTCTGTTGGCATTAGTTATCGTTTTCTTTATTAGAAACAATCAAATCTTTTATATCTACATTTAATATTTTAGCAATATCGTAAAGGACTTCAAGTGTAGGTTGGTTTCTGTTTTGAACATAACCATTTACAGTATTAAAACTTTTACCTAACTTATCTGCTAACCAGACCTGTTTAATACCCTTTTCTTCTAAAACTTCTTTAATTCGGTTCATAAAAGGTTGTGATTTGAAGCAATAAATATATAGTATTTACATTGTATTTATATAATGTATTGCGTTATATTTTTAATTAATATGATTTAGTATTGATTATTTATTTAAAAACTAATAATTCTCCAATATGGATTTTATTTCTTGAAGCCTTGATAAATAGGGTTTATAAATTAAATTACCATTGTTTGACTTTATTGTTGAAAGATGACTATTAATAAATTTTGAAACATCTAAAATCGTCGTACAATTATTAAGTTTTACATGACTTGTAGGCAATGTAATAGAGTCAAAAAAATCTTCAAGCTCTTTTATCTCTTTATCCCAATTTAAGACTTGTTTATCTTCATAGGTTGTATTAAATACATTATCATTTATTTTAATTGCTTCAATTGGTTGAGCCTTAACTTTAGCCTTTTTAGTTTTTGAATCTGATTTTAACTTCTGTTCTACTGTCGGTTGATTTAAAGTAGTTTTTTGTTTAGGCTTAAAAATTGGTTTCTCTCTGAAATCTTGCCAATTTAATTTTATTAGATAGTCTGCTATATCTTTACCTTGATCTCTGTCTTGACTAGGTGCAAGTTGTTCTAATAAGTTTGAAACAATAAATGTTGAGTTTTCTAATTTTGATTGAATAAATTGGGCTTTAGTATGCCACAAATTATATGCTTTACTTTCTTTAGACAAATCTGGAAAGAGAAAAACTTTTCTACCTTTTAAAGCTTTACATTTTTTAAGATTCAAACTACTTAAATTATAGACCGCTAACCAAAGTAAATTTTTAGGATTGTTAGGAAAACCAAAATACAATGTACCATAGATTGCTGTTTTTGGTGCTTCTACTAACGCTATGGGATTGTATGGATATTTGTTTAAAAGATGCTCTCCGAATAAGCAAGATACTTTAGCATCGTTGTTGTTGTATTCTTTTAGCCATTTCGGTAGTTCTTTTAGATTGTTGCTATAATGCTTTTCTATTATGGCGTGTAAAAAATTAGTATTTATAGTGTGGTTTGACTTATTAAAGGTTTTTACCTGTATTGCTCTTACATTATTATCAATATCAATAAATGGAAATGTCGTTCCACCTTTACAATACCCTTTTGTTACAGTACCTAAATGATATTGCGCTATAATTTTTTCAATAACATCAGCATTAAAAGGGTATGTTATATTATTCAATAAATTTTGAATAAAATTGTTTTCTTGATAAGCTGTTCTTGTTTTGTAAAACACTTCTTTTGGAATAAAAACTTGTTTAGGTTTTACAGCAACTTTGTTGTTGTAATAGGGTGGTATTATTGCATTGTTATTGTCTCTTGCATATCCATTTTTATATGGGTTTAAATGATACCCACAATTAACCTCTCTATCACATTTGCCATATTCATTAGGTAAATATTGTTGTGTTTCTATTTCAACATATCTTACAAAGCGTTTTTTATGACAAGCTGGACAACGATGTTTTTTGCTACCTTTTTCAAAAATGTATCTGTATTGGCTCATAAAAAGTTTTCTCTAGAGGGTAACTTTAATAACTTTAGTAACTCATACTGTTACTTTAGTTATTTTAATTACTGCTTTTAAACATCTTTTTTTAATAGGGAATTTCCTTTGTAATAAAAGCTGCTAGTTTATTACCTGTTACACGTTCTACTATTATTTTATAGTTTTTTAGCCTTTTAGAAAAATTGACTTTACTTACTGGTTTAAAACCATCTTCTGAACAATACTGTCTGTAATGTGGGTATAGGTCTTTTATAAGTGTATAATCATTAGGGGAAATAGTATAGTCGTTTTCATCAATAAACATTTTAACGCTATCCGATTGCGTTTTATAATCTGCAACTGCTTCTTCTGCTGCTGTACATTTTGAAAAGCCTTTTTGTGCCAACAAACGATTTAAGCCTTCTAAAACCCAATTAAAAACACCTGATAATTCTGTTTCTATAATTTTATTGTGTAGGCTTTTATCTTGCTTTTCTGGTGGAATGGTAACATCAAAAGGAATAATTAAAAATCGTCTAAAATATGCGTTTGTTTGTTCTACCTCTTTTGGTAGATCATTACAATTGAATATTAACTTGGCATATTGTTTTAAAGTGAACGGTTCGCCATAAGGTAATCGAGCTTCTACTGGTTCGCCTGAAACTAATTGTTTGAAAATTGAACTTTCTAACTTACCATTAATTTCCGATGCATAATTCACTAATTTGTTAGCTATTTTTGCTCTGAAATAACCATTTTCATTTGTTAGGCTTTGTAATGAATAATTGCTCGTATTTTCATCACCAAGTAAGGCACTTACAACTTGAAAAAATACAGATTTTCCATTTGCACCGCCACCATAAAGAATTAATGCTTTTTCTTCTTTGAGCCTATTGCTATTGTGTTTAATAAAAAGAAAACCTAGAAATTCAGCTAATACATTTTGTCGTTCTATATCCGGTAAAACTTCATTTAAATAGTTTTTAAATATTGGTGCTTCTGCATCTGGGTTATAGTCAAAAGGTAATTGATACGTGATAAAGTCATTAGGGTTAAATGGTCTTATTAGTGTACCTTCTGCATTTATTTCAAATGTTCCATTTTTTAAATTTATCAAAACATTGTCGGCTGATGGTGGTATAGCTTCCAGGTAAGCTGTTGCCAAAAATTGTTCGTATAACTCCTTTTTGAATCTATAATATTTCGCAGAAAATTTAGGGACACCCATTTTTTCGGCTGCTTTACCTAAAAACTTCTGAAAAGCTTCTTTGTCAATTTCACTCCAATAAGAACCGTTGTATAAATAAATGAAACTATGATTTTTACATAAACCCCAATTATTACTTTTAGCTACATTTAAAACAGTATCAATTGAAATAATTGAATAATGTTTATTTGTAAGCTTAAAATTGTCGTGAACACTTGGGTTTGCTATTTTCTCAAAGTCAACTTTATTAAATTGCTTTAAAAGTTTCGATAAGATATTAGCGTGTTTCACCTCTTTAGTTTCTATTAAGCCATTAATATGCCTAATAATTGTTTCAGGCTCTTCTAAACTCTCAAATTGAGGATTTAATGGTACAGCATTGCTCATAACTTAAAGATTTAGATTAGTAATTATTTCTTTTTGTTGAGAATGCTTTACGATAGTTATTGTCTAATAACTTTTGCACGTCACTCATTCTATAATAGATTTTAGAGCCTATTTGTGAAAATGAAATAACGCCTTCATCTCTCCAAGTTTGAGCGGTGCGTTTGCTAATATTCATTAGCTGAAGAAATTCTTGATTGTCTAAAAAAGTGTCTTGAGGTTTCTTTTGTTTTTCCTCTAATTGCTTGTTTAAAACGTCTAAACGATTAACTAAATCTTTGTACTGTTGGGTGCTTAAAATGATTGCTTCCATTACGATATATTTTTAAAATTATACCGCAATATTGCCCTTAACATAGGTAGCTATAGGGGCACCCTTATAATACCCTTATAACAGATGTATTTTAATGTATTGGATTGTTTTTAATGTACTGTAATGCTTCCTTTTTATATTTTTCCGATGTAGTAGACGCATCTAATTCTGACTTCAATTCTAAATTTATTTTATCGGCAAAAACATTGCATAAGGTTGACAAACCAATATTAGGAATTATCATCTTTTCTCTTAAAGCTTCAATCACTCCCCTCAATGCACCTTTTTTTCTTGGTGTTAAAATGCTAGTGCCATTTAGCGTTATACTTAAATCTTCAAGTAACTGCAAAATATAATCTTGTTTGTTAGTTTGAGGAATAAGAGAATTGAAATCTTTCTTTAATTCTTTAGATGTTTTTTTAGAGATAGATGTAATACCTCTTTTAAAATCGTTTAAAGCACTTGTTGCAGCTTCTTTAAATAAATCAAAATGATTTGCATAATGCTTCCAAACGTGCATTGCGTATTTAGATAAATAGGTTTCTTCTTTGTATTCCATATAATTTGGAAACCAATACGTATCGTGATATAGTCTTTTAAATGCTTCTGCTCTTTTTTCTGGTGTATGGGTTTTAAATTGATTTACCGATAATGTGAGGTATTTATTAATTTCAAAGTCGTTTAATGGCTTGATTCTTTCAAATAGTGAGTTTAGAAACTCATTATATAAGACACCAGAAATGAAGTTATCAAAATACATTGGGTCAAAAGTATATTTTTCCCATTCATCATCAAGTTTACGTTTGTATTCTACTGCCTCTATTGCTAAACGTTTTTCTAATTCTTCTACAATAAAAACGTCTTTAGGTTCATCGTACTGAAAGTTGCTATACATACTCATATTTTTTAATTGATGTATTTATCTACTGCATTATCCAACTCACTACTAATAATTTTTGCGTACACTTGTGTTATACCTATATCGGAATGATCCATTAATTTAGATACGTGCTCTATTCTCATACCATTATTTAATGCTCTTGTTGCAAATGTATGTCGGCTAATATGAAAGGATAAATTAAAAGGCAATTCTAATTCTTCTCCCATTCTGCTCAAATACATATTACTCAATGAAATTGCTCTATTGGTTATTAAACTCCTGTGTTCTCTATCTTTAAAATATAACTCATCAACTTTAGCAAAAGGAAAAATTATATCGTTTTGCTTTTGGTCTTTGTTTCTGTATTTCTCTAAAATATCTACCGCTTTTTGACCTATTCTAATACTATGCTGTCTTTTCGTTTTTCTTATCGTCTTTGTAATTCTGTGATTTTTGCTATCGTAATGCTTCCATTGTAATTCGATAACATCGCCAAAACGTAACCCTCCAGAAAAAACAGAAAAGATAAACATATCTTTAATAACCTGTGCTTTGTGCTGTTGTGGAACTTCTAAATTGATAAAGGCTTCAAACTGTTCTTCGTTTAAATAGCGTTTTGTAGTCTTATTTTTCTTTACTTTAAATTTGGTAAATGGCACAAGCTCGTTGGATATTAAATCTTCTTTCTTTGCTTCCCTAAACATTAAATTTAGGATTCTAAACGCATAATTTATAGTTGTGTTATTGTTGCCTAATTTAGAACTGCAATGTGATGCATATTCTTTTAAGGTAGTAGCTGTAATATCATCAAACATTATTTCACGATGCCCTATAAACCTTTCAAATTTTTCTATGTTGTTTTTATAGCTTCTGTAAGTAGATAGCGTTACAGTATCTTTTAACTTCTCGCATCTATCATAAGCAAACTCAAAAAAGTTAATTAAGGGCTTGCCCTTAATGGCCTCTTTTATTCTTCTTGCTGATGTAGATTGATTTCTTCTTTCAAGGTCTGCAATCTCACCTTCTGCATCTGCTATCTTTCTTGAAATGTATGCGTTTAACCTTGTTGAAGATTTATGATTCTTCTTGACTTTTTGTTTATCTTCATCCCATTCATTAGGCTGTAATTTTACACTTAATGAAATGAATTTAGTTTTTCTGTTTTTGATTACTCGTAAATAAAGAGGTGCAAGTCCAGCTTTATCTATCTTGTTTGTTCTTAATACTACTTTGATTGAAGACATAAAACCCTGATTAATAGGCGGTGCAAATGGGTGCAACGCAATACGAAGGTACAACAATAGGTACAACAAACCTAACTTTTAGTAGCATTTTATTGCATTATTTTGCATTACCTAAAAACAACAAATCCTTATATATAAAGGGTTTAAAAGCAAATTAGTAAAAATGAGTGATAATACTATATAACAATGTATAACCGCAATTACGGCGGATTCGACTACGTCCGAATCCACTCGGAATTGCTAACGCCAGTTCTTAACCGAAAATTATTAACTTTAATCCCGTAACTGACGGTTATACGTGACCGTTAGCAACAAGCTGAAAAATGAAACAGGCATTGAACATATTGCTTCTAATTTTAACTTTTGTTTCGTGTAGAAATGAATCAAACTCTGAATTGAATAAAGCTACATCTGATAAAAACCTAGAAGTGGAAACATCAAAATATAGACAAATCATTTTTGGAAGATATTGCGGAGAATGTTACGAAAATTGCGCGCCAATGTTTCGCCTGATAATGAACAAAAACAAACCTACTCTTACGGCGGATTTTGAAGATACTTATTTTAATTTAGAATCTAGACTTGAATTTAATACTAATATAATCCAAGAAGAGAAACTCAAAATTGCAAATGAGATTGTGGAAAAAATTCCAGAAGCCCTTTATAAATGGAAAACTGACAAAGAAAGATTTGGGTGTCCTGACTGTACGGATGGATGCGGATATTATCTGGAGTTTATAAAAAAGAACGGAGATTTAAAAATTTTTGACCTGGACGATTTTGAAGAGACGGAAAATATTCCGAAAAAAGTTTTGGAATTCACTCACTTTCTTGCCAAACGAATTGATAAATTAACTGAATGAAAAGCCAGTTGCCAACAATTTATAACCGCAATTACGGCGGATTCGACTACGTCCGAATACACTCGGAATTGCTAACGTCAGTGCCAAACCGAAAATTAACGCATATTAACCCGTAACTGACGGTTATACGAGACCGTTGCCACACATTTGAGAAAGGCATCGTCCTGAAATAGGTTGACTAAAAAATCATTTAAAATTAGTCAACATATGGAACAACAATCAAAATCATCCT